>NZ_JBALPG010000031.1:0-167 GCF_036965245.1 Neobacillus drentensis
GTGTAAAACTGTTAATATATTAAAATCTACATTTGCATCTCTTAAATATTGGATCCCCTTCATAATAGACTTGAAGCTGCCTTTACCAGACCCAGTTATCCTTTTAGCATCATTTATTTCTTCAGGACCATCCAAACTGACACCAACTAAAAAGTTATATTTTTTAA
>NZ_JBALPG010000031.1:219-23429 GCF_036965245.1 Neobacillus drentensis
GTTATATTTTTTAAAAAAAGTTGCCCATTCCTTATCAATTAAAGTTCCATTTGTTTGAATGGAGTTACTAATAACTGTATTATTAGGTGCGTATGTTGCTTGTAATTGTACCACTTTCTTAAAAAAATCGATCCCCGTTAATAATGGTTCTCCGCCTTGCCATGCAAAGGGCACGACTCTTTTTTTTAATGCCATATACTCACGGATAAATTTTTCTAGGACATCATCTTCTATTCTTTTTATGTTATCTGGTCTTCCATTACATCTACTATAATAACAATAGTCACATGCAAGATTACATGCCTCTGAGACTGTTTTCCACATAACACCCGAAATCATGTGTTTTACATTAGTCCTAACGATTTCCATATATGTTCACTCCCTTAAGATGCTTAGTTCAATGGTAGAAGACACTCAAACATAGGTATACGAGATACATCACTTTTCAGTTCATTATGACTTTAGGAATAAAAAAATGAAAAATAGATTATTAAACTTTTTATCTCTTAATTAAAATACATACGGAAACCAATGACCATTAATAGGACAGAAAGCATTTGGATAATTACTTTTCCAGGTATTCTTTGGGCCAGTAATACACCAATCTGGGATCCAATTATCACACCAATCCCTCCCCATAGGACTGTCATCCAATCTATGCTGCTATAAAATATTTGGGCTATAACTCCCACTGAGGTATAAAGGGTAAGGGCAAAAATAGATGTTGCTGTTGCATAATGGGGTGATACTTTAAAAATATAAATTAAAATGGGAACAAGCAGCCATCCCCCTCCAATGCCAAGATAACTCGATAATACTCCCAATAGAAATCCAATTGGTACCAACCAAGTAATCGAGATCCTAGGTCTTTCAATTGTGGCAGACACTTCCATAGTTGAATTTTCTACAACAATCCTTCCTTCTCGACTTACTTCAGAAGACCTTTTCCTTTTCAAAATAGCTAAAGGTGAGTTACTAGCAAACAAAAAAACTCCCAGAACAACCAGTAAGGTCGCCAAAACCACATAGAAGTATTTTGATGAATAAATTTGAAGCAGCCTAACCCCAAGCAAAGAACCTGGAAGTGCACCGATACCTAAGGTAATTCCTGTCCGATAACTAATCCTTTTTTGTTTTGCATATCCAATTACTCCTGATAGTGAATTAATTAATACAATAACTAATCCAGTTCCAGCTGCAACTGCAGGATTCATATGAAAAATAAGTAGAAGAGCTGGTACAAATATAAACCCTCCACCTGCACCGACAATGGTTCCGTATCCTCCAGCTATTATACCAATGAAAAGAAGCAGCAATCCGGTTGAAAATTCCATTTTAATCACCCTAAATCTGTAACTTTAATATTAATCTATCAAAAGACTTAGGGGGAGTAAATTAGAAAAGTTTTATAGACTATAAACAAAAGGAATAAACAATAATTCCGATGTTAATACTTAAAATTCTCATCCAATATGCCAAAAATGGCTAATCGGTAGATATACTGAACCTAAGAAGTTGTGAATGATCAATATGTGAGTTCGATTTATGTTACTGCCATTTTCACAGGAGTACGTCGAGGTGAGAACTTAGGATTAAGGTTGAATATTTCACTCAAATTATACCAATATCACGGACAAATTAGACAATTGTCATGGAATTTTTAAACAAGTTTCACGGAACGAGAACTACTCCCCCCTATAATGAGGATGACACTGATTAGTCAGATAACACTGTCTATTCAGTGATTCTATCATTATAGGGGGTTGTTTTTTTGATAAATCTTCATTGGACAAATTACCATCAAAAAAATCAGTTAGGTAACGGAAATTTTCATAATATATAAGAATGGTTGGTTCAGCCAAGCCTTCAGTAAGCTTGTAATTCATATACTGTTCAAACATTTCATTTTAAAGTAAATTTCTTTTCGACTGATTTTGTACGTTTTAATTTGCTGATACTTATTGAACCCTTTCTATTTGTTATCCGATTAATAGGCATAAAAAAATCCACCTTTCATAATTGAAAAAGTGGATTTAATGCACCAGTTCACATTAAAAAATGTACCGTATATTATGTAATTTTCAGTATAAATACAGGTGTATGTTTAGAAGAAAATCACGGTTCAAATCACGATTTTAGTTACTGCTTAAAAACCGTCTAAACCCTTGATAATACTGTATTTCATTGGCGGGACTGCGTGGGAATCGAACCCACCAGACCTGGCACGCAGGTCTCAAGCAGTTTTGAAGACTGTGGAGGACACCAGTACCCCATTCAGCCCCATTAGGTGTATTATTTTCAAGGCATACGGACTATGGTTTCACAGTCTCTTTACAAATGAAGCAAACGGTTTCGCTTACCTTTCATTTGAAACTATATTACAATGGAATATAGTATTTATCAATAGAATTGCCTGATTTGTCATTTTTTCGACAAGTTTTTCAATTATAACATTTGAGTTTAAAGCATTTTGAGGCTTATTTCTTGCACTAAATTGTGACGATTACTTGTCATTTTTCCTATAAACAGACTATAATAAGTAATAATATCGTTTTTTGTAGGTGAATAGCATGCTTCAAGGTTGGTTTTTATGGTTTATCCTATTTTGGGTTGTTTTTTTAGTAGGTTCGTTTGCCATTGGCGGTTTTTTTATGTTTCGCAAGTTTTTAAAAAAAATGCCGAAAGAAGATGGCAAGTCGGTAATGGATTGGGAAGAGCATTATGTAAATAATTCGCGTCACTTATGGTATGACGAGGAGAAAGCCCTTTTAGAGGATTTAGTCAGCCCCGTTCCAGAACTGTTCCGCGATGTAGCTCGGCATAAAATAGCTGGAAAAATTGGCGAACTTGCCATTCAAGAGAATGCAGCTAAAATCACTCAAGAACTGGTGATTCGCGGGTATATTCAAGCAACACCTAAACGAGATCATAAATTTTTACGAAAAAAGCTTTTTCAAAATCAAATTGATGTTACGCCGTACGAGCATTTATTCTAAACCGTTCATAACGAACGGTTTTTATTTTTGCCTAAATTAAAAACACTGACCCAAAAAGAATCAGTGTACGATAATTAAATCATTTTTAAGCTATGCAGCTCTTTATAAAGCTTCTTGTATGAAATATACATTGCCAAACGCCACGGAACAATCATGCTGAAGGCAAGAAGGAAAAACATGCCGCTTAATTGCCCGACATCTATAGTACTGCTGAGAATTGATTTTAATAGAAGGCGAACGGCTAATAAACCTACTAAAATAAAAATAAATGCCTTTGACCGCTTTAAGTAAATATCATTGTCACGAATTTCGAATTTAGAGGTTTTGATCAGTAAGATGGAAAATAACATGCCCACGACTACTGCCTCTAAAATTTCCATTGGGGTAAGTCTAAATTCAGGAACAAAATACATAAGTGCCCCGCTGGACATAAATATAGGAGGCAAAATAATTTTTTTCACATTTGTAGGTTGTTTTGCAGCCTTCATGCGGACAAATATAACAAACAAGCCCATAAAAACTGCTCCAATTGAAGAAATAACAACGTAATTCATTGGATTCATTCTTCCCTTATCTATTTATTTACTTACTCATTATATATCAAATAATGAAATTTGCTATAAATTTTTTCACTGTATTTTTGTTCCCAAATATACCTGAAGAAAGGAAATGATACCAAAAATAGAAAAAACCATTAAGAAGTATCCTAATGGTTATGATTTCAAAGCCCTATTAATGGCTTCAATTACTTGCAAATCATTGAAAGGCTTCACGATATAGTCCTTAGCACCCGATTCAATCGCCTCCATGATAACTTTTTTCTGCCCCATTGCCGAACACATGATCACCTTCGCTTCAGGAAATTCGCTGCGAATCATTTTGATGGCTTCAAGGCCGCTCATTTCTGGCATGGTTAGATCCATTGTAACAAGATCAGGCAATAATTCACGGTAAAGCTGAACTGCTTCTTTTCCGATCTCAGCTTCCCCTACAACCTGATAATTATTTTGACTAAAGAGTTGATGTAAAGTCTCTCTAATAAATTTCATGTCATCCACAATTAATATTCTTGCCAACACGTTTCCCCCCGAACCAATAAAACACCAATCTATCGTATTTTGAAAATCCTAAAAGACTACCATAATAAAATATATTTCATTTTTACAGGATTTTTAAATAGTAAGGTGTGAGGGATATTTAAAATCCGGTAAATCCGCCAAACATTCCTTGAAAAACAGTAATTATTTTTGTCATCCAATCAAAAAAGAGGACAATCCCCATGACAATCATGATATAGCCGCCAATTTTCATAATCTTTCCACTGTGTGTTTTAATCCATTTCATACGTCCTACAAAGAAAGATAAAATAAAAAACGGGATTGCGAAGCCAAGAGAATATGCAAGCATGTACAAAACACCAGAGCCTGGATTTGATCCAGCTAGTAGAATAACTGCCGAGAGGATCGGACCCGTACATGGTGTCCAACCTGCGGCAAAAGCCATCCCAATTAAAATAGAGCCTATATAACCAGAAGGACGATGCTTAAATTCAACTCTTCGATCCTTCATCATAAACTCTGGTTTAAATACACCAACAATGATTAATCCAAAGAAAACAATAAAAATTCCGCCCAATTGACGAATAATGTCTTTATATTCTGAAAAAAAACTTCCAATAAAAGATGTTCCAAATCCAATTGCGATAAAAATAATTGAAAACCCTATTAAGAAAAATAGCGTATGGAGCAAACTTCGTTTTTGCAACATGGCATTTTCACTTTTCAATTCCCCAACAGACATTCCAGTTATGTAAGATAGAAACGCTGGATAAAGTGGCAAGCAACAAGGTGAAATAAAGCTTAAAAATCCTGCCCCTAATGCTAAAAATATATTTACATCAGACATATTAACACTCCCACTATAGTCGATACCCCTTCATTCTAACAAAACTTTTAACTAAAAGATAATGGTTACATGAAAATTTTGTGACTCAAGAAATAACATTTCAAAAAATATTCATTTTTTCCAATTTCCAGCCTATAATATTGGATATTTTTTTACAATATCTTTGAAATTATTTACATCATAGGTTATACTAGTAAAACAATCCCATATTTGTAGTCTATTATTCTATTTTTCCCAAATTTAGGAGTTACTCCAGAAAGGATTCTCGGCCGTGATCAAACAAGAATTAGTTGCATTAATTGAAAAAAAACGAGCTGAATTAATTCAAGTAGCTACTACCAACGGCTTAACTTCCTCCGTAGCAATTCGCTATAGTCAGGAACTGGACAACCTTTTAAATGAATATAATAGAATCTATATAAAAAAAGTTTCATCATCGGCCTGTTAACATTTCCTGACAACAGGTTAAAAACAGATCAAAAGCCCGGCACTATCGCCAGGCTTTTTTTTATTAATTTACTGCATCCTCCAAACGTCCAATCGCTCCGTTTTGTAAGAGGAACATTTTATGATATAAACCTTCTTGTGCAAGCAGCTCCTGATGCGTTCCCCGTTCCACAATTTCCCCCTGATGAAGGACAAGAATGAGGTCAGCATCCTGAATCGTTGATAATCTATGGGCAATCGCAATGGTAGTCCTTCCTTTACGCATTTTCGCAAGGGCCGTTTGAATTGCTTCTTCTGTTTCTGTATCTATATTAGCCGTCGCTTCATCCAGAACCAGTATTTTTGGATTTGCCGCAATCGTTCTCGCGAAAGCAATTAGTTGCCGCTGACCGCTCGAGAAGGTAGCTCCCCTTTCCACTACTTTATGGTCAAAGCCATCCTCAAGCCTATCAATAAACAAGTGTGCTTGAACAAATCTTGCCGCTTCTTCTACTTGTTCATCTGTCATGTCCTCGTTATGAAGCCGAATATTATCTTTTACCGTCCCATAAAACAAAAACGGATCCTGCAGGACAAGTCCCATTTTCTCTCTAAGCTCTGGCTTGGTAAAGTTACGAATTGATTCCCCATCAATCAATATCTCACCACGTTCGAATTCGTAGAAACGCATCATTAGATTAATGATGGAACTCTTGCCGCTTCCGGTATGGCCAACAAGTGCAACCGTTTCTCCTGGATTAGCAATAAAGGAAATATTTTTAAGAACGTCTCGCTTCCCATCATAAGAAAAACTTAAATTCCTGAACTCAATCTTTCCCTCTTCTATTGAAATGGACTTCTCTTCCCTTTGAGCAGGAGCCAATTCTACCTCATCCAGTAATTTGAAAACCCTAGAGCCGGCTACAATCGCCTGCTGGTATAGAGACAGCCGCATCATCATTTGGTTTACCGGTTCAAAAAATCGATCCAAATAATTTATAAACGCATAGATAACCCCAATTTCTACACTATGTTGTAAGGAAGTTATCCCAAAATAGCTTAGGACCATGATCAGTGCAAAAATATAAATCAAATCAATTGCCGGTCTTAATAGCAATCCATCTATTTTAATATTTTTCATACCCGCATTGTAGTGCTGCTCGTTAATATCGCCAAACTCTTTTCGAAGGCGTTTTTCCTGACGAAATACTTGAATTATTGACATACCAGACAAAGACTCGCTTAGCTTCGCATTCAGCTGGCTCAGTCTTTCACGCATATCAAGATAATATCGTGAGCTTAATTTTCTGTATAAATTCATGACAAATAATAAAATCGGGATAATGATGACACAGAACAAGGCCAGCTTCACATTCAAAATAAACATAGCAATAAATATACCAGTCAGCAAAAATCCACTTTGAATAAAAGTCGATATTACGGTTACAAACATATCCTTAATCGCTTCTGTATCATTCGTTACCCGTGACACGATACTGCCTGCAGGCGTTTTATCAAAATACTTCAAACCTAGAGCTTGGACCTTTGAAAAAACATCAATCCGAAGCTGTTGGATAATATATAAGGCAATCTCCTGAAATTTCAAAAATTGGAAAAACATCAAGATCGCTTTTACTACTTGAATTCCCATGTAAACTGAACCAAGAATCAATAAAGGCTGAAACTCAAGCCTTCCAGGTGTTAAATAATCATCAATAAAGATTTTAACTAATAACGGCAGGACAATATCCCCGATAGTTGTTAGCAACAAAAGGATAAATGCAAGAATGATAATTTTTTTATGTGGTTTTGTATAGGAAAGAAGACGGAATAAGACCTTTCTTTGTTCACGTTCTGACAAATGCTCTTTCTCTTCCATATTAATGTCCTCCATGCTCAACCAGCTCTTCTAGCTGCTGGTGTAAATACATTTCCTTATACCATCCGTCTAATTCCATCAGTTCCTCGTGAGTGCCCCTTTCCATGATCTTCCCATCTTCTAAAACAAGAATGAGATTGGCATGTTGGATGGCACTTAAACGGTGTGAAGTAATGATTGTTGTTTTCCCTTCACGATTCTGCCTTAATGACGAAAGAATCGCTTCCTCGGTTTTGGCATCTACTGCTGACAATGAATCATCGAGTACTAAAACTTCCGGATTCATTAATAGCGCCCGGGCTATGGAAATTCTTTGTTTTTGCCCTCCAGATAATGAAACTCCCCGTTCTCCAACAACCGTTTCATAGCCATCGGTAAATTGGAGTATATCGTCGTGGATATTGGCTAGTTTCGCTGCATTATTAACTTCTTGTATTGAGGCTGTTGGGTCTGTGAAGGCAATATTTTCAGCAATAGATGCCGAAAATAAGAAATGATCCTGTGGAACATAGCCGATTGCTTCACGTAATTTTGCCAGCTTATAGTCTTTTAGTGTCATACCTCCAAAAAGAATGTTTCCTTCAAATCCTTCAAACTCCCGAATCAGCAGCTTTAACAGCGTTGTTTTTCCTGCACCCGTTTTACCGACAATCCCAAGTGTCTCACCTTGTTTAAGTGAAAAATTGATATCTGTTAAGATTGGCCTTGATTCACCTGGATAGGTAAATTCTGTGATTGTGTATTGGATATCACCACATGGCACAACATCCAAGGCCTTCTCGTTATCAATAATGTCTACCTTTTCACTAAGGAGAGCTGCAACACGGTCATAAGAAGCTCGACCGCGTTCAACAATATTAAATAACCAGCCAAATGCAAGCATTGGCCAGATTAATAAACCCAAATATGTCGTAAACGAGATTAATTCTCCAATCGTTAATTCGCCATTAAGGACATATTTTGCACCAAATGCAATCGATAGAAAAAAAGAAATGCCGACGATAATGGAAATGGTAGGGTCATAGAGGGAGTCAATTTTTGCTACAACAATATTTTTTTGGACGACATCTGCCGATTGTTTGCGGAAATCTTCAATATCTTCCTTTTCCTGCCCAAACGTTTTGATGACCTTAATCCCTGTAATGCTTTCCTGCGTTTTGTCATTTAATGATGAGAATGCTTCTTGTGCCTTATAAAAACTTTTGTGGAGCTTGGTCCCAAACCAGTTTGTCAACAGTGCCATAAAGGGCATCGGTATCAAACAAATTAAGGTTAACTTCCAGCTGATTGTAAATGCCATTGCGATAATGACAAATCCGCCAGTCGATAAGGAGTCTACGAGAGTTAAGACTCCTGCTCCCGCAGTTTGTTGAATAGCTGATAAGTCGTTGGTAGCATGTGCCATCAAGTCACCAATTCGGCTTTTTTGATAAAACGATGGTGACATCTTGGTAAAATGAGAATACAAACGATTTCTTAATATCCTGCTAAGTTTTACCGCTGAACCAAAAATCATAATTCTCCAATAATATCTGAGACCATACATCATAAGTGCAACGGCAATCAGGACCAAAACCCACTCGATAAGCATCCCTTTAGTGACCGTTCCGTCGTTAATATGGTCGGCAATAATGCCAATTACTTTTGGAGGTACTAACTGCAGCAGAGCTACTAGTAATAAAATAAGTACCCCTGATATGTACGCTTTTTTCTCCTGTTTAAAAAACCAACCTAAGTCTAAAAAAACCTTCATAAAACCCCCCCAAAGACGAAAAAAAATAATGCTAAAAAGTTTCTTGCAAAAATTAATGTAGCAAGGATATATTTTAACTTGCCGAAGTTTTATTTTATCAAATATTTCTAAAATAATAAAGATTTAGAAATTATAAGTTTAAAAACATGAAAAAAGCACTCATATATATGAGCGCTTGTCCATTTTATTTAGATTGCTGCTTGTTCATTGCTGCCATCATTTGGTTGATTTTCTTTTGCGAAGGTTTCATTCCCATTTGCATCATCATCATTTTTAACATTTGTTCATTGATTGGCGGATTTTTCTTTAAGTAGCTCATCATATATTTACGAGCAATGAAAAATCCTAGTGCTACACCAGCTGCTAATGCTAGTATACCAACTAGAATGTAATAACCCATTAAACTTCCTCCTTCATGTTGTCTATCATACAGTGTACTAAATAATACGGGATAAGACAATATCTCGATGCAATTAGATAAATTTTCTTTCTTTTATCGGTTTTAACCAGCCGTAACACTCATGATCAAGGTCAATTGCTAAAAAGGATGATTCGCATTTTCTAAGCACTTCAAAAAAAGCCGTTTCGGCTTCATAGCTGCCTTCTGCCTCAACTGTAATTAAGTCTTGAAAAACTTCAAGCCTTGCCGTGCTTAGTTTACCACTTAAGAAAATCGTATATGCACCATGATCCGCTTTAAAGCCTTTCATTTTACCAAGCTGTTTTTGGATCAACTGATGGATCTTTAATACCTCTACACTTTTCGTTATATAAGAAATTTGCTTTTGCGTTATAAATTTAAGCTCGTCGTCAGCTGTTTGATGTTCCTGAAAAAGCTGAAAAAATAATCGCTCTCTTCCGAAGTAATGGGCGGCAAATTCATCTTCTATTAAATATAGCTGATATTTTCTCACCACTGTTCTCTCCTTCGTTGAAACCACTTTTAACTATTATAAAAAACCATAAACAAAACATTTGTCTTACGGCGGCAAAAATTTTCACTTTTTTTGTCGATTATCAGATTTCTTAACAAATCTACTATGAATTCGGTAGAATGATCGAGCATTCCTTTTTAAAAACCTATTGTTCATATTTTTGTAAAAAACGAATTTAACCAATAATAGTGATAGTCCGATCCAATGGTCACCCCGAAAAAGAAAAATTTGCTTCTATTATAAATTTAAACACTTCCATTTTATATACTTTTTAGATAATTCATGAAATTATATTGATTCTTTGGGGGTAGCTTTTCATATAATGGCTCATTTTGTGGTTAGATTGGCTCAATAATTCTGATTTATAGGCCATACTATCCCTGTTTAAGCTCATTTATCGTGGATAAAATTCCATATTTTTACATTATAAACTCAAAAAAGAGAACGGATCTATCCGTTCTCTCTCGTATTTCACTATCTTATTGTTGTAATAGTGCTTTTACTCGTTCAACTACATTATTAACTGTAAAGCCGTATTCTTCCATAATTTTTTCACCTGGTGCAGAAGCTCCGAACTTATCAATTGCTAATACATCGCCTTCATCACCAGTATATTTATGCCAGCCTAAGGAAGTGCCAACTTCAATTCCTAGACGTTTTTTCACATTCTTTGGAAGCACAGAATTTTTGTACTCTTGAGATTGTTGTTCAAAGCGATCCCATGAAGGCATGCTGACAACAGAAACGTGAATACCTTCTCCCACAAGGGCTTTTTGTGCTTCAACAGCAAGACTAACTTCTGAACCAGTTGCTAACAGTAATGCATCTGGAGTTTCTTTTTCTGATGGAGAAACAATATATGCTCCTTTTGAAACTCCCTCGTACGCACTTGTATCGGTTCCTTTTAATGTCGGTAAATCCTGACGAGTCAATACGAGTGCTGTTGGTTTGTTTGTTGATTCAACCGCAAGCTTCCAAGCAGCTGCTGTTTCGTTCCCGTCCGCAGGACGAATGATTGATAAACCAGGCATTGCACGTAATGCTGCAATTTGTTCGATTGGTTCATGTGTCGGACCATCTTCCCCAACAGCAATACTGTCATGGGTAAATACATAGGTAACAGGTAATCCCATTAGAGCAGCTAAACGAATGGCTGGACGCAAGTAGTCAGAGAACACAAAGAATGTTCCGCCAAATACTTTTACACCGCCATGAAGGGCAATACCGTTCATCGCAGCGCCCATCGCAAATTCACGTACGCCGAACCAGAAGTTACGGCCTTCATAAGCGCCAGGCATATAGTCTTTTGAACCTTTAATCATCGTTTTATTTGAACCAGCAAGGTCCGCAGAACCACCGATGAAAGTTGGAAGGTTTTTCGCAATACCGTTTAACACTTCGCTTGATGAAGCACGGCTTGCAAGGCTTTTTCCTTCAGGATATACGGGAACATCTTTATCCCATCCTTCTGGAAGTTCATTTTTTAATGCTTGTTCAAGTTGAGTTGCTAGTTCAGGATACTCCTTTTTATATTGTGCAAAAAGGTCGTTCCATTCTTTTTCTTTCTTCGTACCAGTTTCAACAATTAGTTTTTGGAAGTTATCATATACTTCTTGTGGTACATGGAAGTCTTCTTCAAATGTCCATTTATAAGCTTCTTTTGTAAGCTTTAGTTCATCGGCACCTAGTGGTGAACCATGTACACCAGATGTTCCGGCACGATTAGGCGAACCATAACCAATTACTGTTCTTACTTCAATCATAGTAGGACGGTCTAAGTCACTTTTTGCTTCTTCAAGTGCTTTTAGGATTTCTTCAAGATTATTACCGTCTTCTACACGAAGGTATTGCCAGCCATATGCTTGAAAACGTTCTTTAACACTTTCAGAGAATGATTTATTTAAGTCACCGTCAAGAGAAATATCATTAGAATCGTAAAGGACAACCAAACGACCTAATTTTAAATGTCCTGCAAGTGATGCAGCCTCTGCGGATACACCTTCCATTAAATCACCATCACCACAAATGCTGTATGTAAAATGGTTCACAAGTTCATAGTTATCTTTATTATAAACGCTTGCGACATGGCGTTCTGCCATTGCCATACCGACTGCCATCGCAATTCCTTGACCAAGCGGGCCAGTTGTAGCTTCAACCCCTTCAGTGTGTCCATACTCAGGGTGTCCAGGTGTTTTACTTCCCCATTGTCGGAATTGTTTTAGGTCATCCATAGTTAAATTATAACCGGATAAATGAAGCATACTGTAAAGCAATGCTGAGCCATGGCCTGCAGATAAAACAAACCGGTCACGGTTAAACCAATGAGGATTTTTTGGATTATGATTCATTATGCGAGTCCATAATGTATAGGCCATTGGTGCCGCACCCATTGGCATCCCTGGATGTCCAGAGTTTGCCTTCTCGATTGCATCAATGGAGAGAGTCCGTATCGAGGTAACAGATAAATTATCAATAGTATTAAACATGAATTACATCCTTTCTTGTGCACAATTACTAAATACATCATTAATATTATATTGCAGATGCTATTTATTCAACTAATAGCTTAAAAATTTGAAGCAAAAGTCATTTTGTTTCTTATTTTGACACAGATTTGATTTATGTATGTAAAAATGTAAAAAAAAAGAAGACTCGCCAATTGGCAAGCAGGCCATTTGGCGAAGACAGAAGCGTCATTCCTCTAATGCATTCAGTAATGAATAAAATTCTGTTTTGGCCAAAATGTAATTTTTTACATTTTAATGAAGTGTATTTTTCTTCCTTGCTTTTAATTTCTCAGGCGTTACATCATTACCTTCAGGATCTATGAACTTTGTATTTGTTAATGTATCAAGCATATTAGAGCGGAAAGTTGCCAAATACTCACTTCTTAATTTAGATTGCTCCTTTGCTTCTAAATCTGTTAAACCTGACGATTTTGCTTTTCTTGCCAGTTCATTAATTCGAGCCATTTTTTCTTTTGATAGCATTTAAGAACCTTCCCTTCAAACTATTTGAGACATCTGATTTTACTAAAAAAATGACCTTCTGACAAGGCAAAAGGTCTACTCTTCTTGAGATTCGATATATTCTTGGTATCTTCTATGTACGGTTGCTTTAGAAATATTATAACCAAATCCTCTAAGTGTAGCGGCTATATCCGCAAAGGTTAAGTTATTTTTTCTCAATCTTACAATTTGTTCTATCGGTACTTCAATTTTATCTCTCCCCGAGGACTCTCCCAGGTTTTTTAAATTTTTTTCCGGTTTATACCCTTGCTGAACCGCTCGTTTCATTCCTCGTTTAATTTTCACATTATGAAGCTTCCGTTGGTATTCTTCCACCATACTGACGATTTTTAACACCATTGAATCCGATTCTGACAGCTCCAATTCACCATTATGAGAAATACTATAAAGTTTAACATCTTCTTTTATTATACAATGCAGAAGGGCAATTTTCGCGTTACCTCTTCCAAGACGCGTTTCGTCCTGGATCAACAAAGCCTGTACCTGTTGATCTTTTATTCTTTCTAATACTTGTAGAATTCCTTCTCTTTCAAAATCATAACCGCTAGCTTGTTCTTTTATAATGGAATCAATTTCAAATTGATACTGATTAGCAAGCTGGATAAGTTCTTCTTCCTGACGTTTTAATGAAGTTTCCTGTGTTTCTTTATTCGTGCTGACTCGGCAGTATATAATCGCTTTCATAGAAAAGCTTCCTTTCTATTCTCCTGGGGCGCTAGCTAATTCGGTTGTTAGTGAAGAATCTGTTCTATTAACCGGAATGATAATTTCTTCACCAGGAAAAATTTGATCACTGATGTTTTCATTATGCTTCTTTACCCAACTTACAAACTCCTCGTTCGAAAAAGTATGCTGTTCGGCATATTGGTTAGAAATTCCCCAGAGTGTATCTCCCTCAGAAATAGTTACTTTTACAAATTGATCCTGTTCATTGGTATGATGTTGAAATGAGAATATGAAAGCAAATAAACAGCTTAAAATAATAAGTGTAATAGCATACGAGTATTGGTTCCATAATTTTTTCATTTTTCCGCACCTCTTATAGGAATATGTGTTCTCTTTTTGATAATTTTATTATAGTTCGAACATTTGTTTGCTGTCAACTACTATTTCGAACTTATGTTTGTATAAAATAGGAGAACATGCTATAATAAAGACAACAATAACCAGGTGAGGTGCATTTTATCATGGTAAAAATATCAAAACGGCAGCAGGATATCCTGGATTTCATTAAAGATGAGGTTAGGAGTAAAGGATATCCTCCTTCGGTCAGGGAAATAGGGGAAGCTGTTGGACTTGCATCCAGCTCAACTGTTCATGGACATTTAGCGAGGCTGGAAAGTAAAGGTCTTATCCGTCGAGATCCTACCAAACCAAGAGCAATAGAAATATTAGAAGTGGATGAGGCAGCACATATACCAAAAAACAAAGTTGTAAATGTCCCAGTTGTTGGGAAAGTTACGGCAGGTATACCTATTACGGCAATCGAAAATGTGGAAGAATACTTTCCACTTCCAGAAAGTCTTGCGCCCGCTGATGAACATGTCTTTATGTTAGAAATTATGGGTGAAAGTATGATAGAAGCCGGGATTCTTGATGGGGACTATGTTATTGTTAAACAGCAGCAAACCGCAAATAACGGTGATATTGTTGTAGCGATGACAGAGGAAGACGAAGCAACATGTAAGAGATTTTTTAAGGAAAAGGACTATATTCGCCTGCAGCCCGAGAACTCTACCATGGATCCTATCATTTTAAGGAATGTTTCGATTCTAGGAAAAGTCATTGGGGTTTATCGACACATTCATTAAAAAGGAAAAAGCTGGCACCATTGCCCAGCTTTTTTTTTGTATTTTTATTGGGAAAATTTATTAATAGTGTCATACTTTGGGTAAAAGTTTGGAAAATTCAGTATTTTTACTCATGCTTATATTGTTTATTTTTTTATATAATAATACTACACCATGATTTACCTTAGGTCCAAAAAAATCATAGGCTTAAGGAGTGTGAGAAACAGTGTTAACGGACATTTTTTTCTCTTTAGTGATTGGTGGGTCGGTTGGGATCATTGGACATGTTCGAAAGCACGGAAAAATTGTTATGCCTCGTAAAACGAAAAGGTTCCTTTATCTCGGTTTTCTAGAAGAATTGCTTCTAGGTGCAATTGCTTCCCTTCTCCTCGTCCTGTATACAGCTCCAAATTCATTTGTAGAAATTACTGTATTTTCTATTATTGCCGGAATCAGTGGTGATGTGGTCCTATCTAAATTCAAAATGTTGAATCAAAACAGCGAGGAAAAATAATCAAAAAACCCAGTATTGGATTTTTTCCAAACTGGGTTTTTTGTTTCATCTTCAAAATATTAATACATGCTCATATATTGGTCACGTTCCCATTGGTGAACAACTGTACGGAACATATCCCATTCAATTTCTTTTGCCTCAACAAAATGTTCGAAGATGTGCTCGCCAAGACCGGAGACAATCACTTCATCTGATTTTAATTGCTCCAATGCTTGAGCTAATGTTGCAGGAAGATCAATGATTCCCTCTTCAATTCTTTCTTCCTTGCTCATGACATAAATGTTACGGTCAACTGGTTCAGGAGGAGTTATTTTATTTTTGATTCCTTCTAAGCCTGCTTTTAGAAGTACTGCCATTGCTAAGTATGGATTTGCTGCAGGATCTACGCTCCGTACCTCTACACGTGTGCTTAAACCGCGTGATGCAGGAATACGAATTAATGGTGAACGGTTTTGAGCAGACCAAGCCACATAACATGGTGCTTCATAACCAGGTACTAGCCGCTTATATGAGTTAACAGTTGGATTGGTTACTGCTGTAAAGCTTGGTGCATGTTTTAGAATTCCAGCGATGAAGTGGCGTGCATTGTCACTCATCTGTAAGTCACCAGTTGGCTCGAAGAAGGCATTTTTTCCATTTGTAAACAACGAAAGATTCATATGCATTCCAGATCCATTAACACCGAATAATGGTTTTGGCATGAAAGTAGCATGCAAGCCATGTTTACGAGCAATGGTTTTCACTACAAGTTTGAAGGTTTGAATTTGATCACACGCCGTTAAAGCGTCAGCATATTTGAAGTCGATTTCATGTTGGCCTGGTGCTACCTCATGGTGAGAGGCTTCGATTTCAAAGCCCATTTCTTCTAACTCCAGTACGATATCACGACGGCAGTTTTCACCAAGATCAGTTGGAGCAAAATCAAAGTATCCACCTTGGTCATTCAACTCTAATGTTGGCTGTCCTTTTTCATCTAATTTAAACAAGAAGAATTCTGGCTCAGGTCCAAGATTGAAATCTGTAAAGCCTAGTTCATTCATTTCCTTTAGCACACGCTTTAAGTTATTACGCGGATCACCGCCAAAAGGAGTGCCATCAGAATTGTGAATATCACAAATGAGGCGGGCTACTTTTCCTTTTTCCGCTGTCCATGGAAAGACAACCCATGTGTCTAAATCTGGATACAAATACATATCAGACTCTTCAATCCGAACAAAACCTTCGATGGAAGAACCATCAAACATCATTTTGTTATCTAGTGCTTTCTCTAATTGGCTGATTGGAATCTCTACGTTTTTAATGGTTCCAAGAATATCAGTAAATTGTAGGCGAATAAATTTTACGTTTTCTTCTGATGCAAGCCTCTTAATGTCTTCTCTTGAATACTTTTTCATTATAAAACCCTCCAATATTGAAAAAACTTCATTTTTTAATGGAAAAAACGTGATATATCGCCTTGTCTTAGGGATGACCGATTTAATCTGCCTGAATGCAATAATTCATTACGCAGAAGCTTTCTAAGATCATCATCTGACAGATCGCGCTTTGCTTTTTCCGTTTGTGGTTCTAACACATTTGATTGCTGTTCTTTTACTAAAAATAATTGCTTGATCCCTGCCATGTTGACACCTTGATCAATTAAATCCTTGATTTCTAACAGTCTATCAATATCATTTAAACTAAATAATCGCCTGTTCCCCTCGGTTCTTGCTGGAGAAATCAATTGGTGTTCTTCATAATAGCGGATTTGCCTGGCAGTTAATTCTGTTAGCTGCATGACAGTTCCGATGGGAAACAGTGGCATGGATCGGCGAATTTCTTTTCCACTCACCAAATTTCTCCTCCTTTTTATTAAATCATATTGCTATTATATTCGGTGTTAGATAATATGTCAAATACATGTTAGATTTTCTAACATGGTTTTTAAAAATAAAAAAAGGACAACCTATCAAAGCTGTCCATTTAGTGTTTTTGCCTATTTCAGTTCAACTAATCCTTTATCCGCCAAATGATCTATAGCAAGACAAACTGCCATTTTTACATGTGCATAGGTTAAGCCGCCTTGAACATAAGCGACATAGGGCGGTCTGATAGGGCCGTCTGCAGTTAGTTCAATACTCGCACCTTGGATAAAAGTTCCTGCTGCCATTATGACGTCGTCTTCATATCCTGGCATATAACTTGGGTGCGGGGTTACATAGGAATTAACCGGTGAAGCAAATTGGATTGCCTGACAAAAAGCAACCATTTTACCCCGGTCATTAAACTGTACCGATTGAATTAAATCCGTCCTCTTAGCATCCCATTTCGGCGAAGAATTCATTCCTAATTTCTCCAACATAGCTGCGGTAAATACTGCACCTTTTAATGCCTGACCAACCACATGCGGTGCGAGGAAGAAACCTTGATACATTTCCTGCAGACTATAAAGGGAAGCCCCGGCTTCAGCACCGATCCCTGGTGATGTCATACGGTAAGAACATGCCTCCACCCATTGTTTTTTGCCGACGATATAGCCGCCAGTCTTAGCAATTCCGCCGCCAGGGTTTTTAATCAGAGATCCCGCCATTAAGTCCGCACCAACATGACAAGGCTCGAGGTCTTCAACAAATTCCCCGTAACAGTTATCAACAAACACGATTACGTCTTGTTTAATTTCTTTGACAAACTTAATCATCTCGCCTATTTCCTCAACCGTGAATGATGGCCTTGTGGCGTAACCTTTAGAGCGCTGGATCCCAATCATTTTCGTATTCGGTTTTATTTTCTTAGAAACGGCATCCCAATTGATTCCGCCTTCGTCAGTAAGTTCCACATGATCATAGGAAATTCCGAATTCCTTTAAAGAGCCAATCCCGTTTCCACGGATTCCCACGATTTCTTCAAGTGTGTCGTATGGCTTGCCAGTAATATAAAGAAGTTCATCTCCTGGACGGAGAACACCAAATAAAGCAATTGATATGGCATGCGTACCGGAAATTATTTGTGGACGAACAAGGCCTGCTTCCGCTCCAAAGACATCTGCATAGACTAATTCTAGCGTATCACGTCCAATGTCATCATATCCATAACCTGTTGACGGGATAAAATGAGAATCACTCACCCGTTTGTTTTGAAAACTTCTTAATACACGAAATTGATTGGCTTCAATTCTCTCATCGATTTCTTTATGTATTGCAGCGATTTGTTTTTCAACCTCTCTTACAATCGGCTGAAGTTTTTCCCCGTTTTTTAACTGTTGAAACATGCTGTTACTCCTATCTATATTTTATATTTCTGTAATTGCCCTGTTATTTGATGATCTTGCAGCGAATACCCTTTGCATCGATACAATTGACCTTCTTCTTCAAAGGTAAGCTCCCTTAAAATTGTTTCATTTTTTAATTGCGAAAGGAGCTTTCCTTCCGTCGAAGGTACCCGGACCTCGTAAGGATTCATCATTTCAATGATTTCCTTTTCCATTTTCTCCTTCAATGCATGACGATCTTTTTCATCAAACGCGCTAATAAAAGCAGTCGGTGTTTCAGCAGTTGGAACGAAATCAGGATGCTGAATATCTTTTTTATTATAAACGGTTAACTGTGGAATATCTTTTATTTCTAAATCATCAAGCAGCTTTTTTACCGTTTTTTCATGATGAAAATAATCCGAATTCGACATATCGACTACATGAAGAAGCAGATCCGCTTCCTTTACTTCCTCAAGCGTTGAGCGAAATGCAGCTATGAGTGCTGTTGGGAGGTCTTGAATAAAACCAACTGTATCGGTAATTAAAGATAAAAATCCACTTGGTAAAATTAATTTACGTGTCATCGGGTCAAGTGTTGCAAACAATTGATTTTCCTCGTAGGATTCCGCTTCAGATAAACGATTAAAAAGAGTTGATTTCCCGGCATTCGTGTAGCCGACAATTGCAACCTGAAAGGCTTTGTTTTTCTTTCTTCTTTCCCGATATCGATCACGGTGTTGTACGATGACCGATAGCTGGGTTTTTATATCATCAATTCTACGGCGGATATGCCGGCGATCCGATTCTAACTTTGTTTCCCCGGGTCCTCTTGTTCCAATCCCTGCACCAAGACGAGATAATGCGGTACCTTGACCAGCTAAACGCGGTAGTATGTATTGCAGCTGCGCAAGCTCAACTTGAAGTTTACCTTCTTTGGAGCGGGCCCTTTGTGCAAAAATATCTAAAATAAGTTGGGTACGGTCAATAATCCGAGCATTCACCTCGGAAGCAAGATTTCTCTTTTGACTCGGAGAGAGTTCATCATTAAAAATAACTATATCTGCTTCAAGTTCCTCAACGAGCGTATTTAGTTCTTCCACTTTCCCTTTCCCTATATAGGTTGCTGAATGAACTCGATCCCGTTTTTGGACAACAGAAATTAACACTTCGCCTTGAGCGGTTTCAGTTAGTGAAGCTAACTCCTCCATTGAATAATGAAAACGTAAATCATCATTCTCATTAGTTTGACAGCCAACAAGGATTGCTTTCTCTTTCGTTTCCTTTTGTTCCACTAGGCATCCTTCCTTCTATAAAAGCTCTACAACTCATCATAACAAAAAACGATTACTTTCTCTAATTCCCCTATACCTTTTAATGTATAAAATATTTGTTGTAATTTTTCTGCATCATGATAAAATTTTATTGTTTGTTATTTGAAGGGATTTAACTGTTTTTCATACATAGACATCAAGGAGAAATCAGATATAATGACATGGGAAGTTTTAAGCATGATTGGCACTATTGCCTTTGCCGTCAGTGGCGCAATTGTAGCCATGGAAGAGGAATATGATATTTTAGGAGTTTACATTCTAGGAATTGTCACCGCTTTTGGCGGCGGGGCGATTCGAAACCTGTTAATCGGTGTACCCGTCTCTGCCTTATGGGAACAGAGCTTATTATTTCACATTGCCTTATTATCGATGACTGCTGTGTTTTTATTTCCAAGCAACCTTCTTAAACACTGGCAAAAATGGGGAAATTTCTTCGATGCAATAGGCCTGTCCGCGTTTGCTATTCAGGGCGCAATGTATGCCGAGAATATGAACCACCCACTTAGTGCCGTAATTGTTGCAGCTGTTTTGACCGGAATCGGCGGTGGGATCATCCGTGATTTATTAGCAGGAAGAAAACCAATTGTACTCAGAGCTGAAATTTATGCGGTTTGGGCTATTCTTGCAGGCATAATCATCGGACTTAAAATCGCTTCAAATCCTTGGGAATTGTATACCTTATTTGTTCTTGTTACTGTTTTACGTGTTCTTTCTTACACCTTTGATTGGAAACTGCCATCACGAAGAATTGGAGCTCATTAACAAAGAAAAGCGAAGTTGTCTAGCCGCTAGGCACTCCTCGAAAAAGCTAATGCTTTTCCTTCGTACGAGGTATCGCTTCCAAAGCTTATTCTTATGGAGCTGGAGAATTCACAAAATCGAAATTTATAAGTATCTCTTAAAAACGGACAAAAATCGGCGGTTTGGTATAAGCCCGCCGATTTTTCTTTAGTCTTCTTCGAAAACAAGGTCATTGCTTCTAAGTGTCATCAAATCATGTCTGTCATAGCTATTGAGCATTAACAGCCTCATCGCTTGCGCCCGAACTGATTTTTCAATTACGTTACGGACGTATCGGCCGTTTGAAAAACTATTAGGATTTAACACAGCCTTCACCCAAATTAAATGATCTCTTAATTTCTTTTCTGCCTCATGACTCAACGAGTATTCTCTCTCTACCAACATCCTGCTGGCAATATCCATTAATTGATCAATATTATAGTCTGGGAAATCAATTACTAATGGAAATCGAGAATGAAGACCAGGATTTAAAGTTAAAAAGTAATCCATCTCACGGGAATACCCTGCTAGAATCAGGATAAATTCATGCTGTTTATCCTCCATATGCTTCACAAGTGTATCGATCGCTTCCTTACCAAAATCCTTTTCCCCGCCTCGGCCTAAGGAATATGCCTCATCGATAAACAGAATCCCTCCTTGAGCCTTCTTAATCAGATCCCTTGTCTTTTGAGCTGTATGGCCAATATACTCGCCGACAAGGTCAGCTCGCTCTGCCTCAATTAAGTGCCCTTTTGTCAGAACACTCATTTTTTGAAACAGCTTTCCAATTAGCCTGGCTACTGTTGTTTTACCTGTTCCCGGATTCCCTTTAAACATCATATGAAGAGCTTGCTTTTTAGCTTTCAGCCCTGTTTCCTCACGCTTCTTGTTTACGTAAATCCAAGCATAAATTTCCTTTATCATTCGTTTCATTTCTTCCATGCCAACCAAAGCCCCGAGCTCCTCTTCAATTTCCTTAAGGGCCGTGTGCTCAGGGGGAATGACCTTTGGAACAACTTGAAAGTCAGGTAGCTCTTTTGTTACTGTTTTTCTTTTTTGTGAATTGAGTACAACACTTATTTGACCGTTACTTTTCATTCGAAATGGTTGATCCAAAGCAATCACCTCTCATTCTGCAAACAGTATAGGTAAGGTAGCTAGATTAGGCTACTCAGAAGTGTATAGGGTTAGGCATAATCCTTCATTCTATGTGTATTCACAACCACTAAAATTCATTAAAAAAGTTTTTCTGTGAAAGTTGTAATTTAAAAAAATAAAAAGAGCCCACGCGTGTGGGCTCTTTTTAGATGAAAATTTTATTGGTTATCCAATTCAAGCTGAATATTTCTTTGTGGCGCAAAAGTTGAAATGGCATGCTTATATACCAATTGTTGTTTCCCTTCACATTCAAAAAGAACAGTAAAATTATCAAAGCCCTTAATTTGGCCTCTTAATTGAAAACCATTGAGTAGGAATACCGTAATGTGGGCGTTATCTTTACGGCATTGGTTTAAAAATTGATCTTGAATATTAATAGTTGTTTTCATTTGTATATCCTCCTCTTTAATCTCTACTAATATGTATTCGATTTTACTTGAAGCTTTCCTTCAACATAATGTGAAATTTCCGCTATTTTTTTTGAGAAATTATTCACATCCGTCATATCAAACCATTGTACATCCATTTTGTTTCGAAACCAAGTCAATTGCCTTTTGGCATATCTTCTTGAATTTTGTTTTAAGTTTTCTACAGCTTCTTCCAATGTTACCCTGCCATCCAAATAGTCATATATTTCTTTGTAGCCAATTGCTTGGATTGATTGACAATCACGTAAACCTTGTTGATAGAGGTTCTTCACTTCTGCTAAAAGACCCTCGTTCATCATCAAATCTACCCGAGTATTAATACGATTATAAAGATTCTCTCGTTCCATTGTTAAGCCGACAAGTGCCGTATTGTACAAAAGGTCGCGCTGTTGTGTACTTTGAAAGTCCTTCATCGTCTTACCTGTCAGATGGTAAATTTCAAGAGCACGGATCACCCTTCTAACATTATTTGGATGAATTTGTGCCGCACTTTCTTTATCAACCGCTATTAATTCTTTGTAAAATGCTTCATTACCAATTTCCTTTGCTCTTTCTTCTAGTTTAAGGCGAAAGAATTCATCTCCCGGAACATCGGAAAATTGATAATCATAAATGACGGACTGGATATACAACCCTGTCCCGCCTACTATTATGGGAAGCTTTCCCTTTTTGGCAATCTCACTTATTCTTTCCCGAACAAGATGTTGAAATTCAGCAACCGAAAAATTTTCTGAAGGCTCCTTAATATCGATTAAATAGTGGGGAATCCCTCCCATTTCATTCATCGTGATTTTTGCTGTCCCGATATCCATTCCGCGATAAATTTGCATTGAATCCCCGCTAATGATTTCACCATTATAACGTTTGGCCATTTCGATACTTAACTTTGTTTTTCCTACTGCGGTTGGACCAATGATAACCAATAATTTTTGTTTTGAATCCAATATTTTCACACTGCCTTATTCCATTTTCAGTGAAGCCTGGCTCTATTAATCCGATTTCACATTCCCATCGTAACACATATTCGAAAAGCAGTTGAACATCAAATAAGTATATA
>NZ_JBALPG010000032.1:0-33031 GCF_036965245.1 Neobacillus drentensis
TGAAATATTTGCGGTCCCTGCTAATACATTTCATCGAACGCGTTCAAACGAACGGACAGTTAATCTATGTTTTGAAAAAGCAAGCAATGATATTAAAGGGAGCAACACTTAAAAAAAGAAGGGATTTTTTAAAAATGGTAACATTTATATAAAAGAATGATTTAATTAAATATGTTAAGAGTGTGTTTTGATCATTTTTTATCTCAAAACAGGCTCTTTCTTTTTGTTCGTTTATCAAGCTTATTAGTATCAATTTGAACAACCATTATTCTAAAGCAACTGCAGAACTATTTGAGGGTGAAATCGTTAGGTTTCATCCATTTTGATGACCAAAAAGAGATAGAAAGTGAGAAAAAGGGATCCAATCGAGACTATTGGCGACCGAAATGAACTAGATTGAGAGAAAAAAGGATCCAACAAGTGCTATTGGCGACCCAATGAGATGAAAAGAGCGAATAGGGTCGCTAATATTTTTCAGCTATAACTATTTACAATGCATTTCCGCTTCGGCCTGATCCCACGGAACGGAATAACCTTGTCCCTTTGAGCAGAAAATCGAAGTTGATGTATATTCTGGATCAGCATCTTTATTGTAATTGACTTTTTCAATAACCTGGTCTGGATTATGACATGGGTAGTATCCGCCAAATACTAGATTCATGGTTCCTTTTCCTCCAGTAATCGAGGCAAATTCAGGTCCATAGTTCATGAAAGTTGCGACCGGCACCTTCCCGGTTAGAACAGCTTTAGTACCTTCAGTTACAGGCGGGTCAAAGCTTCCGTGGGCATTTTGGATGTCTGTCAGCACTTTTCCGAGATGATCCAAATCCATTTTCATTTTAAAATGATAAAACGGTTCAAGTAGGACGTTTATTGCTTTTTCTAATCCTTGTCGTAATGCCCGGTAAGTGGCCTCCCTAAAGTCGCCGCCGGAAGTATGCTTATTATGTGCACGTCCTGTTAGCAACGTGATTTTCATATCGGAAATGGGCGATCCGGTCAGTAACCCATGATGTTCTCGCTCAAATAGGTGATGGCGGATGAGATTCTGCGTTCCAACCGTTAAGTGATCCGTATGGCACACATTTTCAAATGAAATGCCGCTATTTCGTTCAGCTGGCTCTATCCTCAGATGTACTTCCGCATAATGGCCCAATGGTTCAAAATGACCATAACCTGTAACCTCAGAACTAACCGTTTCCTTATATAAAATTTCCGGTTCCCCAAATGAGACATTGAAGTGAAACCGATCTTTAACGATTTGCTTTAAGACTTCAAGTTGTATTGTCCCCATTACATGGATATGAATTTCCTGCGAGCGTTCTTCCCAGAACACATTTAATGCGGGGTCTTCTGCATTCAATATGTTAAAATACCTCAGTACGTCTTTCACATTCATTGATGAATCAAATAGTACCTTTGATTTTAGGGCTGAGACCATTTCGTAAACAGCTTTTTCTTTTATTGTTCCTAATCCGTCTCCTGAGGAAGCTGACGACAAACCAGTTACGGCAAAAATATCACCAGCAAAGATTTTGTCGGTCGTTTTAAATTTGTTGCCGCTATATAATCTGATTTGGGTTATTTTTTCCCAGTATGGATTTTCTTGATCGCCGTAACTGATTTCATCGCGCACTTTTAATGTTCCGCCTAATGCTTTGATAAATGTAATTCTCGTTCCTTTTTCATCATAGCGAATCTTATAGACACGGCCGGCAAAGGGTTCAACACTCTTATAATGGGAAGTTGTTAACAAGTCTAATTTTTCAAGAAAGCTGGCAATTCCGATATCTTGTAAGGCTGAGCCGCTGGCACATGGAAAAAATTGATTCTCGTTCAGCTGCATTTTCATCGCTTTTAACCATAGGTCTGGTTGGTAACCTGAATCCATGTACTGTTCTAATAGTAATTCATCCCGCTCCGCAATAAATTCAATTAGTTCCTCGGTCATTTCACCTTGAGTAAAAGTTTCGGTAATGTCAAATACGTCAGAGGTTAAATGGCTGTGAATTTCATCTAAAACTCTTGTAGAATCAGCGCCGACCCGATCGGTTTTATTGATAAAGAAAAAAGTTGGTACTTGATGCTGCTGAAGAAGCCTCCATACGGTTTCGGTATGTCCTTCAATTCCTTCGACAGCACTTATGATAACAATTGCGTAATCCATTACTTGAATTGCACGTTCCATTTCTGGAGAAAAATCCACATGACCCGGGGTATCGATTAAATAGTAATCTGATTGATTAAAAGAGAACATTGCCTGTTCCGCGAACAAGGTAATTCCTCGTTGTTTTTCGATTTCATGATTATCGAGAAAGGTGTCCTGATTGTCGACCCGTCCTCTTTGTTTAATTGTTTTTGTATGATATAGCAGTTGTTCGGCCAACGTGGTTTTTCCTGCATCCACATGCGCAAACAACCCAATTGTCTTCTTCATTATGCCACCCCAAAATCAATTGCCCATTTTTTATGTAATTGATTATATCAACGTATCCGACATAAAAATTACTGGAATATCGAATTTATAGTGAAATATAGTAGAATGAACTAAACTGGAAATTAGGCGTTCTATCAATTTATGATTTGAATGAGGAAGTAGAGGTGTTGTTCGTTTTGAAAAAACTATTTTTTCTTTTCATATGTTTTTGTGCATTTATGTTTTTATCCGAAAAAAATATGATTCCTTCTGTTGAACAAATTAAAAGCTTTTTGAACTTGAATAGTTTCCAATTATCAGACGAGGGGAATCAAGAAACTGAAACCAGTGAAGCAAAAGTAAATAAGCAAAAACCTGCAACTTCCTCCTCGGCGCCATCGAAGGGGAACTATCAGCCAACGGAGATCCAAACCTATGCCGTAACGGTAGAAAACGGGAAGCTTTTTGTAACAGGAAAACCTACGGAATATGGAAAATACAATAATGCGGATGGAGTCATTTTATATATTCAAGAAGTGAGGGCCCATAAGGACACAACCATAAAGGTTCCTTTTACCAATGGAAAAATTAATTATGCTTATCCACTAACCTATACAGTAGGGGACGTAATCATTAACCTAGATGAATATTACAATGGAAAAGAAAACGATCCAAATAAGGTTCTTGGCTATGCCCAATATACATTAACAGATGAAGACCCTTATTTAGCTCCAAGTTACATGGTTCAAAGTAATGACCCGGCCATTTCGGCTTTAGCCCAAAACATAACGAGCGGAAAGGAATCGGATATAGAAAAATCGCGTGCCATTTTTGAATGGGTTGCAAAAAATATTGCCTATAACGCTCCGCTTGTAAATGCAACAAACCCGCCAATCTATTCTGCCCTGCAAACCCTTCAATCTCGTACAGTACTCTGTACCGGCTATGCTCATTTAAGTGCTGCCCTTCACCGAGCTGCCGGGATTGAAGCGAAAATTGCGTATGGTGAAAACCATGCGTGGAATGAAGTTATGTTGAATGGTGTGTGGCAGTCTGAAGATCCGACATACGGTTCCGGATACATTAGCGCCAATACAAATAAATTTGTACGAAGCTATCAACCTGCTTATTTTTCCAAAACGGATAAGAATAAGGAAGGGGAGTATCCTTGGTAAATTGATGGAAAAATTTTTGTTAAAGAATTGATAGGAGAGGATCATAGTGCCCGTGGACGGGAAAAAATGGGCGCGGCCGGTCACTCTGAGAGGATCATAGTGCCCGTGGAACGAAAAAAAAGGCGCACACGGTCACTCTGAGAAGATCATAGTGCCCGTGAAAGGGAAAAAGAGCTGCGCCCGGTCACTAAGAGAGACATAAAAACAACCTCACTCACATCAAGACCACATGAATGTTTTTTATGAGGATGGTATAACATGGAGAATAGAAAACGACCTTGGAATGAAAGGAATTAATGATGGATTTCCTATTCTCTTTTTTCAATACCTTGTTGCTTAGTTTTGTTGAATTGTTTTACCTATTAGGGATCTTGATGGCAGTGGGTTTGCTTCTAGGAATTCTTGAAAGGTATTCAAATAGATATCTGATTCGTACGTTTGGCCCACGAGGGATCCTTGTCACTGCATGGATTGGAACTCCGATTCATGAAATTGGTCACCTTGTGCAGTGTTTCATATGGGGCCATCGCGTTACAAAGGTAAAGCTGTTGCAACTGAATAGTCCTAATGGGGTGCTCGGCTATGTTGAGCACACTTATAATCGTCATAGTATTTACCAGCAAGTGGGAAATTTTTTTATCGGCTTAGGTCCTATATTTAGCGGCATCGGCTCGTTGATTTTAAGTATGTATTTTTTAGTACCTCAATCCTATATAGCCTTTATAGACCAGATCCAACATCATATTACTGTTGATGAATTTGATTTATCGGTTTTAAAAATAGTAGCTGAAGCAGTTATTGTGATTTTCAAGAGTCTCTTTACTATAGAAAATCTCATAAACCCTTTATTTTGGATCTTTTTAATAATAGCTATAAGTATTTCTTCTCACATCGCTTTAAGTAAAGCGGATATCCAAGGATCCGCAAAGGGACTATTAATGATTTTCGCAGTGCTTGTTTTGTTTAACATATTAGCAGGATTGTTCCAAATGGACAGTTACCGGCTGGTTGTAAATATTGCGAAATACAATGTCTACATGCTCGCATTTTCAAGTATTACTTTATTTTTTTCATTGATTACTTTGGTGCTAAGCTTTCTTTTTTATAAAATCAAATATTATTTTTAAAAGGCCAAGAAAAAACGCCATTTCTGGCGTTAGGAGTATTGTTCATTATCGGACGAATCATTATTATTTATCATGTTTTTAACATCCTGGCTTATCTTATCAAAGGTTTGATTCACTCTATTCATTATTTCCTCATTGTTATGCTCAATGGTTTGTTTATTATCTTTTTCCATTTTGTTCACCTCCAACCATATCGTTTGCAAAATAGTAAAACTTTATGAAAAACTTCATTTTGCAAAAGAAATATTTTTTCACGCAGATTACATAGCAATTACCCAGTACTGTTGGTACACTCAAAGAATGTTAAGTATTATGAAACGAATTTATTTTTCTAAGAGAGCAAGGAGTGCATCATGAAGTTTTTAAATAAAGCTTTAGCCCAGGAAATTGTTAATCGAACCATGAAAATTATTAACAGAAACATAAATGTGATGAATGATAAGGGTGTCATCATTGGCTCTGGAGATAAGAGCAGGATTGATTCGATTCATGAAGGGGCAGTTAAAGTTATTGAGAATCAATCAGGTTTTGAGATAGAAAGTTTAGAGGTGGAGAAGCTTCACGGCGTGATGGCGGGGATCAATCTTCCAATTAATTTTAATAATCAAGTAGTCGGAGTGATTGGAATTACAGGCTCGCCAGAAGAGATCCGAAGTTACGGTGAACTGGTTAAAATGGCAGCGGAAATGATTCTGCAGCAAGCTGTCTTACTTGATGAAATGCAGTGGGATCAGAGGCTAAAGGAAGAGCTTATCAGCCAGCTTTTGCATGAATCGGATAATCTCAATGCCCATTATTTTGAAAGAGTTAAAAGAATAGGAATTGATTTAGCCATTCCTCGCATTGCGATTATTTTGACTGTTGACGATCATTCCAAGGTTTTCAAAACCATTCGTGACAGACTTGAAAAGGAAGACTTATACGTTATGCAGCCAGATCATCTTGTCATTCTTAAAAATGTGAGTATGAAGGATTCAAGATGGAATTCAGCCAAGGTAATGAACGAAATGGAACATTGGGCTGGTTATTTGGAAAAAAATCAAGGTGTTCGCTGCAAAATTAGTATTGGTAACTATCATCCGACATTGAGGGGAATCTCTGAATCCTTCCATGATGCTGTCATGACTTCTGTAGTAGGAGCAAGGCTAGATCCTCTGAAAACCATTTATTTTTTTGAAGATTATAAAATTCCTGTTTTTCTTGCTAAAGCAAATAAACTGGGAATGGGTGAGGAGCTTACCGATTATTATCATCAATTAAAACAGTTTGATAAAAAAGGGGAATTGGTAGATACCCTTATGGCTTTTATTGAAGAAAACGGCGATACAAATGCGATTACTAGTAAATTATTCATACACCGTAACACTGTTAGGTACCGTTTGGACAGGATCATGGAATTAACAGGTAAGGACCCTAGGAAAGTAAAGGATTTACTGGAACTGTATCTCTCAATTATCAAAAATCAAATTACATAATTGTGCAATTGCACAAAAGACCTATGAGAATTAGGTCTTTTTTTTAATCGTTTGTCTAATGAAAACGCTTTAGATACCGCTTACAATGGCTATATAGAGACGAGGAGGTTTTCATCATGGATGCTCAAATTCAAGTAAGTGCTTTAGGTGCCATTTGTGCACTAGTTATTGCTATCATTTTAATTTTGAAAAAAGTGTCACCTGCCTATGGGATGATTGCCGGTGCATTAATTGGCGGGCTCATTGGCGGAGTGGATATCACTAACACAGTAACATTAATGATGGAAGGTGCAAAAGGCATCATTCCCGCGGTACTTCGAATTCTTGCTGCCGGTATTTTAGCTGGGGTTCTCATTGAATCCGGCGCTGCTGCCGTCATTGCAGAAACGATTGTCAAAAAAGTTGGGGAAACAAGAGCCTTGCTAGCTCTAGCGATTGCCACAATGATTTTAACAGCTGTTGGTGTTTTCGTCGATGTTGCCGTGATCACAGTATCGCCAATTGCACTGGCAATTGCCAGAAAGGCTGGAATTTCAAAAACAGCAATCTTGTTAGCGATGATTGGGGGAGGTAAAGCAGGGAACATCATGTCACCAAACCCAAATGCCATTGCTGCGTCAGATGCTTTTAACGTTCCATTAACTTCGATTATGGCTGCCGGAATAATTCCTGCTATTTTCGGACTTGTGGTCACCTATTTCATTGCGAAAAAACTTGTGAATAAAGGCTCTAAAATAAATGATTTTGAAGTTCAAACCCATAATGGCGGAAAACTTCCGTTATTTTTACCAGCGATTGTTGCTCCACTTGTAACGATTATCTTGCTAGCGTTAAGACCATTGTTTGATATTAGCATTGACCCTATGATTGCTTTGCCGGTTGGGGGAATTATCGGGGCACTAGTGATGGGACGAGGAAGAAAAATAAATGAATATGCGGTTTCAGGACTAGGGAAAATGTCAGGTGTTGCTATCATGCTCCTTGGTACTGGTACATTGGCTGGTATTATCGCAAATTCAGGTTTGAAAGACATATTAATTGATGGATTAAATGCACTCGGTCTTCCTGGATACGTACTTGCGCCAGTCTCCGGTATTTTCATGTCAGCAGCAACCGCCTCTACAACTGCAGGTACTGCGGTTGCGAGTCAGGTATTTAGCGGGACGATTTTAGGAATGGGTGTATCTGCTTTAGCAGGAGCTGCCATGATTCATGCAGGTGCAACCGTTTTGGACCACTTGCCACACGGAAGCTTTTTCCACGCAACGGGTGGAAGTGTCAATATGGAAATCAAAGAACGGTTGAAAGTTATTCCATATGAAACTCTTGTTGGTTTAACGATGGCGATCATTTCAACTTTGATTTTTGGAGTGTTTCACTTTTTTGGATAAAGTTCAGCAGGGGGCTTTAATGCATATTAATTAGCGGTAAATTGAGATTGACAGGAGAGGATTTAAGATGAAAATTGTCATTGCTCCGGATTCATTTAAGGAAAGTTTGTCTGCCCTTGAGGTAGCGGATGCAATCGAAAAAGGCTTTAAACGCCATTGTCCTGATGCGGAGTACGTTAAAATCCCAATGGCTGATGGAGGCGAAGGGACGGTACAGTCCCTTGTTGATGCAACCGGAGGGGAAATTATTCGAAAGAAGGTAACTGACCCTCTTGGTGTACCAGTTGAAGCCTTTTTCGGAATTCTTGGTAACAAGACGACTGCTGTGATTGAAATGGCAGCCGCTTCAAGTTTACACTTTGTCCCAGCCGAAAAACGAAATCCTTTGATCACCTCAACTCGAGGGACAGGGGAATTAATTGTTGCTGCTCTGGATTATGGCGTCAACCATATCATCATCGGCATTGGTGGTAGTGCTACAAATGATGGTGGTACGGGGATGGCGAAAGCCCTCGGAGTCCGCTTCCTTGATAGGAATGGGGCCGAAATTGGTGAAGGCGGCGGTGCACTTGGTGATTTAGTGTCAATTGATCTTGCTGAATTAGACCCACGGTTAAAAAATATAAAAATTGAGGTTGCCTGTGACGTTGATAATCCGCTTACAGGGGAAAGAGGGGCCTCCGCCATTTTTGGACCGCAAAAAGGGGCAACCCCGGAAATGGTTGTCCAATTAGATCGAAATCTTGGGCATTTTGCTGCCATTATTGAGCGTGATCTCGGTAAAAAGATTAAGGATGTATCTGGTGCAGGCGCGGCCGGTGGTCTTGGTGGTGGTTTGCTTGCCTTCCTAAATGCAGAGCTGAAGCGGGGCGTTGACATTGTCATTGAGGCAACCGGACTTTCTCAGTTCGTTCAAGATGCTGATTTGGTGATTACCGGGGAAGGAAAGATTGATGGACAGACGATTTTTGGGAAAACCCCGATTGGTGTAGCAAAAACTGCTAAAAAGGTTGGAGCCCCTGTTGTTGGAATCGCAGGTAATATTGCAAGTGATAGCGATATTGTCCACGACTATGGAATTGATGCGGTTTTTAGTATTGTTCCTGGAGTTGTCCTACTAGAGGATGCCTTTACACATGCAGCGGAATATGTAGAAAGGACAGCTGTCAATATAGCGGCTGTTTGGAAGATGAAACGATAATTTAGGAGACCTGACCCAAGTTTAACTGTGGGTTGGGTCTTTTTTTTAAAAGGGTATCCTGAGGGTAGAACAGGTCTAGGTTACCTTTTAGAAGGGGTTTTATCGAAAAAGGGCATATAGAACCAATGATGCTAGACTAAAAAGTGGACAAAAGATTGTTATAATAAAATAAATCAACTATAACGAGGTGGTCTAAGTGGCAAGGGGTAATAGAAAACATTACGATGAAACATTTAAGAAAGAAACTGTAAAGTACATTGCTGAGAACAACAAGCCTGTAGCTCAAGCAGCTAGAGAAATAGGGGTCAATGAAAATACCATACATGGTTGGATTAAGAAATATGGCCAGCAACCAGAAATAAAGGCTGTCCAAACATTTGCCACTCCCGAGGCGGAACTTATAGCTATACAAAAGGAAATTCGTGATCTCAAGGAGGAAAATGAAATATTAAAAAAGGCGATGCACTACTTCTCGAAAAGCCCTCGGTAAAGTATGAATTCATTCATGAAAATCGCTCCCAATTCCGAGTGGAGAAGATGTACATTGTTCTGGAAGTTTCTAAAAGCGGTTATTCCTTATGGATCAACCGGCGGTAAAGTGAACAGAAAAAAAAGCATGAAAAGCTATCCCAAGAAGTATTACAAAGACACCTAGAGTTTAAACAACGGTATGGAAGTGTTAAAATCGCGAAAACATTAAACAATCGCGGTGTGAAGGTAAGTGAGCGAACAGTTTCTTGAATCATGACAGAAAACGACCATTTTTCATTTTTTCTCACCGGATCGGTCGCTTAAAGCCATTATAAGCGACCCTTTTTCATTTTTTCTTTCCGTTTCGGTTGCTTATAGCCTTTTTAAGTGAGAATTGGCAGCCCTCTACTTCTACTTTTAAAAGGAATTCTACTACGAATCTCCAAGTAAAGGGGTTCTACTACATCGACTTTTTCAAAGAATTCCCTCCCAAACCTCCACGTAGACTCGTTCTACATCGACTTTTTCAAAGAATTATCTCACAAACCACCACGTAGACTTGTTCTACATCGACTTTTTCAAAGAATTCCCACCCGAACCTCCATGTAGACGCGTTCTACATCGACTTTTTCAAAGATTTTCGCCGCAAACCACCACGTAGAAGTGCTCTACATCGACTTTTTCAAAGAATTCCCTCCCAAACCTCCACGTAGAAGCGCTCTACATCGACATTTTAAAGGTTTTCCACATCGAAAGTCTACGTAGACTCACTCTACATCGACTTTTTCATAAACCACCGTGTGGACCCACTCCACGTCAAATCTTGAACGGAATTTCCCTACAAACTCCTCGTAGAAACTAATAGAACACTCTTATATCTACAATGTAAAGGAGATTATTATTTCCGCTATATTCAAAGGTAATTATTAAGACTTCATAGAATAATAGTATGTGACAAAAAATTCGTGTTGGGAGGCAAAAGCAGTGCGGACAGAAAAAGAAATGATGGATATTATTTTGAACACTGCCAAGAATGATGAGCGAATTCGTGCTGTATTAATGACAGGTTCATGCGTTAATCCAAATGCAAAAAAAGATATATTCCAAGATTATGATATTGCCTATATTGTCAAAGATATAGAATCTTTTACGGAAAATCATCACTGGGTTGATCGGTTTGGAGAGCGAATCATGATGCAGATGCCGGAGGATAAAGTGCTGCCGCATGCTGATCATACCGGTCATTTTGTGTATCTAATGCAATTTACAGATGGAAACCGGATTGACCTTACGTTGATACCACTTGAGAAAATGAACGAATTGGTTAAGCCGGAAAGCTTAAGAATAGTGTTGTTAGATAAAGATGGATTAATTGGGCAGCTGCCTCCTTCGAGCGACCTAGATTTCTATATTAAAATCCCTTCCGAAAAAGAATTTCAAGATATTTGTAATGAATTTTGGTGGATCTGCATGAATATCGCAAAGGGGCTATGGCGCGAAGAATTGCCCTATTCAATGGTTATGTACGAACAAATTAATCGGAATGTATTAATTCAAATGATAAATTGGTATATAGGGATTCAAACTAATTATTCAAAAAGCACCGGGGCATTTGGCAAGTATTTAGAAAATTTTCTTGAAAAAGATGAATGGAACGAATTCGTGGCCACCTATACAGATGCCCATTATGAACATATTTGGATAGCACTCTTTCACATGTGTGAATTATTTAGAAAAATTGCCGTAAAAGTAGCTCATCACTTTCAGTTTGATTATAAAAATGATGAAGATCATAATGTTACAGCCTATCTAGAGAGGATTAGGAATCTTCCAAAGGATACGAAAGAAATCTAAAAGCGTAAGTGAGGAACATTTATGGAGGGGCTTGTATTTTTAATAGAAGTATTATTTATGCTAGTTCTTTTTGTCGGAATTGGACTAATATTTGGTATAATCGGTTAGAAAAAGAAACAATACGGCATGTTGTACGGGGGATTTGGTCATATTGCTGGAGTCATGATCGGCTTGATAGTAAGTTTCATTGCGAGTATGGATGATGGCATTAGCAATAAGGGACTTGAGATCATCATCTACTATCCGCTTTTTTCCGTCGGCGGCTGGTTAATTGGCTTGCACTATGGTAAAGAAAAGGATAAACGTATCAGCAACAAACAAATCTAAGGGGGAGTTTGAATGCATAAAGAAGGATTTATTGATGTAACTGGAGGAAGAGTTTGGTATCAGTTATTCGATGAAAATGGCAGGGGAACACCGGTTATTATTTTGCATGGCGGGCCGGGGTCATCGTCTTATTCCCTGCAAGGATTAAAGGCTCTTGCAAAGGAGCGGCCTGTGATATTATATGACCAATTGGGATGCGGAAAATCTGATAGGCCAACGGACAATTCTCTTTGGCGCATTGAACGATTTGTAGAGGAATTAGCACAAGTGCGGGAAGCGCTTAAACTTGATGAAGTACATATTCTTGGTCATTCCTGGGGGACAACGCTCGCGGCTGCTTATTGCTTAACGAAGCCTAGCGGCGTTAAAAGTGTTATTTTTTCAAGTCCATGCCTTAGCGCTCCATTATGGGAAAAGGATCAAAAGCGAAACCTTAAGAAACTGCCACTTGATGTACAGGAAACAATCAAACACTGTGAAGAAAATGGGACGACCGATTCAGAAGAATTTGAAGCAGCTATTGAGGTATTTAGTAAACATTTTGTTAACAGAATGGAGAAGAAGCCCGAATGGTTGGAACAAAGACCTTCATGGTATAGAAATTCTGAAATTTACAATATTATGTGGGGGCCGTCAGAATTTACTGTGCTTGGCAACCTGAAGGAATTTGACTGTACATCTCAGTTAAAGGAAATTACCTGCCAAACATTATACACATGCGGGCATTTTGATGAAGCTACTCCGGAAACTACACAGTTTTACAGCAGCCAAACGCCACATGCGAAATTCCATGTTTTTGAAAAAAGTGCTCATATGCCGTATATCGAGGAGCCGGAAGAGTATGTAACGGTAATTGGAGATTTCCTTCAATCAATCAATTGATTCAACTATACTTTAATAAAAAAACAATAGACTCTTCTAAAAAATGAATCTTACACAGATAGAGAAAAAGGAGAGCTGCTTGATATCCATTCATCATGCGGCTCTCCTTTTTTTATTATGAACCTGGGAAAATAAAGCGCTTACAATCACAAAATGTAAATTTCTTGCTATTTTTCTGTATCAATTAAACTAGGTATAATGGCTCAATTTTCGAAAGAATAGAAATATCTCCCCATATAAAGAAGAAGGAAATAGTTATAACGGTATATTTTAACAATGAAACTAGGGCTGTCGACATCATTATGGACTAATTTTCCAATTTTCCCAACAGCAACCAAACTATCAATTTCTGATTATTCAAATTTATCCGACATAATATTACACAAAAACAAATGGTAAACCGCTATTTTTAAATTAGCACCTTGTTTTTGACATATAGTGTGCGATGAAAGGAGGGTAGTAGTTTTAGTGAATAAGGAAAATACTTAGGGGGTAAGAGGATGAAAAGAAAGAAAAGACGATTATTATCCACTCTATTAACCGTCATCCTAGTGTTGCCACTGCTTTTTCAGCCGCAAATGAGTGCGAACGCTGAAACAAAAGGAGTAAGTGCTTCAGCGAAGGATCAGGTGCCAACACCAAAGCAAAAAGTAACAAAATCACTTTACAACCAATTTGATGATCAGGATAAAGTTACCTTTCTCATCAAAATGAAAGAGCAGCTGGATTCTGCAAAAGTTGCCAAGGCAGCTGAGGATAAAGCCAAGCAGCAAAAGGCGACACCTGCAAAAACAAAATCATTGAAGCGAAACACAATTGTTTCCGAGTTAAAAGCAACGGCAAAAGAAACACAGACTGACGTGTTAGCGTTTCTTGAGGAGCAAGTGAAGGCTGGAAAGGCCAAGGATGTTCATTCCTACTATATCGTGAATGCGATTGCGGTAACAGCTACGCAAGAGGTAATGGAAAAAGCAGCGGCTTTTCTAGAGGTAGAAAAAATTCTTCCGAACGAAACAAGACAATTGTTCGTACCGGAAAAAACCGCAGGTACAGCTGTACAAAAGCCGGCAGCTGAAACCACTTCGATTGAATGGAATATCGAACGTGTAGGAGCTCCAGCGGTTTGGGAAATGGGGATTGATGGAAGCGGAGTTGTCATTGGTTCGATTGATACCGGAGTTCAATGGGATCATCCGGCATTAAAGGAAAAATATCGCGGCTACAATGCAGCAACAGGTCAAGCGGATAATGCGTATAGCTGGTTTGACGCAACACGTGGTCAAACTACACCATATGATGATCACGGGCATGGAACACATACAACAGGAACAATGGTTGGTCAAGAGCCGAATGGTTCCAATATCATCGGTGTCGCACCAGGTGCAAAGTGGATTGCGGTAAAGGCATTCACAGCAGCTGGCGGCACGGATGCAGATTTATTAGAAGCTGGTGAATGGATGATTGCCCCGGGTGGAAACCCTGACATGGCACCAGATGTCATCAATAATTCATGGGGTGGAGGTCCTGGGCTTGATGAGTGGTATCGTCCGATGGTTCAAGCGTGGAGAGCAGCAGAAATCTTCCCGGAATTCTCTGCAGGAAATACAAACTTAAGTAATCCTGGCGGCCCTGGATCTGTAGCCAATCCGGCAAACTACCCGGAATCAGTCGCAACAGGGGCTACGGATATTAACAACAAACTTGGAAGCTTTTCCTTACTTGGGCCTTCTCCATATGGAGAAATCAAACCTGAGCTATCAGCACCGGGTGTCAATATTCGTTCTTCTGTCCCTGGTGGCAGCTATGAAGGCGGATGGAATGGAACCTCGATGGCTGGCCCTCACGTATCAGCATCCATTGCCTTACTTAAACAAGCAAATGCAAGCTTAACAGTTGATGATCTAGAACGAATTTTACAAACAACGGCTATTCCTTTAACAGACAACAAATATCCAACATCACCAAATAACGGTTATGGCTCAGGATTATTGAATGTATATGATGCCGTATCTTCTGTTGTTTCTGGTTTAGGTAAACTAAAGGGTCAAGTAACGAAAGAGGGGGACGACAGTGAAGCACCGGTGTTAACACATTCCCAACCTGCCACGGTTTTTGCAGGAATGCCATTAACGTTAGAAGCTTCAGCTGCCGATAATATTAGTGTAACAAATGTATCACTCCAATATCAAAAACAAGATGGTTCATGGACGACTGTTGCTGCACAGCGGATTAACGGCGATTACAAAAATGGAACGTATCGCGTGAATATTCCAGGTGCTGACATTGCAGGCAATGCTTTCGTATATAAGTGGAAAGCACTTGATTTCGGTGGCAATGAATCTGTTAGTGAACATACAGTAACAGTTCTTCCAGGAATTACAGTAGGCTATGTTGCTGATTTTGAAAGTAATCCAGATGGCTGGACTTCTTATGGTGCCAATAATTCTTGGCAGTGGGGTAAGCCAACGAACGGTCCTGGGGCAGCTTTCTCCGGTGAAAAAGTATATGCGACAAATCTAACTGGAAATTATGATAGCAAAGCGAACGCTTCGTTACAGATGCCGCCTATTGATTTGCCGGAAGGAAGCAGTTATCTTCAATTTAAGCAATGGTATGAGCTTGAAAGAAACTATGATTATGGGCATGTATTTGTCTCAACAGACGGTGTGAACTGGGTTCAAAAGCTTCGCGTAAATAATCTGTCAAATGGCTGGATTGACGGTGAAGTGAATTTAAGTGAATATGCGGGCCAAAGAATTTATATAGCTTTCAACATCACTACCGATGGCAGTGTGACAAAGCAAGGCTGGTATATAGATGATGTTCGTTTAACAAATGCACCACTTGCTGCACCACAAAAAGCAGATATGGACGTCACAACTGAAAAAGAGGAGTCTGCCGCAGATTCTGTTAAAAAAGAAAAGGTTAATCCGGATAAGTTAACGATGATGATGCCTGAGGTGAAAAAGGAAGCAAGCACTGAAAAGTCTGCTCCAATGCAATTACCTATGCAGGCTCAAGTAACGGTTGTGGAATCCGGTCGTTCAGTATCCACTAATCCGGCAAACGGAAGCTTTGAGATGACACATGCGGCAGGAACCTTTACGGTCATTGCTGAAAGCTATGGCTATCACTCGCAAACTAAATCAGTAACGATTGCACAGGACGGGGAAGCAACAGCGAACTTTACACTTCAGGAAAAAGCGAAGGGAACTGTTTCAGGAACGATCAAGAATAAGCAATCAGGACAGCCAGTTGCTGGGGCGACTGTATATGTTATAGAAGATGCAGCCGTACAGCCTGTCCAAACGGATGAAAATGGACATTTTTCAATTACAGGATATGAAGGTGACTATACGCTTAAAGTCATCGCACCACACTATTACAGTCAAGAAGCGACTATTAAACTAAAAGGGAACATCGAGAAGAATTTTGATATTAAGCCTTTCATTGGATTCCCAGGTGAAATCGGCTATGACGATGGCACAGCTGAAAACGCGCGAGCATTTTACGATGCCGGAAATGGCTGGGCTGTAAAAATGTCATTAGCAACAGGACAGAAAAAGGCATTAGTGACAGGCGGTTTGTTCCGCTTCTGGACTTCGGAATGGCCAGTTCCAGGAGGCACTGCATTCAAAGTAGCAGTATATGATGCTTCAGGCCCTGAGGGTGCACCTGGTAAAAAACTAGCCGGTCCTTTTGATGCTACCGCACTTCGAAATGGTCAATGGACAAAAGTGGATTTAAGCAGCCATGGTATCCTTGTCGAAGGTGATTTCTATATCGTCTACATCCAAGCTGATGTAAATACGAAAGCACCTGGTCTGGCAACAGATGAGAATGGGCCAAACGCGAAGCGAAGCTGGCAGCTTGTTGCTGGCGCATGGACACCTTCTCCAGAAGATGAGGGTAACTATATGATTCGTGCCGTGGTTGATTATGAAGTAACAGAACCAACGATTACTTCTCCTGTTGATGGCACGTTCACCAACGTTGAAACAGTAACTGTGAAAGGTGAATCTGCACCAACGACAAACGTTCATATTTTTAATAAAGGCGAAGAAGTTGCTACCGTTGATTCAAAAGATGATGGCACATATTCAGTTGACGTGAAGCTCAAAAAGGGTGAGAACCAATTAACAGCAAAAGCTTCAACATCACAAGGGATGACGGATCCATCCGCACCTGTAAATGTAACCTATGATGCCGATGCGCCGGAGTTAACGATTGGCTCACCAACTGATGGAAGTAAATTGAATAAAGAAACCGTCAACGTTACCGGAACTGTAGCAGATACCAATTTAAATTTCGTCCTTGTTAATGGAACTACAGCGAAAGTAGTGGATGGAAAATATTCCGCAAGAATTATGCTTGATGAAGGAAAGAATGAAATCAAGGTCGTAGCTAAAGATAAGGCTGGAAACACGACTGAAAAGTCGGTAAAGGTCGACGTCAAATACACACCACCATTAATTCAAAATGTAAAACCTGAAGTGGATAAAGTATTGAAGAAGGGTGAAAGTGTAAAGGTTGAGTTTACAAGTGAGCCTGGCTTGAAAGCATCTTTCTTCATCCATATGCCGCTGACACAAACAAAAACATCACAACTAGCAAATGCAACAGAACTTCCAATGATGGAGGTTTCACCGGGCTATTATGTTGGATATTATACTGCTACGAAGGATATGGTAGCGGCCGGTGCCACAATTGAGGTGAAAGCTGTTGATTCCTTTGGAAATGAATCAAGACAAACAGCTAACGGAAAATTATATATTAATGTGAAGAAATAATAAAAAAGAAATAATGTATGTTGAAAATGGGAGCTCTCCACGTATGTGTTGATGCTCCTTTTTTCTGTCTTAAAATTTCATTAAAGAATGCATGTAAATTTGTAGGGGATTTGAAGGATAGTAAAGGATGGTGTCGAATTCCTATACCTATAACAATTTACCTAGTAAGCGGGGAGAATTATGAACAGATCGGGTCAAATTATTTTAGTGTTTATTTCAATAGCATTTACCGCCTATCAAAAGATATGGGCTCATAACGCTTTTTTTACAATAGACTTTTTTATTTTTACTTTCATTGCTTGGGTTGTCGGTTGGCAATATGACAAGGCACGATTTTTTGAAAAAAAAGCTCGTGCCAGTGAAGAAAGCTATAAGAAATTAATAGACTCATTACCAGATCCGGTATATATCACCCAAAATCATAAATTTCTTTATGCAAATAATGCTGCTGCTAAGTTAGTTGGAGCCAAAAATAATAAAGAAATAATTGGTAAAAACATTTTTGAATTTATTTTTCCAGAGTATAGTGACCGCTTAATGGAACGATTTAAGCAGATTATGAAAGAGGAACAGCCCGTTAACACGATTGAATACAAAGCAAAACGTTTAGATGGATCGGCATTCTTTTTTGAAGTATCTGCCTTATCTATCGTTTTTGGCGGAAAAGAGGCTATTCTTTCAATTGGAAAGGATATTACTGATAGAAAAGAACAGACGGAACGGATGCTGCAAAAGTCAGAAAAACTGGCACTGTTAGGACAAATGGCAGCAGGTATTGCCCATGAAATACGGAATCCACTTACTTCAATAAAAGGTTTCATTCAGTTATTTAAGGTGAATCAACAAAAAGAGGAATACTTTGATATTGTGCTATCAGAGCTTGAACGGATCAATATCATCGTTGGTGAATTTCTTGTTCTTGCTAAACCAACTGCAGCTGTATATGTTGAAGGGGATGTTAAGGTTTTAATTAAGGATGTTGTTACCTTAATTGGTACTCAATCAATTTTGAATAATGTAGAGATATTCATTGACTTTGAACAGGATTTGCCGAAGATCAGCTGTGAAGAAAATCAGTTGAAGCAGGTTTTTCTAAACCTTTTTAAAAACGCAATTGAGGCCATGCCCCAAGGCGGAAATATTGAGGTAAAGGTGAAGGAAATAGAAGAAGGGAAGATCTCGATTAAAATTATCGATCAGGGTATCGGTATTCCGAAAGAAAGATTGTCAACACTTGGAGAACCCTTTTATACAACAAAGGAAAAAGGAACAGGTCTTGGGCTCATGACCTGCTTTAAAATAATTGAAAGTCATAAAGGAGTGTTAACGATTGAAAGTACAGTAAATGAAGGAACAACAATCGAAATTATTTTACCTACCATTAAACAGCCCTTATTAATAAATGAACAGGTATATGTGTAAGATTTTTTTCGCAGCAAATTGTGCAACCTCTATGGGCGCCACTTTCATGTGGGGTCTTTTTCTTATTTAGAGAGAAGGTCAATACAAATTTAATTAGATTTTAATTATGACATTTTGCTATAATAAAAGTTGTGGAAAATATAAAATGTAAAAAAAAGGAATTAATGATTGTTTTTTTCTTAGCACTTAGGGGGTACTTATGGGGAAAAATAGATATGTATTTTGGGGGCTTGTGATTACGACCCTCATATCGGCGCTTGATGCCAATATTATGCAAACGGCAAGTCCAACCATTGTAAAACAACTCGGTGGCATGGAGTTGTTTGCTTGGATTTTTGTTGTTTACATGTTAGCAAGTACTGTTACAGTACCACTATACGGGAAATTATCGGATATGTATGGCCGGAAAAGGCTGTTAATGATTGCAGTTGGCCTATTTACGATCGGCTCGATTCTTTGCGGAATGGCGAATTCCATGGTAATGCTGATTGTGTTTAGAGGGATTCAAGGCCTTGGAGCCGGAGGAATGATTCCACTCTCGATGATTATCGTTGGAGATTTGTTTACGATTGAAAAACGCGGGAAAATCCAAGCGGTTTTTAGCACCATTTGGGCCATTTCCTCTATCGTAGGTCCCGTTTTGGGTTCTTTTTTTGTTGAAGCCTTGACATGGAGATGGATTTTCTTTATCAATATTCCAATTGGCATAGCCACCGTGCTATGTTTGATCCCCTATCAGGAAAAATTGGAATTTAAAAAGACTTATATCGACTATAAAGGATTCTTTCTATTCGGAATTTCGATTACACTTTTGTTACTGGGCACAAACGTTGAAAATCCTTTTTGGTATCTTGTGATTGGTTTGATCGGTTTGATTGTTTTTGTTTTTGTCGAAAGGAAGGAAGATCATCCGTTTCTTCCTGTTTCCCTTTTTAAAAATAAAGGCATACTTATGACCAATCTTTTCATGTTATTTTACTGTCTATCCTTTTTTGGTACATCGAACTTTATTCCATTATTTTTGCAAGAAGGCAACGATATGAGTATTTATAAAAGCGGGCTGATTTTATTAAGTATTGCAGTTGGCTGGATGTTTGGAAGTACACCGGCAGGGAAGTGGATCATTCGCTTTGGCTACAAAATCTTATTTATCATCGGCAGCTTTATTACTACTGTTTCAGGATTAGCACTTTATTTATTCATTCAGGATATTTCCTATGTTGGACTGTTTCTGATTTTGACTGTTCAGGGTGTTGCCTTTGGTTTATTATTTGCAGTGGGAACGATTGCCTCTCAAGAATTTGCCGAATCGCATATCAAGGGTATGTCGACATCGCTGCAAATCTTTTTAAGAAACATTGGAACATCTATTGGCGTTACCATTATGGGTCTACTCATTAATCATGCGGCAAGTGTTGTCATCGGGATGAAAAACGTATTTCTTTATGCCCTATGTATGAGTCTCATAACCGTCGCGTTAAGCTTTTTAATCCCAGCTAAAACAGCTGCATCTTTAAGTAATGACCACAGCAAATAAGGGGGAGCCACTGGCTCTCCCTTATTTTTCTCCTCTAAATTTTTCTCCAATCTACCCAACAGTACTAGAACGATTCAAACCTAATTGAACGACAACTTTATGTTCTTGGCCGTCATCCACTAGTTGCATAAAGGACTGCTTTCCGACATCTTTGCCGTCAACTACCCATTTCACTGGAACGCCATGGTCTTGTGTACAATCGACCTCAAGTGAATAGGTTGTCTTTCCATAGCGATAGTCGATTGTGAATGATTTCCATTCAGGTGGCACACAAGGTTGTATCGTTAGTTGATCCCCTTGAAGCTTGAGCCCCAATACATACTCTAATCCTGCCTGGTACATCCAGCCGGAAGCTCCGGTGTACCACGACCAGCCCCCCCGGCCTTGATATGGTTTTGCGGTATACACATCAGCTGACATTGCATATGGTTCATTTTCATAAATCTGTACATCACGGAATGTTTTTGTATGTGTGATTGGATTGAGCATGGAAAAAAGCTCAAATGCTTTATCACGCCGCTCTAACATTGCCCATGCGACGATTCCCCATATTACCCCATGTGTATACTGTCCGCCATTTTCACGGATTCCAGGTGGATAACCCTGAATATATCCTGGGCTAGGTTTTGTTACATCAAAGGGTTTTGTTAACAGCCGAGCAAGGTTCAAATCGCGATCGACAAGTTCACGGTCAAACGAAAACATTGCCCGTGATTGTCGGTCAACAGAAGCTCCTTGTGAAATGACAGACCATGACTGGGCGATGGCGTCGATTCGACATTCCTTGTTCTGATTCGATCCCATCCATGTTCCAGCATCTGAAAAAGCTCGGCGAAACCAAGCGCCATCCCAAGCATGATGGTTTAGGTTCTGCTCCAATTCGTGTGCAACCTGTTCAAACTGTAGGACGACATCGTGAGGAACTATATCGTTCCGGAGTCTTGTAAAACGCTTCAGAATATCCAGAAGGAACCAGCCTAGCCACACACTCTCGCCACGCCCCTTAGCACCAATCCTACTCATACCGTCATTCCAGTCCCCAATCCCCATATGCGGAATTCCGTGTTCACCAAAGTTTAAAGAGCGGTGAATGGCTCGGAGGCAATGTTGAAGAAGTGTTCCCATCTCATTGGACACAACAGTATCTTCATACCGCTCCAATTCTCCCTCTTTAAGATCTTCGCTGACCAGAAACGGAACTCTCTCGTTGAGAATGTCGTAATCATATGTCTGTTCTATATAGCGGGATACCGTGTATGGAAGCCATAATAAATCATCTGAAAATCGTGTTCGTATTCCTTTATGCGTTTCTTCGTGCCACCAGTGTTGAACATCGCCTTCTTGATATTGATGGGCAGCATTTATAAGTATTTGCTTCCTTGTAATGGAAGGGTCTACATGTAATAAAGCCAGTGAGTCTTGCAATTGATCACGGAATCCAAACGCACCACCAGCTTGATAAAACGCTGTGCGTGCCCACAAACGACAAGCAAGTGTTTGATATAAGAGCCAGCCGTTCATCATGATATCCATTTCTCGATTTGGCGTCTTAATCTGCACCTGTCCAAGGAAGTGTTTCCAATGATGTGTCACGTTTGCAAGTGTATCCTCATAGGAAGAAGGGAGACCATACCTTCCAATAAGCGAAAGTGCTTCGTCTTTAGAGGATGCACAGCCAAGCAAAATGGTCACCGATATTTCTTCGTCTGCGGGAAGTTCGACCAAAGCCTGAAGTGCTCCACATGTATTAGAAAATGTACCTGTACGGTTTGACAGTTTTTCTTCCAAAAGGGCTAAAGGACATTCCAATGTACCACCATGGCCAATAAATTCAGCCCGGTCACCTGTCCAAGAAATCCGATGTTCCATTTGTTTATTATTACTATCAGGCATTGAAATGTTCATAAAACCGACTGCATCTCGAAATGTCTCTTGGTATGTGTTTCGAGCAAATAGTGCCTTATTTTCCTGATTCCATTCAGTAACGATGTAGGGTGCTTCGGCTTCACGCATTACTCCGAGAACCCACTCGGCATAATAGGTAATGGCAACACGTTTAGCAGTTTGACTAGTGTTTCGCAGTCGGAGCTGGATCAGTTTCAGGGTATCCTTCAATGGAACTATAGTCTCCATTGTATGAACTATATCTCCATCTAGTTGTTCAAACCTAGTAAAACCTTTACCATGAGTGACTTTGTATGTGAACCCGTTACCAGCTGGTTTTGGGGTAGCTGACCAGATTTGATCCGCTTCGAGGTCACGTATATAAAGACATTCCCCAGGTTGATCAAGCACAGGATCATTTCTCCATGGCGTGAGTTTACATTCACGTGAATTGCGCCACCAACTATATCCAGTACCAAATTCAGTCAGTAAACAACCGAAGTTTGGATTTGAGAGGATATTACTCCATGGTCTCGGAAGGAAATTACCATCCTGTACATTAACCAGGTATGCCTGACCATCGTCAATGAAACTGCCCCAACCATTGAAAAATTCACCTTCTGATGAAATACTAACTGTTTGCTTTTTCTGCCGTGTTTTTCGGATTGGAATAGTTCGTTCCTGTATATTCCTTATTTCACCTTCATGAATTTGTAATTGGGCACGTAGGCTTGGACCCCCAGCACGCAGAATGACACGTGACACAGCCATTAGGAGATTTCGTTCACTTTCTTCTAGTTGAGAAGCTTTCAGTCCTATAATTCGCTTCATCTCCCATATTCCTCTTGCTGCTAAATAATCACGTAAACGATTCATAAGTTGGTCCTGATAGCCACCGACGGTCTCATCAAGTACGACGAGATCGATTTCCAATCCAAGCGTACATAAATATTGATGTTGACGTGCTAACAATACTACAAACGCCAAATCGGCTAAATTGTTAACTTTAACCATCACTATTGGCACGTCTCCACTAATTCCATGGGACCATAGGGAAGACTGTCCTAAAGAATTGTTTGCAATTGCATCCTGACGTACTTGAGTGAGAGGTGAAGTATAAAGAAGCCGCCCAGCCAATTGATATGAATCAGACGCCTGCTTCGGAGTCAGGTGGAGATGCCTAAGATTAATTTGCGAACGTACCCATGCTAAATGAAAAGTGCGATCTACTTGCTTCGGTTCACATAATTGATGATTAATGTATAGTGCTTTCTCACGGGTTTCTGCAACACCTGTCACAATATAAACTGTTGCTGATTCCTGTGGTGCCAATTGAATACGGCGTCTCATAACAAATGCAGGATCAGCTACAGAGCCAACAGCCCCATGAAGTAGTGACAACATCGATTTTGGCGATTGAAGTGAATAACCGCGGCCGATAAATTTAGCACGATCTGTCTCGAATTCATATTCTCCTGCCTCAGATCCATCTACAAAGACAGTATGAATTGCCCAGGTTTCCGGCTCATCTTCTTCTCGGGAGCGTCTTTTTGCTAACAGGCATTCGTTTTTTGCATCATGGCTGGTTTCAATAAACAATTTGTTAAATGCTGGATGTGCATGATCTGCAGATGGGCTTGCAAGTGCTAATTCAAGGAATGAGGTCACTTCCAATATTCGTTCCTCGTCACTGTTGTTGATAAGTTGAAGGCGACGAACCTCTGCGTCCACATCTGGTGAAACGGTTAATTCAAGTTTAGATGAAATATCATGATATTCCTGCTCAAAGATGGTTTTATCAAGACGAAACGTCGTTTTCGTGTCTTTTCCTGCATGACAAGGAAATCTTGTCGTGCTCCACGTTTCTTTTGAAGTGGCGTCATGAAGGTAAAGAATAGTACCAGAAGTATTAATGACTGGATCTTCTTTCCATCTAGTGATTGCAAGTCCGTTCCATGTAAGCATCCCGTTTCCATCGTTCGTGTTTACACTTGTTATACGGTTGTTTGACAACACGTTAACTTCCGGTAAAACGGTTGGTTTAGTAAAGGATCGTTCCGCTTGATCAAAATGACCATCAATTGCAGTAAACTTTGCATGGTGGCCAATAGGCTCTTCAATTAACGCAGCTTTACCAGGAATGCGCTCTTGTAATAGTAATTCTGCAGAACATACACGTGGATCGGAATGAAATCTTTTTACCATAATTTCATCCGCTAATAAATTGGTAAGGGTTAGCATACTCATGCCTTGATGGTGGGCCATGTAGCTCTGCACTACTTGATACTGATGACCCTTTGGCATTCTTGCGGTAGTAAAATCAACGGCTTCATAATATCCGAACTCACCCTTAGCCTGAAAATTTTCAAACTTCTGCAATGCTTCGAGTCCAAATTGACCTGCGAAGGGAAGTGCCAAGATTGTAGCATAAGGTGCAACAACTAAGTTCATTTCCAAACCACGATCAAGTCCAAGTCCAGGAACACCAAATGCCCGATACTGATAGTTCAATTGGTAGTCAAAGGCATAATATCCGCTTTCTGATATCCCAAAGGGTACTTGATAATTGCCAGTGTACATCCGTTGGCGATGAACGACACCCCTATAAGTAGAGTCCCAAAGGGTGTTTCGGTATGTCCGCATAATCAGACTCGGCATCAAATACTCAAACATAGTGCCAGACCAAGATAACAACGTCTTACATTTTCCTGAAACGGTCATTGTCCGGCCAAGAGAAAACCAATGAGAAGCTGGAATTTGTCCCAAAGAAATCGCAACAAAACTTGCTTGTCTAGCTTCTGAAGCCAGTAAATCATAAAGAGTAGTGTCTTTTAGGTTTGTATCTACATGGTAACCCAGACAGAACAAGCGCTCATCATCGTTATAGAGCAATTTGAAATTGGTTTGTTCAATTAGTTGGTCAATTTCCTCCGTTATTTTCTCAAGGGTCGTTTTAAAATGGACTTCACGATGACCCCATTCAAGTAAACCTTGCTTTACTACCATTAGATACCCAACAAAATTCCCGGAATCAACCGTAGAAACATATTTAGGGTGGAGAGGCTCAGCTGAACATGTATCGTACCAGTTTAGTAAATGCCCATTCCATTTTTCCATTCTTGCTATTGTTTCCAATGACGAGTCTATTCGTTTGATCATGGTATCCGTGTCTATAAAATTAAAATCACGTGCAGCAACGACACATGCTAAATATAGTCCAATATTGGTCGGTGATGTACGATGGGCGATGACTTCCTTTGGATGGTACTGGACATTGTCGGGCGGCAGCCACGATTCTTCCTCCGTGACATAGCGCGCATAAAATAACCAGATTTTTGATGCTAACTCCTTGAGTTCTGGACGAGCATCATGCAGCCACTTAAGAGATTCTCCTTTTTCCGGTTGGTTCAATTGCTGAATAAAAGGCCGAGCAAGAAGCCAAAAAACAAATGCCAAAGCACCTATAGCTCGATCAAACACTCCGCCTGAAAGCCAAGCTACAACAGCAAATAAGAAAATGACAAAGTAGCCTGCTGGTTCAAATAAAAACACTCGTCCTTTACTTGATCGTCGATCCGTCTCTGCAGCTGTTACCCACTCAAGTAAGTTCCTTCGGCTAATACCCATACGGTAGAGTGTACGGAAAATGGCGTCCACAGAAAGAACAGCAGTAAAGGGTAGCGTTATAAGCTGTACAGCACTTTGCATGAAACTTACGCCAAGGGTGTGATTTAGACTTCTGCCAAGTATGGCTAGGACAAGAGAGCGCAAAAACGGGAGGAAAATCGTTAATACCACGATTGTTTCCCATACCCAAGTTTGACCAGGGAGTGTATTCAAACCAAGTATAGCGACAATTAACAAGGATGGTGCAAGTAGGCTCCGGCGTAAATTATCAACGATTTGCCAGCGGGTCAGTCCTCCCAAAGCAATTCGTTTATTCTCACCATAACGGTCTTTGCATTTTGAACCCAGCCAGTTGATGAGTTGCCAATCTCCACGAATCCATCGATGAGCCCGTTGTTGGTAAGCCAAAAATGTGTTCGGGTGCGACTCGACCACTTCAATATCAGACGTCAGCCCAGCACGCAGAAATCCCCCCTCAAGTAAATCGTGGCTCAGGATATGATGATCAGGTATGCGGCTTACCAGTGTCTTTCGAAACGCCTCCACGTCAAAAATCCCTTTACCGACAAAGATGCCATGTCCAAACAGATCCTGATAGGCATTCGAAACTGCAAAAGCATATGGATCGATCCCAGGTTCACCTGCCCATAATGAAGCGAAACGTGAATTTTGGGTTGACTCAAAACTTACACTTATACTAGGCTGAAGTACACCATATCCTTCGACGACACGAGTTCCATCCTTATTAAAACGTGGTCGGTTGTACGGGAGATGAATCGTACCCGTTAGGCGGCTAACCACGCCGATAGGAAGAAGTGTATCGTAATCAGATGTTAAAACATAACGAATATTCTTTAGAATATCCGTTTGCCCATGTATCGTTGTAAAACTAGTTTGGTCACTGCCTGAAAGTAGCTCAACGAATTCAACTAATTTGCCGCGCTTTCGCTCCCAGCCCTTATAGATATTGTCAACTGAATCATAGAGACGAGATCTATGAAAAAGGAAAAATTTATTATTCCCGTACTGCTTTCGTAAAGCATCAATCCGTTCAACCGCATGAGCGATAATTCCTTCATCAATTGGCATGGACTCGCTTGAAGCATCAAAATAATCTGCCAATATGCCAAAATGAATATTCTGCTGTCGGTTTGCTAGATAGTGAACTAATAGTCTATTGACTACGTCATCCACTTCTTCAATGCTCGACCAAATAATTGGCATAACAACCATGGTTCGAGCATCATCAGGCAGCTTTTCGGAATAATCAAATCTTAGTAGCGGAGTAGGGCGGCAATATTTACAAATAACCTCATGAATAATAGTGATAACCCATTCACTCACAGGCAATACAAGGGCTGCAAAAATAGCAAGCCAAGAAATTGGTCGAACAAACGACCCGAACGCTACCCAGCCCCCAGCTAACGCCATCAAAGCAACAAAGAGTAAAATAATGCTTGAAAAATATACGAACGATGATTGCCGTCGAACAACAAGGTGTGGCAGTACTCTTGGGCGAGCTACCTTACAGAGTTCCTTGCGCATTGCCGAGATTCCGTATGCATCGAGCAAATAATAGGCAAGGGAGGCTTTTCTAGATAGTACATCTGCTTGGTCAGTGTCTTTTTGTTGCGCCTTGGCAAGTCGTACCGCGGTTTGAGCAACTAAAGTTTCTGGAACATTCAATTTCCGTGCAATCTTGGTAACCCGCCCACGAAGGATGTCGCAGCTAGCTAAATCTAGTCGGTCATATTCACTATTTACATCAGACCGCAGAATTTGTTCGATATAAGAAATTCTTGTAAACGTCAATCTCCATGGCAGACGCTCTAAAAAGTGCAAACTTTGTACTAAGTTGCCGCATGTCACCTGCAGTTCAGCCTGAAGCTGATGCTCCAACGAGACCATCTGTTCAAGGCTTGATTCACTATTCTCCACATGGGCCCGAAGCCAGTCATGAACAATTCGAATATTTGGTTCCCATTCACTCAAGTGTTGGACAAAATGAACGATCTCGGCTGGACTAAGTGGTTTTTTACGTGTTTGCCGCTCTAATAAAATGCGTACTTTGGTGTCTGACAAATTCTTTGTTCCAATCTGCTCTAATAGAGAGGTAATGGAATGACACACCTCATGTCGATGTCGAATCCCACGCATCGCTACAGCCAAACGGTGAATGATAATAACTCTTAATGCACTCGGTAACGCCCAACACTCAGCATCCTTGAGGACAGAAACTTCCTGATAAGAGGAAAGGTAAATTTCGAATGAATGTATGTCAAAGCGTCCATCCACATGCTCGAGGTAATCCTTACACAGGGCATATATTCGTGGCATACCCGTAGAGCGCAATTTGGGCAGCTGATTAAGCGTTGCACGTGGTAGTTCACGAAGAACGGCTTGTGCTTGTGTCTCTAAAAAATTGATGTGGTCAAGCAGCCAATCTTCCGCAGGCTGTTTACACTCTACTTTGTTGTTTCCTAAGCGTTCGGCGAATTCGTGCAGGCTGGCCATATCCGATCGAAAAGTAGGCCAATATCGTGTATTCCGCTGTTTAGTTGTATATAATTCATGAGTTAAGGCGATCTCGTGAGCCTTAGCTTTTAATTGATCATTGTTTAAAATCATAATGTCCCCCTTGTAAGTATCCTTAAGAAAATATTCCCTATGTGGCTTCTTTTCATACACAAAAGCAATTGGATTTTCATACGAAAAAACACTATTAGAATAGATCGTATGAAAATTGACAATAGGGTGAGGGAGCAAAAAAATTGCACCATATTTAATATGTTTTTTTAAAAAAACTTAGTTCATCCATGCACTCTAAATGTCCTTTAATCACTAATTGTAGAATTGGGAGCTGCTATATCCAATTTGGCAAAGATGTGGAATTTGATTTAAGATTTACCTAAATGGGAGTATTAATTAGTTAGGCAAATTATTGGGACCAAGTTAATCGTGAAATGTGGAGGAAAGTATTCTTCATTTGTTGCAGGATTGCTGCTAATTGTAATAGGTGTAAAGCAAAGTTATTAAAAGGAAAGGGAACAAAACTAAGTATCTAATGATGTCACCATAAGAGGTGAAGGTGGTAGATCTATTTAACATAAAAATATTATGTAAACTGATTTATTGTTAATATAAATGAAGACCTTCTACTCGAAGGTCTTGCAGTATGTATCGTATAAAGAAATATACAAAAGGGGCAAATCTTAATATGAGCGGTCAGGTGATTATTTACCTTCAATTTGGTATTCTTTTGTACGCTAATTTCAATATGATTTCCTCGTGTTGTGGGTATTTGAGTAAAAGCTCGTCCTGAGTAAACAGTTCAAAGTCTTTGAATTCAAAGCCCGGAGATACCATGCAGCCTACTAATGAAAAGGTGTCTTTATCATTTACTGAGGAACCAAAGATGGAATTCTTTGGAACTAATGCTTGCGGAACCTCACCATTTTCTAAATTCATCCCTAATTTGATTTCCTCATACGCTCCATTTTCATGAATAACATGGATGGTTAAGGGGCTTCCAGCGTGGAAATACCATAGTTCATCCGATTTCAAACGATGAAAATGAGAAACATCATCTGAAGTTAATAGAAAGTAAATACTAGTATAAAGCTTACGTTCCCCTTCAAAATTCACACTTAATTCTGTGTCAGAAATTCGTTCCGTAGATTGATATGTATTTTTGTAGTATCCGCCTTCCGGATGAGGAAGAAGTCCAAGGTTTGATATTAATGAATGTATTTTCTTTTTGCTCATGTCAAAAATCCTTTCCCTATTTCGGTTATATTCCATTTGCAGCATTACGAAAAAACCATACTCATCATACGATACCAAGCAGGATTAATCAAAGCTGGAATAAACCCCATGTAGCTAAAAAGGGAACATAAAAAATAAGTAACGGTTTCTGGCAGTTTAAAATGAGAAAGATATTTTAATGGTTGAACATTAAAAAGGGGCTTATAGTTCCCGTTTTCAGATTGAAACCAAGTTAACGGTCACAATAAAGGGATAATAGTGCCCGTTATTTGCTTTGGAACCAAGTTAACGGTCACAAAAAAGGTTTAATAGTGCCCGTTATCGCGTTGGAACCAAGATAACGGGAACAAATAAGGGCACATAGTGTTCGTTATCGCATTGAAACCTCATATACAGTCACTATAAAATGGGGCTTTTAGTTTAGATTTATACCAATAGTTTTAATCTAAACTTCTAAATCATTTTTAACACCTCTATTTCATTAGGAAACAAACTCCAACCACACCATTTCACTCAAATATTTCCTTCATTATTTCATTTGCAGAGTTCGATTCATATAATGATTGAAATGTATTTTCGAGGTGAAATCATGGATTTAAAAATCACAAGGACAAAAATGCACGAAGCGGAAACACTGTTAAACATCCAAAAAGAGGCCTTTCAATCCGACTTAAAAAAGTATAAGGATTATGACACGAGTCCTGCTGCAGAACTATTAGATTTTTTTAAATATAAAATAAATCATTCTTTTCATTTCACCATTTTCCTTAATGGAAAAATTGCTGGCGGTATATGTATCGTGAAAATAACGGATATACACTATCGCTTGGTTCGAATCTTTCTCAGCCCTAACCTTCAAAATCGAGGATTAGGCAGCAAAATCCTTACTCAAATGGAAAACAAATTCCCACAAGCAAAGGTATGGAGCTTAGACACTCCCAAGGATAATGAGCGGACTCGCCATTTTTACGAAAAATTCGGCTATAAAAAAACGAAGGAAAATAAAATTAATAATCGGTTAACACTAATAGAATACGAAAAAAAGATCTGATTTTTTTAGAGAGAAATAAATCCACCTTTAAGGATTTGGTGGATTTATACATAATGTTCAGAATTTTAATAGGTGATTTATTTAAGTATTTCTCTAAAGTCCTTCCCTTTTTGTACATAGTGCTCGCTTGACAATTGGAGCTTCTGTAAATCCTTTTCAGATAGCTCGCGGACGACTTTCCCTGGTGAACCTAACACGAGGGAGCGGGGCGGTATCTTAATTCCTCCTGCCAGCAGCGTATTGGCACCAATAATACATTCCTCGCCAACTTCCACGTTATCTAAAAGCGTTGATCCCATACCAATAATAGAACATCTGCCGACCTTACAGCCATGCAAAATAACATTATGTCCAATCGTCACATCGTCCTCAATGATGACAGGAAATCCTTCATATAAATGAATAGTGGAATTATCTTGGATACTGCATCTATCACCAATGATAATCGGGCCGTCGTCAGCACGTAACACTGCATTAAACCAAACCGTTGAATCCTTACCAATTTGGACATCACCAATTAAATATGCACCCGGCGCGATAAAAACAGAATCATGAATCGAAGGGAATTTCCCATTATAAGGAATCTTCATTACGAAAACTCTCCATTCATTATCAGAATAATTTAATTTTTATATAATTATAGCACCTAGCTGTTTGTAAATGTAATTGGATTAAAGAAATTAAACATGTGAGTAATAGTGGCAAAAGGAGCAATAGTGGCAACGGTGTCAGGCACCACCAAAATGAAAGCGCTTTATAATTAACAAAATAGTTAAAATAGTCAAAAAATATTGACAGGGTATTTTTTCGATGTTACCCTTATTTAAAATTAAATATGAATCGATGACGAGAAGAGTAGGATATGTTCTTTGTTTCACAGAGAGTCGACGGTTGGTGGGAGTCGACAACAGGGGTATCTGAAAATCATCTCTGAGGTGTATAGCTGAACGGTGTAAGTAAGCTGTACCGGTATGTCCGCCGTTACAATGGAACACGTACAGAAAATGGTACGATGATCGAGAGCCGCAGTTTCTATTTTGAAATTGCGGAAGTAGGGTGGTATCGCGAGCTAACTCGTCCCTATTCCTTTAGGGGCGGGTTTTTTGTTGTTTATAAAACCTTAAAGATTAATTGTATTATGAGATCAATTAAGTTGAAAAATGTCAAAAAAACGGAAGAATAGCTGAGGAGGAATTTGAAAATGAGTCAACAAATTGATAAAAAAGTGTTTAATGTGGAGGATATTATCATTGCCAGCCATACCATAAAGGATGAGATTTCGCCGACACCTCTGCAATACAATCACTTATTGTCGGAACGATACGGCTGTCATGTTTACTTAAAACGGGAGGATTTGCAAAGCGTCCGTTCATTTAAAATCCGCGGGGCTTATAACCGGATCAAAAAGTTGAATAAGGATGAGCTTCAGAATGGCATTATCTGTGCGAGCGCCGGCAATCATGCTCAAGGGGTGGCCTATTCCTGTCACCTTTTAAACATTCATGGCAAGATCTTTATGCCGAGTACAACCCCAAAACAAAAAGTGAATCAAGTTAAATTTTGGGGCAAGGATAGTGTAGAGATTGTATTAACTGGTGATACATTTGATGATGCCTATGAAAAGGCAATGGAATGCAGCCAGGCTGAAAATCGTACATTTATCCACCCGTTTGATGATTTCGATGTAATTGCCGGCCAAGGGACAGTTGCGGTTGAATTGCTTAATGACTGTCCTGAAAAAATTGATTATCTGTTTGCCGCAATTGGCGGCGGGGGCCTCATGGCTGGGGTCGGAACATATTTAAGACATTTTTCACCCTCTACGCAATTAATCGGAGTGGAGCCTCAAGGGGCACCGGGTATGAAGGAATCAATTTTAAAAGGGGAAGTGACCTCACTTAAGGATATTGATCCATTCGTTGACGGTGCTGCGGTAAAAACGGTCGGCTCAAAAACATTTACTATCTGCAAAGAAATTGTTGACGATATTATTGTCGTTCCAGAGGGTAAGGTTTGTACTACACTTTTATCCTTGTATAACGAAAATGCCATTGTTGTGGAACCGACAGGAGCCCTTTCTGTTGCTGCATTAGATACATATGCAGACGAAATTAAAGGCAAAACAGTTGTCTGTATCGTTAGCGGCGGCAACAATGACATTGGAAGGATGCAGGAAATTAAAGAGCGCTCGAAGCTTTATGAAGGACTACAGCATTATTTTATTGTTCAGTTCCCTCAGCGTCCGGGGGCATTACGTGAATTTCTCTTTGATGTTCTTGGACCAAATGATGATATTAGCCATTTTGAATATACGAAAAAGAATAATCGAGAAACGGGACCAGCATTGGTTGGTATCGAATTGAAGGATAAGGAGGATTACCTTCCATTAATCGAACGGATTAAGGCTAAAGGATTTTTACACCGTGAAGTAAATAAAGATAGCACACTATTTCAGATGCTTGTATAGAAGAAAGGGACCATCCAATAAAGTAAGGAATGGTCCTTTTTCATGTTTTTCCTACTTTATACTCTTTTTTTTAATATAGGATACTTAACAAATGAAACATTTATTGTATAATAAAATCTGTGAATAAAATCAGCATTTTAGAAAGTGTTGTTCGTCAGTTAATATAAAT
>NZ_JBALPG010000032.1:33069-40611 GCF_036965245.1 Neobacillus drentensis
TATAATAATTTGTGTAGATTCAAAGCGGAAAGAGAGTGTTCAGAATGGGACGTAAATGGAACAATATTAAAGAAAAGAAAGCTTCAAAGGACGCAAATACGAGTCGCGTTTATGCAAAATTTGGAGTTGAAATTTATGTAGCGGCAAGGCAGGGTGAACCAAACCCAGAATCAAATCAGGCATTAAAATTTGTTCTTGAGCGTGCAAAGACATATAATGTCCCAAGACATATTATTGATCGTGCGATTGAAAAAGCAAAAGGCGGTTCAGAAGAAAGCTATACCGAGTTACGTTATGAAGGTTTTGGGCCTAATGGATCAATGGTCATCGTTGATGCGTTAACAAATAACGTGAACCGTACAGCATCAGATGTCCGTGCTGCATTTGGTAAAAACGGTGGAAATATGGGAGTTAGTGGTTCTGTTGCATACATGTTTGACGCCACAGCGGTCATCGGAATAGAAGGAAAATCAGCTGATGAAGTGCTTGAACTTCTAATGGAAGCAGATGTCGATGTCCGTGACATCATCGAAGAAGAGGATTCTGTGATCGTCTATGCCGAACCAGACCAGTTCCATTCTGTACAGGAAGCATTCAAGCAGGCGGGGATCACTGAATTTACCGTTGCCGAATTAACGATGCTGCCACAAAATGAAATCACGCTTCCAGAAGATGGACTTGCAAAATTTGAAAAAATGATTGATGTATTGGAAGATTTAGAAGATGTGCAGCAAGTGTACCACAATGTGGATTTAGGTGAATAAAAAAAATAAGCAGGCCAACCGGTCTGCTTATTTTTTTTATGTAAATGTTAAAAAAATTTATCTTTTTGCAGTCGATAAAATAAAAATGGTAGCAATAATTGAAAAAGAACCAATCCACTCGGCAGGTGTAAAGGAGACATTAAGCCATACAACAGACAAAAAAGCAGCAGATAATGGTTCAACGCAGGCGAGCAGACTTGCCTCGGATGCGTGGATGAATTTCAAGCTCTCCATAAAGCAAAAGAAGGCAATTAATGTGCCAAACACGACAACAAAAACAACGGCCAAAAAGGATGTCAGGTTCCAATGACCTTGAAATTTCCAAGGAGGATGGATGAAACTAAAGCCGAACCCGCCAATTGTCATACCCCATCCCACTGTCATTAGTGATCCCCATTTTGACAGCAAACTGCCTGGATAGAGCGTATAAAAAGCAAGGGCAAATGCGGAAAGAATTCCCCAGAAAAATGCCGGACCTGATATGGAAAGTGAATGGATACTTCCTTTCGTTACAAGAAGAAAGGTTCCAAAAAGGGCTAGGACAATTGCGATTACTTCTTGTTTGGCAGGTAATGATTTTGCCCGAAGGCATAGGTAGCAAACGATGATGACAGGCGCCAAATATTGTAGAACTGTTGCGGTAGCAGCATTTCCATGTTCAATAGCAGCAAAATAAGTATATTGAACGCCGAACATGCCAATGGTTCCAAATATGATGAGGCGGACGACATCTTGTTTATTTTTCCAAACACTCCAAATATTTTGTTTAGCGACAAATTGAGAAAACAGCAATAAACCAATCCCTGAAAAAATTAGCCGGGTCACTACAAGCCAGTTTGTGCTAAATCCTTGCTGATGAAACAGGTATTGGGCAACGGTCCCGGAGACTCCCCAAAAAGTTGCTGCTATTAGTACTAAAATAATTCCTTTAGCCCTTGGGTAGGGCAAAACCACACCTTGCGAATTCATGTAATCCCTCCAAAACAAAGCAATGCTTAAATCTTATTCTATAAATATTACAAAAATTATAACACTATTAGATTGCTGGTTTTATAGTTATTTTAAAAATACAAAGAAGTTGATCACTTTTTTCTGAATTGGAGGAATTCGAACAATAAATAGAGAATTATGAAAATAAAAGCACCCAACTAGAAAGGAGGCCAAAATATATGTCATTAAAAAAAGATGGACAAGATGAATCCCTGAATCAAAAATCGAATGATTACAATTTAGATGAGGACATTAAAAATCATCCTGGATTCGGTAAACCATTACCTTCACATCTATTCTCAGGTGATATTTATGCTAATTTTACAAAGACTGCTAAAGAGGCGGGGTACTTACCGCCATTTATAGAATTGCAAAAAGAAATAAGGCAAGAGATTGCGAAAACAATAAAATTAAAGGGGGACGATACGAAGGAGTCGGAAGCAAAGGATATGATTGATGAAATTAATAAGAAAATCCAAAAGTATAACACGATTTGTCCACCCATGATGCAAAAAGGAAGGATTAATTTTAATAGTATCGAAAATCAATATATAAATTGGGAATAAGCTAGTATTGGTATATGCTTAGCTATCAGTGGTTTAGCAATATGCTAGCTTCTTACTTTGCTATTGCTAGAGGGTCATGGCATCATTGAGGGGTGGCTTACTAGTAGAATTGCTGTTAAATACAAGCCACCTTATCGCTTAATCCCTTAACCGTATGGTATTATACAATATTATACATATGGAAAGGATGAAAAAGGTGTCATTGGTAAGTGTAAAAGCCCATTTCAAACAATGGAATCGTGATGGAGATGTAATGGAATTTGAAACTTCAAGTGCTACTGTAGACGAAGCTGCAAAAACAATTGGGGTATTGCCAGCAAGGATTGCTAAAACCATTTCCTTTAGGGGTGCTGAGGAAAAAGCCATTCTGATTGTTGCTGCTGGTGATGCCAAGGTTGATAACAAGAAATTCAGGCTGAAATTTGGTTTCAAACCTCGGATGCTCACTCCTGATGAAGTACTCGAGCAAACAGGACATGCCATCGGCGGGGTTTGCCCCTTTGGTTTGAAAAATGATCTTGAGGTTTATCTTGATGTATCAATGCAGCGATTCGAGACCGTATTCCCTGCCTGTGGCAGTACGAACTCGGCTATCGAATTAACGAAGGATGAATTATTTCAGTATTCTTCTGCAATTGAGTGGCTGGATGTGTGTAAAGGATGGGAAGAAGAACAAATTCTATCTAATGTTAGTCAACAACTCGAAGTTTAACAAAAAAAGGATGAAGAATCTTTTCTTTTGTAGAAGATTCTTCATACTTTTTAATTTATATGGACATTTCTCCATTGTCATAATTTAATTGCCATTCAATACCAAACTTATCTTTAACTTGCCCATAGCATTTGCTCCAGAAGGTTTCTTGCAGTTCCATAACAACAGTACCGCCTTCTTTTAATTTGTCATAATAAGAGATAATTTTATCCTTGTTCTGATTTACGATTGCTAGGCTTATATTATTTCCTTCGATAAAAGGCATGCCAGGAAAAACATCAGAAAACATGACATTGCTGCCATCTATGTCAAGCCGTGCATGCATGACCAAATTTTTTGCTTCCTCTGGAAGCGGATAATCTGGATTTTGCGGTGAATCTCCAAAAGTCATAATTTTTGGTTTTTCTGTTTCGAAAACTTGGGCATAGAACTCCACCGCTTCGCGCGTGTTCCCATTAAAATTCAAATAAACATCAACAGACATATTTTTACCTCCGATGCTTTTTAATGTTAAACAAGTATAATTATACCATTCTGTTTTAAATATTTTCAAATTCAAGTAAAACGACTGAATGTGTATACTATCATCTCGGTGTTAACGGCTTAACTGAAATGGCTGGGGAGTAGCTCGTAAAAATACAGCCATCTAAATGGTTGGTATTTAACAATCCAAGATTGAGAGCTGCTTTTATTTTTAAATCATCCGGTTTTTTAACTACTTGAATAAGATCATTCATATGTAACTCTTCTAATCTTTTAATCGTTTCTTCTTCATTATATTTTTCCGTTTTACGAATTTGCCTTTGCAGCTTGTAGCCGCTGATGGTAATTTCCCCTTTATGATTTGAACCTACTAGATTATTAAAATAGGTTTGAAACGCATCCTTTAATTGATTCATTTCTAGTTCAATTTCTTTTTTCTGTTTATTCAGCTCGTAATACCTGACCAACATCTCACCTGTTATTAAGGACTCATTATTATTTAACAATATCCTCGCCTCCCTACGAACGTATATTCTATTTTATGATTGTTAGGAGGAAAATATAACCGTGAAAAAAATATTGTTTTTGGTTGGTGAACAAGGAAAGGGATTTAACGTATTGATAGCAAAATAAAGGAGATATAAAATTTAGAGGCCTATTATGAATCACAAATTTAGACAATTTTTTAATTAGTATATGGAAATTTGGAAAAACTCATCTCTACTAAAATTTTATAGAAGTGATATCTAAGGATTTTCAAGTTAACAATACCAGTAACTACTAAATGGTGTCAGGTACCAAAAATGTAGGAAATTAAAAAAGTACTATTAAACAGTTGCTTTCTTCACAATATAATGGCAAGCTTAAGTATGATTAATAACTTCTTTGGAAAGAACTTTATAGGTGATAAATATGATTGAGGTAAGAACTTCGAAGCTTAGTGATGGGGATTTAAATAGAGGGGTATTTGCAACATGTGATATCGCAAAAGGGGAGCTTATTCATGCAGCACCTGTTATTCCTTACCCTAATGAGGAGCATGTTCATATTGAAAAAACATTGCTGGCTGACTATGCATTTGAGTACGGCATAAACCATACGGCGCTTCTCTTGGGATACGGCATGCTATTTAACCATTCCTATCAGCCAAATGCCATTTATGAGATTAACTTTCCGAATCACACGTTTGACTTCTATGCATACAGGGATATAAAAGCAGGGGAAGAAATCCTAATCAACTATAATGGTGACGTAGATGATGATGAACCGCTATGGTTTCATCGGGATGAAAATAGCTCCTCTGAAAATGAGTAAATATTTTGGGATAGATTGAGGCAGTATTTCTGCTTTTTCTATCCTTTTTTCATGAATTTTTTTCAAATTAAAAACCTGCTAAAGGGATACGTCGTCTAAAAGATAGTAAGGAGGGGGAGAAACGTGGAAGAATTAACAGCAGAAGTGATAGAAACTGAAGATAAGGAAGTTCTTATTGATGAAATTATGATCAGATACGGGCAGGAGATCTTGCAGCTTGTTTATTCTTATGTAAAAAATAAAGGGCTTGCTGAGGACCTGACCCAGGATATTTTTATTAAATGTTACAAATCTCTTCATACATATAGCGGAAAATCGAAGCTGCGGACGTGGTTATGGCGAATTGCCATCAATCATTGCAAGGACTATCTGAAAAGCTGGTATAACAGAAACGTGGTCATGACGGATGAAGAACCGGCAAACAGTCGAACTAAGAAGGAAATAGTGGAGCAGGTCGTGATCCAAAAAGAAGAGGATGATGAGTTGATTGCGGCGATTATGAAGCTGCCGATTAAATATCGTGAAGTGATTTATCTTTTTTATTATGAGGAATTGTCGATTAAGGAAATCGCAGTACTTACCGATACTGGTGATAACACGGTTAAAACCAGATTGAAACGTGCAAAAGAACTTCTAAAAGAACGATTGGAGGCATAAATCATGGAGGATCGTTTAAAGAATTTAAAAAATTCAATGGATCGAACTACTTTTTCTCAGTTGAATTTTACCGAGCAGCTCCGAAAAGACATTCGTAAAAAAATCAATAAACAGGACGAAAATGAAGAGGATGTATTACTTGCTGTCATGCAACTTCTTGTCCATGAGAAAACCGGTTTCGAATTAGCAAAACTTTTACGAGGGCGTGGAATTCGAAAATTCGAAGATTCCGAAGGATTTTTATACATTCTGCTCCATCGATTGGAACAGAACCAATGTATCCAAGCAACCTGGAACGAATCGGAAGTAAAATATTATCGGCTTACCGATAAAGGCAAAAAAATCCTGCAAAAAGCAGCAAAACGACAATCAAAGAAACGATTTGCTTTTAAAGAATTGCTTGAGGGGTGAGATCAACGTGGCAAATAAAAAGTATATCTTTTTAAATGAGGTTACAGAACAAATTAAATCAAAGGAAGCCAAGAAATATGTTACCGATGAATTAGGTTATCATTTACAGGAAGCAAAGAATTTATGGGTGGAGAAGGGATTACCGGAAGCAGAGGCCGAGGAGAAGGCTATTGAGCAGATGGGAAGCCCGATCAAATTGGGAAAACAGATGAACCAGCTTCACAAGCCAAAGGTTGATTGGTTCATGATTATCCTATTGGTTACAACATTAGGGCTTGGATTTTTACCGTTGATTTCTATGGAATACATGGATTCAAGACATTTTTCTGTCATTAAGGCAATCATTGTACTACTTGGCGGTACCGTAGCAATTGGCATCATGTTAATCGATTATCGTAAATGGAAAACGCGAGGTTGGTTGTTTTATACACTCGGAGTAATATTACTACTTGTCATCAAGTTCCTTCACAATGCGGTGATTAATGGAATACCAATGCTACGAATTGTGCCCCTTATTAATATAGAAAGTTCAATGGCATTGCCATTCTTTTTCCTTGCCTGGGCTTCATTTTTAAATAATGAGAAGCTCAAAGTCTGGAAATTTGCCATTTTATTTTTTATCCCATTCTTCTTATTCCTAAACGTACCAAGTATTCCAATCACCTTTATGTATACAGTAATGGTATTCGTGATGCCTTGGTGGAGTAAATTCAGTAGGAAAACGTTACTGGTTATAACAGGAATTACGGTTGGATTGTTCTTGATTGTTGTATTTACTTATTTGCCATTCTTCAGGACTTACCATAAACAAAGATTGCTAGCATTTTTAAATCCAGAAAAATATTCAGATGGAGCGGGTTATCAAGTATTACGTATGAAAGAATTGATGTCAAAAGCTGGCTGGTTTGGTAACCTGGGGAAAAAGGAATTTATCCCGGAAGCGCATACAGATTTTGTTTTTGTAAGCTTAACCTATATTTATGGCTGGCTATTTGCAATCGCACTGTTTATCATACTCTCTCTTATCATGGTGAGATTTATTGTCATCTCCAACAAGGTCCATGATTCTTTCGCTAAACTTCTTCTGATTGGTGCTGTTGCACTTTATGGTGTGCAGTTGGCTAGTAACATCGGTATGGTACTCGGCGTTTTTCCAATTACCTCCATATCATTGCCATTTATTAGCTATGGGTTAATGCCGGTTTTGCTTAATTCCTTTTTAATCGGAATAGTGTTAAGCGTTTATCGAAGAAAGGATTTGATATCAACTAGTTTTAGTTAGTGGTAGAGAAGTTTGTCAATTAATCTAACACAAGTAACATAAGAAAGTAGTGAAAAACACATGGTATTACTAAATGGCAGTTTAATCATTTATTTTGGAGTGACCTGTTATATTCTTAGACGTGGAATTTTTGTAGGTGTTAAACACAAAAACAAAAAACAAGTTAATTGGTTAAAAGAATTTCTTTACTTTCTCTTTATTATATACATGTTAATGGTTATTTCCGTAACACTATTTCCATTGGCATTATGGATTGATTTTAATTGGGATCAGATAAAAAACGGGATAAATCTTATTCCGGTTGTTTCGATTATGAAAGATATCAGTTCCATAGGTACTGCTTATGATGGGGATTCGATGTTT
>NZ_JBALPG010000033.1:1158-2926 GCF_036965245.1 Neobacillus drentensis
CAAAGAGCACCCCTTCTCCCGAAGTTACGGGGTCATTTTGCCGAGTTCCTTAACGAGAGTTCTCTCGCTCACCTTAGGATTCTCTCCTCGCCTACCTGTGTCGGTTTGCGGTACGGGCACCTTTTATCTCGCTAGAGGCTTTTCTTGGCAGTGTGGAATCAGGAACTTCGGTACTATATTTCCCTCGCTGTCACAGCTCAGCCTTTGCGGTAAGCGGATTTTCCTGCTTACCAGCCTAACTGCTTAGACGCACATATCCAACAGTGCGCTTACCCTATCCTCCTGCGTCCCCCCATCACTCAAACGATAAAGAGGTGGTACAGGAATATCAACCTGTTGTCCATCGCCTACGCCTTTCGGCCTCGGCTTAGGTCCCGACTAACCCTGAGCGGACGAGCCTTCCTCAGGAAACCTTAGGCATACGGTGGATGAGATTCTCACTCATCTTTCGCTACTCATACCGGCATTCTCACTTCTAAGCGCTCCACCAGTCCTTACGGTCTAGCTTCAACGCCCTTAGAACGCTCTCCTACCACTGACACCTACGGTGTCAATCCACAGCTTCGGTGATACGTTTAGCCCCGGTACATTTTCGGCGCAGAGTCACTCGACCAGTGAGCTATTACGCACTCTTTAAATGGTGGCTGCTTCTAAGCCAACATCCTGGTTGTCTAAGCAACTCCACATCCTTTTCCACTTAACGTATACTTTGGGACCTTAGCTGGTGGTCTGGGCTGTTTCCCTTTTGACTACGGATCTTATCACTCGCAGTCTGACTCCCACGGATAAGTCTTTGGCATTCGGAGTTTGTCTGAATTCGGTAACCCGATGAGGGCCCCTAGTCCAAACAGTGCTCTACCTCCAAGACTCTAACTACGTGAGGCTAGCCCTAAAGCTATTTCGGAGAGAACCAGCTATCTCCAAGTTCGATTGGAATTTCTCCGCTACCCACACCTCATCCCCGCACTTTTCAACGTGCGTGGGTTCGGGCCTCCATCCAGTGTTACCTGGACTTCACCCTGGACATGGGTAGATCACCTGGTTTCGGGTCTACGACCACATACTCATTCGCCCTATTCAGACTCGCTTTCGCTGCGGCTCCGTCTCTTCAACTTAACCTTGCATGTAATCGTAACTCGCCGGTTCATTCTACAAAAGGCACGCTATCACCCATAAACGGGCTCTAACTACTTGTAGGCACACGGTTTCAGGAACTATTTCACTCCCCTTCCGGGGTGCTTTTCACCTTTCCCTCACGGTACTGGTTCACTATCGGTCACTAGGGAGTATTTAGCCTTGGGAGATGGTCCTCCCTGCTTCCGACCGGATTTCACGTGTCCGGCCGTACTCAGGATCCACTCAGGAGGGAACGAAGTTTCAACTACAGGGCTTTTACCTTCTATGACGGACCTTTCCAGGTCGCTTCATTTACCCCGTTCCTTTGTAACTCCATGTAGAGTGTCCTACAACCCCAAGAGGCAAGCCTCTTGGTTTGGGCTATGTCCCGTTTCGCTCGCCGCTACTCAGGGAATCGCGTTTGCTTTCTCTTCCTCCGGGTACTTAGATGTTTCAGTTCCCCGGGTATGCCTTCTATACCCTATGTATTCAGGTAAAGATACTGTTCCATTACGAACAGTGGGTTCCCCCATTCGGAAATCTCCGGATCAAAGCTTACTTACAGCTCCCCGAAGCATATCGGTGTTAGTCCCGTCCTTCATCGGCTCCTAGTGCCAAGGCATTCACCGTGCGCCCTTTCTAACTTAACCTA
>NZ_JBALPG010000034.1:0-196 GCF_036965245.1 Neobacillus drentensis
CATCAATCATTTCTTTTAAGCTTTCCATTGCTGTCGTCATTAAACCTTGAATTGGGTGATCAGACATGGCTATTTCCTCCTCGTTCAAACTGATTTCGTTTTTTCATTTTTAAAATTGTTGTTGCTTTTAAGTTGCGGTTTCCCGCCCTTCCAGAATTTAATCAGTTTTAATCCTGCGAGAATAGCATGCCCTATT
>NZ_JBALPG010000034.1:212-19159 GCF_036965245.1 Neobacillus drentensis
GAAACTGAAACATACACGTGATTCTTGTTTGAATGACTGCTGCTTGAAAATGTGGAGTAACCGATAAATGCGGCATTTCCTGCAATCGTAAATAATGACTCAGAAGACCAACAATACTTCCCTTTACCGCCCATAATGCCCCCGTTGCCATACCGGTATATGCGGCATCACCAACCCCAATGAATGAATCCCATTCTAATTTTTTTATCGTCACCTTTTGAAAAAACTTCCTGACAATTACTTGCAAATTGACAACCTTCTCTAGCAGTTCTTTCGTTTTTTTGAAATTTGTCTGCATATCTTTTTTGGTCATTTGGTTTACCTTATGTTCAGGATTTTCAGCAGCGGTATTACCCATATGTGAATGACTTTTTACCACTACACTTGGTGAATCATCATCAATTTTTATTAAAGGAACATTTATCTTATATTTAATTAAGCCAAACCACACCCTAAATTCGACCCTTAAATCATCATTGTCATTATGATGATAATAATTTACAAGAATCGTTAACTTCGTAATAATTATTAAAATGAATAAGAACAATAGGATCGACAAGGAAAGCCACAGCCAAAACAATTTGTTCACAACCTTTCAGCCTTTTATTATTCTCTTTTGTGAAAAAAATAAACCTATCAACTCGACGTTGATAGGTTTGTTTTTTTTTTCATTTTTTACCGCTCTACATGGATTACTGTGGTGTCAGTGAAGATGTCATGAAGCCCTTGCTTTTTTGGTAAAAAGGCAACAATAATATATCCGATAATGACCGTTGCTGATATAAAACGGCCAATCCATTCGCGAAAAAGAATAGTTCCCCAAGATAATTCATTATTTTTTAAGTTAACTACTTTTATTCCAAACACCATTTTTCCAAGTGTTTGCTTAAAATATTTTGTCATTAAGACAAAATATAAATAAAAGATAACCGCTGATGCAATAGAGATAGGGGCAAACATGTTAAATTCGGATAAAGATATATCAAGAGCTCGAAATAACGGGTTTACTAGGATTCGCTCGATACTTCCTACTACAATTAAATCAAGCAGATAGGCCCAAAAGCGCATCCAGAAACCGGCATAACGAACTGGGAAGTCTTGTAAAACATGTCCTGGTATCTGATAATTTTCAGTAGAAATATCTGCGGCACCTTCACGATCTATTTGGTTTGACGTGGGCTCCTTCATCATTTCTTGATAATCATTCGTTTCCAATCGCTTTGCCCCCTATTCTGCATATAAGTACATCAGGCGCGGTGAATTAGGCTTAGAAAGGATTTTCATGAGTCCCGCCATTTCCACATTATCACCGATTAATTTTTTTGCCTGGAACTTAAATAGTGAGCTAAAACCAAGATCGTCCGAATAACGAACCACCTTTGCACCTTTTAGCTTTTCTTGCTTTTTCATTTGATCGATAACATCTTCTAGGTAGCCAAAATCATCAATGAGTTTAATTTCTTTTGCCTGCCGTCCATCATACACCCGTCCATCAGCAATCGCCTTCACTTCATCCATACTCATATGCCGTCCCTCTGAAATGACCTTTACAAAACCTTCATACGAATTATCGATCATCTTTTGTAAAATTTGCCGCTCTTCATCCGTCATTTCTCTTGTTGGGCTCATGATGTCTTTATATTTTCCGCTTTTAATCGTGACAAAATCCACACCATATTTATCGGCCAAGCCCTTGTAATTATATCCTTCCATAATGACCCCAAGCGACCCTGTTAATGTTTCAGGGCTGGCATAGATTTTTTTCGCTGCAGTTGATATATAATATCCTCCCGAAGCCGCCATGGAGCCCATCGAAATATAGACAGGTTTTTTACTATCCTTTTGGATGTCAACAAGCTTGTTGTGAATTTCTGCACTTTCAACGACACCACCGCCTGGTGAGTTAACTCTAATGATTACTCCCTTTACCGTGTCATCCTCTTTCAGATAGTTTAACTTTTTCATAAAATCTTGGTGATTATAGCCTGAACTTTGCAGGAAAGACCCTGCTTCACCGGTATCTTGGATAACACCGTCGACATCGAGAATCACGATTTTCTTTAATTCGCTGCCATCTTTGACGACCTCCTCAGTAAAAGGCTGTTCACTAACAGCCATATAATCAGTGAAATCCGTTTTAATCCCTTTAAAAGCAAAAACCGATAAAAAATTAATTACAATCGAAACAAAAAATAATGCCGCAGCAATTCCGAGAGCGGCCCATCGTTTTCCGTTCAAATGAATTTCCCCCTCTTTCTTTCGTCTAAAATTCATATCCCTGCTTTCATATTGTCTCAAAAAAATGCTAAACTAATTTCAGACAATTACTATTTTATCAAAGATTTATTTTCCAATGTTACAAATTTTTTCATCATCTTACAGGAGGGACCAGGATATGGAATTAAGACGTAATATTTATTTTTATCACAAGCGGGATTCGGACTTACTTTCGAAGATAGCTCCCTTATTCGAAATGGCTGAACGTTATGGTTTTACCATCGTATCAGATTATCGAAAGGCCAATATCATTGCCAGCATTGGTGATGATGGAACTTTCCTGCAGGCTGTGAGGAAAACGGGATTTCGTGATGATTGTCTATATACGGGGATTTCAACAAAGAATAGTCTAAGTATGTATTGTGATTTTCGACTCAGTGATACATCTAAAATGATAGAGGCCATATCCACCAATGAGCATATAGAGGTTCGCCGCTATCCCATGATTGAAGTAAACATTGACGGTCAGGGTACTTTTCCATGCCTGAATGAATTCAGTATTCGCTCATCGATTATTAAAACTCTCGTGATTGATGTGTTTGTTGACCAACTCCATTTTGAAACCTTTCGAGGGGATGGCTTAATTGTTGCCACACCAACTGGAAGTACTGCCTATAATAAATCGGTGAATGGTTCAATTGTTGATCCACTCCTTTCCTGCATGCAAGTAAGTGAAGTTGCCTCTGTTAATACGAACCGTTACCGGACACTTGGTACCTCTTTTATTGTCGGAAGCGAGCGTACACTTACGCTCAAGGTCATATCAGACGACAATGACCATCCGACAATGGGTATGGATAATGAAGCCTTAAGTATCCGACATGTGGATAAAATTCTAATCAAAATAAGTGATAAAAAAATTAAAACCTTAAAATTAAAAGACAACTCCTTCTGGGATAAAGTGAAGCGAACATTCCTTTAAGAAATGAGAGGCACCCTTTTCGGATGTTTTACTTGCTCTTAATGATGTGCTTACGGCATACATCAGATTTCGGTTATACAGACTCTTAACGACCATTTAGATGGCAAATATTAAATTTCGGGCGTTTATACGAGCTCTTTACAATTGGAAAGTTCAAAAAACCTTATCCATACTGTGGATAAGGTTTTTTATTATAGTGTTGCACGCTTTTCTTTGCGCAATTTAAAGCCTTTTTCTGGCAATAGCTTTGTTTTTGATAGAGAATAAATCGTTAGAGCCGACCAAATAAATAAAAAGGCTAAAAGTTGTATTTTTGTAAAATGCTCTTGATAGACAAAAACGCCTAATAATAATGTTAAGGTTGGTGCAATATATTGCAGGAAGCCTAGTAAGGAGAGTGGAATTTTTTGCGCTCCCTTTGCAAAATAAAGAAGCGGTACCGCAGTTGCTACACCTGCACCCATTAATAATAAATCAGTCTCCACACTTGCAGTTAAAATAGAACTGGAACCATTTACCAATAGGAGAATCATATAGATGGCAGCGATTGGCGAAATTATAAGAGTTTCTAATGTTAATCCAACGGCAGAATCCACATTAATCAGCTTTTTGGCTAACCCATATGAAGCAAAGGTTAGTGCCAAGGAAATGGAAATCCAAGGAAATGTGCCATGAGAAATCGTAATGATTAATACACCAATAGCAGCCAAAATGAAGGATCCGTATTGGTAAAATGTTAATTTTTCCTTCAGAACTATCATCCCCAATAAAATACTGACAAGCGGATTGATATAATAGCCAAGGCTTGCTTCAATCATATGGCCGCTGTTCACTGCCCAAATATAAATAAACCAATTCCCGCTTATTATAAAGGAGGCAATCGCCAGCGCATACATTTGCTTTTTATTTTTGGCAAATCCTTTTAAGGTGTGGACAAATAAACCCCATTTTTTCGTGAAGAAAAGAATAATCAGCATAAAAACAAACGACCAAAATATACGGTTTGCGAGAATCTCCATTGCATTCACATGATCTAAAAGTTTCCAATAAATCGGCAATAGTCCCCAAATAAAATAGGAAAAGCCAGCATAAATGGCTCCCATCTGTGTGTCTGTTTTTTTCATATGTCTCCTCGAGCCCCTATTCTTTCTAGTTTCGAAATATCTTCATTATAACGTGAAACTCCAAAAATAGGGGTAATATTTGCTTACCAAACTATTCCTTTTCAAATACAATCTCCCCGCCAATGACGGTCATCTGGACAGGAACTTCTGGCATTTCGGAAAGAGGCACACTAAATATATTTCGTTCCAAAACGGTAAAGTCAGCCAAATATCCTTTTTTAATCATACCGCGGTCTTGCTCATGACAAGCGGCATAAGCACTGCCTTTCGTAAAAAGACAGACGGCATCATAGACACTTAAAGCATGTTCTTTCCCATAAATAATCTCTTTTGGATCATTCCTGTCCATCCTAGTGACCGCAGCGTGGATACCGAACAATGGATTCGGCAATTCAATCGGTGCATCTGAGCCTCCGGCACAGTGAAGGCCTTCATTAATGAGCGTTTTCCATGCATAGCAATAGCCCATTTTACTACTGCCAATCCGGTCGATGACCCATGGAAAATCAGAAGCGAGAAAAATTGGCTGGATATCGAGGATGACTGGGAGCTGCTTAGCCCTGGCAATCAGGTCTTGACGCAAAATTTGGGCATGGATCAGACGGTCCCTCCCAATGCCTGCAAGTGGATGGGCTTCAATCGCGTTTAAAACATATTCAAATGCTAAATCCCCAATTGCATGGACGGCAACAGGAAGGTTGTATGAACGTGCCTTAGCGACTAAACTATTCAAATCCTCTTGATTATACATGGCCACTCCGTTTGTTTCCGGTGCATCATTATAGGGATGGCTTAGGAGTGCAGTCCTCCCTCCAAGGGCACCATCAGCAAAAATCTTCATCGCACCGAACTCAATAAAATCATTACCTGATAAAAAGCTTGCATCTTCATGAACCATATCATCCACAACTCCATTGTGAACAAGTAAATGAGTACGGAATGAAAGTCCCTCCTCTTCAATTACCTTTTTAAACGTCTTGTAAGTCCGATGGAATCCCCCGTAATAGTTTAAATCCTCAGTGTGGACCCCGGTAATTCCGAGCTGATATAAATCTTTAATAGCAGCACTCATCGCTTTTTGTAAATATTCTTCTGAAACCACAGGGATTGCAGCGTGGATGATGTCCTGGGCTGTATCTTTGAGAAGACCTGTTAAACCCGTTTCCCTATCTTTTTCAATAACACCGCCGGGTGGACAAATTGTTTCTTCTGATATCCCTGCCAGTTCCAATGCCATTGTGTTCACCAACATGGCATGGCGGCAAATCCGCTTTAACATGATTGGATTTTCAACAGAAATTTCGTCTAATTCCTTTCGATGAATCATTTCCGTCCGGACCCAAAGATTTTCATTCCAGCCCTCACCAATAATCCATTCCCCTTTATGACTATGCATTGAGTAATCTTTAACAGCAGCTAAAACTTCTTCTTTCGACTTCATTTTTGACAAGTCAAGCCGGATTATTGATTCCCCGTGCCCAATTAAATGGATATGACTATCGACAAAGCCAGGAAACATTGTCCCGCCGTTCAAGTCGACCCATTCCGAAATCCTTCCGCTAAAAATTTCTTCTAATTGCATTTTTTCACCTGTTAGTACGATTCGATCTCCTTCTGTAAAAATAGCTTCTACCGTTGATTCTTCGTTCTCGAGCGTATAAATGGTTCCTCCATACCATAATTTTCCCATTGTGGCTATATCCCCTTTTTTCTAATAGTAATAAAATATGAAATCATAATTCAAACAGTAAGATCATTAATAGTAGAACAACTATTATTTTAGTTGCCCCTTCATCATGATATAGAGATAGTGCCCATATGGCTCTCTTATTCTTTTCAACGGGCACTCTGATCCTTTCACAGTGACCGAGTGGGGCTTTTTTTCACTCAAACGGGTACTCTGAACCTGCCACAGTGACCGGGGGAGGATTTTTTTCCATCCATCGGGCACTCTGAACCTTCACAGTGACTGGGCGCGGCTTTTTTTCACTCCAACAGGCACCCTGATCCTTCCACAGTTCAGACCGGGCGCGGTTTTTTTTCACTTCAACGGTCACTCTGATCCTTTCACAGTGACCGGGAGAGGATTTTTTTCCATCCAACGGGCACTCTAAATCTTCCACAGTGACCGGGCGCAGCTTTTCCCAAGCCGCAGTGCCTTCTGATACAAAGACAATCTCATAAAACAAGCAGACGGTAAATACCGCCTGCCTGTCTTTTCATAAAATTAAACTTGTTTCAGTGACTCCATTTCTTTTTGACGGAGCTCAATCCGGCGAATTTTCCCAGAGGTCGTTTTTGGAAGATCTGTCAAATACTCAATTTTTCTAGGATATTTATATGGGGCTGTAAGTGTTTTTACATGTTCCTGCAAGGTTTTCGTTAACTCAGGGTCAGCTGGGTTGACATCGTCTTTTAAAACGACAAACGCTTTGACAATAAAACCGCGAATTTCATCAGGACTAGCGACAACGGCACATTCTTTTACAAATGGATGTTTCACGAGCGCATCCTCCACTTCAAACGGCCCAATCGTATAGCCCGAGCTGATTATAATATCATCGCCCCGGCCTTCAAACCAGAAATACCCTTCCTCATCCATTTTGGCTTTATCACCTGTTACATAATAATCACCGCGGAACTGCATCGCGGTTCTTTCCGGATCTTTATAATAGTTTTTAAATAAGGCAGGTGTTTCGATATGGACCGCTATATCTCCGACTTCTCCGACGGCACAAACCAGACCTTCATCATTAATTATTTCTACCCGGTTTCCAGGTGTAGGCTTGCCCATTGATCCCGGCTTTAAATCCATCCCTTTCGTTACACCAACAAGTAACGTATTTTCAGTTTGGCCATAGCCGTCACGGACATCAATAGTAAAATATTTTTTAAAGGTATTAATAACCTCACGATTTAACGGCTCACCTGCAGAAACGGCACTATGAAGGTTTGGTAATTGATAGTCATCTAAATTGTCTACCTTTGCCATTAGGCGATATTCAGTCGGTGTGCAGCAAAGTACATTGACATCATATTTTTGCAGCAGGCTTAAATATTTTTTCGGTTCAAATTTTCCATTATACACTAATCCAGTGCCGCCTGAGCCAAGAACAGATAGGAACGGACTCCAAACCCATTTTTGCCACCCAGGGCTTGCGGTTGCCCAAACGGTATCGCCATCTTCAATACAAAGCCATTTGGGTGCCGCTGTTTTTAAATGAGCAAAGGCCCAGCCATGTGTGTGGACAACTCCTTTTGGATTTCCTGTTGTTCCAGACGTATAGGATAAAAAGGCCATATCATCACGTAGTGTTTCGGCAATTGTGAATTCATCACTTGCTTTTTCCATTGCGGCATCCAGATGAATCCAGCCTTCTTTCTCTGCTCCCAGGGTAAACTTAACCAGTGGTTGTGTTTCGGTAATATGCTCAAATTGATCAACATAAGGATAATAACTAACAACGACCTTTACATCACCGTGTGAAATACGGTACTGCAAATCTTTTTCCCTTAACATTTCCGAGCTCGGAATGACCACCATTCCTGCTTTTAATGCGGCCAAATAAACAACATAGGCTTCAATAAGACGAGGTACGATTACGAGAACGACATCGCCTTTAGTTAGTCCATTCTGGGTAAAGACATTCCCCGCTTGGTTTACCTGCTTTATTAATTGTTCATATGTAACTTGTTTTGTTTCTCCACTCTCATTTTCCCACTTTAAGGCAATTCTTTGCGGATCTTTAGCATAGCGCTCCATTTCAGATACAAGATTATACTTTTCAGATGCAATTAAATCTTCCCGTTTCATGGCTCTCCCCCTAAAATAATTTTTCTTATAAAATAATTATACAGAAATAAATAAAAATTTGGAAATATTAATAAATTTTTTAAAACAAAAAAGAGAGTGGGAGGAAACCCTCCACACTCTCTGTAGCCATCGTATTAATTTTTCATTAACGAGAAAATCCGCCGCCCATTTGTGACTCAGCCATTTGAACTAGACGCTTTGTGATTTCACCACCAACAGAACCGTTAGCACGTGAAGTTGTATCAGCACCAAGCTGTACACCAAATTCAGTAGCAATTTCATATTTCATTTGATCAAGAGCTTGTTGAACACCAGGAACTAATAATTGATTTGAAGTATTGTTTGCCATTGTGATATCACCTCCTTGTGAGTATAGAATGTGTAGAACACTTGAGCTTCATTCTATAATCCAATTGGTAATTGTTCACAAAAAATTCAAATTTTGCATTTAAAATAATGATTGAAATTCCGAATGCTGTTCGTCCTCTCGTTTAACGACAATGGTCTCCACTTCTTGAACCGCTTCTTGAATCATTGGTTCAAAATCAAAATAGCTTTCATAATGCTGTACTTTTTCTCTTTTCGGCTTTGTTTTTGGAGAGGATGGAACAAATATCGTGCAGCAATCTTCAAACGGCCTATTAGATATTTCCAACGTATCGATTTCCTGAGCGAGTTTGATGATCTCCGTTTTATCCATTGTAATCAAAGGACGTAAAATAGGCGTATTTGTCACTTCATTAATCGCATACATGCTTTCTAACGTCTGGCTGGCAACCTGTCCAAGGCTTTCGCCAGTAACAATAGCAAGACCTTCCTGCTTTTCCCTAATTTTATCAGCAATTCGAAGCATCATTCTTCTTGTCGTTGTCATCGAATAGTTTTCCGGAATTTGTTCGCGAATCGCTTGCTGAATATCTGTAAACGGTACAATATGCAAGGTGATCGAACCGTAAATCTCTGCCAGCTTTTTTGATAAATCGATTACCTTTTCCTTTGACCGCTCACTCGTGAATGGCGGACTAAAAAAATGAACGGCTTCAATTTCTAATCCTCGCTTCATCGCTAAATAGCCAGCCACAGGGCTGTCAATGCCGCCGGATAGCATAAGCATCGCTTTACCGCTTGAGCCGATTGGAAGCCCGCCTGCACCCTGGATCGTTTCACATGAAAGATAAATGGCTTCTTTTCTGACTTCAATCCGTAAATTAATATCAGGTTTTCTTACATCCACTTTGAGTCCAGGAATATTTTGCAGCAAATGGCCGCCAATTGTGTGATTGATTCCGTCTGTATTCAACTCAAATGTTTTATCAGATCGTTTAGGTGTAATTTTAAAGGTTTGACCTTCCTTGTAAAGAGTGCGAACCAATTCAAGTGATGCTTGTTTTAACTTCTCTACATCTCTTTCCAACTTTATAGCAGGGCTAAAAGATTGAATCCCAAATATATTCTTCAATTTTTCCATGATTTCTACACCATTTTCACCATTTAATAACACATACATCCGATCCCGGCTTGATTCCACTTTAATGTTTGGAAATGGAGAGAGAGCAATTCTAATACTCTTTCTTAGTTTATCGATAAATTTATTGCGATTTCGGCCTTTTGTTGAAATTTCACCATAGCGTATCAGTATACGATCATATTTCATTTAATCCATAACCTTTCGTAATTGGTTTGCAGTTTTTTTCATTACTAAAATAGCCTTTTTTGCTTCTTCTTCTGTATTATCAAATGACAGGCTTAACCTGATTGCACTTTCGGCTAAACTTTCAGGAACTCCCATGGCAAGCAGTGTTTTACTCGCTGATTTCTTTTTGGAAGAACAGGCGCTAGTCGTCGACACGAAGACCTCCTGCTGCTCAAGAGCATGGATAAACACTTCCGATTTCATTCCAGAAAGAGAAAAGTTTATTATATGGGGGGCTGAATTTTCGATGGGTGTATGGATCATGACACCTTCTATTTCACTTAGCCCCGTTCTTAGCATGCTCTGTATTTTCTTCATTCTTTCAATCCCTGTTTCACTTTTAACCATTGTCATCCTTAATGCTTTTGCCAGCGCAACAGCTCCGGCAACATTTTCTGTACCGCTTCGCATCTTCCGTTCTTGATTACCACCAGAAAATAACGGAGTAAGCCTTGCCCCTTCACGAATAAACAGGACACCTGTCCCTTTTAACCCATGGAACTTATGAGCAGAAAGCGAGCAAAGGTCAACATTGCTCTCAGGTAAGGACAAGGGAACTTTCCCAATTCCCTGGACTGTATCAACATGAAATAATATCTTAGGATGCTTTTTTAGCATTTCACCAATTTCTTTAATAGGCTGCACTGTGCCAACTTCATTGTTCACCTGCATGACTGAAATGAAAATAGTATCTTTTCGAATCGCTTTTTCGACATCATCGACACGTACTCTTCCGTTTTCATCAACAGGAAGATAAGTAATTTCGAAGCCCTCGTGTTCAAGCTGCTCTATTGCAGCCCTTACTGAGGCGTGCTCCACACTTGATGTAATCAAGTGGCGCCCTTTATTTCGGTTCAATAATGCCGCACCTTTTATCGCGATATTGTTACTTTCAGTACCACCAGAGGTAAAATAAATCTCAGTCGGTTTCACCGCTAATAGCTTTGCCACCTGTTCTCTCGCCTGTGATAAAAGCTTCTCGGCCTGTCCCCCCATACTATGCAGCGAGGAAGGATTGCCAAAATATTCACTGGAAACGGTTAAAAAGGAATCTAACACTTCTTTATATGGTTTTGTCGTTGCACTATTATCAAAATAAATCATTTAATCGCCTCCATCCAAAAGTAAATCTTATCATAAGTATAATTAATTTAAAAAGAAAAACCGATTCGACCATTATAGGCTGAATCGGTTTCTCTTTTATTCCGTTACTATTGCCGCTTTTATTTTTTTCAACGCTTCCGGGTCTATTCCTTCAAGTGACGCCGCAACCTGCTCTAATGCCTCTTGATAATCGTATTGTCTGAAGGCGATTTCCGCATCTGCTATTCCTTTGGCAACGGATGGATATTGACTCCTGTATCGATTTCCATACTGAATTGCTCTCTCAGCAAGCATAACATTCTCGATCAACTCAAAAGTTGTATTAACAAGTTTTTCAACCGTTAAAACAGCAACTTCCAAGTACTGATTAAGAGCGGAAATATTTAGCGGTTTTTCTTCAAGCTGGTAACGTACATTATTTATGCTCTCGTTTGCGTCCTCAAATAAATAATGATAATCTGTCGGCACACCGGGGACATTGTTTTTCTTCACAAGACGTACAGCCTCACCAACCTTTTTGGTCAGCTCCATGATCTTTTCTCTTGCTTCGATTTCATCTTTCCTAAGTGCCTGGAGTTTAAGCGAAAATGCCTGCTGCTCCTCACAAATGATATCCAGCTGATCTTTTATTTCACTTAATTCTTCACTGAGTACCGTTTGTGCTGTTCCGTTAAGCTTTAATTTTTCAACTAAAATTTCATAGTGCTTATAAATCGTTGCAAGTTCTTTTTCAAGATTTCTTTGTGTCTCAAAGTCACTTTCCGATAACTGATAGCTTTGCTGAACCTGCTCTACCTCGTTAGAAAGGTTTTTATTTTCTTTTTGAGCTGAAGCGAGAAGTTCAAATGCTGTTTTTTCATACTTTTGCACATAATGCTTGGCGTGTACTTCTTTCTCCAAAAGGTCAAAAAGAATATCAATTCGATCCTTTACTTCTTTTATACCTTCTTCTGCTTTCTCAATTTCAGTTGTTTCAATTAAAGCAAGGTTTTCAGTTAGTTTTTCTTCCAAACGGTTTATTTCTTTCTCGACATTTATATGCTCTAAAAAATATTGCTGCTCAGCCATTTCACGGTATCCATCTAAACAATCAGATAATTGATTTGGCAGTAATGATTGACACTCAATTAATAGCTGTGGAATTAAATCCATATGTTTCTTAATGGCTCCAAGCTGACTATGAATCAGTAAAACTACTTCACGAGCTTCAAGATAATTGCCAAGCTCCGTTTTTTCATCAAAATCTTGAAATTTTTGCGCAGCGTCATTAAGCTTGTCTTCTAGATGTTTTTCAGCATTCCCAAAACTGAGCCTGTGAGCAAGGAGCAATTTTTTTGATTCTCTATATAACTCTTTTAACTCCTCAATTTCTACCCTGTTTTTTTCTTCACTGCCGACCAGCTCATGTAACTCTTCCAATATTTTTTTTATCTCTTCCTCGGTTTCCAGCAACTTCGTATTAATCGCTTGTTGAACCTCTTTGGCTTTTTTGAATCGATATCGATCTATGTATTCCTCAGCATCAAAAAGCATTTCTTCTAAGTTAGGAAGCTCTACTGTTACCACATCATCCCACTGATTGCGCCAACGTTCGAAAAGCTCTTCTGTTTGGCCTGTCATATTTAACTGCTTTACTTTTGACATTTCATCAAGTATTGGTCGATTCAATAAATCGATTTTCCAAGCTTCCAATCGATCCATCTCTTTAAAATATTTTTTCTTTATTACATATCCCAATACAAATAAGGCTAGTAATAGGATGAAAAATCCAATGAAATATTTCACAAGTAAGCCCCCTATTTCAAACAACATTGATTCTATTCAGTTCATCACAAATCTATTTTAAAAAAACTCTTCTTGTTCCATTCAATGCTTTTATGATACCATGTAACCGACAATTTTTGACTATAATTTTCAATTTTTTTGTAAAATATATAGAAAACTTGCCAAATGGCGACTGTTAGGCGAAGACTGAGGCATAATTGCACTTATGCCGAAGGAAACTTCTACTTTCCAATAGGCAAAAAAAAATAGCGATTCCCGCTATTTTATCCCGTATATCGAGCGGCAGCACCCATATTAGAGTAGAATTATCAAAAGCAACATATCTCTAATTTGGGAAACTGCCCAAATGCACGATTGGTAACTAACAATTAGTGGAGGATGAACCTCTCCATTGATTGAATTTTCACTGTAGGACTGCACCCTTTTTAATTGGCACGTCTGAACATAAAGTTTTTTCAATCCACAAATGTATATCTTTTAAATACTTTTGCTCAAAAAACGGCTCATTTGGAAAGATATACAAAACCTCTCTCATATATTGGGTATTCATATACGGCATCATCAACAAGCTTTTTAGTTGTATGATTAAATAAGGGATTGAATGTGGACGAAATTCATTCCATTCAAAGCCTCTTTCAAAAATCATCTGGAAATAGTATTTTTCTTTAAGCGAATACGTTGACATGATTTCCCGCACAACTTGAGAATCCATGGACATTTCCCGGTAAACAAAACTGGTAAGATGAATATTTTCACTTTGATAATGGAGTAAATCAGCTACGATCCGCTTTAAGCACTCCTTTGCACCTCGATCAATGGATGCAAATGCTTCCTCAATCTTACGAATGTACTGTTCAAAAAAATGCATAAAGCAATATTCTAAGAGCCCTGGTTTATTATGAAAATGGTAGGCAATAGCTGCTGTATTTACCTTTGCTAAACTGGCAATATCCCTTATTGACGTTCCCGAATACCCATTTGAATTAAACAACGTTATAGCGGCCTTCACAATTGCTTCTTTGGCATTTTTATTCATTTATGATCCCCCTTCAGGTATCCCCTTACATAATGATTCTTTGTGTCACATTTGATTCCTTTATGAAAATATCGACAAAGTATGCTCTTTTTCTTCTAATTTTGATAAAATACTTAGTAAACACGAAGAGATAGAGGGGAAATATCTTGTTTAACGTCGAAATGTACACAGGCAGTCGTGAAGAAAATTATGAGCTCGTAAAAAAACAGCTGCATGCACTCCTTCACGATGAGCCAAACCAAATTGCTAATCTTAGTAATGCCTCCGCACTATTAAACCAATTTCTTGACCGTATTAACTGGGTTGGATTTTATTTAATGGACACCCATGGGGATCTCGTGCTGGGACCATTTCAAGGGCTACCTGCCTGTGTTCGGATTCCTCTTGGCAAAGGGGTATGCGGTACCGCAGCCTTGAAAAAACAGACCATTCGTGTTGAGGATGTAAATCAATTTCCAGGTCATATCGCCTGTGATGGAGCCTCTCAATCCGAAATAGTAATTCCGCTTATAAACGGGGATCAATTAATTGGAGTATTAGATATTGATTCTCCTGAAAAAAATCGCTTTGATGTGCTTGACCAAGAAAAACTAGAAGAATTTGTCGAGGTGTTAATGGGACATATTTAAAGAAAGACTCGCCAAGCTGGCGAGTCTTTCTTTAAATATTTTGAAATGCCTGATCCAAATCTTCCTTAATATCCTCCCACGCTTCTAGCCCTACAGAGAGGCGCAGCAAGGTATTTTCGATCCCCATTTTTCTTCGTTCTTCCTCAGGCACAACCGCATGGGTCATTGAAGCCGGGTGTTGAATTAATGATTCCGCATCGCCAAGACTGACGGCGATTTTTATTAATTGTAATTGATTCATAAACGTTTGTGCTGTTTCCTTTGTGCCTTTTATTGAAAAAGATATGAGCCCACCAGGTGTTTTCATTTGTTTTTTCATAATAGCATAATCCTTATTTTCAGGGTCGCCAGGATAATAAATATAATCCACTTTAGGATGAGTTTTAAGATATTCAAACAAATGCTTGGCATTTTCCGAGTGACGATCCATTCGTACTGGAAGGGTTTTTATTCCTCGTAAGAGCAGCCATGCATCAAATGGGGAAATGATCCCTCCGATATCTTTCTGTGTTGTTTTTGATACCTGGCCAATAAACTCCCTTCTTCCTACTGCCATCCCGGCGATCACATCGCCATGTCCAGAAATATATTTCGTTGCACTATGAATGACAACATCACACCCAAGGGTTAAGGGGGTTTGCAAATATGGTGAACAGAACGTATTATCAACCACAACAGGAATTCCTTTTTGCTTTGCTACCATTTCAAGGTCGACTAGCTTCATTGTTGGGTTACTCGGGGTTTCGATGTAGATACAAGCTGTATTGGAAAGGATTTTATTTTCCAATGTTTCCACTGAGTCCATTTGAGAAAAATCATACCCAATTCCATATTTCTCTTTAAATAACTCCATCAGCCCAAAGGTACATCCATACACACCTTGTGAGCAAAGGATATGATCTCCTGTTTTTGTTAAGGCCATTAACACCGCACTCACTGCAGCCATTCCCGACGAAAAAGCTAAAGCTGCTTCACCGTTTTCAAGAGCTGCCATCTTATCCTCCAATATCTTTACTGTTGGATTACCTAAGCGGGAATAAATGTATCCTTCTTCCTTACCGGCAAACCTATTTTCGCCTTGCTCTGCATTTGCAAAGGTAAAAGTCGAGGTTTGATACAACGGAGGGACTAAACTTCCTTGATGTTCCTCAGCTTGATAACTATTATGGATTACTTCAGTTTCAAATCTTTTTTTCATGCGGGTACCCCTTTCTGACTGTAAACGCTTTCAATATTTACTATAGATTATGATGATTAAATATAAATCGTTAAGGCACCCGGGAAAACGAGTGCCTAACTTGCCCTAATATCGTCGCCTTGGATCACAACTTTGTTCTTTCCAGTCTCTTTTGCCTTATATAACGCTTCATCTGCCCTTTTAAACAAATATTCATAGGAATCGGGCTTTTCGTTATTCCAATAAGAAACACCACATGACACCGTTATATGCGGTTCAGAGCATTCAGATACCTTTTTTACTAACCGGTTCGCTATGGCCACACCTGTATCTAATGGAACCTTAGGAAGGTAAATGGCCAGTTCTTCACCACCCCAACGGGCACCAACATCATTTTCCCGAATGTTGCCTCTAATGAGGTTTGCTACTTGAATAAGTACATCATCACCAATTTGATGTCCATGTGTATCATTTATTTCTTTAAAATTATCAATATCAATGAGTATAAAGGTTCCTTCCTCATCCTTCTTCATGGATTGGTGAATTTTTTCATCCAAAAACTTTCGCGAATGGAGCTTTGTCAAATGGTCAGTAGTAACCATTATTTTCAATTCTTCTCTCAGCATAGAGTTTGTTAACGCTAATGATGAATGATGTACAAGTGACTGAAGAAGCTTAAATGACTCAAATGAGAAAAAATAAGCACTTTGATGCATGATTATGCAAAAACCTTTGAAATTTTTACTGACATTCACCGGTACAGCCATGACTGAATAATAGCTTGATCCACCATTTTTTTCAGAAAGGTTTAGATCCCCCATAAATAGTGGTTTGTTTTCTTTTTGTAATTTTTCTCTTATGTAGTCAATGTAGACACGAGCCTGCCTTGTGAAAAAGTAAGAAGTTGATCCAGGGAGAACTTTCGCTTTTGCTTGATTACGGGAAAAGAGAAAAAAGCCAACCTCTTCCGCATCAAAAGACGCTTTAATTTGTTTAGACATGAAGTCAAAAGTCACAGCCAACGGCTGGTTAGAATTTAGTTGGTGAGAAGTTTCGCTGATTAAATGCAGGTCAGAAATGGTTCTTAGTGACTGTTGATAAAGCTGAGCGTTTTCCAACGCTCCTCCTGCACATCCTGACAATAAAGTAATAAATTCTACTTCATTAGCGGGAAATTCTGAAGTATCAGGTGCGATCACCTGTAAAACCCCATATACCCCCTGTTTGCCTTTTAAAGGCGCATAAAGAATGGCATGCATCTGCTCAACATAAGAACTTTCAAATTGAACATTTCCTGATACAAATGCATTTATGGCCATAATATTTTCACAATCGTATTCCAGTTCAATAACCCGGAGGTCGCTATGGCTGTGAGTATTCGTTGAAAGAAGCAAGTAATAGGAAAAGTTTGGATATACTTCTTTCAGAATAACGAATAATTCCCCTAATAAGACATCCATATCAAGGGACGAATGAAGTTTTTCCGCTATTTGAAATAACTTTTTATATTTCACAACATCCACTATTAAATCTCCTTCAAGAGAATGCATTTCAAATTTCACACGATATAATTCCATATATATACATCGTACCCTAATTATAGATAATTTCGGGATGCTTTTGGAATATTTTTTCAAAAAATATATTATTTTTTCTCAGAATGCTTTTTCAACTGGGATTTTGGCTTTCAAAATAAACTTGACTTAAAAGGAATAAAAATTATATAATACTCTTTGTGTAAAATATTGCAGCCTATGTGAACACTTTAGTAGTTTCATTTTGTTCCTCACAAGAAAAGCGTATGGCAACCGCTTATCGGCGTACACTAGCCGATAGCGCCTGAAGCTGGATAATTCTAAAGTCTATATCTTGGGATGGTGCATCATGTAACCCTTAGCTGCTAGGGCGAAGGTGTATGAAAACAAAATGGCTTTATTGATGTTTCATAACGGTTTTTATTTTACCAAAATAAAAACACGAAGGAGGAGTCATTCATGGCTCGTTATACCGGCCCAAGCTGGAAATTATCCCGTCGTCTTGGAATCTCTCTAAGCGGCACAGGTAAAGAATTAGAAAAGCGTCCTTACGCTCCTGGACCCCATGGTCCAAACCAACGCAAAAAGCTTTCTGAATACGGATTACAATTACAAGAGAAGCAAAAGCTTCGTCATATGTATGGTGTAACTGAGCGTCAATTCCGCAACCTTTTCGTTAAGGCTGGCAAAATGAGCGGCGTTCACGGCGAAAACTTCATGATTCTTCTTGAATCACGCCTTGACAACCTAGTTTACCGTTTAGGTCTTGCTCGCACTCGTCGTGCAGCTCGTCAATTAGTAAACCACGGACACATTTTAGTTGATGGTTCTCGCGTAGATATCCCATCATACCGTGTAACTCCTAGTCAAACAATCAGCCTTCGTGAAAAATCACGCAACCTTGATGTTATCAAAGAAGCAATCGAAGTAACGAACTTCATTCCTGATTACTTAACTTTCGATGCTGACAAATTAGAAGGTACTTTCACTCGCTTACCAGAGCGTTCTGAACTTGCTGCTGAAATTAACGAAACATTCATCGTTGAGTTCTACTCACGTTAATGGATTTGCTCTGTAAAGAGCATCCACAAAATCCCTAGAAACTTCGTTATTACAACGTTTCTAGGGATTTTTTATTTTATTCTGCTTTGTAGGATAATGTATTCTCCCCCAACAATACTGTGGAGGTTTTGAAGGACATTTTGGGAATAAACTCCTAATGCCATCCCTGCAATCGGTAAAGCAGCCTAATAGCGATATACACCCAATGAATACCATACTCCACCAAAAGTCTTATCAATACTACACAGAAATTTTTGTCGCTGCTGCAATAAATATCCCTGGTCCAAATAGCTTGAATAAACTCCTCCTAATATTTTTTGTTCCCCCTCGGGCTCTCCCTTTTACGTTCTGTGCTTCGCTTTGTTACTTTTACAAGTTTTAAATTTGTTTTGATTATATAGGAAAGATAAAAAAGAGCTTTCGAAGGACTCTAAAAAATTCTTACTTTTAAATTCTTGTTAAGCTATTGTTAAGATTTAGTCTTTATCATCTTAAAAATAAAGTTATAGATTATAATTTAAAATAACAAACACAGAGGTGAATGTTTATGAGAAAATCAGTTAAAACGGATCAACAAATTAGATTCATACTCTCTTTAATTAAAGAAAATACTGATCATTATGAAACTCAGGCAGATAAAGTCAATAAATGGATTAAAATGTCCATTCTTTCTTTAAAGCAAACAGACATCTCTCTTTTAGAAGAGCTACGCGACGAATATTACCAAAAAGCTTCGGCTCAAAAACAAACTGCAAAAGAGCTCCAAAAAACTTTAGAAATGTATTATGA
>NZ_JBALPG010000034.1:19207-51198 GCF_036965245.1 Neobacillus drentensis
TTCTTATATTAAAACCTAAGTAATAGAAAACCCGACTGTTAATTCAGCCGGGATTTTTTTATTTTTTCGGCATAATGAACCATTTGATCAGAACAATTTGGTCTAGTAGCCCTCTCTGTGCTTGTAAAACATGGTACACCAATATCTAATCTATTCCAATCCAGGTCTAATAAATTTATGGTACGGGGGTTTTTCTATCGTTTATTAGCCCAACTAATTGCTTTTCGATATATAAATACTACAACAAAATAGATTACAATCACGATTGCTGCGGTCCACAATCTTTCTAGAATTATACCATCGGCTAACAGCACAGGACCGAGTCCAAAAAATGTGACAAGTGCAAGGAGAATGATAAATACGGCGTGCAATAAAAACTTCATTCATTTCACCCCCGCTTTTTTCCCTTTATATATTAGACGAATTATTCTTCAGCAATGTTACTCCCTAGTCTCTCTAGACAGAAAAAGGCTTTGGAAATCCAAAGCCCATAATGAATTTAATATTTAATTAGTGTGTATTTCTTTTTGCCCCTTCTAATGATGGTGTATTGGTCTTCAATACGATCACTCTCATTTAGTGAATAATTCGTATCCGTTATTTTTTCACCGTTTACAGTCACTGCTCCATTAGTTATGTCTTCACGTGCCTGACGCTTTGAAGGAGAAATCTTTGCCGCAACCAGCAAATCAACAAGGTTACCCACTAAATCCTCGGCATTAAAGGATGGTACGTCTTTAAAGCCTTGTTTGATTTCAGCGGCTGAAAGATTTTTCACATCCCCGCTAAATAAGGCTTGGGAAATCTTAATCGCTTGCTGTAGTGATTCCTCACCATGAATAAGACGTGTCATCTCTTCCGCTAATGCCTTTTGAGCTTTGCGAAGGTGCGGTTCTTCCTCAACAGCTCTTTCTAATTGCTCAATTTCCTCGTGTGAAAGGAAAGTGAAAAACTTTAAGTATTTGACAACATCGGCATCAGCTGTGTTAATCCAGAACTGATAGAACTCGTATGGAGTAGTTTTCTTTGCATCAAGCCAAACAGCACCGCCTTCTGTTTTTCCAAATTTGGTACCGTCCGCCTTCGTAACAAGAGGAATAGTTAATCCGAATGCTTTTGAACCCTCTGGCTGCATTTTCCGGATTAATTCCAAACCAGTGGTAATATTGCCCCACTGATCACTGCCACCGATTTGCAATTTACAATTTAGGTGTTCATATAAATGATTAAAATCCATCGCCTGTAAAATGGTATAAGTGAATTCAGTAAAAGAGATGCCTGTTTCAAGCCTTGATGCAATAGTATCTTTTGCAAGCATGTAATTAACCCCGATATGCTTGCCGATATCACGTAAAAATGAAACAATATCCATTGAGCCGGCCCAATCATAGTTATTCACCATAATGGCACCATTGTCTCCGTCAAAGTCAAAAACCGCAGCAAGCTGTTTTTTGATTCCTTCCACATTCTTCTGTACTGCTTCCAAGGTTTGAAGATTCCGTTCTTCACTTTTCCCACTTGGATCACCAATCAGTCCTGTAGCCCCGCCAACCAAAACAAGCGGGCGATGACCATGCTGTTGAAATCTCCTAAGTGTTAAAAACGGTACCAAGTGTCCAATATGCAAGCTATCAGCCGTTGGATCAGCCCCGCAGTATAAAGAAATTTTCTCGTTACTTAAAAGTTCTTTTAAACCCTCTTCATCTGATTGTTGATAAATAATTCCTCTCCATGCTAAATCCTGTAATAAATCCATCTTAATCCCTCCTATTTAATAAAGCTTAAGCGCCTTGAACTAGGGCTACAAGCATAAGATAAGCGCTGACAAAAGGAAATTTTTGCCTTCCGAAGTGAGTGGCTTATAACTCGAGCCCCTAGGCGCTGAAGCTATACAGATATCAAAGTATAAAAACCTTCACTTTGTTAGACTGTAATAAATATAAATAAAAAACGCCCCTGCAAAATGCAGGGACGTAAATCTACGCGGTACCACCCAGCTTGAGGAAAAATCCTCCAACTCAAAAAATTAACGGTTTTGACCGTTTTCCGCTACTCACAATGGTTTTCACAGAAAAAGCTCAAGGACGTAATTCATTCTTCTATATGTACCAGCTCACACCACCGCTGACTCTCTACAAACAGGGATAGAAGAACTACAATTGGTTCCCTTCACATCTTTTAAATTATTAATTGTTATAGTTTTTTTACCATAATCCAACCCATCTGTCAAATATCAACTAGAAATTTCAGAAAAATGTAGAAGGTTGTCAGTTATTGCTTTTCCTGTATGCTATAATGAATGTGATTTTATAATGAGGTGATGCTCTGAATGAATGAAAAAATACAAGTGTGGATAAAAAAAGCAAAATCCATACTTAACTTGTTTACCCATAAAAAGACGATCAAAAGTGCACGAATTACCTCTCAAGTCGTTTGGAACCTATCTCTCCTCGTGCTCACAGTCGTCATCCTTGGCGGATCATTTGCAACAGGTGTTGGTGCCGGTTATTTTGCCTCACTTGTAAAAGATGAACCCGTCCGTTCATATGACAGTATGAAAAAGGATATTTATGATTACACGGAAACATCGGATTTATATTTTGCAAATGATGTTTACCTTGGCAGACTTAGATCCGACCTTATACGTGAAGAAGTAAAACTGGATCAGGTATCAAAGGATCTGACCAACGCTGTTATTGCAACCGAAGACGAATACTTCTATCAGCATAAAGGTGTTGTTCCGAAAGCCGTTTTCCGTGCCCTCTTTCAAGAAGTCACAAACTCCGCTGTCCAATCAGGCGGAAGTACATTAACCCAGCAATTAATCAAAAATCAAATCTTAACAAATGAAGTTTCCTTCCAGAGGAAAGCCAATGAAATTTTACTAGCCCTTCGGTTAGAGAAATTTTTCGATAAAAAAGAAATTCTTGAAGCTTATCTTAATGTTTCCACGTTTGGAAGAAATTCTTCCGGACAAAATATTGCCGGCGTTCAAGCAGCGGCAAAAGGTATCTTTGGTAAAAATGCCAGTGAATTATCACTGCCACAAGCAGCATTCATTGCTGGTCTGCCGCAAAGTCCATTTGGCTATACACCTTTTACAAGGGAAGGTGCGGTGAAGAATAACCTTGAACCAGGAATGACACGTATGAAAACTGTATTAAAAAGAATGTTTGATGGTGGATACATTAACCAGCAGCAGTATGCCGAGGCCTCTGCCTACGATATTACAAAGGATTTTATTGCGCCTGTTGCGAATCCGCTTGAAAAATATCCTTGGCTTACATTTGAAATCGAAAAACGTTCGATTGAGGTTCTTACAACCGTGCTGGCCAAAAAGGATGGATACACGGAAAAGGACTTAAACAATGATGACAATCTTTATTATAAATATAAAACATTAGCGGATCATGATTTGCATCAAAATGGATATCAAATTCACACAACAATTGATAAAGATATTTACGATGCCATGCAAGTCGTAAAGGATAATTATAAAAACTACGGTCCGGATAAGCCTCAGGAAAAGGAGGATCCCGAAACAAAAGAGAAGTATACTGTGATTGAGCCCGTCGAGGTTGGTGCAGAACTGATTGAAAATAAGACAGGGAAAATTATCAGTTTTGTTGCTGGAAGAAATTATGAAAAACAACAGCTTAATCATGCAACAAGTGCGATTAGGCAAAATGGCTCCACGATGAAGCCTCTTCTTGTCTACGGCCCGGCAATTGAATTAGGAAAAGTAGCACCAGGAACACCGCTGCCGGACGTAGAATTAAGTTTGGCTTACGGCAGAAGTACTCCTTGGCCGCGCAACTATGATTTAAGGTACAGCGGTATCGTTTCAGCCAGGTATGCCATGGCAAAATCCTATAACGTTCCTGCTGTTAAATTATACAAGGATATCGTTGATCAACGTCCGGCAGCCTACCTTGAGAAAATGGGATTTACCTCTCTTAAAAAACCGGACTATACGAACCTATCAACTGCAATCGGTTCCATGGAAACTGGTGTTACAATTGAAGAAAATACAAATGCCTTTAGTACCTTTGCAAATGGCGGCAAATTTATCGATGCCTATATGATTGATAAAATCGTCGATAAAGACGGCAAGGTTATTTATCAGCATGAAGTGAACCCTGTTGATGTCTTCAAGCCTCAAACAGCTTATTTAACGCTTGATATGATGCGCGATGTTATTAAAACGGGTACAGCCGCAGGTATTAAAAGCAAATTAAACTTTAGTGCTGATTGGGCCGGCAAAACCGGTACAGGGAATGACTTTATTGATTCCTGGTTCGTTGCAACAAATCCAACCGTCACCTTTGGTATTTGGACAGGTTATGATACACCAAAATCATTAAAGACTCCCGGTATGTCCTATAGTCAGCGGACAAATAACCTATGGGCTGAACTAATTAATGCTGCGTATAGCATAAAGCCGGATTTAATAAATCCAAAAGAATCATTTCAAATGCCGGAAGGAATTGTGAAACGTTCTTATTGCGCTGTTTCAGGCATGCTTCCATCTTCTGCCTGTTCTAAGGCCGGTTTAGTCGAAAGCGATTATTTTAATGTAAATGATGTGCCGACAAAAGTTGATGATAGTTTGAAGGAAGGGAAATTTGTCACCATTGGAGATAAAAAATATTTAGCCTTGGATTCCACACCACAAGAGTTTGCCCAGTTTGGTTTAATATTAAACCCAGACTTTATTACCCGAATGGTGGGAAAGAATTTCAAAAATACAAGTCAGCTTATTCCAAAGAAGGATCGTTGGGGGAAAATTCTTGTTCCTGACGCTAAAATGGTAGATAACGGTAAGACTCCTGATGGTGTAAACTTATCAATTTCAGGTAATACGTTAACTTGGGCATCTTCTCCAGATAATGATGTCGTCGGTTATCGAGTGTATCAAGGCGGTTCTAAGGTTGCAAGCATAAACAGCGGCTCCAGTCTTTCCTTTACGGCTGGCAGCGGTGCTTATTATGTAACTGCAGTCGATATCGCCGGAAAGGAATCTGCTCCATCTAATATTGTTGAAGCAGGAGCCGTAATTCCATAAGCGCAAGCGCCTTGATCAGCCCCGATATAGGGAGACTTAGTTGAATGAAAATGAGATTAGTCTCCCTTAATACGTGCAGAAAGTGATAGCTTTCTGTAGCCATGCATAAGACGAACCTTGATGGGGCAGTTCCCCAGTATACGTTCCTTTTAGCAAAAAAATCGCACCGAAATTTGAAGTGACCCCCTTAGGTTGGACTAATAATCCAATCTAAGGGGGTTTTTAGTTTGGTTAAGTTTTCAAGTGAATATAGGGAAAAGGTTGTATTAGATTATTTGAATGGAGGAGGAGGATCAAAAGAACTTGCAAAAAAATATGGCATTGGTAGTCATCAAACTATACTTAATTGGGTAAATCATTATGAAAAATATGGGAATAAAGCATTTGATGTACGGAGTCCTAAGGATGTTTATGATGGTAAGTTTAAATTAGAAGTATTAGAATGGATGGGGAGAAACAGAGCATCATTACGTGAAACGTCCCTTCATTTTGATATAACTACACCAAGTACGATTTTATCGTGGAAGAGGAAATTCGAAGAAAAAGGTGTTGAAGCTCTGTTCAAACGGAGAGGAAGACCAATACAAATGGTAGCTAAGAATGATCGTCAACAGGGGAAAAAAGAGGAATCCTCCGAACTTGAAGAATTAAAACATGAAAATCGTATGTTAAGGATTGAAAATGAATACTTAAAAAAGCTAAAAGCCTTAATTCAGGAACCCGTGGATACCGACAAAAGCAAGCGAAAGTAGTCACTGAATTAAGGGAAAAATATCGTTTATCAGAGATTTTGAAGGTCGTCGACCTTCCGAAAAGTGTGTATTTCTACTATCAAAATCATGAAGAAACTAAACATAGTGATCAAGAATTAATAAAAGAAATCAAAGCAATCAAAAAGGATAATCCAGCTTATGGATATAGACGTGTTCGACTTGAATTAGAAAATCGTGGATGGAAAATTAACCATAAGAGAGTTCAACGCATTATGCAAGATCAGCACTTACAGTCACAAGCATATACGAAAAAAAGTCGAAAATACAACTCATATAAAGGGACCATTGGTAAAATTGCCCCTAATCGGCTAAATCGTCGTTTTAAAACAGATCGACCTTTTCAAAAGCTTACAGTAGATGTCACAGAGTTACGCTGGGGAGATAAGTCCACAGAACACCGCTGTTATCTTGAACCTGTCATGGACCTCTATTCTGGTGAAATTCTAGCCTTTAACATTGATCTTCATCCTACTGTGAAATTTGCCTTAAAACCGTTACATGAAGCCCTGGAGGCACTTCCCGAACTTCCTTATCGGACAACTGTTCACTCAGACCAAGGGTTTCAATACCAACATCACAGCTGGGTAAAAGAGCTTAAGGAACATCATGTATTTCAAAGTATGTCACGTAAAGCAACTTGTCTTGATAATGCAGCAATGGAGAGTTTCTTCCATCTTTTAAAATCTGAAACAGTCCACCTTTACGACTATCAATCTTTTGAGGAGGTTGCTAAGGCTGCGGCAAATTGGATTAGTTACTACAATAATAAACGAATTAAAGAAAAACTCGGTGGCAAGAGTCCTGTAAAATATAGGCTCCTTACCACCGAGAAATCAGCATAATATTTTCGTCCAACTTTTTGGGGTCAGATCAAAGTTCGGTGCGATTTTTTTGCCAATTAGTCTTCCATGGTTGAAAGATCTCCTGTAGGTAAATTTAGTTCCCATGCCTTCAAGACACGTCTCATTATTTTTCCGCTTCTTGTTTTTGGCAGCTTATCGCGGAAATCAATTTCCCTTGGTGCCGCGTGTGCAGCGAGGCCTTTTTTCACAAACTGCCTGATTTCTTCTTTTAGTTCATCAGTGGCATCATAGCCATCCCGAAGTGCGACGAATGCCTTAATAATTTCCCCACGGACAGGGTCTGGTTTTCCAATTACACCCGCTTCTGCTACTGCCGGATGCTCGACAAGCTTACTTTCCACTTCAAACGGCCCAACACGCTCTCCTGATGTCATAATGACATCATCCACCCTGCCTTGGAACCAGAAATAGCCATCCTCATCCATGTAGGCAGAGTCCCCAGATACGTACCAGTCACCAGGCATAAAGTAAGATTCATATTTCTCAGGATTGTTCCAAATCATGTGCATCATTGAAGGCCATCCTTTTTTAATCGCAAGGTTCCCCATTCGATATGGCGGCAGCTCATTCCCTTGATTGTCGACAATAGCTGCTTCTACACCTGGAATTGGCTTACCCATTGAACCAGGCTTGATCGTCATACATGGGTAGTTACTAATAAGCTGTGCACCAGTTTCTGTCATCCACCAGTTATCATGAATTCGCTTATTAAATACCTTTGCTCCCCATTTAACGACCTCTGGGTTTAACGGCTCCCCAACACTTAATACATGGCGGAGGGTGCTTAGGTCGAATTTCTTTACAAGCTCATCACCTGCACCCATTAGCATCCGGAAGGCGGTAGGAGCACTATACCAAACCGTCACACCAAAATCTTCAATCATTTGATACCATGATTCAGGGCTAAAACGGCCGCCAATAATAACATTCGACGTTCCCGTTAACCACGGTCCAAAAATCCCGTAGGATGTACCTGTAACCCAGCCTGGGTCGGCTGTACACCAGTATACATCATCTTCTTTTAAATCAAGTACCCATTTGGCTGTTTGATAATGCTGTATCATGGCATTATGTACATGTAGTACCCCTTTAGGTTTACCTGTAGAGCCGGATGTATAATGCAGAATTAGCCCATCTGTCCGATCTACCCATTCAATTTTGAGGTCTTTACTGGCTGATTCAAATTTTCCTAAAAAGTCAATATACTGACCTTGCTCCCCGATATCTTTTCCCACAAGAAAAATATGCTTTAATGCAGGTAAATCTTGAACGGGTACTCGATCTAATAATTCAGGGGTAGTTACTAAAACTTTCGCTTCACTGTCCTGCAAGCGGTCTCGAACAGCCCCTTCCATGAATGCCTCAAATAATGGCCCGACTATTGCACCAAGCTTAATAGCACCTAAAACAGTAAAATAAAGCTCTGGAGACCTAGGCATGAAAATAAATACGCGGTCACCTTTTTCAACATCCCCATAACTCTTTAATACATTCCCAGCCTTATTTGATAGCTCCTTCATTTCCTTAAAAGTATATTTCTCATTTCTTGAACCATCACGATAGTATAGGGCGATCTTATTTTTTCGATGTGTTTTCACGTGACGATCAATGGCCTCATATGCCAAATTAACAAGTCCTGTTTCACTCCAAGAGAACTCTCTTTCTGTTTCCTTCCAGTCAAAATGCTTGTACGTCTCTTCATAATTGCCTAGATTATGCTCCCCTTGTACAACTGGCAGCGCTTCCACTTTCATTTCAATCTCCCCCTCTTGGCTTATATGAGATTATTATAGTACAAATAGTAACTATTCACAATTTTAAAAATTTTGTTCGAGATAATTTTATTGAAATTTAACATTATAATAAATTTCACCTTATATATAACAGAAAATTTTGTGAAATCGCTTTCTTATGATAGATTTTATGTATAATAGAATTGAACACTAACGATCTTTCAGGTAGGTGACCGTATGGAACACAAAAAGACATACAATGCAAAACAATTAAAGACTCCTCATGGGAACTTAATAATCGAAGGCCCTATTTCATCGGATATACTAGCTGGCTATGAATTTCATGAAGACCTTGTTGCATTCCGTCCTCCTGAACAGCAGCATCAGGCTTTAATAGGCATTGCTGAGCTACCGGAAGGAAGAATTATTATTGCAAGACATCGGCAGACAATCGTTGGCTATGTTACCTATCTTTATCCAGACCCGCTTGAACGATGGTCAGAAGGCAAAATGGACAATTTAATCGAATTAGGTGCCATTGAAGTAATTCCACAATTTAGAGGCTGTTCAGTTGGTAAAAACCTGCTGATTGTTTCGATGATGGATGATGCAATGGAGGATTATATTACAATCACGACAGAATATTATTGGCATTGGGATTTAAAAGGGACCAAATTAAATGTCTGGGATTATCGAAAGGTAATGGAAAAGATGATGAATGCCGGCTGTCTTGAGTGGTATGCCACAGATGACCCCGAAATTTGCTCACATCCTGCCAACTGTCTAATGGCCCGGATGGGGAAAAGGGTTGACATGGCATCCATTCAAAAGTTTGACCGGTTAAGATTTATGAACAGGTTTATGTATTAATCATTTTCCTTATATTGCTCGGGATAGAGGGTGATTTTCTAATGATAATAGAAGAAATTATGAAAACAGACGTTGCAACACTTTTTCCGACCGATACAATTGCAGATGCCATGAATGTAATGGAGGCAAGAAAAATCCGTCATATTCCAATCGTTAATGATGAAGGGCATTTAATGGGCCTGTTAACTGTGGCAAAAATAAGGGATGCCACTCCCTCCATTTTTCATGCGAATGAACATCCTGAAGATTTAAAAAAGCCATTAGAGACGATAATGGAGCGAAATGTCATCACAGGGCATCCGCTCGATTTTGTCGAAGAGGTGGCTGGCCTTTTCTATGAACACAAGATCAGCTGTATTCCAATCATTAATGATCGGAAATTGGTGGGGATAGTAACAGAAACGGATTTGCTGCGAACAATGGTTGAGTTAACGGGCGCACATCAGCCCGGTTCACAAATAGAAATAAAGGTTCCTGACCTTGCTGGTAAACTTAGCGACATTACTACTGTTATTAAAAATCGGAAAGCGAATATTCTAAGTGTACTTGTATACCCTGACAAAACAGATGAACACTATAAAATTCTTGTCCTTAGGGTACAGACAATGAACCCGACTGCTCTTATTCAGGATCTAAAACAAGCTGGATATCATGTATTATGGCCAAATTTGCCGGGGATTTCCTTATGAGTGATCGCTGCACCTTTATATTTTCAGAAGAACTGCTCAATTATAAATTCAGCAATCATCACCCTTTTAATCAATTCCGGCTTAAACTAACAGTAGATCTATTAAATAAACTGAATGCTCTAGATCCTGGACAAATAATCCCGCCAAAAATGGCATCTGAAGAAGAGTTAGCTCTTATCCATGATAGGAGTTACATAGAGGCAGTAAAAAAAGCAGGACAAGGACAACTTCAGAAAGAAATAGCTGAAAACTATGGCTTAGGAACAGAAGATACCCCTATTTTCCCTAATATGCATGAAGCAAGTTCCTTATTGGTTGGCGGTACATTAACAGCTGTTGATCAAGTAATGACAGGGAAGGCCCTCCATGCACTCCATCTTGGCGGTGGATTGCATCACGGCTTTCGCGGAAAAGCATCTGGATTTTGTATATATAATGACAGCTCGGTAGCGATAAAATATTTACAGGAAAAGTACAATGCACGAGTGTTATATGTTGATACGGATGCCCATCATGGCGATGGTGTTCAATGGTCGTTCTATGATGACCCAAATGTATGTACCTTGTCGATTCATGAGACAGGAAGATATTTGTTTCCTGGTACAGGGAACATTAATGAGCGAGGTCAAGGCAGGGGCTATGGCTATTCCTTTAATATCCCTGTCGATGCCTTTACTGAAGATGACTCATGGCTCCATGCTTACACACAATCCATTAAAGAAGTGGCTGAGTTTTTTAAACCAGATGTAATCCTAACCCAAAATGGTGCCGACTCACATTATTATGATCCCCTAACACACTTATCAGCAACAATGAAAATCTATCGGGAAATACCTAAGCTTGCCCATGAAATTGCCCATCAATATTGTAACGGAAAGTGGATTGCAGTAGGTGGCGGCGGTTATGACATATGGCGAGTAGTCCCAAGGGCATGGGCACTTATTTGGCTAGAAATGACAGAAAACTCGAATTGTTATGGCAGCTTACCGGAGGAATGGCTCATTCAGTGGCAAAAGGAATCACCTGTCATTTTGTCAAAAGAATGGGATGACCCTGATGATTTATACACGCCGATTCCAAGAAAAGCTGAAATCACTGAAAAGAATTTACTTACGCTTGAAAAAGCACTTTATCCAATTCGAAGCCATCAAAAAAGTGAATCGATGTAAAAAAGGCTGCCCGCTGGCAGCCTTTTTTATTATTTTGTCGATTGACGCTGTTCAATCCGATGTGGAAGAACAACTATATGCTCTTCAATTTGTTCTTTATTCATTAATTTGGTTAAAAGCCTCATGGCAACTGCACCAATATCATATAATGGCTGAATTATCGTTGTAAGCTGTGGACGAACCATAAGTGACAGCCTTGTATTGTCAGATGTGATGACCTCAAAGTCGTCTGGAATACGATATCCTTTGTCCTCTGCCCCATGAACAACCCCTAGAGCCATTTCATCAGCACCCACTAAAATAGCAGTTGGCCTCTCTTTAGCTTCTAATAATTTTTCGAAGGCCTCAATACCGGCGTCGTACGTATAATCTCCTTCAACAACCAACTCTTCATTATATGGCAACCCAGATTCCTGAAGGGCCTGTTGATACCCTTTAAGTTTTTTCTGCGCATTTTTTGGTTCATGAAGCGGACCAACGACAAAGGCAATATTTTTATGGCCTTTATTAATGAATTCCTTAACAGAATCAAAAACGGCTTTTTCATAGTCAATATTTACAGAAGGAATTTGATTCGACTCTTCAATAGAACCTGCAAGAACGATTGGCACCGGTGATTTTGCAAATTCCTCTACATGATCAGCAGTAATATTTCCTCCCATAAAAACAATTCCATCCACTTGTTTACCAAGCATGGTATTAAGTAAATGTAATTCCTTTTCTTTGTTTTGGTCGGAATTACTTAAAATGATATTGTATTTATACATTGTTGCAATATCTTCAATACCGCGCGCTAATTCAGCAAAGAAGATATTGGAGATATCCGGAATGATGACACCCACGGTTGTTGTTTTTTTACTAGCCAAGCCTCTCGCAACTGCATTTGGACGATAGCCTAATCTTTCAATAACCTCTAACACTTTTTTGCGGGTTACTGGTTTTACATTTGGATTTCCATTGACTACACGGGAAACGGTCGCCATTGATACATTTGCTTCCCTTGCTACATCATAAATAGTGATATTCACCTACAACACTCTCCTAAAACCTACATTGTTTTCTTTATTTTACAACAGCATGTGTAAACTTAGTCATTATTGTTTTTTCTAGCTACAGTGTCCAGTGACTAATGTATTAACCCTATCCTCTTTGCAATAAGTCAACATCGAATCAACTTAAGCTTCGTGTTTCCTTTATCTCATAAGGAGAGGTCTAATCCATATGTCGATAATTGGATACTTCTACCTTTCTCTTTTGTGAGAACATAAACAATCTTAAATATGTATTTAATGATACGACAAGAATAGTAAAGCCGCAATTGCATTTGTCAATATTTTTTTGAAAAATTTCTTTTTGACTCAAAAAGCCTTCTGCAAAGATGCTGCAGAAGGTTTTTAGGTATCACTGAATTTTAATAAAGTCTAGCGCCAGCACCTAGCGGATGGTGCACCGTTAAAGTTAAACGGGTGTTTCCGCTTGACTTATATTTTTACAAAGTTTGACGCTAGCAATTCATTATAGAATTTGTCAAATTGGTTAAGATCCATTTGCTGTTGTGAATCAGAAAGAGCAACAGCAGGATCTGGATGAACTTCAGCCATAACACCGTCAGCGCCAATGGCAATTGCAGCCTTCGCACAAGGGAGCAGCAAATCTCTTCTACCTGTAGAATGCGTAACGTCTACCATTACTGGCAAATGTGTTTCTTGTTTTAAAATAGGAACTGCTGAAATATCTAGCGTATTTCTTGTTGCTCGTTCATATGTTCTAATTCCGCGCTCACAAAGTATGATTTGTCCATTTCCTTGTGCCATAATATACTCAGCGGCATTGATAAATTCCTCAATCGTTGCGGAAATCCCTCTTTTTAACAAAACAGGCTTATTAACCGCACCTGCAGCTTTTAGCAATTCAAAGTTCTGCATATTACGAGCACCAATTTGAATGACGTCAATATAGTCGATGGCCATTTCAATATCAGATGGATTCACGATCTCACTAATGACCGCCATATCATATTCATCTGCCACACGTTTTAAAATTTTTAGCCCTTCAACCCCTAAACCTTGGAAATCATATGGAGAAGTTCTTGGTTTATAGGCACCGCCACGAAGGAGCTTTAATCCTTTTTCCTTCATAGCTTTTGCTACACTTGCTACTTGCTCATATGACTCTACAGCACAAGGGCCAAACACGAAATGCTGCTTTCCATCGCCAATATTTTCACCTTTTAAGGTAACAATTGTATTTTCAGGCTTCTTCTTTCTAGAAACAAGCAATGCTTTTTCATGATCATCTTTTTGTAATTCTAATCCTGCTTTAAAAATTTCCTTGAAAAGATGATCGATTGTTGCATTTTCAAAAGGCCCATCGTTATTCTCTTTAATTACTTCAAGCATTTTTCTTTCGCGGACTGGATCGTATCGGTACACCCCTTGATTACCTTTAACTCGTCCAATCTCTTGGACAAGCTGAGCTCTTTCGTTAATTAGCCTCAACAATTCTAAGTTAAGTTCATCCATTCGCGTCCTCAATTGATCTAATTCATTTTTGCCCATTATTCGTCCCCGTCCTTCCTTTTGCAAATCATTTATCACCTAAGTACATAGATGTATTTTCTGGCATAAGTAGATGATTTACAAGCTTAAAGTTATAATTTTTAAATTTTTTAATAATTAGGCTTTATTATAGCTGAAATGGTTTCCTTTGTCATCTATTTTTTCTTTATTAATTAAACGCTTTTAAGCGCTAAAGCGTATTGATATATTGTAGAATATGTTATGTTATTCATCTCACAATGTATCCATTTATTAAAAATTTTTTTTATAAGGAAAAGGATGAACCCATCATCCTCTTTGATGTTTATTCTTTTTCACTGCTGGCACTTGTCAGAGATTGATTGGTGATTTTCCAGTGAGAGGCATTCCATAATGCTTCTCCGTTTGCAAAAAGAATAGCTTGCGGGGACTCGTGCTTAATCTGAAATCTTTCCGCGATCTCGTAAGATAACGGTCGTGAATCTTGAACAGCTAAATAATAGGTTGGTACATCCTGATTTTCATTGGAAAATTTTTCGTATTCCTTATAAGCTGCATGACTAATTGGACATGTTAAACTATGCTTTAAAAGATAAAATTTACTATCATTTGTGATTATTTGATCAAATTGTTCAATGGATTCAATTTTTTCAAGCATTCTTATAACCTCCAGTTAGAAAAGTGGAAGCGTCTTAACCAGGAGCATATGACCCTTAGCCCCTAGGCGCAGAAGCAAGCCATAAAATAAATAAACGGTGAAGTAATTTTATCACTTCACCGTTTTTATCACAAATAATTGTTACTAGTTATTAAATTTTGACCTTACTTTCTTCCTCTTCAAAAGCCTTTTGTGCCTCTTCTAATTTTTTTCTTATTTCATTACTGTCCATAGATTTGATTTCAATTGATTTTTTAGCTCCTGGTTTTTCTTTTGGGCCTTGAATTGGAATATACGTTAATTCGGATCCTTCCACAATTTCATCAGTATTTACTGCTTTTCCTTTTACCTTACTTAATAGTCCCGTGGATTGTTTAACTATTCCCTGAGAAAGAGAGGAAGTTTTAGATACGAATTCATTACTCTTATTCATAACATTTTCCCGAAATTGACCTGTCTTATCCATAATCGAACCAGCTTGATTACTTAAGGTAATACGAAACTCTTTACCAGACTTTGGAGCCAAAAGAAGTGCAGCGGCAGCTCCGACTACCCCGCCAATTAGTGCACCCAGTAAAAAGCTATTGGAAGACTCCTGATTGCGGTTTTGATTCGTTTCTCTTGATTCATATTCTCTACTGGACATTTTATTACCTCCTTTGTTTAATGTGCCCTAACTCTTTCTCTCTCTTTAGAATTTAATTCATTCTTTGCTTGCTTTCTAGCCTGCCACTTATCCTTTAATTCAAGGAAAATATTACTCCATTGAATAATTTGCGAAATTTTCTCTTTACTCTCTTCTACCTGCTGATCAACTGAATTGGTTATGTTCTGCAGTGTTCCATTAAATTTGGAAACCGTTGTTCCAACATCCTTTACAGCATCTACCACACTGTTCAAACTTTCAGCCTTCAGCTGAATATCTTCAGCAAGTGCATTTGTTTTTTGTAAAAGTAAAGTGGTTTCCGTTGTAACGCCGTTCAATTGTTTTTCTAATCCGGTCAATGTGTTCGAAACGCTTGTAAGTGTAACTTGAAGTGATTTGAGCGTTTTCGATAAGTAGATGACAAGCACAAAAAACGCAATTGCTATCAAGGCTACGCTTAAGTATAAAATAATTTGCATCGTGCACCTCCGCCTTAATCCTATCATTATGTATTGCCCATCCAATAAGGATATAAACCTCGTTCATTATCTTATACTACTTCCATATTTTTGTCTTGTTTTCCTGCCATTTATTTAAAAATTTCATTGTTTTTTCAACTTTCTCATATCATTCGGGTACAATAGAATTGTATTTTATTTATTTTGTTGGAGGCGTTTGTGTTGAAAGATCCTCGTATTGAGAAACTGGCAAAAAATTTAATTAATTATTCGGTGCAGCTTCAAAAGGGTGAAAAGGTGTTAATTGAAAACTTTGGATTGCAGCGCGAACTTGTTACTGCCCTTGTCAAAGAGGCTTATGCAGCAGGAGGTTACCCATTTGTTCTGCTAAAAGATCACCAAGTCGACCGCTCATTGCTATTAGGTGCACAGGAAGAACAATTTAGCATGATGGCTGAATTTGAAGCAAATGTGATGAGGAAAATTGATGCATACATAGGTCTCCGCTCAGGTGATAACATCAATGAGCATGCAGATGTCCCTGATGATAAAATGAAAATCCACGGTAATACCATTGGCAAAAAAGTTCACCGTGATATCCGCGTTCCGAAAACCAAATGGGTTGTTCTTAGATATCCAACCTCAAACATGGCTCAATTAGCAAAAATGAGTACAGAGGCATTTGAAAACTTTTACTTTGATGTATGTAACTTGGATTACAGTAAAATGGATCAAGCGATGGACAGCCTTGTGGAATTGATGAACCGAACAGACAAAGTGCGCATTACTGGTCCCGGAACAGACCTCAGCTTCTCGATTAAGGATATTCCAGCGATAAAATGTGCCGGCAGATTAAATATTCCTGATGGGGAAGTTTACACTGCTCCTGTGCGTAATTCGGTTAACGGGGTAATCACATATAATACACCATCCCCATACCAAGGATTTACCTTTGAAAATGTGAAGCTAACTTTTAAAGATGGAAAGATTGTCGAAGCAGAGTCTAATGATTCAAGCCGTATTAATAAAATCTTTGATACAGACGAAGGGGCCCGTTATGTTGGGGAATTCGCTATTGGAGTAAATCCATTTATTCTCAATCCAATGCAAGACATTTTATTTGATGAAAAAATTTGTGGCAGTTTCCACTTTACTCCTGGGCAATGTTATGATGATGCCTTTAATGATAACCATTCCAATATCCATTGGGATATGGTAAATATCCAGCGTCCGGAGTACGGCGGCGGGGAAATCTATTTTGATGATGTATTAATCCGCAAAGATGGATTGTTCGTTTTACCTGAATTAGTCGTATTGAACCCGGAAAATCTTAAGTAAAAAGAAAGGATGCTCATGATGCATCCTTTCTTTTTTATGATATTTGTTTTTCGTACGATTCCAGAAATTTTTGGATGTCACCTGCACCCATAAAAATAATGACACTGTTGGAATATTCGTTTAATACGAAAGTATTTTCTTCTGATATGATTTCAGACCCAGCAACTTTATCTTGTAAGTCTTTTATTGTCAGCTTACCATGGTTTTCCCTGGCTGATCCAAAAATCTCACATAAAAATGCTTTATCTGCCAGCCGTAAGCTTTCAGCAAAATCCTCTAAAAATGCTTGCGTCCTTGTGAATGTATGCGGCTGGAATACCGCAATTATCTTCCGGTCAGGATATTTCTGCTTTGCCGCCTCGATGGTTGCTTTAATTTCAGTTGGATGATGGGCATAATCATCAATTAAGATTTGTGAACCGATTCTTTTTTCAGAAAATCTTCTTTTTACACCTTGGAACGTTTGCAAATGTTCCTTTACGATCTCTACATCAATTTCTTCGTAATGACATAAACCAATTACAGCAAGTGCATTTAACACACTATGGTCGCCAAACGTCGGTATGGAAAATGTATTATAGAAGGTATTGCGAATAAAGACATCAAAACTCGTCCCACGGGTTGTTTTCACAAGGTTTTTAGCCTGGTAATCATTTTCCTCGCCAAACCCATAAAATAACACCGGAACCTTCGCTTGGATTTTTTGCAACTGTTCGTCATCCCCATAAGCAAATATTCCTTTTTTCACTTGGACAGCCATCTCTTGAAAGGCAGAAAATACATCATCAATATTGGCAAAATAATCAGGATGATCAAAATCGATGTTTGTCATAATGGCATAGTCCGGAAAGTACGATAAGAAATGCCTTCTGTATTCACAAGCTTCAAATACAAAATACTCTGCACCTTCTTCACCTTTACCTGTTCCGTCACCGATTAAAAAGGATGTAGGTTTTGCACCTGCTATTATATGTGCAAGCAAGCCTGTAGTTGATGTTTTTCCGTGCGCACCAGTAATTGCTATGCTTGTAAAGTTTTGCATAAAATCGCCTAAAAAGCGATGGTAACGTACTATAGGAAGTCCAAGCTTCATTGCCTCTTGAATTTCTTCATGGGTATCAGGAAACGCATTTCCTGCAATAATGGTCAATCCTGGCTTGATATTTTCCTTTTGAAAGGGAAGGATAGTGATCCCTGATTTTTCAAGTGCATCCTGGGTAAAAAAGTGTTTTTCGAAATCGGAGCCTTGCACCTGAAATTTCATATCATGTAGAACTTGTGCGAGCGCACTCATTCCAGACCCCTTAATACCTACAAAATGGTAAATAGTCATTGAAGAACCTCCAACCAAACGTAATACTGTAAAACAGTATATGACATCTGTCTGTATTTGCTAATTGTCTTGAGAATCTCTAAACCGTTATTGATTTATTATTCATTAATGAAAATCATTTAATTATTATACCATTATTCTTTTGTAAAAACTATTTGCGGCTACATTCGCCCTTTGTGGTCGATTTTATTATTTATCCCCGAAAATAAAGAATACAAAAACTTATAAAAATCCTCTAATCTTGAATAGATTCCAAATCAGCCACGGTTATTAATACGTCACGCGGCTTGCTTCCATTAGCACTTGAAATATATCCGTTTTGCTCGAGCATATCCATTAATCTAGCCGCTCGGTTATAGCCGATTTTAAAGCGCCTTTGTAAACTGGAGGTGGAAGCACCGCCTTGGTCAACAATAAATTCACAAGCCTCATAAAAAAGTTCATCTTCATCATCCGTCACTTGCGCCTTTTTAAGCAGTTCCTCTTGCTCAAACAAGTACTCAGGCTCCCTCTGCTCTCTTACATGGGCAACGACAAAATCAATTTCTTCATCTGATACAAACGTTCCCTGCAAGCGGACAGGTTTCGATGAGCCATTTTCCAAAAATAGCATATCTCCGCGGCCAAGCAATTTTTCTGCCCCACTAATATCAATAATCGTTCGTGAATCCACCTGCGAAGAAACCGAAAAGGCAATCCGGGTTGGAATATTGGCCTTAATAAGCCCTGTTATAACGTCAACAGATGGTCTCTGTGTTGCAACAATAAGATGAATACCACAAGCTCTTGCTTTTTGAGCAATCCGGCAAATCGCTTCTTCTACGTCTGCAGGCGACATCATCATTAAGTCAGCTAATTCATCGATGATAATCACAATAAACGGAAGTTGATCAGAATAACGTTTATGCTGCATTGCCAATTCATTGAATCGATTGATGTCCCGAACACCTGTATGAGCAAAAAGCTCGTATCTCCGTTCCATTTCGTCAACAGCCCATTTTAATGCAGCTGTTGCAGCCTTTACGTCAGTAATAACCGGGCTAACGAGGTGTGGAATACCGTTATATGGGGCAAGTTCCACCATTTTAGGATCAATAAGCAGCAACTTCAAATCTTCCGGACGGGCCTTATATAACAAGCTGACCAAAATAGAGTTAATACATACACTTTTACCCGACCCTGTTGCACCAGCAATTAATCCATGGGGCATTTTCTTCAGATCGGTAACAATTGGGTTCCCGGCGATATCAAGACCAAGTACAGCCGTTAACGGGGATGCAGACTCACGAAAAACGTCGGCCTGGATAATTTCGTTTATCAGCACTGGTCTTGATTTTTGATTTGGCACTTCAATCCCAATCGTATGTTTTCCGGGGATCGGAGCTTCAATCCGGATATCTCGTGCCGCCAGACTTAACTTAATATCATCGCTTAAGTTTGTTATTTTGTTTACTTTTACGCCTGGCTCCGGCTGCACCTCAAATCGGGTGACGGACGGGCCTTGTGTCACATTAACGACACTTGCTCCGACGTTAAAATTTTGCAATGTTTGGTTTAAAAGTTCTTCTTGTTCTTGTAACCATTCATGATCCCTTATCTCTGTTACAGGAGGATTTAACAAATTAGACTTGGGGAATACATATAACCCATCTTCCTGAATTGCTTCTCTATTTGTGGTTGATTCCATAACCGGATTTATTGTTTCTTCTGGCTTTTTTTCTGCCCATTGTGCTGACTGCTTTTCAAGTCTCATTTTTCGGTTTTTTTCTTCCCATTTTTGTTTATCCTGCTTTAACATCATCACATTGAAAGGCAGACCCGAACGTTTTGGTGCAGATGGTTCAAGTTCAGAAACAGACGCTTCCACGACTTCTGTATGCTCGATATTGTTATTTATTTCTTCGAGTGAATTTTCATTAGCCGGAAAAATTTCATTCTTTACAGAAGATGTTGAAACTTCCATAACCACTTCTTCTTGCACACTTTCAGGGTTATTCACAAAAACATCATCTTCTTTTTCAACTTGTGGTAGATGGTCCGTTTCAGGTAATATTTCAATTTCAGCAATTGGAGTTTCAAGTTCAGTTCCAGCTATGGTCTCCGTCGCCATAATTAAAGTTTCGAACTCCGTTTCCGGAATGGTCTCTGTTGCCGTAAATGGAGTTTTAAACTCCGTTTCCGGAATGGTCTCTGTTGCCGTAAATGGCTTTGTGAGCCCAGTTTCAATTAATACCTCTTCTGCCACATCTAGCTGGCCCAGCTGATTATTAAAATCATCATCTAAAAAGTGGCTCAATTCATGCTCCACAATTGTATCCGTCTTTTTCGGTCTGTTAAATCCAAAAACAGGCGAAGGAATTTCAGTAGGATGAAACGGTCCGCCTACTCTTGGTGAATATTCTTTTATTTTTTTAGGCATTTCTTTTTTTACAGGTGGTACTTCAGGTTTTTCTGTCTTCCTTCGTTTTTCAGAGAGCCTCTCTGACCTTTTTGGGGGTAAGCTTTCCTGCATTTCCTTTTTAAAGGTCTTTTGCGGACGCGATGGAAGTTTATCTCCTTTAGGGTATTGATAGGAAATTCTCGTATCTAAATCCTTAAGACTTTCATTTTGACTGTTAGGTAGAAGGCTATCCGGGTTATGATTATGTATAATGTAATCTTTATATTCTTCTTCCTCATCTTTTTTAAACTTTTGAAAAAAGTTTTGGATCCAACTCAAAACTATCACTCTTTCTACTTCATCTATCACTCTATTTTATCAGTAATTAATATTTTTTCGAGATAATTCTTTAGAATGAGTCGAAATATATGTTCCATTTGGATATATACGGAATGTTTTCATGAAAAAAGACCACTTTTTGATGTGATCCTCTTTCTCTTTATTTTCATTTATTTTTCCCTAAAATAAAAATCGGTTCTAATTCCCCATCTTCATAGTAAAATGACAAAGCCGTAATCGGAACCCGTCCGTTTGCGAAAAAACTCATCGCCATCTGAGCAATGACATCATAGCCCCTGTCATTACGAATATCGGCAATAATTAACACATCCTGGTGTGGAACAGCAAGCACCATTTTCCCCTTAATCCGCTTCTCAATATCATTGAGGAAACCCTTATTAAGTATCCTGCTGGCATCATATCCATCGTTTGTGTTAAGAAAATAAAAGATGTTCCCTGCCGCCTGATCCTCTTTTAGTGAAGTTGAAAGTGACCTTATATTAAATAAAGCAATTTCCTTAATCCTGCTGGCTTCCCACCCCTCTTTTTCCATGATTCTCGCGTCAATCAAGCGATAGGTTTTCCCCATGTCATATGCATAATAAATTTTAGTTTCTGCGGTATGCTCGTCAATCAAGAATGGGATACCTTCCTCCGCTTCAGCGGGAAAGGACGAGGAGCGAATGACAGGAAAGATTTTTTTCTCATGATCCGTTAACTGAATGGGATCCTCCATAGCCCGAAGCCCTTCTTCGACATAATAAACTATCTCATCAATCGCCTTTTCTTTTTCTATATACCATTTAGCTATGATTCCTGGTAATGAAACCGTAATTCCTTTACCGACTAATCCACTCTCGATTCGGAGCTGATCTTTTTCACGGTCATAGGAAATCACTCTGTCTTTCCCAGCTAAGCGCTCCTCTAATACACGCCGCATTTTTTTGCTTTCCATTTTCATAATAAACCCACCATTTCTAGGAGCTGTGTATCTTATTGTACATGAAAAAATCCCCCATCTCAAAATGTAGGGGATTTCTATTTCGATTATTTTAAATCGGAAATAAAAGCTTCGATTTCTTCTTGCGTTTTACGGTCTTTACTTACAAAGCGGCCGAGCTCTTTTCCGTTTTCATAGGCGATAAAGCTCGGTATTCCATATACATCCACCTGCTGGCATAAATCAATAAATTGATCACGGTCAACATGAATAAACGTAAATTCAGTAAATTTTGCTTCTATTTCTGGCAGTACAGGTTCGATAAAGCGGCAATCCCCGCACCAGTTTGCTGAAAACATAAAGATCGTTTTTGATCCGTCACGAAGTTGTTCAAATTGCTCCATTGACTCTAAATTTTTCAAATTCAACGCCTCCGATTGATGATATGTTTTTTTTGTTAGATTCTTCCTAAATCATAACAGTCCGACAGCTTTTCAGTCCAATGATATGCACCCGTTATTGGGATTCCTTCATATCCTATTATGCCTAGACCGTGATAATTTGAAAAATAAAAGCGAAGGTTTATTCCTTCGCTTCTTTTGTATATTTCACTGAATTCACGATTTGCATCATAATTTTGGACTCATTATTCAAATCACTTGTTTTGACTTGTGTTGTTATTTTGGTACCGCCAACACCAATGGTTATTTCATTCAAGTTGTCATCCTTTAACTGCTTAATCGTCATAAAGCCAAATTTATTTTCATTATTCGTATATTTTTCGTTTGTATCGAGTTTCTTGTATTGTTCAATTGTTGCTTTATAGACGACTTCACTTGATGTGTCTTCATGAGGATTAATAAACAGAATATAGGTGTCAGAGCCATTCTGTAAAATAATATTATTTGGAGTTTGATCTTTTATGCTATAACCAGAAGGTAGATAAAAATTGACATTTCCACTCTTTTTATTTGGTTTTTTCTCTTTTTCATTAAACGTTGTTTTTACAGTTTTAATTGTAACTTTACTTTCTTCTTTAAACGATGCATTGTTACAAGCGCTTAAAAACAGAATCGATAGCATGATAATAGTAATGGTTTTGAAGAATTTCAGATTTTTCGCCTCCTATATACGAATAAAGTCCTATCCCCATAATACCTGTCGGAATATTCAATTGACAAGACTTTTGTCGATAGTTAGTGTCGAAAAATAAGATTATCTGCCTAGTCGATTTTGTTGATAGGTATATTGTCCGACTAATAACTTTGTTACATGAGTAAACATATCAACCCGATTAATCATTCCGTTCGTAAAAATCCCAATTGCTCCTTCATGTTTCCTTACATTTTTCATTTTTGCATAGTCATCCATAACAGGCCCTAGCTCTTCACCATTTCTTAGTCTTGCTGCCACTTCCTCAGGAAGAAGGAATCTTGCACCGCCAGCGATAATGGGATCCATATTCCGTGCTGCAATGGCCCCCCAATTACAAAGCAGCAAACCGTAGCTCTTTTCATAAACCCCTCCTTCAAGCCCGATTCCAATATCTCCATTTACTTTCTTTAAAGCACCAACAGCACGATTAATTGCTCCTTGGATGGTTTCCTCATCCGAAAATGGCTGTTTGTTTACACCAGATGGAATATCGAATGAAACAAACTCTGCTTCATGATCATATGCAAAACTATTTTTTACAGCATTAATTTTTGCCGGATTTTTTGACCCGATGATAATTTTCATGAAGGTAACTCCTTTTTATATATTATCTTTTTTCTCGTTTTCTGGGTCAAATACCCTATAACATTAAATATAAAAGGAAGCATTTAAAAAATACTTCCTCAAAAAATTAGCTGTTTGATTTGATGGTGTCAACCGTTGTTTGGTCACAAGCTTTCACAAGTTTAATCAATAATTCTTTTGCGGCAGCATAATCATCTACATGAATAATGGAGGCATGTGTATGAATGTAGCGCGAACAAATACCAATAACAGCGCTTGGCACTCCCTCATTGGATAAATGAACACGTCCAGCATCTGTTCCGCCTGGGGAAACGAAATATTGATATGGAATATTGTTTGTTTCAGCTGTATCGAGAATAAACTCTCTCATACCACGATGCGTTACCATGGTGCGGTCAAGGATACGGAGTAATGTTCCTTTCCCTAACTGGCCAAACTCTTGTTTATCCCCAGTCATATCATTTGCCGGACTTGCATCCATCGCAAAAAAGATATCAGGCTTAATCATGTTTGCTGCAGTCTGCGCTCCACGTAAGCCAACTTCCTCTTGAACGGTTGCTCCAGAATACAAAATATTTGGCAAGGTTTCATCCTTTAATTCTTTAAGCAGTTCAATCGCAAGTCCACATCCGTAACGGTTATCCCATGCTTTCGCTAAAATCTTCTTTGGATTCGCCATCGGCGTAAATGGACAAATTGGTAAAATAGCCTGTCCCGGCTTAATGCCAATCCGTTCAGCATCTTCACGATTATCTGCCCCAATATCGATGAGCATATTTTTTATTTCCATTGGTTTGTTTTTCTTCGATTCATCTAAAAGATGCGGTGGAATTGAGCCAATAACACCGATGACTGGTCCATTCTTCGTCATAATTTGGACACGCTGGGCGAGAAGAACTTGACTCCACCAGCCGCCAAGTGTTTGAAAACGAATCATCCCATTATCCGTGATAGAAGTCACCATGAATCCAACTTCATCCATATGCCCTGCCACCATTACAGTCGGGCCTTGTCCATTTCCCTTTTTTACTCCAAAAATACTGCCTAGTTTATCTTGAATAATTTCATCTGAGTATTGAGACAATTGTTCCCTCATGAAATTTCTTACTAAATGCTCATTTCCCGGTGCTCCAGGAAGCTCGGTTAACGTTTGAAAAAGTTTTAATGTTTGTTCGTTCATTTTAAGGCTCCTTTAGAATTTTCTGAAGTAGTATGTATATTTTTATTTTACAGAAACTTCGCATCTGTTACCAATAATTCATTTCATTATCTGTAATATTATCTTCCTAACAATAAATACGATATACTGAGAAGAGAATCTAATAAAGTAATCTTTTCCAATTTTGGAGGTGTCTTATGAACTGGAAATCCTTCTTCCTTGGTACAGCGGTTGGTTTAGTCGGCGGCTACGTAACCAAAGAAATCCTAAATCACAAAACAAATGTGTCACCTGAAAAAGTGTTGGAGCACGTAAAAAAACAATTTAAACAAAACGGGACGATCAGCGGCTCATGGATCCATATGGTTGCGGAACCTTATGAAAAACACCAATTTAGCTATCGTGTTTATAAGGGCGGTATTTCTAAAAATAATAATGGAACCAATGAACAATTTGAATTCATTGCCGATGCTCAGACTGGAACTTTATTGGATGTTCGTCCGTTAACAGAAGAACCAGTATATTGATACTAAAAATAGCCGCATTCAAAATGATACGGCTATTTTTTGCTTATCTTTCCCTCTTAATGCTCTCCACTATCTCTTTTCCATCAAGTCCCCATTTAACAGCACGGTAAAAGGCATCATGATAAAAGGTGAACCATGCGTTTTTTCCTAATCCGTATGGCAGCCATTTTTCTTTTGCCGCAATCGAAACCATTGGGTAATCATCATAGGCCATGACCCACAAAACATTTTGATGGGCATGTGTTGCCATAAGGTCCGCCATGTGAATGGACATTTCGCCTCCATCCTCAATGATGAGAATCGAATGCCCATCACTATGCCCGCCGGTATGAATCATCGTGATGGCCCCTAAGTTCCACTTTTCCTCAAAAGGAATCACCTGAGATTCAATCGCTTCCCAGTTTTCTTTCCAATATGTATTTTTTGAACGAATATTAGGATTGCGCATTTCGTCCCATTCTACCTGTGAGGTAATAATTTTCGCATTTGGGAAAGTGGAAACATAATTGCCATCCACAAGCTTTGTCAAGCCGCCAGCATGATCAAAATGCAAATGTGTCATTAACACATAATCAATTTTCTCGGCATTTAAGCCTACTTTTTTTAATGATTCTTCCAGCTCTGACTCCCTTGAGACGCAATAATTTCTTAATTGCTTATCAGTTAATTTCCCTTTGCCAAGTCCTGATTCGACTAAAAGATTTTTCCCATTCATTTGGATTAAAATAGGATCGGTCGGCAATTCAATTTGATTGTTTTCATTGGCAGGATATTTTCTTGACCATAATCCCTTTGGAACCACACCAAACATGGCACCGCCGTCTAAATTCGTTACCCCTCCTGATAACCAGGTTAGGGAAACGCCCCCAACTTTTAATGTTTGCACTTAAATTCCTCCTCTTGTTCCCATTTTCTATATTTTAACATTGTGTATCTAATTGAAGAAACAAAAAAAGACAGCTCCTTAAAAGAACTGTCCAAAGTATTAATTTTGATACTTAACTTCACAGCGATAAATCCGATTTCCTTTTTCGGAAAATTTCTGTTCGTATTCTGTCATGATGTTTCCTTCGTAACCACTCTTATGAAAATCAAGACTCACATATTTTAGCAATAAACCATATGCTGAAAAGCTCATGAGCGAGTATTCAAATAAACCTTGATTATCGGTTTTAAAATGAATTTCTCCCCCATCGACCAATATATCCTCATAAAGTTTTAAGAAATCTTTATACGTTAATCTTCTTTTTTCATGACGTACTTTTGGCCAAGGATCAGAAAAGTTCAAATAAACTCGGTCAACATCATTTTTCGTAAAGTATTTTGCTAAATCAGCTGCATTCACGTTCAAAAGCTTAAGATTTGGTAAATCGGCTTCAATTAATCGATCTAATGCTGCCACAATGACACTGTCATATAATTCAATCCCAAAATAATTAATGTCAGGATTTGCTTTCGCCATTTCGGTGATAAATTGACCTTTTCCTGTACCGACTTCAATATGTAGCTGCCCTTCTTTTTCAAAAACCTCATGCCATTTTCCTTTGTACAATTCGGGATTTGCTACTATATATTGTGGATGCTGCTCTATTTTATCCTTCGCCCAAGGCTTATTTCTAAGTCTCATTTTGACACTCCTAATAAAAATTTATCGTTCAAAACATAACATGCTGCCATTTTACTTGCAAGAAAAATCAAATGGAAATTAAGGCCGCGTATAAACAGAAAAAGAATTCACAACCTAAGGTGAATTCTTTTTTATTTTCACTTGAAAGGATGTGCTAATATGCCATTAAGTCATAGTGACCAAGTTACATTACTAAAAGATATCTTAAACAATCATCAAACAGATTGCTGCGGGTCCGTAGCAGAATGTGAACAGCTGGAACGCTTAGTAAAGTCCCTTATGGTCAACACTCAAGTTGATCAGAATGTGAAAAACATCCTGCAAGAGGTATATCAATACAGCCAGCATGGCGCACAAACAGCTGATTTAGATCAGCATATTTTATCAAACCAAGAAAACTTATCCCAGTGGGTAAGCGATATTGGCCAATTTTCATAACTAGAGGATTTCGTTTATAAACTTAATCCATCTCTCCATTTCTTCTAGTCGGTTTTTATTTTTATACCATTGAATGGAAGAAAGTGTTTGGATTGTCACATACCATTTCATCCTCAGCTTTAGATGATCTGTTAGCTCTTTGCCGTACAGCTTTAACCAATCATGCCAGTTGTTTTCGGGAATGTACCAATAAAGGAGCAGACCTAGGTCAATTGCGGGGTCGGCAATCATTGCCCCGTCCCAATCAATCAGGTACAACTGGTTGTCTTCTGCAAGCAGCCAGTTGTTATGGTTGACATCCCCATGACAAACCACTTTTTCATCGCAATAAACATTCAATGCTTCATTCTTTAAAAAGCTCATAGCTTTTTGCGATTCTGGTAAGGAAAGTACCTGATCATCCAACTCATTTTCCACCGAATGTAAAATAGGCTCTGGATGTAAGGGTGAATTCTCTATCCGACTTAACATTCCGAGCATTGGCTCCGAACAATGGATTTTCTTAAGCAATCTTGCAACATTCTCTTGGTTCATTTCTGACGGCTTTAACTCTCGGCCAGGAAGCCATTGCTGCGCTGTAATTACATCTCCATTTTCCAATCGTTTTGTCCAAACAAGCTTTGGGACGATTCCTTCAGCCGAAAGTACTGCAAGGAATGGAGAGGAATTCCGCTTTAAAAAAAGCCTTTGATCTTCATATTTTGCATAAAAGGCTTCTCCTGTTTTGCCTCCAGCAGGGGTAATTTCCCACTCTTGTCCTAATAAATGTTCCAAAATTGCTCACCTTCAATTTATGCCGTTCTAATGGGCCTGTTCCCCTAGATTTAGAGGTAAAACCTGTGCTGCTGAAAGGTTATAATAAACCACAATTATATCAATAACTTTTTTTTGAATAAAAAAAAGCTATTGAAACCATTGCACACAATAGCCATCTTAATAAATTTTATCTCCTATTGCCTTTTTTCGTCAAGTTAATCTTGGAAAACTATTTTTTTAGCAAAACTTTAAGAGAAATTGGTTCCATCGTGTTTTTTCCCCCTTGCAAGACTACTTTGGAAGAAATTCCCGCATACTCATGATTAGCCAAAACCGACCATTCTCCAGCAGGAAGGGTAAAGGATTGTCTCATCTTAGAAGGATTGATCATTAGAATGACTTCCTCATGATTCATTTTAAATAAGCACCCTAAAGTCGGAGTAGAAAAGGATAATGGGTATATGTGGGTGCGGATTTCTTCAAAAGTTCTCATTCGGAAACATGGAAATGCTTTGCGAATTTTTATTAGCCCTTTGATATATTCCACATTATCTTTGAACTGACTTTTTCGATCCCAATCAAGCTGATTGATAGCATCCGGGGAACGGTAGCTATTTCCCTCTCCATGTTTGGTGCGGAAAAATTCCTGTCCGCTGTGAAGAAATGGTATTCCTTGAGATAATAGAACGATTCCAGTTGCAAGGCGGTGGTATCTTATTTGAGTCCCTAAATCCTCATCAGGGAAGCAGGCAAGAAGCTTATCCCACAGGGTGTGATTGTCATGACATTCTACATAATTTACTGATTGGAAGGGTTCATTAAAGAGCCGAGTTCCTCTCTTTGCCAAACCAATACTGCCTGTTATGACCTCCATAGCAGCATCCAAGTCATGCTCATTACCTAGTGCATAACCTTTGTCAAACAAATTAAATGTACTGCCTTTAATGATGTCTCGAAATTTATCATTAAACTGGGCGATTTGTGGGATTTTTGCCTGGTTCACAATTGTTGCCTTTTGATCCGCTGAAAGTGGTGTATTTAGGCTCCATCCTTCACCAATAATAAGCGTGCCTTCCTTTATATTGTCACACGCTTTTCTCACTTCGATCATCGTTTCCACATCTAAAATTCCCATTAAATCAAATCGAAATCCATCTATATGATACTCTTCCATCCAATAACGAATTGAGTCGACAATATACTTTCGCACCATTCTTCGTTCTGAAGCAATATCATTTCCAACACCGGTGCCGTTTGAAGGCATGCCAATTTCGTTATGACGAAAATAATAACCTGGGACTATTTTTTCAAAAGAAGAATTTTCCCTAATAAAGACGTGATTATACACCACATCCATAATCACCCTGAGGTCAATACTGTGAATTTGATCAATTAATGTCTTCAACTCGATGATTCTTGAATAAGGATTGGAAGGGTCTGATGCATAGCTGCCCTCGGGAGCATTGAAATGAAGAGGATTATAACCCCAGTTATAGTTTTTATTTGGATGTAATTCATCGACACCAGCAAAATCATGAAACGGTAGATATTCAATATGGGTAACGCCCAAATCTTTTAAGTACGATAATCCAGTCGGCTCGCCGTCTTTACCTTTCGTGTTTAGCTCACCTGCACCAAGATACAGTCCCTTATTCTGGATTCCACTATTCTTATGGATGGAAAAATCTCTAATATGTGTTTCATAAATAATCGCATCAACAGGGTTATCTAAGGGCGATAAGACTGGTCTTGGCAGGTATGTTTTTTCGAGCTTCACGATGACCCCGTGCTCTCCACCCGCCGATACTGCCTTAACATAAGGATCAACAGCCTCACGCCACTCTTGATTCACAAGGACAAGAAAACTGTATTGATATGCTTCTACATCACGGTTAACACTAACTGACCAAATGCCACGTGCCTCTCGTCGCATCTTAATTATTTCTGAAAACTGGCCAGATGGAGGGCGCAGTTTTAATTTGACTCCAGTCGCAGTCGGTGCCCAAAGCTTAAATCTGGTTTGATCAGCATGAAAGGTTACCCCGAGGTCATTTCCATCGTAAAAGAATTTTTCATCAAACGAGTCGGTCCTGATTACGGCACCAATTTGCAAATCGGTTTTCCCGCCATGCTCATCAATGATCCAATATTGCCTTCCAAATGAAATATCCCCTTCAAACTGGCAAACATATTTATGATTATGTTCTATTTCCATCTTCGTTAATATTTGCAATGGTATCTTCACAGCATCAGATGCCATATAGAAAGTAGATGATATGCCGTGATGATAGGAAAAAGGAAGAAGAATCGTAATGATATTCATCTCATCTAAGTAGGCACGAAACTTCCTGTCAGCAGAAATCATTCGAATCCCTCCCCTTTAGATCAATTTCTTCCTTCCGGCGTCTTCTAGTCAACACCCCCAATGCTCTCGGTTTAAGGTGGATTGAGAGTGGAGTAAATCCGATATTTTCCCCATCAGCATGAACATATAAGGAATTTGGCGATTGAATCGAAATAACTCTTCCTTTAAAGGTTTTCACCTCTTTAAAATGAATGTGTTTTCCCCAAAAAACACTGATAAAGACGAGGAGCAGTTTTAACCGAGATAACTGATGGACAACGGTGATATCAAACAGACCATCATCCGGCTCAGCGTGAGGTGCAATTTTCATCCCGCCTCCATAATAGGCCTGGTTAGAAACCGTAACAAACCATGTTTGTTCAAATATATGCTTTTTTCCGTCAATTGATAAATTAATTGTTGTCGTTTTATAAGTAAAAAGTTTTTTTAACAGAAAATAAACATACACTAGCCTGCCTAGTGAAAACTTATTTAACAGCGCCTTCATTCGAGATTGGTTAACCTCATGGGAAATGATGGCATCGAATCCAACGCCCATATTATTAATAAAGAAGTGCTCCTTTCCATCATCCATCTTTACTTTCCCAATATCGATCGGCAATGACTCCTGCTTCATCAAGCGAAGTATCACTTTTAAGGCTTGCAGATGATCGGTTGGAATTTGAAAGCCTCTCGAAAAATCGTTACCGGAGCCACCGGGAATAAATCCGAGAGTGATTCTTTTGTCATTGATGATTCCATTTATCATTTCGTGCATTGTTCCGTCTCCGCCAACAGCAATAATTAGCTTTTGCTCCTGGTTATGCAATGCAATTTGGCTGGCAAGTTTTTTAGCATGTCCTGGATATTCAGTAAAAAATGCGAGATAGGATATTTGTTCAATCTTTAGTTGACTTTCAATTCCTTCCCAAATTTTAAGGCAGTAGCCGTTTCTTGCTTTTGGATTGACAATAAAGTATATGTGCTTCATAAAACCAACCTTTGACTATGTTTGTAATGGAAACAGTGTAATTGCTTCATATTTAGGAATCTTATTTAGATGTGTTTGATATAAAACAACTTCACTTGCTTGAAATGGAAGTAGTTCAGGCTGCAGCTTATTCCAAACCTCTAACTGCTCCATTTGAAATGGATGGGCTCTGATCCATTTCCTTGCCACTGTGATATGAGGGCGGAATGGTCTTGTTTCCAGCTGAAAACCTGCCCTCTCACTGGCTGAAAACACCTTTTTTCTAATGGCTATAAGCTCAGTGCTTTCCTCGGTATCTGCCCATAGAACCCGAGGTGAATCTTCCTGACCGAAAATTCCCAGTTTGTTTATTTTCAATTTTAATGCTTTCACATCGCTTAAAACATCTTTTACGTTGATTTCTGCCGCAGCCAATTTTTCGGGATTAACTGCCCCTAGGAAAGCCAATGTAATATGTAGGTCTTGATAATGTACCCAACGACTAAAATGGAGGACTTCCTTTATTTTTTCAATATGGGCTTTCATGATTCGTTTCGTTTCTTCAGGAATTCTTACTGCTAAGAAATAATGTGTTCGCTGTTCCATAGTATTTTCAGTCCTTTATCCCGTATTAACGGG
>NZ_JBALPG010000034.1:51248-51470 GCF_036965245.1 Neobacillus drentensis
GCCCGTAAAAGCCCGATTGTTAATTGAATCTTATTTAATTTTAGTCTATTTTTCCCAAATTGTATCTATTAACAAACGGATAATTTGGCGATATTTCTACAATGTGCTTCTATTTTCATTATTACCAGAGAAGAATTTGATAGTTGAGAGAAGAAGCCCAATGAAAGCTGTTAACAACTCCAATAAGCAATGTGTAAATGTCGAAAAAGGTGTCAGGCACCA
>NZ_JBALPG010000034.1:51498-56358 GCF_036965245.1 Neobacillus drentensis
TGAAAAATTCACATGGTGCTTGACACCTAGTTTTATAGTTTCCCGCATTGGTTTTCAATTTCTTGTTCGAACAGCTTTTGCAGCTTTCTAGTAATTGAGCCCGGCAGACCTTCGGTTACTTTTTTATCGCGAATTTGGACAATCGGCATGACCTCTGAAACGGTACTAGATAGGAACACCTCATCTGCACCTGCTAGTTCCTCAAGCGTGAATGCCCGTTCCTCTACAGGAATATTATTTTCAAAGCATACCTTTAAAATCACATCTTTAGTAATTCCTTTTAAAATGAGATTATCGGATTCATGTGTAATGACTACACCATTTTTTACAATAAAGATATTTGAGGAACTTCCTTCAGTAATATTTTCGGCGCGATGTTGAATTGCTTCATAACCACCTTCTTCAGTGGCTTTTTGTTTTGCTAATAAATTGCCCAGCAAATTTAAACTTTTAATATCACAGCGGAGCCAGCGGATATCTTCAGTCAAAATAGTTTTCACACCATTTTTCATGTTCCCAACAGGTCGTGCAATTTCCTTCGTATAAGCTGTAAGGGTTGGCGTTACTTCCTCAGATGGGAACGCATGATTTCGGGGAGCAACACCCCTGGTTAGCTGCATGTAGATAATCCCAAGTTGAAGCTTATTTTTATTAATAAGCTCTTCAAGTAAACTCTTTAATTGTTCTAGTGTGGATGGGAAAGAAATGCCAATACTGTCAGAACTTTTAACAAAACGCTCCAAATGTTCTTTAGCAGTAAACATTTTTCCATTATAGACACGAATAACCTCATACACCCCATCGCCAAATTGGTATCCGCGGTCTTCTATATCTACTTTTGCTTCTGACCGATTGATCAGCTTTCCGTTCATTATTGCAAATGTCATGCTCGCATTCCCCTTCGATCTACTTATTCATTTTGTGCTAATTCATAAATAGCTTGAGCGTAAATAGCTGTTGCCTTTAACAAGTCTTCAATATACATATATTCATCCTTTTGATGAGCAATATCTGGTCTTCCAGGAAATAACGGGCCAAATGCGACTCCGGCTTTTAGAGAACGAGCGTAAGTACCGCCGCCAATTGCAATTAACTCAGCTTTTTCACCTGTTTGTTCTTCATATACCTTTTTCAAGGTTTGAATCAGGAATTCTTTTTCATCCACATGATGCGGTTTTGAGTCAGAAAAGTTTTCAATCGCGAAGCCTTCATTTAGTAAAAGGTCATCTAATTTTGCTTTTGTCGATTCCATTTTGTTTGTAACAGGGTATCTGCATGTCATCCCAATTCTTCCACCAGATTCAGACGTAAAGAGCAGCTTTCCGGGATTGATCGTTAAGTCTCCGGAAATATCGTCCGAATAGTCAACACCAAGGTTTACACCCCTTGAATCATCAAAGAAGTAGCGAGAAACGAATTGGAAATAATGTGCAGACCTCGCATCCAATACTTGCTTAGATAGAAATTCTGCTAAAAACAAACCGGCATTTTTCCCATTTCTCGGTTCCATGCCATGTGCAGAAACGCCTATTACTTCTAAAATTAGTTCTTCGTTTTGAATATGGTAATTATATTCCAATTCAACTTTCTTCATAAAAGCTATAAATTGCTTAACCACTTCATCTTGGTGTTCCTTAACGAGGATGGTTGCTTTGGCATGATCTGGAACCATATTGTATCTTTTTCCAGAAACAAAGCTCTTTACCTTAATATTTGCCTCAGTTGCACCTTCTACTGATTCTTTCTGTACCATATCAAAATCAGCAATCCCTTTTTCAGCATTTATTATCGGGAAATCAGCATCAGGCGCGAATCCTAAAGTCGGCATTTCTTCGTGCTTAAAATAATGCTCCACACAGCGCCAATTGCTTTCTTCGTCGGTGCCAATAATCATGCGAACACGTTTTTTAAGCGGCAGGCCAAGTTCTTTTACAATTTTCATCGCATAATACGCCGCCATTGTCGGCCCTTTATCATCCAGTGCGCCGCGGGCATAAATTTTTCCATCACGAATTTCCGCTCCAAATGGGTCACTTGTCCAGCCATCCCCGTCTGGCACAACATCCACATGACAAAGAATTCCTAACAAGTCCTTTCCTTCGCCAAACTCTAAGTGACCTGCAAGATTCCCAACATTTTTCGGAGTAAATCCATCTTTTTCACCTAGGTTAAGCATGAAATCAAGTGCTTCCTTCACCCCTTGTCCAAGCGGTGCCTCAGCAGTGGTATTTTCCTCATCTAAGAGGCTTTTAATATGTAATAATCCCTGTGTATCCTTAATTAAGGACTCTTTTCTTTTTTCTACTTCACTCATCCAATTAATCTCTGTCAATTGTGATGACCTCCAATCTATATGTGCTTCTTTAACAATAGCATTTTTGCAAATATCTTAGCAATTTAACTTTAATAACTAATGTGTTAGATAAATTAAACGTTTTTACTAAAAATTCAAATAATTATCATAAACCAAACACCTTATCCCATATCCTATAGTAAGAGAATGATAAAAGAGGCAATAATCCGAACAATTATTAAAAAAAATGAAGATTATTTTGTAAACTTTAGTATTGTGGTAGAAATTTTCAGAAATTGTGGGTACAATAAAGTTAGATGTATGACATCTATGTACTCATTACATTGATCCAAATAAAAGGAGATGGCTGCGCGGAAAAGAAACTACATATTCTTGAAGAGTATTCTTCAAAGAGGCTGTCGGTAGAGGGATTAAGCCATAGGTTTGAAAAAAGGATAGGGAGTGGTTCTTTGAAACCTTCAACTAACCGGATGTTAAACCGCATCAAATGTATCTACATGTTTATTCGCAATAACGGCACTGTCACTACTCAGGAACTTGTAGAGGAATTTGGTATCACTCCTCGCACCATACAACGAGATTTAAATGTCTTAGCCTATAATGACTTGGTTATAAGCCCAAGCCGCGGAAAATGGACGACTACACAGAAGAAAGTGAAGATGTCATCTTAGTACAAAAATTGAAGAGTTTTATGCATAAAGAAGCACGCGGTGGTCAACCTTCGCGTGCTTTTGTTTGTCAAAAATTTTATTATCGCTTCTCATTAATTGGAGTAAAATTAATAATTTGGTTATATTCTTGTTCATTAATGATCCCTAGCTTTTTAAAAACATACGTATAAATAAAAATTCTCCGTTTCATGCGAGGGGTAGCAATCATGATAAATCATCTCCTCTTTTAAAACAGTTTATTCACCATCACCAATAAAGTTTCCTTGAGGCAAAAAAAGATTTATATAAATTAAAACTACTACCTTAATTGACACTTTTGAAAAATATGATATATTAGTATAAAAATACTTTAGTGCTTAAAAGCGTCTAAGCAAAAGAGAAAAGTAGGTTAAGACACCATGGAGAATAATCATCAGGACTTAAAAAAAGGGTTATTGCCAAGGCATGTTCAGTTTATGGCTTTGGCTGGTATGATTGGAACAGGAATTTTTAAAGGAAGCTCAGATACATTAAGTATTGCTGGACCTAGTGTGGTGATTGCCTATTTAATTGGCGGGCTTTTGCTTTTTATTATTATAGCGGCATTAGGAGAAATGGCGCTTGCTTTTCCCAATATGAATGTTCAGCATCTCGTAAACAAAGCATTTGGATTTCAAGTTTCTTATCTTGTCGGATGGCTTTACTGGATCAATTGGACCATTGTAACCGTCGTTGAATTATTAGCAGCTGGAAGTTTTCTGCAATTTTGGCTTCCTTCGATCCCATTGTGGCTATTAAGTTTTCTCTGTGCGATTGTTATTGTAGGAATCAATTTATTTCAAGTTAAATATTACGGGGAGTTTGAGTTTTGGTTTGCCAGCATTAAGATTATTGCCTTAGTTGCTTTTATTATCTTAGGATGTCTACTACTTTTTGGTATGATTCCTAGTAACATACAGGATCCATTGTCAAACTACACTGCACACGGCGGATTTTTCCCACACGGAATAAGTGGAATATTCAATGCATTTTTAGTTGTCATGTTTTCTTATGGCGGGGCCGAATTAATCGGGGTCGCTGTTACCGAAACAAAAGATGCTGAGCGAGTTTTGCCGAAAATCATTAAAGGTGCCGTTTGGCGCGTCATGATTTTTTATATTTTTCCAATTCTTATTATCTGCGGCATCATGCCTTGGGACAAGGTCACAGGTGCAAACAGTCCGTTCGTCCAGGTTTTTAGTAGTACCGGATTGCCTGGAGCAGCACATATTATGATCTTTGTCCTTTTAACAGCAGTTCTATCGGCGGCAAACTCCGGAATTTATGCCACATCAAGAACACTGTATTCAATGGCACAAAGTGGTGTTGCACCAAAGGGGTTAGCAAAAGTATCTAGTAAGGGTATTCCAATAACAGGGATTATGATTACGAGTGTGTGTATTTTAGCAGCTGTTTACTTGGCTTATGTAACACCTAGCCAAGTCATTAGCTATCTTATGACCATCCCAGGGTTTACTGTCATGATCCTTTGGATCAGTATTTGTGCCGCACAGTTAAAACTACGACCACTCTATAAACATCAACCTGCTTTTAAAGTAAAGTGGTTCCCATATTCAACCATTTTTGCGATTGTTTCTTTAAGTGTAATCTTTATTGGATTTCTATTAAATCCAAATAATGTAATTGGTTCATCCGTTTGTATTGTAATCCTTGGAATTCTCATTATTCTCTCCTTTATAAATAGAAAAACTAGAGTTAATGAAATTACCGCTTAAAAGGCCAGCAAAATTTGCTGGTCTTTTTTCTATAAAACAATCGATCTCGAAATATGTATGTTTTTTTATCAGCATCCGTATTTTAATAGTTTTTTTATATATTTAGCGGTTGATGATAGAC
>NZ_JBALPG010000035.1:0-26146 GCF_036965245.1 Neobacillus drentensis
CCCCGACAAGCGCTGGAGGTCCTGACGTTGAAGTCGTTCTTTGACTTCAGCGGCAGGACCGAAGCGTCCTCGAGGGGCTAGGCGCTGCAGCTAGACGGGCTCCAGGACCTCCCCGCGGAAAGCAAGTGCCCGGAGCGGAAATCAACAGGCCCATTCGCAGGGACAATCAATAAATTTGGTATTTAGATTTTGACAGAATAAAAAATTGCCGAGAAAAATACCATTCCTCGACAATCTGAGAAGCTTGCGCTTTATTTATTTTGTTTTCTTTTTTTGCGTGTGATTATTTTGGTTTCCTTTGCTGTTATCGCCGCTGACAAATTCGGTGGCGAACTCAGATTCCGCATGCCCTGCCTTCGGGGAATTTTGATTGCGGCTTCCCTTATTAAATTTTTTAGTCATAATTATCCCTCCTTGTCTGCTTATTTAGTGTGGCATCGGGGGATTTGTTTATGTGGAAAAATTAAAGGAGAAAATGGAAGAAAGTAGAATTTATACATAAGGCTTTCTTGAGAGGATTGATGATCAGTGACATCAAGTATAGCTTTGTTAACAAAGCTGTTTGTGCAAAACCGTAATGAGGCGGAAGCTGAACCGATGAGGAATTATATGAAAGGCCACTTTCCCTTCTTAGGGATTAAGTCTCCTTTACGTAAGGAATTAGAAAGGCAGTTTTTTAATGAAACGAGAATTTTAAAAGAGCCGTTTAACAAGGAATTGGTAGTAGAACTTTGGGAGAAAAATGAAAGAGAATACCAATATACAGCCTTGACCTATTTGGAAAAATTGATGAACAAGCTGCAAAAAGTTGATTTGCCATTCATGGAGTGGCTGATTACTACGAAATCATGGTGGGATACTGTTGATGCGATTGCCCCAAAACCGGTGGGGGAAATTGCCGAAAAATTTCCAGAGGTGGCTGCAGAAACAATTGATGGCTGGGCAATTCACGACAATATGTGGCTTAGAAGGGCGGCTATTCTTTTTCAATTAAAGTATAAACAGAATACGAATGAAGAGCGGCTCTATCAATACATACGGCAAAACGCTGGTAGTAAAGAATTTTTTATCCAGAAGGCAATTGGCTGGGCGCTAAGGGAATACTCAAAGACGAATCCGACTTCGGTGAAGAAGTTTATCAATGGTCAGCAGCTAGCACCATTAAGCGTTCGGGAAGGCAGTAAGTATCTTGGTTGAGCAAAACGACGATAATGTTTTGCTAATCATGTTAGAATGGCACTAATGAGAAAAGCGGAGGCGCCTTGAACAGGGCGATATAGGGAGAATTATCGATTGGCAAGCATCGCGAAGCCAGAGATTAGTCTCCCTTAATGCGTACAGTAAGCGATAGCTTTCTGTAGCCAGGCATAAGACGAGCCGGCGAGAAGGCTGCTTTTTAGCCTTCTTGACGGATTGGCTTATGACCCCGAGCCCCTAGGCGCTGAAGCTAGACAGTTATCGAATTTCAATTTATACTGTCATATCCTATGAATATAGAGGTGGAACAGCATGGTTAAAATTATTGCATCAGACATGGATGGAACATTATTAAATTCAGTCCAACAAATCAGCGTAGAAAATAAGGAAGCGATATTAAAGGCACAAGCACAAGGAGTAGAATTTGTCGTTGCGACGGGCAGGTCGTATCAGGAGGCAACCTACGTCTTAAGAGAGGCGGGCCTAAAGTGCCCGATTATTTGTGTAAATGGTGCAGAGGTTCGTTCGAAAGAAGGAGACATTCTTTCAGCCACTCCGATTACGAAACAAAAGGCGCGAGAGGTGGCAGAAAAGCTAAGGGAACTTGATATTTATTTTGAGGTTTATACGAATAAGGGTGCCTTTACAGTCGATGCAGATAAAGCGATTTCGACGCTTGTCGATATTATCATCAGTGCCAATCCCGAGGCAGACCGAGACGAGGTAGCCTACGCTGCCGGAGCAAGATTGCGTAAGGGTTTGGTCCAAATAATCGAGGATTATGAAATTCTTTTTGCAGACGAAAACATTCAAATCTATAAGTTATTTACATTTTCATTTAATTCGGATAAACTTGCGGCCGCTAGTAACACACTCATGGACTTTGAAGGGCTCGCTGTTTCCACATCAGGTCATGAAAATTTGGAAATTACTGATAAGCAGGCACAAAAGGGGATTGCGCTTGAGTCTTTTGCTAAAGCAAGAGGGATCGATATTTCTGAGACGATGGCCATTGGTGATAATTACAACGATGTGTCGATGTTTGAACGTGCCGGGAGATCGGTTGCGATGGGTAATGCAAACTATGAAATAAAGGCATTATGTGATGTCATTACAGATACAAATAACGAACATGGTGTGGCGAAGGCTATTTTAGAAGTGTTATAGGAAAGGAAGGGGTTTATGTATCGGGGTGGTTCCGTTTTACTGATGGTGATTATGTTGCTTTCAGGCTGTTCTTTTTTTGAAAAAGAAGATGATGGAATCCAAGTGGATGATGCTGTTCATCTTCAACCGAATGTAGAAGTAATCGCAGAAAGATTATCCGTACCATGGTCAATTGATAAAATAGGAGAATCCTTTTATCTTAGTGAACGAACTGGAAGCATCGTCAAGATTGAAAATGGTAAAATGGAACGCCAGCCAGTTCAGTTAGAAAAGCCGATCGCAAAGGCGGCTGAGGCTGGGCTGCTTGGCTTTGTACTTGACCCCAAGTTTACAGAAAACCAAAAGGCATATGCCTATTATACTTATGCAGATGACAGCGGGGGGCAATTTAATCGTGTTGTCGTTTTAGGGTTTAACGGTGCTGCTGGGTGGACAGAGGAGAGGATTCTTCTTGATCGAATCCCGAGTGCTGCCTATCATCATGGCGGCAGACTGAAGATTGGCCCGGATGGGAAGCTTTATATCACAACGGGTGACGCAACCACGCCTAAAGTCGCTCAAAAGCTGAGCTCAGTAAATGGAAAAATTTTAAGAATGAATTTGGACGGAACGATTCCGTCGGATAATCCGTTTCCTAATTCCTATGTCTTCAGCTATGGCCACCGGAATCCCCAGGGGTTAGCGTGGATTGGGAAGACATTGTATGCAAGCGAACACGGGCAATCGGCCCATGATGAAATCAATAAGATTCAAGTTGGGGGTAATTTTGGATGGCCTGTAATTCAGGGTAAAGAGAAGAAAGCGGGGATGGAGACACCTTTGTTCCAATCAGGTGCTGTTGAAACATGGGCTCCTTCCGGGATGGATACGGCTGACGGCAAGCTCTATGTGGCGACATTAAGAGGAAATGCCGTCCGTGAGTTTGATTTGGAACAGAAGCAGACAAAGCTTGTTATCAGCGGTTTAGGGCGAATCAGAGATGTGTTCATTGACGGCGACTTTTTATACTTTGTCAGCAACAATACCGATGGCAGAGGAAACCCTGATGAAAAGGACGACAAACTGTATCGGGTTCGGTTAATTGAATTAAAATAAGTTTGTTGTTTTTGAGGTAAAGCAGGAAAAAGCTCCTTATTGAGATGATTTAAAGCTATTTCTAGGCGAAAAATTAGGGGGACTGTTCATCATAAGGTGGATGAAGGATATTTCCTGGCAAAAAAGTGAAAGATTAGTCCTTCATAAGGTGGATGATGGACATTTTCGGGCAAAAAAGTGAAAGATTTGTCCTTCATCAGGTCAATGAAGGACATTACCGGGCAAAGAAGTAAAAGGTTTGTCCTTCATAGGACCTACAGAGGAATTTTTGCTGGATAACGCAGAAACCCCTTAAAGAATTTCAATCTTTAAAGAGTTCACTTGGGAGACGAGAAGGTCTTCGTATTGTTTTTGGGCCTGGTAGTAAATTTCTTGCTCGCCGAAATTTGGGTTTTCCTTTTTGACTTTTTCGATCAGGTCTTTTTGTACCTTTTGCGACAGGACAATTAATTTGTATTGCTGCTTTTCTGTTGCCCAGAACTTGTCTTCGCCGTAGTCACGAATCAACTTTTTAGCAGATTCGTACCCATTATACTGATCGCGTACCTTACTAATGGCTTCGTCCACTTCCGCTGCAGCTGCTGTATGACCCTTTTCCTCTGCCAGCATCGCCATTGAGCGAAGGCGGATGATTTGCGTTAATAATTGATTTTTATCATCGATGATTTTTTCCTGTGACTCTAAGTAAGCTAACTCCTCTTCTAATTGCTTACCAGTGTATTTTCTCTGAGCTGTTTCACGATTAATGGCCAGCTGAAGTTGGTTAATAAACTTATAAAAGGCTACATCCTCATTAGTGATCCAGGATCCATTAATTTTTGCGACCCCTTTAGGCTTCACAACATTGATGTCGATAACCTTTTCCGTCTTTTTTCCGTCCTTTTCTAAAGTAAAGGCAGCCTCATACTTGCCGCTCATTGGAAGCGCAACTTTGCCGGAGTACGTACCGTCTTTCCCCTCAGCTAATTTCACATCCGTTGTGCCATGGTCCATATTGGCCATGGAAAATTCAGCGATTACTTCGAGTCCTTTAACCGCTTTTTTGTTTTCTGTTACTTTGATTTCAAACGGCGCAGCCGTATCCTTTTGGTAGTAAGGCTCCTTTGTAACCTTAATCGTATAATCAGGGCCGGAACTGCAGCCCGTCAGCATCGCCATCAGCAGCAGAAACGGGAATAATATTCGTTTCTTCATGATTCAATTCCTCCTAAATGATGTGTCGCTAGAAATTCCCCAACCGTGAATTTCTCCATTTTTCCCTCATTTAAATAGACCACATGTGTACAAACCTGGCGGATTTCATCTAGATGGTGCGACGAGAGAAGGATGGTTTTATTATGAAGGGATTTTAATACTTCTAATATTTCCTTTCTTCCCATCGGGTCAATTCCGCTAGTAGGTTCATCCAAAATCAGAATGCTTGAATCCTGATAAAGGGTAATCGCGAGGCCAAGGCGCTGCAGCATCCCTTTTGAATACTTTTTTACCTGGACATCGCGGTCGTCCCACAGGCTGACCGATCGGAGCACCTGATCAATCCGTACCACATCAGTCATTTTCGACACTGCCTCTGCAAAGAAGGTTATATTCTCAAGCCCGGTCAGCATCGGATAGAGCATAAATTTTTCCGGCAGGTAGGCAATCGCTTTTTTCCACTCATCATTTTTCTTCGTGACTTCAATTCCGTTAATCGCAATCGATCCTTGCTTCACGGGCAATAATCCAAGCAAACTATTGATAAACGTCGATTTCCCAGCACCGTTTCGGCCGACAAGTGCACAAATTTCATTTTTATTAATCTCTAGAGTGACCGCATCCAACACCGTTTTTTTTCCGAAGGATTGGCTTAAATCGGTTACCTTAATCATTCGTACCCCTCCTTACGGTTAAAGACTATTGCTGCCCCAAACGAAACAGCAAGCCAGATTAGCAGATTTCCCAGTAAAAAGAACACAGGCTTCGTCCACATGAACTTCTCCATTAGCCTAGACATATGGCCAAAAGAATACACGCCCATCCCGGTTTCTAAGAACATCCTGACTGCCTGAAGCGGGTTTAAAAAGTATGCCGACGAAAAAAGTTTGACGTTTTCATGGGTGACGTCTGGTAAAAATGACAGCAAAATAAAATCGTGCAAAAAGAAAAAGTAAAACCAGACAAAAATCGTATAGCCGATTATTTGCATTCTCGAGCGGCTAAAGCTGCCGATTGCTGCCCCCATCTGCAAGAAAACAAGGCTTAAGCAAACAATCGCTGCCACAAAGATTAAATAACTTTCGATATCCAGCTGGAAATTAAATTTTAGCAGTAATAAATACAGGAAAAACCAAATAATCAGCGGGACGAGAACCACTACATACAGTCCGAGGCTTTTTCGAACTAAAAAGCTGGCATAATTGTCTTTTTTCGTTAACAGCATAATTAGTGTTTTTTGCTCTTTTTCCTGAAAAATTGAGAATGCGCCAATAAACAAACAAAGAATTGGGATAAAATAAATAATCGTATCAAATAAATTGATTAAGAGAACATAAAAGCCTTTATCAAATGAAAGGACTGAGGAACGAAACAATATGCTAATTGAAATCAGAACAATGATGCTTAATGCCAGCCAGAGTCCTTTTCCTCTTATGTTTTCCTTCCATTCCTTCCAAATATAATGCATAGTTGATGTCTCCCTTTTAGTAAAATCAATCCCGCAACCAGTCCGAGAGCCACAAACAGAATAGCCTTATGGCTGCCTTTAGTTGCTGCTAATGGGTGTGAGTCTTTGAACATCACTTCATCGTTTTTCAATGTGGTATTTATTTTTTCATAGATGTTGATGGCAGGGCTTTTTAAAAATAGATTCGTTAATTCTTGGTCCTCGATCAGCTGATGGAGGGAAGAATGATAGATTACCGGGAAATCCCCAATACCGTCTTGGTTTAAATCGGTAAGCGGGAATGAGGAGCCCCAGTCATTGCCTTTGCCATTCCTGCTCCAGGAATTGCTGTCCCCCTGTCCGCCAAGGGTAACGGCCGGAATCGTGTTTTCCGAAATGCGGTTTAAGGTAAAGGTTTGGTCATTCGAGCTGGCCCATAGCTCAATGCCAATTTGGTTTTGGATAATGCGGTTGTCCTTGATCGTGTTTCTGGTTGCCTGGTCGATGTATAACCCCCGCTGATTCATGTAAAACGTATTATTGGCTATATAATTATCATTGGCCTGCAGGAGCAATAAGCCAAACGATTGATTCCCATAGTTAACGATAAATTGATTATCTTCGAGATTCAGATGATTCGAGTTCATGATGGCTGCGCCGCCTGTATTCATTGTAAAGATATTTCGTTTAAAAATATTTTCATCGGAATACATGTAATGCAAGCCATATCGAGTGTTGCTGATCTTATTTTCATAGCTGTGGTTGTTGTTGGCATATTCGAAGAACATCCCGTCACGGGTGCTTTCAATCGTATTGTGTTCTAGCAAATTATCATTTGCGTAATAAATATGGAGTCCGTTACCTTGTGCTGCAATTTCACCTTTGCCCATGCCTTTTATGTCGTTATAACGGATTTTATTTTGGTGTGCCTGGCTTAAATAAATACCGTGAAAGGAATGGCGGATGCTGATGTGCTCGACCACATTGTTGTTCGTATAAATCTTGATGGCGGCATATTCCTCAGATGAGTTCCGGTTCATGCTGCTATGGGTTACCGTCAGATGACTTAGCTTTACATTCGGAGCCTTAATAGAAATGACATTCCCAGTTCCGTCACCTTTAATCACGGTCTTATCCGAACCGATGATCGTCATCGGTTTGTTAATGACGATATTGCCCTCGTACGTTTTATTTTTAAGCTTTACTACCGCTCCCTCTTTCATGGAGTCGATAATTGCTTGCATGTTTTCGGCTGCCATAATTTTTTCAGGTTTTATCACGATAAAAAGGGAAAAAACCAAAGATAGGAGCATTAATTTTTTCATTTTACTTTCGATCCTTCCATAGCGGAATGAGTAATAAAATAAACGCAGCGATTACCAAATACGTACCTAAACCAAGTAGGCTAGTAGTTTGAAAATTTGCTATCGTATTATGCCCTAAAATCGGCGGTACAAATGGATCTAATTTGATTGGTGCATCTGGACTTAAATTGGTTCCGAATTTTTTCAGAGCGAAATGAAGGTCTAGGACGCCAAGCGTGCCCCCGATGACAAACAGGCTGATTAATCCGTAGAGGACAGATTTTTTTCGCAGCAGTGCTGTTAATAGAATAAGAACAGCTAATCCACCGACTAAATAGGGTAAATAGGATAATTCAGGGAAGTTTTCTTCACTGAAGTTTGCCATGCCGATATAGTGGTTAAGACCGTTGACAATATCAATTTGACCTTCAAGCCTATTTGGGTAAACGATGATATTTAATCCCTCCGGATACTGTGGGGCAAAAAAGACCATTTTCCACCATGGGAAAAATAGTGAAACGGTAATTAAAATGGCGGAAACGACTAAAATGAATGATGAAACAATTGATAATTTCTTATGCCTCTTGTCAATCAAGGTAACCACTCCTCTTATAGTGATATTAGGTAAATGGAGATGGGTATCAATCTGCCATTGATACCCACCGCCAACTTTTGTTGTCTAGCTTCAGCGCCTAGTTAAGGCGCCCTCTTTTCTGCTTATTACTTTGGTTTTACAAGGAAGTAACCGGTCATTTCCTGGTGCAGGGCAGAGCAGAAATTTGTACAATAAAGTGGATAGGTTCCAGCTTTATTGGCAACAAATTTCAACGTGTTCGTCTGTCCAGGCTGTACTTCCATGTTTAAGTTATAGCTGTTAATGGCAAATCCGTGTGTGATATCTTCATCAAAGTCGATATTCGTCAAATGAATCGTGACCTCATCTCCTTCATTTACTTCAATTACGTCAGGGCGTTTAGACTTCGCATCAAAGATAAACTTCGAACGCATCGCAATACCGTATACATCGACTTTGTTACCGTTGCGGACAATACGGGCGTCATCTTTTTTGTAGATGGCTTCCTTATTCTTTTCGTCCTTCGGATAGACTTCAATCGGTTTGAGTTTATCTGCCTTAATCATTTGTGCATAGTGCGGTTCAGGGTTAACGGGTGCAGATTGAATCACCTTCATCTTGCCGCTGATGTCGATTAACTGCATCGATTCAGGGTGTGAAGGTCCGACAGATAAGTAGCTGTCTTTGGCAATCTTGTTCAAGGCAACCAGCCATTTTCCATCAGGTGCAACCGTGTCGCCCTCTGCTGCGACAGAGTGTCCTGGAGAATATTGGACAGGCACGCGGTCTAATGTCTTCCCTGTTTTCGGATCCCACTTTACAATTTCTGAAGAAATGAACATCGTTGTATAGGCCATACCTTTATCATCAAATTGGGTATGAAGCGGTCCAAGGGCATTTTCAGGGTTTACTTCTCTTTCCATGACAGATTCATATTTTAGAATTGGAATACCGTTGCGATCGCCGGCAAAATCTTGTTTTTCTACTGCTTTAAATGCCTTTTCAAACGAGAAGACCGTCATCGAAGGGGCAAGCTTACCGGAAGCGATGAAGTATTTGCCATCCGGTGTGACGTCCACACCATGCGGTGATTTCGCAACCGGAACTAAATAAATGCCGCCCTTTTGTTTTTCGGGAAAAATCATTTTTTGACCACCAACATCTTCGTACTTGCCTTCCTTGACCATTTTCTCAAGCTCTTTCCAGTTAAAAAGAACAATATAGTCACGGTCAGCCTGTGACGCGTTAATCTCTAGGTTTGTAGTTGCTTCTTCTGTGTTGTAAGTCGTCATAACCGCCCAATTAGCAGAAGCTTTTTTACCGGCATCTGAAAGGTCATAGGACCATGGCGGAAGAGCTACTTGGTAAGCAACATTTAGCTTTTCTTTGTTTTGATCAAATGTGACGGCAGACATAACACCGCGGTATTTTGTGCTGTATTCGTCAAGAGATTCATATTTCTGCTCAAGCGGAACAGCAAAGCGAGTTGGCAGGAACATGTACTCGGTATTTTCTGTTACGAACGCCGCACAATGCGGGCCGCTTGTGTTAGGAACTTTAATAATGTCTTTGACGGTAAACGTTTTTAAATCCATTGCGGCTGCCCGGCTGTTACCGACATCAGTAGCAAACATGTATTTACCGTCATAGTCACCTTTCGTTTCAGAAAAGGCCGGATGGTGAAGGTCTCCCCATGTATAGCCACCCATCATTTTCTTGGAGTGCTCATCAAAGCCATACCCGGTTGCAGAATCTGGCGAGAATACCGGAACAGTTCTTATATGACGCATCGAAGGAACACCATAAATAAACATTTGTCCAGAGTGACCGCCTGATGCGAATAAATAGTAATTATCTTTTTGACCGAATGGAACATAAACCTTTTCTGCATCGCTCTTAGTACCAGAAGCAGCCTCCGTGTTCGTCTTTGCGGAAAAATCAGCAAAGGAAATCGTTGCGGCAACAAAACCAGCAAGCAGCCCGGATGCAATCGGAATCCATTTTTTCATTCAACTACACCATCCTTTCTACTTCACTTCAGAAGCTTGCTTAAGCAGGTCTAAAACTTGATTACGCTCATCATCTGTTAATGGATTTTTACCAATTACGCCTGACATTACCGCTGATGTAGGCGCTTTCAGAAATTCGTCGATCGATTTTCCATGCTTGCCTTCAACGTTTACAAACGCTTGGGAAAGGTCTGGACCTACGGCACCGCCTTTCAAGCTAAGAGCTTCAACGCTGTGGCAGCCAAGGCACCCGCGGTTATTTAGAATGTTGTCTTCGCTGACAGAAGCTGTTGTTGCAGCCGTATCTTTAGAATCCTTACTTTCTTCCTTGGCTTGGTTGGTATCTTTTGTTTCCGTTTGCGCCACTTGTGGTTCATTACCGGAATCGCCCATAATGACATCAAACACCAGATAACCAATGCCAAAGCCAAGTAATGCACTTATAACAAAGCTAATAATTGTTTTTTGCAATGGTTTCCCCCCCTTTTATTTCTTAAGAACAATTTCATCCTAAACTCTCGCAAACGTTAAAATAGTGATGTGCAGCACACTTTTTTATCCATTTTTGAACGTTCTGTGAATGGGCTGGGAGAGACCAGTAAAATAGAGGTTTTTGAAAATTTGAACTTTTTGTTAATCTCGGCACTTAAACATGGGGAAAAGATAAATAGATGGTATGAATCGAGCCCAGTGCAATAGCAATAGCTGGACAATAGTAGATAGGTGGTGGGGATAGTGAATCGCGTTGAGTGTCTAAATGAACTGCATTTTACCTTCTATAAAGGGGACGTATGCGGATTTATAAAGAAAGATTATTATTTTTAAGGATTTACCAGAAAAATCGCTTCGAGCGATTGAACAGCGCAATAGTAACAAAAAAAAGCCCTCTAACTGAAGGGCTTTTAATGTTCAAACTTATATGTCCAAAACCGCTCATTATTAATCCATACCATTATTTGCGGGTCTTGATTTTTCATTTTCTCTTCCATGTCGATAAACATTTGCTCCGTTTGCGAACGGTGTGCTTTGATGGCAGCAAGCTTTGTTTTAGCAACAGGAGTAATGTTGTTAATAATATCGGCTTCCCCAAGCTCTTCTACACAATTTTTAGAGAAGGCGACACAGTGTAAGGTTGGCCTTGCGGCTGCAGGAAGCTTTTCCACAGCCCTTACGACCGCCGCACCTGTGGCGTCATGGTCAGGGTGAACCGAATAGCCGGGATAAAAAGTAATAATAAGTGAAGGATTTACCTCTTCAATTATTGCTAACAAAGTGTTCGACAATTGATCTTCATCTTCAAATTCAATCGTTTTGTCACGGAAACCAAGCATACGAAGGTCTTGGATGCCTAAAACCCGTGCAGCTTCCTTTAATTCTTCCTTTCTAATTTTAGGAAGGTTTTCCCGATTGGTAAATGGAGGATTACCCATATTGCGTCCCATTTCCCCTAAGGTTAAACATGCATATGTGACAGGGGTTCCGTTTTCCACATGTGTCGCAATTGTCCCTGATACACCAAAAGCTTCGTCATCAGGATGAGGGAAAATAACCAAGACATGGCGTTCTTTTTCCATTATTTATTCTCCTTTCCGGTTATTCAAATGGAGTTGTGCTGATTTCCAAGGCAACCGCCAGCTTCCCACTATGGTCATGGCCGGCCAATAAAAGCTGGTTCTCTTCGTTTATTTCAAAATGGGTAATCCCCTCAGCATAAATCCAGCCAAGATTTATTTTAAGACCAACGCGATAAGGCCCATTTCCGGTAATCTTTCCTAATTCATATCGAACAAGGGCGTTGCGGATATATGCCCCTGCTGAAAAGAAGTCTTGATTGTGGTGTGATGCATAGGCACCATTGGTTGTTTCAAGGTGAATGTAAACATCATTATTAGCAAAGCCATTGATGGCTTCCTGGACACATTTCATATCAATTAACTGCAAACCTAACAGCTCCTTTCCCTTCAAGTCCAGTAAAAGAATCTATAAACTATTCTTATTTAATAATGTATCTATCATACTAAAATCAGATAAAAAATGCGAAATGAATGCTTGATAAAAATATATGCTGAAAAGGTGCCTGACACCATGAAAAAAGAAGAGCCAGATCAGTCGATTGGCTCTTCTTTTTATAGAGTCAAATAAAATCATTGCAAATTGAGAAATGTCCAGCTCCGGCGCCCAGCGGCTAGTGTACTTCGCGCTTCTCCCTACGATAAGTCAACATCGGTTCGCTAACGCTCACCGTGTTTCCTTTATCTCAGTCGAAGCGCTCCAGTCCATACGCCGCTAAACGTGCGCTTCCGCCTTTCTTTTTATTCATTACAATCTATGCAATACTCCGTTACGCTTTCGGCACTGCGGTAAGCACCATGCCAAGTTGGCCCGACAAATTCATTTAAGCGGAAGCCCTCCTGGATCGCAGCGGTAATAAAGTCCTTTGCCACTTCGACCGCTTCATAAACAGATTTGCCTTTGGCGAGTTCAGCCGTAATCGCGGATGAGTAGGTACAGCCTGCCCCGTGTGTATAGGTAGTGTCAAACTTTTCAGACTCATATAGTGTGAATTCTTTTCCATCATATAAGAGATCAACAGCTTTTTCTTCCGTATGGAGTTTGCTGCCGCCTTTAATCAACACGAATTTTGCTCCCTGCTCGTGGATTTTTACAGCTGCTTCCTTCATTTCCTCAACCGTATGAGGTGTTTTCGTTCCTGCAAGCTGTCCCGCTTCAAACAGGTTAGGCGTAACCACTAAGGCACGTGGTAAAAGAAGCTCACGCATCGCATCCGTTGTTTCCGGGTGTAAGGCCTCATCTTCCCCTTTGCAAACCATAACCGGATCAATAACGACTTGCTCCAGTTTATTTTCATCGATCACTTTTGCAGCTAATTCAATGATTTCAACTGTTCCCAGCATGCCTGTTTTCATCGCGTCGATACCAACGGAGAGAACGGTGTCTATTTGTGTCTTAAGTGTATCCAAGGCAATTGGAAAAACGCTATGGTGCCAATCTTTTGGATCCATTGTTACAATCGTAGTCAAGGCTGTCATTCCATAGACGCCAAGCTCCTGGAATGTTTTCAAATCTGCTTGAATCCCTGCACCGCCGCTTGTATCAGAGCCGGCAATTGTCATTACTTTTTTGATTGTCATTATGTCTTCCTCCTTCTAAAAACCTAGTTATTATTATAAAACATTTTAAAAAAATTAACATAATTTAGTGCATGAAAGACTAATAGTTGACAGAAAGATGACAAATCCTCCATTTGTACTATTTCCAAGCATTTAGTGTGATAAATATTACTTTCAAAAAAGGTGTCGGATAATACGATATTTACAAAAGCCCCCCCATTTTAAAATGGAACCGCTTACTGACCGGAACTAAATAACATTGTAACCTTGGTTAACTTGCATGTTCATAAAATTGTTGGAAATTTGACACAAACATCGTGTGGTTAACCAAAATCCCACTATTAATCAAAGGAAAATAGTTTTAATGTTGCAAACGGAACACCAAAAATCCCCTATATGAAGATTACAAGTTTCGACAATGTGACAAATGTCGCTGAGTGTAATTGCTCCTATTTCTACAATGATAAAATAAGGAAATATTTCCTAGAGTGGAGGCAAAACAATGAACCACAAGGGTTGTCCTGATGAATATCCAATTTCCTTGATTATAAACGGTTATGAAATGGCCGTTTTTCAGCTGACAAAATTCGACCTAGAGGACTGGACATATGGATATTTGTTTTCTGAAGGATTTATTCAGGACGCAAATGACATCGAGTCTATCCTCATCAACGAAGAAATGGGCAGCATCCATGTTTCACTCCGCTCCCATTTTGACGAAGAGCAAGTTTTTTCAAAAAAGAAGCACTACACAGCCGGTTGCGGAAGGGGTGTAACCTTCTTCTCGATGACAGATGTGAAAAATTTTGCCAAAGTGGCTTCAAGCAAAACCTTTAAATTAAGTTATCTATTAAAGAAGAGAAGTGAATTTGCCCAGAACTCCCGTTTTTACCTGGAAACAGGCGGAATGCATGGAGCTTGTATTGTAGAGGAAGACGGCTCAATTACAATCCGAGAAGATATTGGCCGCCACAATGCTGTGGACAAAATTATTGGCCACGCAATTAGAAACCGTTTACAACCCGAAAGGTTAATGTTACTTACAACCGGCAGGGTTTCATATGAAATGCTCTCAAAAGCTGCAAAATTTGGCTTTCCTGTAATCGGCTCACGCACGGCTGCCACTAAGCAGGCAGTGCAGCTGGCAAAATACTTAAATATCGAGGTAATTGGCTATTTACGAGGGAAAATGGCGACAATTTATACCTCATCCGGCAGAGTCGAAAACGATCTTAATATCGAGTTAGCTATAGAGGTGCATTGAAAGGGGGAATCAAAAGCTTTACATACCTAGAGAGAAAAAGGGATGTTCTAATCAATATTTTTAGGGAAGGAGAATGGTTATGGTTGAAATGAACCTAAATCGCCGGCAATTTTTAAAGCTATCAGGCGCAACTGCGGCAACACTTGCTGTTGTGGAACTTGGCTTTAACGAAAAGAAAGCATATGCACAAACAAAAGAATTCAAAATTGCTAAGGCAACTGTAACACCAACCATTTGCTGCTACTGTGGTGTAGGATGCGGGATCCTCGTTCACACCAAAAACAATACTGTGGTTTATACGGAAGGGGATCCGGATAACCCAATTAACGAAGGAAAGCTATGTAGTAAAGGAACAACAATAAGACAGTTATATACATCTGAGAAACGCTTAACAAAACCGCTTTACCGTGCTCCTGGAAGCAATAAGTGGGAGGAAAAAGATTGGCACTGGATGCTTGACACCATTGCCAAGCGGACTAAAGAAACCCGTGACAAATCATTTGTTGAAGTAGAAAACGGAATCACTGTAAATAAAACCGAAAAGATTGCCTGCCTTGGCGGCGCGGCACTTGATAATGAAGAAACGTATTTGCTTTCAAAATTAATGAGAGGGCTTGGTGTTACCTATTTAGAGCACCAGGCACGAATATGACATAGTTCTACGGTTGCCGGTCTGGCACCTACATTTGGTCGTGGAGCAATGACTAACCATTGGAATGATCTGCAGCATACTGATTGTGCGTTTATCATTGGTGCAAACCCTGCGGAAAACCATCCAATCAGCTTTAGATGGTTAACAAAAGCAAAGGAAAACGGTGGTACAATTATTTCCGTTGACCCGCGCTTTACCAGAACATCTTCACAGGCTGACGTTTACGCTGCACTCCGCTCAGGTACGGATATTCCGTTTATCGGCGGGATGATTAATTATGCGATTGAAAACAATCTCATCCACAAAGAGTATGTGGCTAAATATACAAATGCTTCCTTTATCGTTAAAGAAGGTTATGACTTTAATGATGGTCTTTTCTCAGGCTATGATGAAGCGAAAAGAGCGTACGATAAAACGAAATGGACAATTGAAACAACGGAAGACGGTAAGCCTGTAGTCGATGAAACATTGCAGCACCCGCGTTCTGTGTTCCAATTAATGAAAAAACACTTTTCCCGTTATGATGTAAAAACAGTTTCGACTGTAACAGGTACACCACAGGAAGATTTTCTAAAGGTTTGTAAGACCTTCTGTGAAACAGGTAAGGTTGGAAAATCCGGAACGATCCTGTATGCAATGGGTACAACCCAGCATACGGTTGGCTCACAAAACGTTCGGAGCTATGCCATCCTGCAGCTTTTATTAGGAAACATCGGAATACCAGGCGGAGGAATCAATGCACTGCGCGGAGAATCCAACGTTCAAGGGTCAACTGACTTTGGTTTATTATTCGATAATCTAACAGGATATCTCGGTGTACCAAAAGCGACAGTTCCAGAGCATGCTACCCTAAAAGGCTATTTGGAAAAAGAAACACCAAAAACAGGCTACTGGAGTAACAGACCGAAATTCTATGTCAGCTTGCTGAAAGCTTGGTACGGCGCGAATGCAACAGCAGAAAATGAATTCGGCTATCAATATTTGCCAAAGGGAAATAAAAACTATTCCCATATGAACCTCTTTAAAGCAATGTACAAGGGCGAACTCGACGGGGCCTTCCTATTTGGAACAAACCCGGTTGTCGGTGGTCCAAATGCGGGTAAAGAAAAAGAGGCACTTGGCAACTTGAAGTGGATGGTGGCGATTGATCTTTGGGAAACCGAAACATCGGCATTCTGGCAAAAAGAAGCTGGCAGCGACCCATCCAAGATTAATACAGAAATATTCCTGTTACCAGCAAGTTCTTCTTTTGAAAAAGAAGGCAGTGTATCTAACAGCTCACGCTGGATGCAATACCGCTGGAAAGCGATTGATTCAAGAGGTGAGGCAAAACCTGACCTTGATATCATCCATGAACTTGCATTAAAACTAAAATCGGTTTATGCGAACAGTCCAAAATCAGCCGACAAACCGTTCTTAGCCCTTGATTGGAACTATGGAACAGGTGAAGTGCCGGATATTGACCTTGTTGCCAAAGAAATCAATGGATATGATTTGAAAACAGGTAAATTGCTTTCCGGATTTGGCGCCCTTTTAGATGACGGTACAACTTCAAGTGGTAACTGGATTTATTCCGGGTTCTATCCTGAAGAAGGAAAGAACAAATCGAAGAACCGCGACAACAAGGATACAGGCGGCGAACACTATTTGAACTGGTCCTATGCGTGGCCAATGAACCGCCGAATTCTCTACAACCGTGCTTCAGCAGATCCAAGCGGTCAGCCATGGAGCAAGGAAAAAGCTGTTATTTGGTGGGATGATGCTCAGAAGAAATGGGTCGGAAACGACGTTCCGGACTTTAAAGCTGTTACCGCACCAACAGAACCAGGCGGTACAGGTGCCTTTATGATGAATAAAGATGGTGTGGCACTTTTATTTGCCCCAACCATGAATGACGGTCCGTTCCCAGAACACTATGAGCCATTTGAAAGTCCAATTCCAAATGCGTTCTCAAAACAGGAAATGAACCCGGCAACGGTGATTTTTGAAGAAGAGTTCAATAAACGCGGTTTCAAGGCGGACTACCCAATTATCGGAACGACCTACCGGGTAAGTGAGCACTGGCAATCAGGCACGATGACACGAAACCAAGAGTGGCTCTCAGAACTTGCCGGTCATATGTTTATAGAACTAAGTGAAGAGCTTGCCAAAGAAAAAGGCATCAAGAATAAAGACAAGATCATTGTCAGCTCAGCGCGTGGCGAAATCCAGGCCTATGCAATGGTAACCAAGCGCTATAAGCCTTTTACAGTGAGAGGTAAAAAAGTGCATCAGATCGGAATGCCATGGCATTTTGGCTATAAAGGATTTGCCACTGGGGATACAGCAAACCGCCTGACTCCGCATATCGGGGATGCCAATACAATGATTCCTGAATATAAAGCATTCCTCTGCAATGTTAGGAGGGCTGACGTATGAGTAAGTATGTAAAATATGTCGATGTAACAAAGTGTGACGGCTGCCGTGCTTGTATGGTTGCCTGTAAAAACTGGAATGACCTGCCGGCAGAGCCAACGGAATTCCTTGGCAGTGTCCAATCACATGTAAAAACAACCGCGGATACATGGAATGTCCTTCAGTATATTGAACACGAGAATGGCAAAGGTGATTTAGAATATCTATTCCGCCATTCCTCCTGCTTCCATTGTACCGATGCCGCTTGTGAAAAGGTTTGTCCGGAAAATGCCATCAGCTATACGAAGTATGGAACGGTTGTCATTGATCAAGATAAATGCGTTGGCTGCGGCTATTGCACGGAAAACTGTCCGTTTGACGTTGTTTCCTTGAAGGAATATAAAGACAAAAACGGTAAAGAATATCGAAAAGCTCATAAATGCACGATGTGTACTGACCGGATCGAGGAAGGCTTACAGCCTGCCTGCATAACGACCTGTCACACCGGGGCAATGGACTTTGGCGATAAAGATGCGATGATTAAAAAGGCTGAGCAGCGCCTCAAGGAAATTAAGGATCGTTATCCAAATGCCATGGTCTATAATCCACAAGGCGTTGGCGGTACGCAAGCAGTTTATGTATTAGCTGAGCGGCCATCTGTATACGGTTTGCCTGAAAACCCTAAAGTTCCAACCTCTGCTGTTTTGTGGAAGGACTATGCACAGCCAATTGGGAAAGCAATGATTGGAGCAACAACCATGGCGGTTGTCGGTGCATTTGTGGCCAATAAGTTTTTTAGTAAAAAGTTTAATGACGAGACGCAAGATGGAGGTGACAGCCATGAGTAATCAGCCAAAATCTGATGTGAAAGTAAGACGTTTTTCCAAGGCGTTTGTCTGGGCACATGCCGTTAACGCAATTTCCTTCTTTGCCCTGTATATTACGGCATTGCCAATGTACACAGAGTTCTTTGACTGGTTATACCCGATTCTCGGGGGGCCGGCGAATGCCCGTTTGCTTCATCGCATTTTTGCCGTCGTATTCTGTACGCCAACATTCATTTGGGTCATTTTTGACTTCAAAGGCTTTAAGCTATGGATGAAAGAGCTTGTTACTTGGAAGAAACGCGATATCCAGTTCTTTACTGAATTTGTCAAAGAGCTTTTCGGCTTTAAATTTAAGCATATAAGACAAACATTCTTTAATGCCGGTGAAAAAATAAACTCGATTATTCAAATCTTCACTGCAATCTTAATTATCGGTTCAGGCTTCCTAATGTGGTTCCCTGAATTTTTCCCAAGAGCTGTCGTTCAGTGGGGCTACTTCCTTCACAACGTCGGCTTCGGTCTTGCGATTGCTGTAATTGTCGGACACATTTACCTCAGTGTCGTTCACAGACACTCAAGACCAGGCTATTCCGGAGTTGTTACAGGAAAGGTACCTGCATGGTGGGCAAAAGGCCACTATCCCGACTGGTATGATGAAGAAGTCAAAAAGGGTAACTTCCCTGACTTGGATGATCCAAAACATAAAAAAGGCGCATAAAAACCATTCGTTTTCAATTTTATACTCAAAAAAGGAATGGCTGTCGAACAAATTGACAGCCATTTCTTATAAGCGACTCATGAGGACAAAATAGGGTAACAAAGAGAAAAGCTTGTCCCGAGACGCGTTCATAGAAACAGAAACCAGAAGAAAAAAGATAAAACCAATCCTCATAAGGCGTTCTTGAAGACAGAACCTAGACTTTCAAAAACAACAAATTGGGTCTTTAATAATAGAAAGAGGTGTGACAACGATGATTAAATCCGTTGTTTCAAAAGAATACCAAGAATTGCAAAAGGAAATCGTTAAGCTTCAGGAGCAGTGGAAGCAGCAGTTAGATCCTGAAACCATCAAACCAAATCTCGATAAGGCTGCAATGACTGCAGGGGTGCCTGCCGCCGCTCTAACGGCTATTAACTTTGAAATTTCACTATTCTTACAGTGGATAGAGGAAATAAATGCCACTCTTGTAAAATTTAATCCTGAACTCGGACCGAAGCTTTCAAGTATTAGCACCCACCTGAATGAAGAAACAGCGATTCGCTGGATTGATGAGGCCTTTTCGTTTAACCACCTTTATTTTGCTAGTTTTGCAGAAGAAAATGGTCTTGAAGAATGGATTCCGCAATTCCTAGCTGAAACTGCCCTTCGCCCTTACTTACAATTGACAGCTGAAAAGGTTCAGCACGATATCAACCATGCGGTACCTGGAGCCGGCTGTCCTGTTTGCGGCGAACCAGTTAGATTGGCCTCCCTTGAAGAAGAAGGAAAAAAAGTTATCCATTGTCCGCGCTGTCTTGCCCACTGGAATGCTAAGCGCTTGGAATGCTCTCATTGCGGCAATGAAGATCATAAAACCATCCAGTTTTTAACGATTGAAGGCGACGCCATCTCGCAAATTCAAGTTTGCGAGGAATGCAAGGGCTATATTAAAATTATTGATACAAGACAATATATTACAAAACCTTCGGCTGCATTACTGGATTTAAACTCAATCCACCTCGATTTTGTTGCTCAGGAAAACGGTTATAACTCAGTTGGTGAGAAAAAAGAGACAAATTAAAGAAGGTGTTTTTTCCATGAAAGCTGCAGCGATTATTTTAGCAGGCGGAAAATCGAGCAGGATGGGCACAAATAAAGCGCTGCTAAAAATAAATGAGAAATCAAACATTGAAAGAATTGTAGATAAGCTAAAACTGCTCTTTGATGATATAATTCTGGTAACGAATGATTCTGAACAATATAAATTTTTAGGAATAAAGATGGTCCCTGATTATTATCCGGGGATGGGGCCGCTTGCCGGGGTGCATGCAGGCTTGCTTGCTTCCGACTACGATGTGAATTTTATTGCCGCATGTGATATGCCGTTTGTTTCAACGGAGCTTGCCGAGGTGCTTGTCAACAATTGCGGCCATTATGATGCTGTCATTCCTGTAATCAACGGAAAACAACATCCGCTATTTGCAGTTTTTCAAAAGAGGGCGGCTGAAGAGGCTGCAAATTGCATTGAAGCTGGGGAGCTTCGAATGAAACATTTACTTGACCATTTAAACGTACTATACGTAACAGAAACAGAGCTGCAAACTTACAGTACTCTTGATCTAGAACGGGTCTTTTTCAATATGAATCACCCAAATGAATACGAAGATGCGAAAAAATGGGCCGAGGCAGATTTTTTCCGCAATAACGGGCAGTAACAAGGAAGTTTAGGTGTGGGATGACTGCTCGTAAAAGCCCGATTAGTGAGATATAGTGAAACTTGCCAATGCACTTTTTATCGGCTTAGTTGAAACCAATCGGGCTCGTACTGTCTCTAATTATCAAAACGATAGCCTTGATAATTAGAGACAGTAGAACGGGACTAACAATAATGGGGAAAAACCCCTCACTTATTGAAGTTTCACAATATAAGGGGGAACAAGGGAACCATGCAATTTTTCAAAGTGAAAACAGTTGAAGAGACATTTGCCTTAATTGAGGAAAAGATACCGGCGATTGAACAAATAGTGGTTAGGGAACTTGTCGATGCACTAAACCATATTTTAGCAGAGCCGGTAGTGGCGAAGGAAAATGTGCCAAGTTTTGATCGCTCAACTGTCGACGGGTATGCCGTTCGTGCGAAGGATACGTATGGTTCCTCTGAATCCATGCCTGGCTTCTTAACAATAGCTGGAGAAGTAAAGATGGGCGAAGTCCCTGATGATGAGGTTAGCCATGGCACGGCCGTTTACGTACCGACAGGAGGTATGATGCCAAAGGGCAGTGACAGCGTGATTATGATTGAACACTGTGAGGACCTAGATGGCCTGCTTAATACATACAAGCAAGTAGCACCTGGAGAAAATGTGATTCGGGCGGGAGAAGATATTAAAGAAGGTGAAGTTCTCCTTAGTAAGGGAACGAAACTAAGACCGCAGGAATTAGGGGCGCTTGCCTCTTTAGGGATTACAGAGGTGCCCGTTTTCCGCAAATTAAAGGTCGGTTACCTTTCCTCTGGGGATGAAATCGTCCCGTATCAAACCGAAACACTCCTAGAAGGGCAAATTCGCGACATCAACTATTTAACGATTGCCGGACTAAGTAGCGAGTGGAATGTTGATGTTCTATACGGCGGGATTGTCCGCGATGATTATGAAGAATTTCAACAAACGGCACGGGAGCTTTATGACAAGGTCGATTGTTTAATCCTTTCTGGCGGCAGCTCGGTCGGAGCAAAGGACTATACAACGGATGTCATTCAGGCTTTAGGGGATCCAGGGGTTTTTGTTCACGGCATCTCTATTAAGCCTGGTAAGCCAACCATACTGGCATTGGCAAATGGAAAGCCAGTCATTGGCCTTCCGGGACACCCGGCAAGCGGCATGATCATCTTCAAGCTGTTCGGCGAGCGTATTTTACGAAAGCTAAAAGGGGAAAAAATCGAGCGTAAACCGGAGCGGATTTTTGCAAAGATCACAAGAAATATTCCCTCCTCAATGGGTCGGGCTGATTATATCCGTGTTCGGCTTTTTGAAAACGAGAGCGAATGGTGGGCAGAGCCGATTATCGGAAAATCGGGCTTGATTACCACACTTGTAAAAAGCGATGGCATTGTCGAGATTAGTTCAGTAAAAGAAGGAGTTTCACAGGGCGAATATGTACCTGTGATTCCATCAAGGTAAGGGGTCTTTAGCATGGAACAGAAACAATATAAAAGAAAAATTTATTTAGAAGATAAACCCCGATCGGAAGCAAGAGAAGAAATACTGGCAGCTTTCGCGCTTACACCTGAAATTGAATATATTTCAGTAGTTGAAGCATTAGGCCGTGTCACCGCTGAACCTATTTTTGCAAGAGTCTCGATGCCACATTATCATGCCTCAGCGATGGATGGAATTGCCGTTATCGCGGAAAGTACGTATCAGGCACATGAGCAAAACCCGCTTTACCTTAAAAAAGGCTTGGAGTTTAGCTTTGTCGATACAGGGAATGCCATTCCTTCCCCGTTTAACGCCGTTATTATGATTGAACATGTTCATGTTGTTGATGAAGATACGATTGAAATTATTGAACCTGCAACCCCGTGGCAGCATATCCGTCCAATTGGCGAAGATATCGTCCAAGAGGAAATGCTTTTTCCCCAAGGACATATATTACGGCCAGCGGATTTAGGTGTGTTGCTCGCTGCACAACAGCTCGTTATTCCTGTTGTAAAAAAACCAGTAGTGACGATTATCCCGACAGGCAATGAACTTGTCGAAGCAGATTCTGAATTAGCTTCAGGAAAAATAATCGAATTTAACGGAACGGTGTTTTCTGGTTTTATCAAGGAGTGGGGCGGCGAGCCAAAGCTCCATTCCATCGTAAAGGACGAGCCGGAGAAGATTAAAAAAGTGCTGCTAGAGGCAGCCGAAACCTCTGATATTATTGTAATAAATGCCGGATCATCGGCAGGCAGGAAGGACTTCACGGTGCACATCATCGGCGAAATAGGCGAGGTCTTTACCCATGGAGTCGCCGCACGGCCTGGGAAACCAACTGTTCTAGGAAAAATAAACGGAAAAATTGTCGTCGGTGTTCCAGGCTATCCTGTGTCCGCTTATTTAGCACTGGGATGGTTTGTTCAACCGCTAGTATGTAAATATTTAGGGATTCCCGTCCCAAAAAGGCAGACGGTAACGGTCAAGCTTGGGCGCCGTATAGTTTCCTCAATGGGTGCTGAGGATTTTGTCCGAATGAATATCGGCTATGTGGATGGCCAATTTATCGCCAACCCTTTGACAAGAGCGGCAGGGGTTACGATGTCCTTTGTCAGAGCAGACGGCCTTTTAATCGTACCGCCAAATGTGATTGGATATGAACAAGGGGATTTGGCAGAAGTAGAGCTGCTGCGCCCACTTGAGGAGATTAAAAATGCAATTGTATTTTGCGGCAGCCATGATTTGACAATCGACCTTTTATCTTCAGAGCTGAAACGAGCTCGGACAGAGATGAAAATTGTTTCTTCACATGTCGGCAGCATGGCCGGCATAATGGCGATTCGCAAAGGTGAGGCCCATGTTGCGGGCATTCATTTGCTTGACCCAAGTACAAAGCAATATAATGTTTCATATGTTCGGAAAATTTTAGCTGGTCAAGATGTTGTTCTTTATCCATTTTTAAAAAGGAAGCAAGGCTGGATCTTGCCAAAAGGCAATCCCTTAGAAATAGAATCCGTCACAGATTTAGTCCGGAAGAACGCCAACTTTGTCAACCGCCAAAAAGGAGCAGGCACTCGAATCTTGTTTGATTTGCTGCTGGAGGAGGCCGGCCTTTCATCAGAAGAGATCACCGGCTATGACCGGGAAATGTTTTCTCATTTAGCGGTGGCAGCGGAAGTAAAAGGTGATTCCTGTGGTGCAGGACTTGGCATTTATCCTGCGGCAAAAGCGATGGGCTTAGCCTTTGTTCCTGTCGCCGATGAAGAATATGACTTGGTGATGACACGCAGCTTTTATGAGAGTGAAAGCGGGAAGCAGCTTCTGAAGATTATTCAATCGGATGCGTTCCGGAAGCAGGTTGAAAAAATTGGCGGCTATCAAGTCGTTGAAAATGCAGTGTTGAAGAGTTTGGCTGAAGAGGTGAAATAATGAGGATGTACGAAATTTCAAAGGAACCGATTGATATTCAAGCAGTGATTGATAAAGTGGTCCAGCGTGAGGCAGGTGCCATTACCACCTTCATTGGCACTGTCCGGGAATTAACGCATGGCAAGAAAACATTGTTTTTAATTTATGAAGCGTATGAAGCAATGGCTGTGAAAAAGCTCGAGCAGATCGGGCTGGAAATTGAACAGCGCTGGGATGGCTCGCGGGTTGCGATTACTCACAGGGTCGGGCGCTTAGATATTACCGATGTCGCCGTCGTGATTGCGGTTTCGACACCGCACCGCGCTGATTCCTATGAAGCCAACCGCTATGCGATTGAACGGATTAAGGAAATCGTTCCAATCTGGAAGAAAGAGCATTGGGAAGACGGCGAATCGTGGATGGGAAACCAGCTTGAAACGGTTGCCTATCCAAGCGGCAAACCTGAGGCAGGTGATTTAGATGAATAAAGTCTTGTTTTTTGCTCACTTGCGTGATGTGGTTGGTGAAGAATTTTTGCTGGTGGATGCCAGTGAAAAAACAGTTGCCGAACTGAAGACCGAGTTATCGGCGAAGTATGACCTCCCTAAAATGGAAACCGTGATGACGGCGATCAATGAGGAGTTTGCTTCAAATGATGAAGTCATCCATGACGGTGACGTGATTGCCTTTATTCCGCCGGTGAGCGGCGGTTGATGCTGCGTGAAATAGAGAAATTTATGGATTAAAGTTTACGAAAGAACGAAACAACCTCATGGACGGGTACTATAAGAGGGTCGCAGTGCCTGAAAGAGGGAAAAAACTCGTTGTCGGTCACTATAAGAAGGTCACAGTGCCCAAAAGAGTGAAAAACCAGAATTAGCCGGGCACTAATCCCCGCAGCTAAAATTCTTTTAATAAAAACATTAAAGGCCTAATAAACTCATGCCCTAAATGCTCGCCAAGTGGCGAGTTTTCTTATCAATTGGGGGGGAACGTATGAAGGAACGGTATTCACGGCAAGTCCTTTTTCCAGGGATAGGCAAGGAAGGACAAGCCATGATTAATAATAAACATGTCCTTATTATTGGTGCGGGTGCTCTCGGCTCAGGTAGTGCGGAAATCCTGACGCGGGCTGGAGTTGGTAAAATTACCATTGTTGATCGGGACTATGTGGAAGCCAGCAATCTGCAGCGCCAGCAGCTCTATACAGAAGAAGATGTTGTCGAGAAACTTCCGAAAGCGGCAGCAGCGGAAAAGCGCTTGCGAGCGATTAACTCCGATGTGGAAGTTCGAGCGATTATTGGCGATGCGACACCTGAGATGATGGAGGAGCTTGTGATTGGCATCGATTTGATAATGGATGCCACCGATAATTTTGAAACACGGATGATGATGAATGATATTTCCCAAAAATACAATATCCCTTGGATTTACGGTGCCTGCGTCGGAAGCTTTGGGATGAGTTTTTCCATCATTCCCGGGAAAACGCCTTGCTTAAATTGTCTGTTACGGACGATCCCGCTTCAGGGTATGACCTGTGATACAGGGGGGATTATTTCACCGGCCGTGCAAATGGTGATTGCCCATCAGACAGCTGAGGCGTTGAAGATGTTAGTCGAAGATTGGGATGCGGTTCGCACTTCATTTGTCAGCTTTGATTTATGGAGAAATCAATATACAAGCTTGAAAATGTCCAAAGCAAAGTTTGCCGGCTGCTTATCCTGTGGTGAGGAGCGGACATATCCTTATTTGGATTATGAGAATATGACAAAGACGACGGTTTTATGCGGCCGTGATACGGTGCAAATCCGTCCGTCTTCTGCTGGGAAGATTTCGCTAGAACAGCTCACGACCCAGCTAAGCTCGCTTGGATACATTGTTAAGGGAAATCCTTATTTACTATCAGTTGAAATCGGCGATGAACGGATGGTAATTTTTCAAGATGGCCGTGCCCTCATCCATGGGACTAAGGATTTAACCCACGCCAAATCGCTGTATCAGCGGATATTGGGATGAAAAACCAAGTAATGGTTGCTTATGGAAAAAGCCTTTGATAAAACGTAAAAGGTGTCTTTAATAAGGCATC
>NZ_JBALPG010000036.1:0-464 GCF_036965245.1 Neobacillus drentensis
TGGTACTATCTAGACAAAAAGACCGGTGAAATGCAAACAGGATGGGTAAAAGTAAACGGAAAATGGTATTTCCTGGATGTTCTGGAAGCAATGAAGATAGGCTAGGCAAAAGTAAATGACAGCTTGTACTTCATGAATACTAGTGGTACATGCAAACGGGATGGGGATTTACAGACAGTAAGTGGTATTGCCTATATGCAAACGGTAAAATGGCTGCCAACACCAAAATCCAAGGCTACAAACTAGGTAAAGACGGTGCATGGATCAACAAATAATTGAAACAAAGATAGAACCAACTCTTACGTTTTGTAGGGTTGGTTCTATCTGTTTTCACAAAGGTTTCATCGAATAGATTATGGGAGAAAAATACATTTTATTCTTTTAGAATAAGACCAACATTCAATAAATAATGTTATTGTGGATTGTTATTTTAAAAACAAAAGTTAGTATCTTGAAGAAAATGG
>NZ_JBALPG010000036.1:489-2176 GCF_036965245.1 Neobacillus drentensis
AAAGTTGTAATCTTCTTTTGGTTTTATGGTAGAATATCAATGTTAAATTATGTATTTTGTCGAATTTATTAAAGTATTACTTTTTCAAGTTTTTAAGAATTAAAATTTAATATAGGGGTATGATGGGATGGGAAGAAAAGCTTTTTTACTGTTAGTGATCCTATTAATTTGCTTTGGATCTTTTTCAAAAGGTAGTTTTGCTTATGAAGTAGAAAGTTCAAACACAAGGGATTTTAGTTATTTCTTTATTCATTATAATGGTGAAGAAAAAAAGATCGTATTTAATGAACATGTAACATTGACATTAACTGGTTGGACAGATGAATCGAAATCATCTGTTCATGGAAAAATTGACATTCATACTGATTCTACCAATCAAACAGAGGACATCACGATTAATGTTACCGATGAACTAAATGAATTTGCTGTAAAGGAAAATGAAAGTATTCAGTATAGATTAGCTGTATCTGATTCATTTAAACTTGAAGATGTACACCCTCTTAAGTTTCATGATCAAATTTCAGTGATATCTGAAAACGAAAATGGGACTTCCATTGAAGTAGTAAAAACGATTGATGAATATGGTACTGTTATTGATAAAAAGGATTTAACTTACTACGAAACTGTTGAAAATCAAAAAAAAGCGATTTCTAAAGAAGAATATGATTCTTTAAATCCCGTTTTAGATTCATCAGCTGAGGTTCAATCTTCAGAGTATCCCCCAATTGTTAGTGTGGGTAGTTCTGAGGAAGTAACTCCGTCTATTCACTATGCTGCCCATGTACAGGACATTGGATGGCAAAAACCCGTATCTGATGGAGAAATGGCAGGTACAAATGGACAAGCAAAACGCATAGAAGCAATACAGATTTTCTTGGACAATGCCCCATATAGTGGAGGGATCTCCTACAAGACCCATGTGCAAGATTATGGGTGGTTAGATAGCGTTTCTGATGGAAAAATTAGCGGTACAACTGGAGAAGGTAAACAAGCTGAAGCGATTCAAATGAACTTAACAGGAGAAATAGCAAATTATTACGATATTTATTATCGTGTCCACTCACAAGATTATGGGTGGTTAGGTTGGGCAAAAAATGGTGAATCTGCAGGTACAGAGAGACTTGCGAAACAATTGGAAGCAATTGAGATTGTCTTAGTTAAAAAAGGTGGAGAAGCCCCTGGTTCAACAGATCAACCATTTTTAATAAAACAAACTGTCGTTTATTCAACGCATGTTGAAACATACGGCTGGATGGGTTACGTATCTAATGGAAAGATGAGCGGAACCAAAGGGGAAGCGAAACGTATTGAAGCTATTAAGATTGATTTACAAGATCCGTCTTATAGTGGCGATATTACCTATTCAACTCATGTACAAGATTATGGCTGGCTGGCTAGTGTTTCTAATGGAGAAATTAGTGGTACAACTGGGAAAGGTAAGCAAGTTGAAGCGATTCAAGTGAACTTAACTGGAGAAATGGCAAAACATTACGATATTTATTATCGTGTTCATTCACAAGATTATGGCTGGCTTGGCTGGGCAAAAAATGGTGAATCTGCGGGTACAGAAGGACTAGCGAAACAAGTGGAAGCAATTGAAATTGTCATAGTCGAAAAAGGCGGAAAAGCTCCTGGTTCAACAGAAAAACCATTTTTAACAAAACCAATTGTCGTTTATTCAACGCAT
>NZ_JBALPG010000037.1:0-1372 GCF_036965245.1 Neobacillus drentensis
TTAAGTTATCATGAACGAAACTAGCACCTTACTCGTAACACCGTAGGTTAATTTGGTTACACTGTTTACTGGAAAAAACAAACCAAATCAGAGCTACATTACGGAAGGAGCTAGTTATTATGAAGGATACCATAAAATATGTAGGTTTAGACGTTTCAAAAGAAAAAATTGCCGTTGCCATTGCAGATGAAGGTCGTGATGAGCCAAGGTATTGGGGAATGATTCCTAACACTCCGGAATCCATTAGAAAGTTAGTAAAAAAGCTTGGAGAAAAGGATAATCTTCGAGTGTGTTATGAAGCTGGACCAACTGGCTATGGTTTATATCGGCTTTTTCTTAGCCTAGGAATTGAGTGTGAAGTGATCGCACCATCTTTAATCCCTAAAAAACCAGGTGAGCGCATCAAAACAGACCGTAGGGATTCGATTAAACTAGCAAAGTTATTTCGCGCCGGCGAATTAACTCCTGTTTATGTGCCAACAGAAGATGATGAAGCCCTTCGGGATTTAGTTCGTGCTCGTGAAGATGCCAAAGAAGATGAATTAAGAGCCAAACATCGATTATCGAAATTCCTTTTACGAAATGATATTCACCCTCCTTTCAAAGGAAAAAAATGGACCCGTAGATATCGTGAATGGTTAAATACCCTAAAGTTTGAACGTTCTACATCTAAAGTAGTTTTTCAAGAGTATTTGCATCATCTACAAGAAATTGAGCAAAGGGTAAAACGATTAGAGGAAGAAATTAAATTACAATCAACTGAAGGTTACCATGCGCCAATGATTCAAGCACTTCAATCATTAAGAGGAATAGCTACTATAACAGCTACCAGCCTTGTGGCTGAGATTGGATCATTTAAGAGATTTGATTCTCCCAAAAAATTAATGTCTTACGTTGGGTTAATTCCAAGCGAAAGCTCAAGTGGTGAAATCAGAAGACAAGGTAATATTACAAAAACAGGCAACCGTCATGTTCGTCGTTTGCTTGTAGAAGCAGCTTGGAGCTATCGATTTCCGCCTGCCATAAAGGGAGATTTAAAGAAAAGACTAGAAGGACAGTTGCCTAATGTTCAAATGATCTCATGGAAAGCTCAAAATCGCCTTCATAAAAAGTATTTTCGTTTACTATCACGTGGAAAGGCATTTGGAAAGGCATTAACAGCCATTGCAAGAGAATTAGCAGGATTTATCTGGGCAGTAACTCAAGAAGTTGAAAATAGCACCATTACAAAGTAAAAATTACGAATAAAATGATATTTAATTTTTCTTTAAAAGTCGGAGCATAGGGCTCGGAGGCAAAGGTAAAAACCGGTAAGGAGAAACCACGAAATGTACTTGTGCTATGCCAAATAGGCTAACGCACGTTTTAAGTT
>NZ_JBALPG010000037.1:1622-35594 GCF_036965245.1 Neobacillus drentensis
TCAGTACATTTCTTCACAAAGTAAACGTTTGATAAGTATTTTTAATCGTTTTGTAAGGTCTTGGCGACGGAATTAAGGTTAAATGTTTTACTAATTCCTCATATTCTTCTTCGTCAATCTGAAATGCTTCCCACTCTCCAGCACGAGGATAAATACCTTTTAAAAACATTCGATTAAGTGTATCAATTGAAGGGATAACCTTGTCAAAATCTGAACTCAAAAGCATTCCCGTATCGATTATTAATTCAGAAATCGTTCCTTTCTTTGATACAAATTTGCTTTTTGCACCATACGCTTCAGGAAATAAATCATATTCAATAGTTCTCACTTTTTACAATCCTTTCTAAAAGAATCCTAATTCCATTAATAATTGATAGCAAGTTTTTTTATCCTTCTTGAACTGACCGTTAGTACAACAAAAAAGGGATCGCTGCAGCAACCCCATCACAATCAAGCAAATATTTTAGAACGCCCCCAAAACGAAAATTTTATAATCTTACTAGTACACGCAAGTTTAGAAAATTCTTTACAAGAATTTAGACCATTAAAATAGGAATTAGTTTATATTAAAATTAGTTACATGAATTGAATATTGGAGGTATAGAATTAAGTTGGAAAAAGAATTTATGGTAATCAATAGCTTTTCTGGTGAAAATTTAATTGGAAATCCCGCTGCTGTTTTTTTTGATCCCAGTGGTTTAGATAATAATACTTTGCAAAACATCGCTAAACAGATAAACCTTGTAGAGACAGTATTTGTCTATCCCTCTTATAATGCGGATTTTCTATTTCGTTATTTTACTCCTAATAAAGAAGTATCGCTTGCTGGACATCCAACAATAGCAGCATTTATGGCACTAGTAAATTCCAAAAAGATTGATCCCAGTAAAAAGAAAATATATCAAATTGAAACTCAAAATGGAATACGTGAAGTTGTTATTGAAAATGTTAGAAATCAAGTGCTTGTAAAAATGAAGCAAAGCTCTCCTAAGTTCATTTCACCAATAATAAACAAAAAGACAATCGTCAATACTTTGGGAATTAATGAAGCAGATATTGCTTTCAATCTTCCAATTCAAACAATTGATTTAGGTGTGAAATATTTAGTGATAGCAGTAAATTCTTTGAGTGCATTAATGTCAGTTAAACGTGATGTTCAATTGTTACAAGAGTTGTGTGAGAATTTGGGTGTTCGTGAAGTACAAATATTCACATTTGATACTTATGGAGAGGATTTTGATTTCCACACTAGAAATCTGTGCCCCAGGGAAGGTATGGAAGATCCTGCTTGTGGAATGGGGAACGCTGCTGTTGGAGCATATCTTGCCAATAATTATTATAATAAAGAAAAGTGTATTCACCTTCGAGCCGAGCAAGGTACGATTGTAAAAATGCCTTGTTTAATAGAATTGTTTATATCTAAAAATGAAAAAGATATAGAACTTTATATAGGTGGTACTGGTAAAAAAGTGGTTGAGGGTAAGTTCTTTATTTAATTTATAGTAGGGACATTAATCTAAGATGAATTTATATCTATAATTCCCAAAAAGCGCTATTCTTTTTGTAGAAAATATATATATAAAGGATGGCGTTTTTGTATGCCAATGTCTGTATCTGACGAATTACAACTATTTGCCCAAGAAATTCAAAACTTTTTATCCCCAAATATCTAAACTATATGGTTCTTCAAGTAACCTGCCCATTTAGTTTAAGTACAAACATTCACATTCTTTCTTCCAAATCTAATAAAAATTACATATAATCTTTTAAGGCAAAACAAAACCCTCAAAATAGAGGGGCTAAAAAGGTAAATATCGCTTTCTGCAAATTCTCTTCTAAGTTCTTGTTCTTCTAAATCTATCACTTTTTTAGTTATATCCTGTTCTCCATTGACAATGACTTTTTCTAACTCTACATGGTAAGACATTTCCTTTTGTATTTGCCACCAAAATTCTAAAGCAATTTGTTCAACCTTTTTTCCGCGTAAGTAAAAAGTATTTCCTTGTGTAAGTTTACTATCGCCCTTGAAATGTATTTGAATTGATACCTTCATTTATTATTGTGCTTTCTTTCGATCTAGTGGTGCTTTTTATTTTTCCTAATAGTCCTTAAACGCTAAAAAATAATGATAAAACTGTTAATACAGACCATAAAGCAGTTAAAGTATTACGTAATAACCATGCTTTAGATTTGGACTTCTCATTAGGAACAGGTATTTGTTCACCATAATAATCGTAGCAGTCATATCCATACGTAACTTTCCAATTTTGATCTGTCCAGTTATCTTTTAAGTGGTCGATGCTAATCTCGATAAAATGAATAGCTTCCTTATTCAGAATGAGTTTCTTTTTTTCACTACTTTTTATATTGAACGGCATAAACATATTTAGATGTTAAAATATATTGTTTATTGATATAGACTAATTCATGTTTTGAATTGTAAACATGTTGCGTTACTTCTAATATAGGCATCCCTACTGAACAATTTAACAATTCAGCAATTTCTTTCGTTGAAAAGATAATTTGAAAATAATCTTCGAAAATTTGTAATTTAGTGTGTAGTTCTCTTTCTAATTGCTCTAAAAGAGAATCTTGTAAATTTGTTAAAAAAGTATAGTTGGTTGGTAAATAATCAATTTCTAAAATGCAAGGTGTTTCATCTACTTTTCGCACTCTTTTTATTAAAATTATTTCGTTCTTTCTATCTTTTAATTCAGCAAAAAGTTCATTATGCACCGCTTCATTGTGAAAAGCAATGATTTCTGTCGAAGGAATTCTACCCATTTTTTTACATGTTTCAGTAAAACTTCCACCGGTTAGGACATTTTCTGTGTGAACAACATTATTTACGAATGTCCCTTTTCCTCGTTTTTTAATCAAAATATCTTGATCCTCAAGTCTTTGTAGCACGCTCCTTACAGTTACACGACTAACATTATATGTTTTTCCGAGTTGTGCCTCAGAAGGAATCTTTTCTCCGGGTTTATATTCACCCTCTTGAATTTTTTTTTGAAGAATTGCATAAAGTTGCTCTTGTAAAGTGATAGCATTCAATTGATTTAAGTTTTCCATTCCAATTCCCACCTTGATATCATTGTTATTCAAAAGATTTCATTATAGATGAAAAAGTTGATATTAAAGCATTGACAGCACCGCTAATATTGTATTAACCTATATTTAAATAATACAACATAATACAAGTTTAGGGAAGGTGTTAAAGATGGAGCGCAAAATTGTGATTGCTTCACATGGAAATTATTCGCAGGGTTTAGCACATGCCGGCAATATGATATGTGGAGATCTTCCTTATGAATTGGAAGCGTTTACCTTACTTCCAGGAATGTCTGCGGATGATTTTGTAAAGAAACTTGAAAAAGAAATATTATCAGATGTGAGTGAAGAAAAAGAATATGTTATTTTGACGGATTTGTTTGGTGCTAGTGTTTGTAGTGCGATGTGCCAATTATTGAAATATGAAAATGTAAAGGTTTTCGCTGGTACGAATTTAAATTTATTGTTGATGGTTTGTATCGAGTATACACAAAAAATTGGAGAGAAAGAAGCACATGAAATTGTTGAAAAGGCACGAGAAGGTATACGATATGTTCAATTAAGTCCTTTGATCGAAGAAGAATTTTAATTAACTGGAGGCAATTATGAGAGATCGAAATTTTTTAGATATGTTCCAACAGAAAAAGGTTATCTTTGGCATGCTACATTTGAAAGGAACCTCAGAGAAAGATGTAATGGAAAGATTGAAGAGGGAACTAGACGTTTATGTAAATAATGGATTAGATGCTGTCATTATTGAAAACTATTTTGGTACTTATAAAAATTTAGAACAAGGATTGCAATATATTGAAAAATGCAAATTACCTATTCCTTATGGTGTAAATTGTTTAAATGTCGATCAAATGGGATTTGAATTAGCCAAAGGATATGAAGCAAATTTTGTACAGTTAGACTCTGTTGTAGGGCATGTACAACCTAGAGATGAAGAAACTTTAGACGCTTTCTTTACTAAATGGTATCAAGATTATCCAGGATATATTTTAGGAGGAGTACGTTTTAAATATCAACCGGTACTATCGAAAAATACGGTAGAACAAGATTTAATCATTGCTCAAGACCGTTGTGATGCGATTTGTGTTACAGGAGAAGCAACTGGACAAGAAACTTCAACGGAGAAAATTATTCAATTCAGAAATACTTTGGGGAGCTTTCCACTCATTATTGGTGCAGGTGTAACCCCTGAAAACATGAAAGAACAGTTTAAATATGCAGACGGCGCAATTATCGGCAGTTATTTTAAAGAAAAACATGTAGCAGAAGAAGATGTGTCAATTGAAAATGTCAAAGCAGTAGTAGAAACAGTAAGCAATATACGGAGGGGTTTTAATGATTAAGTTAGTGAGAGTAGATCATCGATTATTACATGGACAAGTCGCATTTTCATGGACAAAAGTATTAGGAACAGATTGTATTTTGATTGCCAATGACGCAGTTGCGAAAGATTCTTTACGCATGGCAGCTTTACGCATGGCAAAACCCGAGGGAATAAGATTGGTAATGAAGAGTATAGAGGATTCTATAACATCTTTAAATAGTGGGGTAACAGACAAATATAAATTATTGATTATTGTAGAATCTGTAGAAGATGCGTATCGATTATCTGAAAAAGTAGATGTAATAAAAATGATTAATTTAGGAGGGGCAAAATTAATAGAAAATAGACGACAAATTTCTAAAGCTTTTTCAGTTTCTGATAAGGACTGTGAGTTACTACGTAAAATGAATGATAAAGGAATCCGATTGGAAATTCAAATGGTGCCTGATGAGCCAGCTAAAGATGTGATGAATTTAATATAAAAAGGAGACGAGTGGCATGTTAACACAATCATTGCTTATCTTTTTATTGGCAATTTTAGGTTATTTAAACAGTTTTTTCGGTAGTAGTATGATTTCTCGACCAATTGTAATGGGAATGTTAGTGGGGCTTGTTTTAGGAGATTTGACAACAGGTATTAAAGTAGGGGCTTCATTAGAGTTGGTTTGGTTAGGTGCGATGGCTATAGGAGCAAGTAACCCACCAGATATGGTTTCGGGATCTATTATCGGAACATCGTATGTGATTGTAACACACTCTAGTATAGCAACAGCAGTGGCATTAGCTGTTCCAATTTCTATGTTAATGCAAATGTTATGGAATTTATTAATGATTGTTTGGGTTCCGTTATTGGCTGCAAAAGCAGACAAATATGCCAATGAAGCGAATTATAGAGGAATTGATCGCATGCATTACATAGCTGTTTTTAGTCAGGCAATATTGTTAGCTGGTTTGACTTCTGCCGGATTCTTTTTAGGTTCAAAAGCTATTCAATCTTTTGTAAATATAATACCTAGTTTTGTTAATTCGGGTCTAAATTATGCAATGGGGATTATTCCGGCGATTGGGTTTGCATTATTAGTTAGGATGATTGTGAACAAAAAGACGGCTTGTTTCTTATTTTTAGGATTTTTATTAGTAGCATATTTAAAATTAAGTGTCCTTGGCATAACAGCATTTGCTTGTGTATTAACCGCTATTTTGCTGTTCAATACAGGACATTCATCTTTAAATAATCAAGTTCAGGAGGTTATTGATGATAATGAATTCTAATTCAGAAAAGTTAACGAAAAAAGAAATACGTCAAGTCTTTTGGCGTTCTTGTCAATTAGATTCTTCTTGGAATTTTGAACGCCAACAGAATTTAGGATATTCTTATGCAATGGTGCCAGTTATTAAACGTTTGTTTAAGAATGATTCGAGAAAAGCAAAAGCTGCATTAAAAAGAAGTCTTGATTTTATGGCGATTACTCCGCAATTATCATCATTATTAATGGGGATTAATGCAGCGATGGAAGAAGAAAACGCAAATAATCCAGAATTTGATGATTCCGCCATTACAGCAGTGAAAACATCGCTAATGGGACCACTAGCAGGAATTGGCGATTCATTAATTGTCGGAACGTTACGGATTATTGCAACTGGAGTAGCTATTGGATTTGCATCAAAAGGAAATATAATCGGTCCGATTTTATTCTTGTTATTATACAACGTGCCAGGTTTTTTACTTCGTTATTATGGTTTAAATTTTGGTTATAAATATGGGGCTTATTTTATTACAAATGCCGAAAAAACAGGCATTATGGATAAAGTCACATATGCGGCGAGTGTTGTTGGTTTGACAGCAATAGGAGGTATGATTGCAAGTTATGTTCAATTAGATTTATCCGGAATTAAGATAGGTAGTGGGAAATTTGCGGAACCATTGACGAAATACTTGGATATGATTATGCCGGGACTCGTCCCTTTAGCTGTATTTGGAATAATGTATTGGTTGATTGGTAAGAAAATAAAAACGTCAAATTTGTTGTTAGGCAGTGTCTTTGTATGTATTTTTATTAGTTTTTTGGTTAGTCTATTTTAAATAAAAAACCCTAGAGTAGTATTATCCTCTTTAAGTAGATAGTATAAAAACCCATCAATTCATGATGAAATACAGATACGCACTGACCTAAAAAAATGAGACAAATAAAAACACCTTATGTTGAAAAATGGGTATGAAACCCATAATTACAATATGGAGGTGTTTTTTCTATGTCTAGAGCGAATAAACAATACCAAATGATTTGAAATTAAAAGCTGTCCAAGTATACTTAGCTAGAGAAGGTAGTTATCAAAAGATTGCGGAGGATCTGGCATTAATCCCATCTTTAAGTATATTTAGTTCATATTTTTTTGAATTGTTCACTAGTTTTATAATTTTACAAATTCCGTATGGCATAATTAACCAATCTGAGAGGAGGCTTATGAATGATCGGAGATACATTTTTTTCTATTATTCCAATCATAACAATCATCTTTTACATAGCCCCAATTGCATTTATTATTTGGTTTTTGGTAAAGTTGTTAAAAATACAACAGGAAAAAAATAAAATACTAAAGCCGATTGCTGACAAAATAGATAAGCTAAATATTTAGACGAAATAACCGTCTTTTTTTATGTCGTCTTTTGTATCAATTGCGAAGTTAATAAACAACTTCTTCTTCAACTATTCTGCCCGTTAGTAAGCTGAGAAGGAGATCCCCTAGCCTTGCAAGGCTGAATCCTAAATTAAAACAAGAAGCCGAAAAAAGCTTCTCTTCTTAAAGTTGCCCAAAAACCAAAACCAAAACCAATTTGTGTAGGGAGCATTGACAGTTTCGTTCATATCAGTACATTTCTTCACAATATCTATAATTAATGTAACATAAGTATAATAATGAAATTAATTCTTACATAAAAAAGTATATTAATTATTGCTGTTACAGAAGTTTCTGTATCGTTACTTTTTTATATGCGATTTACTACACCAAAAACGCATTTATATTAAGAAAATCGCCTATATTTCAATAAAAAAGGTGCATATAAATCAATTGTGATTTGAGGTCCCTTTTCTTATGTTTTTTATAAACTTGTACTCGAAAACAGAACCCGCTATCTCTCGACATTCTTTTTTAGCGTTTGGGTGTAAAAAGTGTTTATGGAAGCAGGTTGAAGGCATCTTTAATCAAACGTTTGAGTAGTGTTGGAAAAAAGGGTAATGAGTAGAAACATGTAGGTCCAATCGAATGGAATCATTTTCTGGGGAATATTGTTTTATTTTCTGGCGAAGTCTTACTGATATAGCGACAAAATACTTTCTTACCAGATTGATATAATCCCTTTATAGCAGTGTTTACAGAGATTTTAACCAAACGATTGGTTAGTATTTTGTATGTGGAAAGTAGTCGACATTGGTATTTTCAGAGGGAACAAATCATTAGTTATGAATAGGATCCATTTTGCATACATCTTTCAACAAATTTTTTCTGCACTTGAAAAAGTAAAGCTTAATTTAAAAGCGTTTTTAGCAGATTTAATCAAACGTTTGATTTGTGGAGAAATCGCTAGAAATTTGCCTAATTATTCCTGAATTTGTCATAGGGGAGTTATCCCCAAAAAGGCTAATGAATGCATAAGAAATGCAAGACAAGGCTACATCGATAGAACTGATTACGTTCTAGATATTACCGTAGATGTAGCCTTGAAGGCAGCTGAATTAAGACCCTGGTACAAAAACATTGGAAGGGAATTAAAGCATGCTTAGTAGAAAAAAGTGTTAGTTAGCACTTCTAATAGTTTTTAATCAAACGATTAGTTAGTTTAGTATAATTGGTCGATGTTTGTTTAATTAAAATTTCTATTATTTATTCAATCTCTAATTGTTTAAAAAGTCCTGTTTTATATTCTCTGCTTAAAGTATGAGCTTTTTTATATAGCAAATTCTTTTTCCCATTGTTTAGTTCGCCTACAAATTTAACCACAACTTTCCCCTTCATTTCAGTCCACAACAGATTGAACTCTATTAAATAGTTCTTAACCGGTCCTTCATAAATGTTCGGATCAATAGTGATTCCTTTAGTCCACGATTCTTGGTCTGTGACGATAATGGCTTTGTTAAGCTTTTTCTTTTTCATCATTTTTAATGCGTCCAGTATTGCAAGGAGTTCACATACAATGGGTTTTGTCGTTTTAATTTTCCTAACATTGGATACACCGGTAACTGTATCCCTATTTTCAACCAGCAGCAATCCAGTCCCCACAGTAGAATTGGTAAAATTATAAGAACCATCAACGATCATAATGGGAACTTCCTTTGGAACATCTTTGCATAAAGGAGTTAGATATTTTTTCTTTAGGTCACCAGTAGACGACGTTTCTTTCGCTGTGGTTTCAGAACCTCTCCGATAATAATCCAAGATATCCTGCATGTTGAAAAAATTCTTTTCTCCGACTCTTTCAAGAGGCAGCCCTTTTTTACACTGAGACATGAAGATTTCTTTTGTTATTCGCAACGTTGTCAGAACGATATCTTCTGATACATATTCTTCTAATGTTCGCCCTTTTTTATCTACAAATTCTCTCTCTAACCGTTCTTGTGATGGCTGATAGGACTCTAGCCATTTCAATACCTCACTTTCTAAAAACCTATATTCACTGCCTATCAAATAGTGAGGCATTCCATCCTTTAAATATGCATTCAATTGAGCTTTTGTTTCTTTTATTTTTCCCATTAATTCGCTCCTTAATAGTAAAGGAGTCGGGGATTTCCGTTGTGTATTTTTGATCACTCTCACCCACGTTCTCTACTTATGTTGATTTACATAAATTATACTATCTTAGTAAATGGAATTAAACCAAAAAATGGGAAGTTTGGTATCGGTTAACTCTTTTTCGGATATTGCTGACATTTATATAATTTAAAGAATAGTGCATCCAAATTTAACCCCTGACCATACTCTATTCAATGTCCAATTCAAACTTCTCATAGAGAGCTATGTAAAAGCGTTCGCAAAATTTATTGTCTGAGATTCCATAAAAATAGGCGAATGGATTTTTGATGTTTTTGTTGAACTTTAGCTTCCGAATGAGCTGCTTAAAGGATTGGATGGCGACTTCTAGGATTACATCCGGATCATTTTCCAAAAGATTACGATAGGCAGTGATTTGTGCCGTTCTCCAATACTCTTCAATCGTCCTTGCTTCAGGAAAGAAATACTTTACCAGCTGGACAAAAGGCTGTGGAACACGATCACTTACATAAGTGTAATCTAGTTCAGACGGCTCTTCTTTACGTTTTTTTATCTTTTGATCTTTTTCAGTTTTTAAAAGATTAGTAGTTTCTTTAGGGTGGTTCATCGTTTCTTCTTTAGGTGGTTCACTAACGGGAAAACGATTAAATACATTAAGATTGCTGGATTGGGAGCCGTTTTCTCGTTCTGTTTCATAGACGGTAATGACTCCTAAGTCTTTTGCTTTGAGGATCATTCGTTTAAAGGTAGAGCGTGAAATGCCGTTATCGTTGTATTCTTTGTGAATCGCTTTTAACAGGGTTCCGATTTTGGCATTGCACACGCCAGGGATTTTTGCCGCAAAGCGGACGAGTCTTTTTAAACCGACTAATTCTCCTTTTGAAAAATCATGCTTGTGTTCTAGTAACCACATTTCCATATGGGTATTAAATTCTTTAAGACTTGTAAATTGCGAAAACTGTTCAAATACTTCAATGCAGTCAGATTTTATATTCATCATTTTTAAGCCACCCTTTCTCGCTATGTTCATGGCCGGCCAATCGTGAATCTAAGCTCACGTTTCCGGCACTTCTACGATATCGGGTTTGGCTAAGAGAATCGAATCTCTCAATTTCACTTTTGGAGCCGTTTTTTAGCTCAAACACATCATTTTTGCGCTCAAAATTGAAATTTGGAAGCGATTTTTGCATTTTGAGGCAGTTTTTATAGAAAATAGAAGTGTTTTACCTAATTGTTGAGAAAACGCTATTTCCAGAAAATGGTTTGATTTCGGAAAATTGAAAGTCTAATTTCTCGGTATCTTTTAGTGAGAAATTAGGCTTTTTTACCTTTCAATATCCTTAACGTTGTAAATGCTGAATGTTGGAGGTACGCCTATAAAGGATTATCCATGGAAAATCGATTTGAATTTGGAAAATTAGACCTATTCAAAAAAATGGTATTATAAGTTATAGTATGTAACCGTAAGCAATGAAACCAGTATTAACCATTCGCCTGGAATCTAAGAATAGAACGCTCTTCTAAACTCGTGCATCGGAGTGAGACGAATGACAAGCAGGGTGGAAAACATTAGATTAACATTAAGGACGAAGCTGGAGTCCTTTTATCATCTTTGGAAAGAATGGATCCGTAAACATCCGTCGCTTTTTCGTATTTATGCCATTTTCTCTTGGATTTCTTTGATTGCCTTCGTTCTCAGTTTGATTTTCATGGAAGACTCACGAAAAATACTCGTGCAATTTTTTTGGTCGTATTATGTGATTTTACAATTTTGGCTTTTATGCCGAAGTAAAACGCTATCATGGAAACAGTATACCTATTTCTTTCTTGCTGGAGCATGGATGATCGTGCCGCTGAATTCAGTTTTAGTAGGTTCGATTACCGCGGTTTTCGGCAGCGAGGCTTCTGATGTATGGAGCCAAGCTGTTTTAACACCAATTGCTGAAGAAGTGTTGAAATTGATCCCCCTTGGTGTCTATCTTTTTTTGTCACGCCGTGCCTCATCCTTAAGTTTATCCGATTTTGCCCTTATTGGAGCTGCATCGGGAGCCGGTTTTCAATTTTTAGAGGAAACAACCCGCCGTTTAATAACTGGAGATCATTATGGAGTTAGCTTTCTTGCAGGGAAAGTGCTTCATTGGGACTTGTTCACATTGTTTCCGGGGTATTTTGAGGAAAGTTTTTTGCCCGATAAAATGTCCGCTGGGCATTCGTTGCTCACCGCAATGGTTGCATTGGGAATCGGGTTAGCTGTAAGATATCAAAATCGATTTAAGCATTATACCTTCATTTTTCCCTTCTTCCTTTTGGTTTGTTCCATTTTAGATCATGCCATTTGGAACGCCGGCTATCATACTCCGAAATGGCTCGCTGGAATACATAGTTTGTTTGGAAGCGGCTATGCCTCAAAACCAGTATTTTTGCTGATGCTTGTTGCTGCTTTACTCATCGATTATTGGCAATTGAACCAAATGAAGGAGAAAATTCCGAAACTTGAAGGCGAAAAAAACATTAATCCTGTAACCGAATTATGGACCTTGTCTATTTCTCTCATAAATGATAGACAGCGGTTTGGTTCTTTACTCTACTTCTACCGTGAACGAAGAGAACTTGGTTTTACATTGATATATGGAAATGCAGAAGCAAAGAAACGTTTGCCTGTGCTAATGGCAAACGTTCAGAAGTATCATCAAGCGTTAACTTTAATTGCAGCAGCGGTCTTATTTTTTGTACTTGTCCTCGTCAATTGGGAAAGTTCATATGGTGGCATGGATGCTTGTTTTGCCTGTTTATTTGATAATCTACAAAACTGGTGGGACAGCTTGTCCGGATGGGAGAAAGGAATCATTATTGCTGGAGCTTTTGCCTTGTCGGTGCCTTTTCTAGGAGTTTGGTCGGCCATCGGCGCCGTTTCTGCCGGGGTTGGCTTTGCAGCCAGCGGCCAACAGATCGCAGACATGATACGGAATCCAAGAAAATTACTTACACCTGAATATGCAGCTGCAACTATCTTTACTTTGGGAATAAGTCGTTTTCCATTCGGTAAGATGGCTGCAGCAAAAGTATTAAAAACTGCAAAAGGATTAACAAGGCATGAAATAACGACTGACGCAGGGCTAACTTATCGAACAATCCACGGAGCTAATGGAGAACTACGATCCGTTTTCGCAAAAATCGAACGGCATCATATTAAAAAGGGAACAAGCACAAATGAAGCTTCTAGGGATTATGCAAGAGCACTTGGAAGACAGAATGACGATGCTGGTCATGGAATTGGTTCCCAACTTGGTGGTCTTGGTTCAAAGAATTCCGGGAATATTTTCCCGCAAAACCTGTCTGTTAACAGAGGGAGATTCAGTCAATTTGAAAAAATGATAGCAAAAGAAGTTAAAGCGGGGAAAACTGTTTTTGTTCGCGTCGTACCTAAATATGCTGCTGTCGGTTCCACAAGACCATATGAGGTTCTATATCAAGTAAGGATCAATGGAGAAACGATCTCGAGGATTTTTCCAAACCCATAATGATCAGAATGATTAGTTTTAGCAGGCGATATAAGATAAACTAGATTTAATACTGAAACGGGAGATGAAAGGAAATGGAGTCTAGTTATATATTAAAGGTGGACCCATCCAATCAGCAACAAAACGAAAGCGATCGATCATTTATAGGAGGCTATCCTTCCATACCGGCTTCAATGGAAATACCGGTCTGCCAATTATGCGGTGCCAAGCAAACCTTCTTTTTTCAAGCAGCATTTCCAGAAAGCCATATATGGCATGATTTATCAATGGCTGTGTTTGCGTGCACTTCTTGTGCTCATGAAGAGTATCTTATCCCGGAAATGCTTCAAGATACCCTGCCAGGTGTAGATATCCCACAAGGCTTTCTTGCATCCTACCAGCGGAACTTTAAAATCAATATATTTAAAACAAAAGAAGGTATAATGAGAAAGGATTACCAAGAAAAAGTTCAATTTAAACGATGGAATCTTACACCTGTTTCTGAAAATGCCATCAGTGAAAATAAAATAGGGGGACAACCGAACTGGTTACTGGAAGATGAATCACCCGCTTCCTACGATTCTACAGTTCCGATGTTTTTTTTGATGCAACTTATGGAGGATTTTAAATTCGATATCGTACCTGATGCTCCCCCGCAAATAGTAATTAGCTTAAGAGGTAAACCAGAGCCTTCGAAACATCGTTATTACGAACTTTTCATTGCCAACCAATTATATTTTTTTGGAACGAATGACCGCTCAGAACCGCTCGTTTATATTCTTACACAGGTATAAAGCCGTTTAAGCAAAAGACAATTAGGATACTAGTGAAAAAAAGAGGATATATATCGGGTAAGTCCGAGATATTGATAGAGGATGTTATCAGGGAAAATAGAATATAAATAATATATTTTATAAGGGGGGATATTGTTGTCAATTTTATCGAAAAGACAATCCCCTAGCGCATGAAGGCTTTGAAAGAAAATGATTGAAAGCAGGGTAGTGGTGGGGGCAGTCCCCCACTAGTTTATTTATTTTTGGTAAAAAATAGTCAACCAGAAATATTTGGCTGACCTTATAATACGAACGTGGCGGGTTAGTTGAAGAAAAAATAAAAGGATATATACCTAAAAACAAGAATATATTTTAATAAGCAGCTACTCGGAAATAGGAGGTATTGAATTGGAAGAATTAATTAAGGAGTACGCCTTAGGATACGCAATGCTTCGGGAAGCCCTCGAAGGATTGACCGAGGAGGAGCTTCGTTACAAGCCCGCACCGGACAAATGGAGTATTCATCAAATCCTCATACATGTGACGGATTCCGAGATCTCTTCCTCATCTCGTCTAAAAAAAGTCTTGGCGGAGGAGGAGCCAATTCTGATTTCATTTGACCAGAACGCATGGGCGAATAATTTGGGGTATGATTTGTTGGACCGTGAACAGTATCTGCTTCTGTTCAAACTGCTGCGTTCCAGTATGCAGCCTATTCTGGACAATCTAACTAGTGAACAAAGCAAGCGAGTGGGAGTGTATGTTGATCAGGAGCGGTTCACATTTAAGCAATTGCTGGAATACCGCGTCCAGCATGTCCGTGACCACCTTGCTCAAATTGAACGGGTAAAGAAGGCATATCAAGAGAACCAAGTGACCTATTAAACTACCATGTAAGATCGATTTTTTCTTACATTTTCTGTGGTGAAGCCCTGCTTCGGAGAGCTAACTTGTGCATTACTGTAACAGCACGATGCTCTTATCTTCTTTAGCTATCGGGCAGTATAGTTAAAAGAATGGTCTTTTACTCTTATTCAACAACCGGGCCAGATTGTGAAATAAATAATTATTGGTTTTACATTAAGCAAGGTGAATCGTATCACAAATAGTGGTAAAACAGAGAGTGGAAGTATTATTAAATAGGGATGTATTAAAAATACTAAATTGCTGCTTCAGAAACTGAATTATATTTATAAATGTAAATAAACCTTCTATACCGTTCAAAATCAACCCTATAGATCTCCTTTACTTTTGAAGGTATCGTTGTATTCAAATAACAAGTATAGTTTTTCCTATATTAAAACATAATTTTCTCTATAAGTACTAAACGATACTTTCCCCTAAAGTATAACTGAACCAGCTTAATGGTCTTTAATAGGTAGGATGTTGGACTTTGAATTTCCTATAAAAGTGGTAAGTTTCGTCAAATTTTATGAAGATCCTCCTAATTAATAAGAAAAAATCCAAATTTAGTTCAATTAGCTTCGGATTTATGTGTGTTTTTAAACCATTTCCCCCAATTTCTATTTAATTTATCCCTTCAAAAAAATCCAAAATATGACGTATTTAACTATAAAATACCTAGTGAATAAGTGGTTATTCTTCAAAAAAATGAACAAACGACAAAAATCTTCAAAATCACTAATTGATAAAATAAGTCTTTTGAACCAAAAATTTAACCGCCATTCCCCCAATTCACAAAATTCATACTATTCTCCATAATTGGAAGTACATAAGTAATCTGTAATGGAATCGTATGATAGAAAAGGAAGACTATTAATAATTAATTTCTTTCCGATTCATAGTACCTAAATCCAGAACACTTACATTTGGAATAAATAGACATGGGGGAAGAAAATGAGGAAAAAGGCAAAAAAAAATCGCAAAATTATTAAAAGTTTGGCTGTATTTACTCTTTCAACTAGTTTTATTTTAAGTTCTCTAGGACATGTATCGAATGTTTCAGCGGTTAGTTCTACGAGTACGGAAACTTTGCTTGCTAATTTAACTGAGGAACAGCGAGCTGCTTTGAATAAAATGACTACAAATGAAACATCCGGTTTACAAATTTCTTCAGATATTGATTTAAATTCTACGAAACAAACATCAGTTATTATTGAGTTTGTAAATAAGCCAGCGAAAGTTGCACAAATTGTTGCGAGTGTAGAAGGGCAGCAATTATCTGAAACAGATGCATCCGATTTAGTTAATCAAGATCATAAGACATTTAAATCAGATGCTCAACAAATCTTAATAGATGAAAATAATAAGAAGGTAGATTATAAGATTTCAAATTCATATAAAAACGCTTTTAATGGTGTATCTATGAGTCTGCCAGCTAATCAAATTAAAAATCTATTAAAATCAAAAGCAGTTAAGACAGTGTGGAGTGATGAAACATTTAAAATAGAGCCTCCTGTAAGCGATGACGAACAATTAAAATCTGATGAGGCAAAAGTTGGAAGTTATACTCCTTATGATGCTTTAGATCGTTTACATGCAGAAGGATTTACAGGAAAAGGAATAAAAGTAGGTATTTTAGATACTGGTATCGATTATAACCACCCTGACTTAAAGGATGCATATAAAGGTGGACATGATTTCGTCGATAATGATAACGATCCAATGGAAACAACGTATGAAGATTGGAAGAAATCAAGTAAACCAGAACTTAATGGTTCAGTGACTTATTATACAGAACATGGTACACATGTTGCTGGAATTATCGGTGGTCGTGGTGCAGCGAATAGTGAATACAAAACTGTAGGTGCGGCACCAGAAGCAGATCTTTATGCATATCGAGTACTTGGACCATATGGTAGCGGAACAACTGATGCCATTCTTGCAGGTATCGATAAAGCTGTAAAAGATGGTATGGATGTTATTAATATGTCATTAGGAGCTGCTATTAATGACCCACTTTTTGCGACTTCAATTGCTGTAAACAATGCTGTTTTAAATGGTGTAACGACAGTTGTTGCGGCTGGAAATAGTGGAGATAGAAACTATACATTAGGTTCACCTGGAGCGGCTGCATTAGCTCTAACAGTTGGTGCATCAACAATTTCACTTGACGTATATCAATACGCAGGTGTACAAAATGGGAATAATTACTCATTAAGACAATTAGCAAGAAATTATTCAGACGATCTTACTCAATTAAAAGGGAAAACATTCCAACTTGTGGATGTTGGACTAGCTATGACAGCAGCTGATTTTAATGGCAAGGATTTAAATGGGAAATTTGCTTTCATTAAACGTGGATCGAATGCATTAATTGATAAAATCAAAAATGCAAAAGCAAGAGGTGCAGTCGGTGTACTTATGTATAACGACGAAGCAAACCAAGCAGAAGGAGCGATTCAGTCATTCATAGGTGAGTCAGTTGATGCTGTACCAGCATTTTCAGTATCAAACAGTGAAGGATCAGCAATCTTGTCAGCAATTAAAGCAGGAAATGCAAGCTTCACGTTCGGAGATTATACAAAAATAAAAACAGCTAGTGATGAATTAGCTGGGTTCAGTTCAAGAGGTCCTTCACGTGTAAATTATGATATTAAGCCAGAGGTAACTGCACCTGGTGTTGCAATCATGTCAACTGTTCCATTTTATATTAACAATAAAAACGTAGATGGAACGCATACGGAAGATTATCAATATGCATACCAACGCTTATCAGGTACATCGATGGCAACACCATATGTAGCTGGAGTATCTGCATTATTATTACAATCTAACAAAGATTTACAACCAGCTGATATCAAATCAATTTTAATGAATACAGCAGATCCTTTATCAAAGGATTACAGTGTATTTGAAATTGGTAGCGGACGAGTTGATGCGTATGAAGCAATTCACTCCAATGTTGAATTACAAGTAGTTGATCAAACTCCAATACTTAATAATAAAGGTAAACAAAAAACGATTAAAGAATTAACAGGAGGCATTAGCTTCGGTTCATACGGATTCGATGATCAAGATATTACTGATGACCGTACCGTTACATTGAAAAATAGAAGTGAAAAATCAAAAACATTTAACGTAAATGTTAAGTTCCAAACAGGATTAAGAGGATCGAAGGATGCAGCATTAAATAGAGTTACATTAACTGGACCAACTTCAGTTAAATTAAATGGAAATAGCTCAAAAAATATTAAATTTAATTTAAATATTCCCAAGACAGCTGAAAAAGGAACATATGAAGGATATATCGTCTTTACAAATGCTGCTGATCCAACAGAAACTTACCAAATTCCATTTGGTGGAAGAGTAGTAAATGAAGGAATTGATACCCTTGATATTGCTAATCCAATGTATTCTGGAGATACAGCTTGGCCAGAACAAGCAGCGCCAAGCATGTCATTTGAGTTTTCAGAAAAATCGCATATGAAATACCTTGATGTGGTAGTTCAAGATGCAACAACCGGTAAAGATATTGGATACCTGGGAACTTTCGATGGAAGAGGGGTAGAAGAAAACACAGTTTACGGAATTACAAATGGATTTACAGGAGCATATTTCCCGTTCACTGGTGATCCGAAAAATCCAATCGGCAATTCAATTGTAATGGCGAAAACAGGACACTATAAATTAAGAATAATTGGAACAAATGATCAAGGGAAAACTTTCTCTAAATCAGCAGATTTCATGTATGAAAAGGGCGTACCAACCATGACTTCAACCTTTGATTCATTAGATCAAAAGGTTATTGAATATAAAGATAGCCAATTCGATTCAAACGGACAATTCTTATACGACTTTAATATTAATTTAAAGGATCCTGAGACTGAGGAAGCAAAACAATTTGGTTTACCAGTGGACCAATCAAGTAATAAAATTGTTGCACAATATGATAGTCCGTATTTTTACCCACCTGTTAACACTGATAAAAATGGAGATTATCATGATCAAATTCTAGTTAAAAAGAGAACGACTCCTTTAAAAGTACAGTTTTATGGAATGGATGCGTCTAGAAACTTCACTTCGGATCCTACCGCAATGTTAAGGGTAGCTTTTGTTTCTGAATCTTATCCATACTATTACTTAAAAGCTAATAAAAAAACTGCTTCAACTGGAGATACAATCAATTATTCACTTCGTTCAAATAATATTAAAAACTTAAAAACAGCGAAGATTACAATTCCGGTATTAATGGTAGATGGCAAAGACTTAGCTGCAATTAAAAATGTTGTTGTAAGTGATGCGGTGAAGCAATACGGAGATGCAAACGTAACTGTATCATCTACAACTGATGCAGGAATAAAGACAACTTATACAATTACGTTTAACTATTTAGGTAACAAACCTTTACCTGAAGATCTGCAACTAGTTAATTTCGATTTAGTATCAGCTAATCGTTATTGGAAAAACTTCCCTGCAGACTGGTATGGTATGGAATTTACTGGATCGACAACTGACCAATCAAATGTTGTTACAAATAACGTTTATACTTATATGGAAGCATTGAATTTAAAACAAACTTTCACTAGATTAGAGGGTACAATGAAATTAGAAGGAACGATTGATCCTGCTACTAACCAAACGAATTGGGCTTTAAATCAACAAAACATTGGTGCAAAAGTAACTGTTACTTCCTATGATGGAAATGTTATAGATACTAACTTTACAAACAAAAACGGTGGTTACGTTGCAGAAGCATTGAAACCTGATGCTAAACCATATACTATAAAAGTTGATGTACCAGGCCATTTTACAATGACTAAGTCTTTAGTGGTGTCAGATGAAGTTCGAGGAGAACAACTTGGCAGAAGATTAGGCTATAACTTAGTAGAAGCGAAAGCTGGAGATGTAAATAAAGATAATGTAATTGATATTTTAGATGCTATTGAGATCCAAAAAAATTGGGGAACAAATACAGTGGGTGCTGATTTGAACTTTGATGGAGTAGTGGATAAAAAAGACATGAATTTTGTTGTTAAGAATTTTGGATTACAAGATCCTTCAGTATTAGATGCACCTAAAGCAAAGAATACTTATAAAGGTATAACGTTAGATGATGTTTTAACTAAATTAGGTTTAAAGTAATCTAGTAAGAAAGGGAAGCCATTTATTGGTTTCTCTTTTTTTGTTAAAGGCTGTTTTCGTATATATTTATGTTCTTTAGGGTGAATGTAAATAGATAAATAGAATTTGTTCAAAGGGGCTTTTTACATGAATGATATCTTAAGAGACAAAGCGAAATTTTCTTTAAAAAAATAACAAAAACTGTTTTAATCTTTAAAAGTTAAACTTTATCCTGATTCGGCAAGACCGATTGAAACAACATACAGGTAAGTCCTTAAGTTTTTAATATTTTACGATGTTTTATAATGTTATGACTCAAATATTTAAATAAGAAACATTACAGACACTTGTTGCAATGCAACTGGGTGACAGGCATCATTCAAAGGGTTTAGTTTAAATCCTGTTTTTCTTTAAAGAAGGGAGGGATTGCTAAAATGACAGAATGGAGAAAGGTGAGGATCGGGCTCTCTTTCTTTTTAGCTAGGAATCTTTGACTATATTTTTAATTTTTCCGAGATTAATACTTTTGCTTGAGATAATGCAGCCATCACCAAAATTAAAATTGCCGCCGATTATGGAACTATTGGCAGTATGACTGTTTTGAACGGTACCACCAAAATTAATGTTTGCGTTTTTAGAAACAGAATTAACTTTGAAGTTATTAATATTGATCGAGCAGGCCAATTCAATCACCGTCCTTACTCCATTCTATTTTTAAGAAAAGGCTTATGATTGTCCAAGTACCTAGCATTAGCTGAAAAAAACTTAAGGGGGTCAGAATAAAGGGCTCGCTGCCTCTTCAGCAATTAGTCTCCCATCAGCCCTTTCAAGTAAGAAACAGACGACCCGTCCTCATGGGAAATACTTTAGATTTGAGCTTCCTTCAAAGCTCATACCAAGTTGGTATGCTTGCAGGAGCATTAATTATAGGAGTATTAACGATTAAGAAAAAAAGGGGTTAGCTATACTATTATTGATAAGTACATTAGGTATATTACTTACGTTTCTAGGGCAAATAGAAAAAATTAGGCAGGGGGTGCTTTTATTAATTCTAATGGGTTCTCTTTCATCTTTTATTAATGTGATGTTAGTAACTTCTATACAAGAAAAAAGTCAGAAAGATAAAATTGGAAGGGTTATGAGTCTTGTAAGTGCATTCTCTTGGTTGGTTCCTTTATCTTATGGCTTCGTTTCTGTAGCTCTGGTTTTAAATTTTGGTATATCGCATATAATGATGATCTGTGGTATAGGGATTACTATAATATCTTTTGTATTTCTTGCAAAATCGAAAGTTATTAAAGAGGAAATATAGTACCTGACCTTTTATATTAAGTTATGTGGGGCTTTGATCTGCTGCTTTTTTGTTAGATTACAGTGGCGACATTTCTGTAATAAATGATATGAGTTTTGTATTTCCCGCTAAGTTTGTGAATACATGTACATAAACAATAGGGGACTTTACTTCAATAAGGGGTATCTTTTTCTTATTCAAGTAACGTAGCAGGTGAAAGAAGGAATTCGCTTTCAAAACTAGAATTTAAATTAATAACTAATGGGATAGGAAGGAGATTCTTATGATAATAAAGGGTTTTGGAGGAATCTTTTGGAGGACTAAAAATCTAGAGGATATAAAAAAATGGTACAGTAAAGTCCTAAAAATTGAAATTGAAAATTGGAATGGTACCATTATTACACCACAATCAGGCAATGAAACTATCTTTTCCTTCTTTTCTGAAAATGACCGCTATTTTCCAACAGAACAACAAGTGATGTTAAACTTTCAAGTTGAAAATTTGGATTACAGTATCAAACATCTAGAAAAAATGGGTGTTCCCCTTGTTATGGAAAAGACGATTAATGAATTTGGAAAGTTTATTTGGATTGAAGACCCAGTGGGAAGACGTATAGAGCTTTGGGAGAAGTAATAGGATAATAATAAATTTTGTTGTTGAACTATAGGGTGCAAGAGTTAAAGAAGGGACCACTGTGGCGTTCCCTTTTTCTTGTTCCACTAAAGTTGCAGGATTGTGCAAGAAAAGTCGTCCTTTAAAGAGGGAATATAAAATTTTGTCACTGCCACATTTGAAAAACTATGGTATTTTTTATTCAATACATGCTCCTTTTGCATTTGCGTTCTAATTTTATCTTAAATTTCTCTGTGATTTTAGCATCATTTTTTTACCAATACCCCATTTCTTTCAACATAAGTCAGTTGCCTCTTTAACCGGTGATTGGTGAACTAATATCCCATCACCACTATAGAATCTTTCTCCAATTAACTCATTAGTTTCGCTTTACGTATAGTTTCTTTGGTAAAATATTATTAAGAAATATTAATGTTCAGAAAATTATATACAAGAAAATTGGAGGTCTTTTCTTTATGGAACAATATCAGAATGTATATGATGTCTTAAATAAAATGAATATTCCATATGAAGTTGTTGAACATCCTCCTGCTTTGACAACAGAAGAAGCAGACAGCTATATTGTTGGTAAAGAAGGTGTACGTACTAAAACACTTTTTCTTTGTAATAAAAAAAAGACTACATACTATTTAGTAATTATGGATGATGCAAAGCGACTTGATATGGAGCACCTTGCGGAAATTCTTAATGAAAAACGTATAAGCTTTTGTTCACCGGAAAGATTGATGAAAAAAATGGCATTACCTCCTGGTGTTGTTTCCATTTTTGGATTGCTAAACAATGATGAGCACGACATAAAAGTCTACTTAGATAAAGAGATGCTCACTGAAAAATTTATGAGTTTTCATGCTAATGACAACACTAAGACTATTTTTATTTCTACAGAGGATATGTATAAATTCATAACAACAATAGGTTATGAATACTCTATTGTGGAACTTTAAAAATATGTTTGACACTATTTGTAGCCATTGTATATTTAAGAGCTGAAACACAGCTTCTTTTCTTATATCACTACGTGGCAGCATTCCTTCAATGAATAAATTGATTTATTTAAGCAAAGTCAATCAAGTTTGTGAATAAAAGTACTTAAACGGGTGCTTTAATCGAACAACATAGTAGATTATTGGCTGCATATAATAAGAGTCATTGCTTAAATATTAACTATGTAGAGCAAAATAAAAAAGTGATGTATGAATCATCACTTTTTTGTATGTAGTAGAGTATCTTATTTACCAGCCACAGCATCCTTTAATTGCTTTCCAGGCTTAAATGCAGGTACTTTTCCACCTTGGATTTCAATTTCTTCGCCAGTTTGTGGGTTACGCCCCTTACGAGCTGCACGTTCCCGAACCTCAAAGTTCCCGAAACCAATTAGTTGAACTTTATCTCCATTTTTTAATGCTTCCAAAATAGTATTAAAAACCGCATCGACAGCTTTACCAGCATCTTTCTGAGTAAGTTCGGAATTTTGAGCCACTTGACTAACAAGATCTGTTTTATTCATTGATATCACTCCTTTAAATTACACTGAGCCCTAATAGGGACGTACCTCAGTTGTACCATATCGTACATAAGTTCGCAAGCTTTAAATGTTACTTGTATGTGAGAATCTTTACTTAAATTTTACACAACTTATCTCCTAATTTTTTTGTAAAAATTTGACGAAAACCATTGAAATATTCCTGGTTAGATTTTACTATTAAGGTATAAAAATTGAAAAAGGCAAACTTTTCGAAAGAAAAGGACGCAAAGCCACGAGTCTAAAGTCTTATGACTATGATAGTCGGGTTGCCAAAAAGAACGGATACTAATGTTTGAATTAAACTTCTTAACATGAAGGTTTGTTAGTCCACCTCTTTTTGGAGGCTTTTTTTATTTATTAAAATAAAAACTAAGGGAAGAGTGGGTGTAATGATTAAGTGTTATTTGGTTCAATTGAATATTTTGAAAGAGAAATAATGAGTTTTGCAAAAAGGAAAAGTTTAATAACTTTGTCACCTAATCAAGTTATGGAAATTCACTCCGGAATCAAATATGAATTAATGAATGATTTTATTTGTGATGTAGATTTAAAAAAAGAATGTATAAATAATCTTAACCTTGCAAGTGAAAAACTTATATATAAATATAAGACCCTGTTATGATGAACTATCAGTTATGCCAGGTAAGATAAAATTTTGGAGTTTCTTTTTTCGAAGAATTCATAAATTATTTGAACAAAAATTACCGAGAGTGATCAATTTATTTAATTAATGTAAGTGGAGTGAATAAAATGTCTAAAGTAAAAATACAACAATTAGCAAAAGTGGGAGATTGCATTACTTTTAATAGGAACGATAGGGCTCATGCAGGTATTGTATACAAAGTGAATGAGAATAGCGTCCTTGTGGAGATGTCCAAGGATTCGCAAATCTATCTGGGGTATGAAAATAAAAATACGGTGGTATCTCACATGAATTATACGATCTTACGCAATCAAAAGGTTGTAAATGAGTAAAAAGAATGATCTTGATCAAGAAGTTTCTTGGATTTCTTTACAAAGAGTAAAAAGAACGTGATGTAAGAGAGTGGATGGGTGACAAGAGAAGGGATATTGAACTTAGTTAAGTTTAAACTTGCTTTCAAACTAAAGAATGAATTTTACAAAGAGCTGCTACCATTTTTGCAGCTTTTCTTATTGTTTATTTTGAATAGTTCCGTGAAATCTAGGTTCACCACGACCAGGGTCAGCAATCGCAACAGCAATTGTGTCTTTAGATACGTCTAAACCAACAAATTTTTGTACATCCTTCATAATATACGGCTCCTTTTCGTGTGTAGCTCTACACTTGGTTTTATTTTTGGTAGTAACATTATTGCCAAGTGCAACCTACGTTAAGCGATGGGAGTCGTTTCGTTCATTATGACTAAAGGATGGGCTTAACGCACCATAGTTCATCGACCTTCCTCTCCCAGCCTTAGAAACAGTATGGACGGATTCAATACATTTTCATTCTTTGTAACGGTACAAATTAGTTTGATAAGAAGGATAAGTTTATCTTAATGGAGAATATATTTTTAGCTTTACTTCTTAGAGAGAGTAAAGCGTTTTTATTATTTAGGTTCGGAGACGATTTAGTAATAAACTAAAAGGAGTACGTCGTAGAATGAGTGTTTTTAAGAAATTAAGAAATGAGTATGTAATTTGGCATGCAAATCGAATTAAGTTTCCTATATTTGTTTCAAAGACTATATTAAGAAAGAAAGTAACTTTTTCAGGAAGAGTGCAAAAAGTAGGATTCCGCTTGGAAATATATTGTATTGCTCAAAGAATGAAATTAACAGGATGGGTGAAAAATTTAGAAGATGGAAGTGTGGAAGCTGAAATACAAGGGGAAGAATCACAAATTTATTTTCTCGTCAATTGCATGCAGTCATTAAAACGGGCATCTGTAAAAAAAGTGACAATGATTGATGTACCTAATAGGGACGATAATGAAATTTTTACAATAGTGAGATAAGTTGTGTTCCACAATTAGGATGTCAATTATTATTGAACTACTGGGTACAAGAGTTAAAGACGGGGGATCACTGCGGTGATTCTTTTTCCTTATTGCACTATCTAAGTAGGAGTTGAATAAAGATATAGAAAAGAATGCCATAGTTTTCATCTTACTTAAAAACTGTAAGCTTTAAAAACTAGGCATTCTTATTTTATAAACAATGACATCAATGTAAGCTTTCTTTCATACTATATTTTTGGGGTGAGAAAATGCCAAGAGCAAATTACCGAAGTTCAGACGTTGACTTAATGGCAAGGATGATGAGAGCAGAAGCAGAAGGTGAAGGAAAACAAGGAATGTTATATGTTGGAAATGTAATTGTGAATCGTCTTGTAGCAAATTGTTTAGACTTTAAAGGTTTAAGATCAGTTAACCAAGTTATTTTTCAAGTACAAGGAGGAAATTTTTCCTTTGAAGCTGTTCAAAAAGGGAATGTATTTTATCAAAGAGCAAGGACTTCCGAAAAAAGATTAGCCAAACAGAATTTGGATTATTGGAGACAACACCCAGGGAAATATGCCCTTTGGTACTTTAATCCACATGCTCCATGCCCTCCAACATGGTACGGTCAACCTCATTCTGGTCCATTTAAAAATCATTGTTATTATGAACCGAAAGCTGGAACATGTGATAGTGTTTATAGCGGATAAGCTTACTCTTTGAGTAAGCTTTTTTACATATTTTCAGAATGCGGGTCTCATTCGGACGCAAGAAAAAAAGCAAGATTGTTTCGACTAGCGGGAGTTCAAAAAGGAATTTTGAATATATGGACAATCTTTAGTATAATCGAATTGGTTAAGATTGTAATATTTTACTACATTTAAATAAGTAATAAAAAAAGACCTAGCTGCCGATGGCGGCTTTTTGTTTATTAAACTACTTATAAGAACTATATTTTCGTTCATTTTTGAAGCTCTGCTTCATGGATGGCTAACGGTCAGTTTAAGAGGAAAATAGAAATATAAGGAAATTGGGTTTTTGGTAATATTAAAGGCCGAATAATTTATACAATATAGTTTTAAGGGGGGAAGAAAAATGAATAATCCGTACAGTTGTTATCGTTCGTTATTCCCTATTTTATCAAATTATGTACATTTAGCTAATTGTTCTCAAGGTGCATTGGCTCAGCCTGTTTCACGCGCGATTGAAGAATATCATAATAGTTTGATTGAGTTTGGAAGTAACAGGGATCAGTCGATTATGAAAGTGGAGGCTACTAGAGAGAAATTCGCTGAACTTATTGGTGCCGAAATAGATGAAATTGCTATATTAACCTCTGTATCTGATGTTATTTCTACTATCGCCACTTGCCTGCCATATGAAAAGAATAAAAATAGTATTATTTTAACAGATATTGATTTCCCTACTGTTGGTCATATTTGGCTTGCACAGGAACAGGATAGTGCAAAAATCTCCATTATTCGTTCTTCAAACGGAATCATACACTTAGAGCAATACGAAAAGGAAGTAAAAGAGAATACATTACTATTTGATAAATGGTAATCCTGGCAGCTTTTCTTATTGAACTAAAGAAGCAGGATAGTTGATTATTACTTAAAATAGTTTTAATATTCAGATTATAATTGACCATACAGTATAAAACCTTCAGTGGAGATTTAAATGCCATTAAAAGTAGGAGATATAATTACGTTTGAAGGTACTTTTACAGTAAGGGATCTGAATTAATTACAGAGATTTCATGTGATGAAGGGAGTCGTGATCTAACCCCAGATGAACAGTGGATGCTTGTAATTCGAGGGCAAATAACGGCAACTCTACCAACAATATAATTGATCGAACGTTCAATCATAATTGTTTAATCATTGAATTTATGGAGGAATAGCTTATGAAAAAATCCAGTATTATTTTCTTTGAAAGAAAATTTCCAAGTGCAAACATGATCCTTATTAAGGATCAACTCCCAATCCTTATTGATACTGGTTTTGGGAGTGATGCGAAAGATACAGAACAATTAATTAAAGAAGTAGGCGTTTCACCAGAAGAATTACACCTTATTGTGAATACCCACTATCATAGTGACCATGTAGGGGGCAACTTTCATCTTCAAAAAAATTATGGTGTTACGATTGCTGCTCATAAATGGGATGCCGATTTAATTAATTCTTGTGACCCTGAAGCCTGTTGTGCAGAATGGTTAGATCAGCCTGTAGAACCTTATCGAGTCGATACAAAGCTTTCAGATAACGATGAGATTAATTCAGGAAGTAAGACCTTTAAAGTCTTGCACACACCAGGACATACGTTAGGACATATTTCTTTATATGAACCTAAAGAAGAGATATTAATTTGCGGGGATCTCTTCCACAAGAATGATATCGGATGGTTAAATATCTTTAGAGAGGGTGTCACATCTATCCAACGATCTATAGAAAGTTTGGAACGGTTGTCCATGCTCCGGATTCAAAAGGCATATTCAGGACATGGACCTCAAATCGAGAATCCTCTAGCTGCCATTGATGCGGCAAGGGAAAGGTTTGAAAAGTGGCTCAAGATGCCAGAAAAAATTTCATGGCATGCCTGTAAGAGGATTTTTTCATTCACATTAATCATTAAAAACGGATTGGCAAAAGAAGAAATTGATAACTACCTATTAAAGTGTGGTTGGTTCCAAGACTTTGCACGCTACTCTTTCCAGCTTCAACCAGAGAAATTTATTCAAATCCTGCTCGATGAAATGATTCGTTCCGGAGCTGCAAGCTGGCACAATAATCATTTAATCGCCACCACCCCATACAATGCACCACAAAAGAATTGGATGAATAGGAACATAAAGCCGAAAGAATGGAAACCTCAAGATTTTCTCACATAATCTAGTACAAAACCTTCAGTGGAAGATTTATATCATTAAAAGTAGGAGATATAATTTCGTTTGAACGGACTTTTTCAGTAAGGGATGTTGAATTATTTACAGAGATTTCAGGTAAGGAAGGGATTCACCTGCATTACTTGAAGATCTTGCTGTCAAATCTGGCAGCTTTTTTGTTGTTAAGCTAAGTGCATTTTTGTTGAAGAAGAGACTAAACCTTAAAAGCGTTATAATTAAGTAATTTTATATTGGAGTAATTGGGAGGGGTATTATGAAAACTTTCATATATATGGTAAGACACGGCGAATCTCCAAAAGAAGGAAATGAAAGAACAAGAGGGTTAACTGAAAAAGGTAATTTAGACGCTCAACGAATAACCAATGTATTACAAGGAGAGAAGATTGACGCTATTGTCTCAAGCCCTTATAGCCGTTCAATCCTAACCGTTGAGCATTTAGCTAAACAATTAGGTCAAGAAGTTTTAGTATTTGAAGACCTTAAAGAGAGAGTTTTTACTGCTGAAGAAAAACGAATATCTGATAAGGAATTATTGCCTTTGTTAGAAAAATCATTTTCTCAACCAAACTTTGCTTTGACTGGCGGGGAGTCTAATGCAGAGTGTCAAAATAGAGCTATAAAAATCTTAAAAGAACTATTAAATACCTATCGAGGACGGAAAATAGTATTAGGCACCCATGGAGCTGTTATGGCTTTGATGATGGTGCATTATGACAGTAAATACGATTTGAATTTTTTACTACAGACGTCGAAACCAGATATTTTCAGAATGGAATTCAATGGGCAGGAATTGATGGAGGTTAGAAGATTGTGGGAATAGTCTTAGTAAACACTAAATGTTGATGTTCGTTCAGTTATTGCTAATTTGTTAGCGGATCAGTTAGGGATCACAAAAGATCAGGAAGAATTTTTGATTTTTGATATCGATTTTTCCTTTGGTTCGTTCGTACCTCCTCCTAGTTATCCAGATTTTCATGCAGGAGCGCAGGGGACAGCACGATTCCTAAAATATTTTCCCAATTTGGTTAGACAAGAGAAAATAAAGGAACTATCCCCTAATCCTTGGCTAAAGGGCAGGATAGTTGAAGAATAATACAAATATTTCCTTTTACAAAGCGTGTTCTGCGGTAAAATGAAGGAAAAATAATTTAAGATTTATAAATGTAACCTTAATAGGTTATTTGTCGCTGTTAGATACCATCGGATTAATTGTAGGGGGAGATATTTTGAAACAGAAAATTTTATCGCTTATATCATTGAGTTTTACCATTTTTATAATGGTAGTATCAAATGCGGCAGCGACTTCATTAACAGTTATCCGTGAAGGAAACGCAGGTGGATATGAGTACACAATTAGTCAAGATCAAAATAAGATTACTTGGAAAATAATTCATAAAGGGAATACAATTGTTATAGATGAAACTGAAGGTAATAGGGAACAATTAGATTATTTTATGCGTGCAGTTCGAGAAATTAAAGTTCAGACAATAAAACTAGTTTCATATGCAATAGGATTGTTGTTTGTAACAATAGCTACGGTAATTTTTCATAAGAAAAAATACTTGGTTAAAGGTGGAGGTGCTATTTTTGCATTATTGGTTATATTAGCACTAAGTCAAATTGTTATTGCCTCAACGGACCTTAGTAGTTTATATAAGGATGCAGGGTTTTACTACTATCGGCTAACTAATTAGGCTTTTTCTTGTTGAACTATCGGTTAGTTCAAGTACAAAACTTCACAAAGGTATAGAAAAATTTGCGGAAGGGAACAGTTCGGATGGACTTGAGGAGGGTTGCTACATAACTGAGAATAACTATTAATGGTCTGTAAGAAGTCTTTCGAGAATTTGAAGGGAAATGTTTCAGTGGAAAGTTGGTAAATAAACTTGGTTCAAACGAAGCTTTATCATTAGCAAGGTTATCAATTTATTGTTTCTATTCGTGTATAGATTATTTCTATAACTCAGCTCCTATTATAAAAATTATAATAAAGTAAAAATCAGTTTATTAAAACTTTTATAATAGAAAGCGGTGAAAAAATGAAAAAAATAGTTGGGATTATTGGTGGAATGGGACCATTAGCAACTGTCGATTTAATGAATAAAATTATTTCTTATACACCTGCAAAGAAGGATCAGGATCATATCCATATTATCGTGGACAATTATTCACAAATACCTGATCGAACAACAGCTATTTTGGGAATAGGTACAGATCCTACTCCTTATATTATACAATCAGCACAAAGGCTAGAAAAAGCTGGTGCGGATTTTCTAGTAATGGCTTGCAATACTGCTCACTTTTACTTTAAATCAATAAAAGAATCTGTTAGTATCCCGATTCTACATATGCCTTTAGAAACAGCTCGCTTTTTACACGTAAATGATATGAGGAGCGTAGGTTTGTTAGCTACTGATGGAACAATAACTACAAAACTGTATCAACATATTTGTCAATCCTACGATATTAATGTCATTGAGCCTGATATGCAAATGCAAAAAGTAGTGATGGAAGGAATATATGCAATTAAAGGGAGTGATATAGAGAAAGGGCGTTTATACCTTTCAAGAGTAGCTGATAAATTAATCAAAAGAGGGGCAGAAGCTATAATAGCAGGTTGTACAGAGATTCCTCTTGTACTTAAATCATACCAAGATATTTGTATCATTGACCCAACAGAAATTTTAGCCAAATCGGCAATTAAATTAGCTACTGAGACAGAATCAACTAAAGTAATTGGGTCAATTAGCTAAACGCATTGGTGAACTAAAATAAGGAGCAGTAAGTATGAATATTGAAAATATTGAAGCCTTCATTTATGTTTGTCAACTAGGTAGTTTCAATAAAGCAGCAGAGGCTCTTTATTTAACTCAGCCTTCTGTAACAGCACGTATTCAATCCCTTGAAGGTGAAATTAATTTAAAGCTTTTTCATCGAAATGGAAACAAGATTTCTTTAACAGAAAAGGGAGAATATTTCTTTCCACACGCACAAAAAATTCTTCAAGCTTACCAGGAAGCAAAGTACGGATTACAACAAGTAACTGTACCTTTTGAGCTAGTGCTCGGGAGTGCTTTGTCAATTTCCAACAACATTCTACCTGATATTTTGCCAGCTTTTAAATCTAAGTATAAAGATGTTAGAATCAAAATTATAACAGGACATTCTAAAGATATTTTGCACAAGGTCATTAACAAAGAGGTTGACTTTGGTATTATACGGACAGAAACCCACCCCCAAGTAGAATCAATTCGTCTTTATAATGACCCTATTAGCCTTGTTGTACCTTCAAATCATTCTTTTTTAAATGAAGAAAAAATAACAGTAGAGGATGTAAGTAAACAGCCTCTAATCTTTTTTGATTATGGATCTATCGATTGGCTTATTATTCATCGTCTATTTCAAAGTAATGGTGTAAATCCGAATATATATGTAGAAGTTGATCATATGGAAACGGCTAAAAATTTAGTTTTACAAGGTCTGGGCATTAGCTTTTTACCTGAGCATTGTGTAAGAAAAGAAATTGAAAATAAAGAGTTATTCAGAGTAGAAATGACTCCTCCTGTGAAAACGAATATTAGTATTGACTTTATTTATTTAAAAGGTCAACCTAAATCTGTTTTTATGGATTTTTTAAAAAATAAAATGTTTGAAAAACAATAAACGAATGATGGGTCAATCATTAGTGGGAAATCAGCAAAGATACTTTTCGTATACCAAAAGAAAGATTGTGAAATGTTGCACTTAAACTAACGGATGCTTTAGTTGAACAAGACATGTACTTATGATCTTCCACAATCGGGCGCGTTTATTTAGGAACGCGTCTTTTTTATTTTAAGGTCCATATACCGGAATAAGGTATTATTATAATAACAAAGCAGCCGCATTCTTTTTGAAAAATGCGGCTTTAGACCGTTCATACTAAATAAATTTACCTGAAATGGCAGTTTCTATCTCATAACTACTTTTTACATAATCAATAAATCTATTTAGATTTACGGTAAATTCCTTATCTCTTTTACGGCTGCAAATATATACAGGTCGTCTTACCTCAATTCCTTTAACAATCACCTTCCCTATTTCCCCTCGTTTCAAATAGTCTCTGACTGCAAGTGCCGGAGCTAGCATAGTACCATATCCAGCAACGACTGAACGAATTGATTCATTTAGGCCATGATATTGCAATCCAATATTGGGGATAGGGACTCTATAAATTTTGCATAATGAAAATAGGATTTCCCTCGTAGAACTTCCTTCTTCTCTTAATAAAAACGGCTCCGTCATCAATTCGCTTAATGAAACTTCTTGTCCATCGTATTTATGACCATGTGGAACAATAAACCAAAAATCCATATCCATTAAGTGATCAAGATGAATATCAGGATTATTCCACTCTTCTTTCACTACGAAAGCAATATCAGACTTGTAGTGAAGTAAGTTTTCTAATACTTGATTGGAATTGCCGCTATAAAGGTTCACTTTAACTGAGGGGAAATCCATTTTGAATTTTGCTAACCAGACAGGTAATAAAAAATTGGCTGGCAAATATGTGGAGGCTATACGCAGTTCTTGTATTTCACCATTCTTTAGCTGCAGAAGCTTATTTTCAATATCCTTTTCCATATCAAATAAGCTTTCAGCACGTCCAACCAGAAACTCTCCTTCCTTTGTAAGCTTGATTCCTCTTCCTTCTGTTTCTAAAAGTTTTAGTCCTGATTCCTTCTCCAAATTTCTGATTTGAACGGTTACTGCGGGCTGGCTGATCGAAAGGGCATCGGCTGCTTTTGTGACACTTTTTAATTCAGCTACTTTAATAAAGATACGCAACGCATGAAGATTCATAATCGAAATCCTTTCATAAAATTAATTTATGAATTCGCTAAAAACATATATTAGTTTTATTAATTATTATTATATATCCTTTTATTATCAATAACGATAAAAAAGGAGAACATGATGAAAAAACAAATGATTATATTTCTTTTACTGAGCATAGCACTACTTTTAATGAGTGTTTCATCCTTAAACCATCACCTAATTATCCTATTTTTTATCGGAATCGTTTCTTCTTTTGTTGGGACTTTAGCTGGTGGCGGTGGGCTGATTACACTTCCGGCGTTGATTTTAACTGGTATTCCTATTCAAACAAGTATTGCGACAAATAAATTTTCCTCGGGTATTGCTGCTTTTTCAAGTGTATTCTATCTTATCCACCTGAAGCAGCTAAGTATTAAAACAATCATACAAAACTTATTTGTAGCATTTTTAGGAGGGGTTGGAGGGGCTTTAGTTACGACTCATCTCTCTGAAAAAACAATGAATATGACTGCATTTATTCTCCTTTTTTTTGCCTTAGTTGTTACCATTAAAAATAAGGGATGGATTGAGACGGCTCAAGGTGGTCATCATGAATCTACTAAAAAAAGATGGACACCTTTCTTCCTCTTTTTTATAGCAGCTTATGATGGAGGATTCGGTCCCGGCTCGTCCACATTTGGTATTTTGTATTACATGAAAAAACAACAAACTTATTTAAAAGCTGTTCAACTAACAAGGGTTTTGATTTTTGGAAGTTGTGCGGGAGCATTTATCATTTTTTATCAAACTGGATTCATTCAATGGCCATACGCCATCGCAATGGCTTTCGGTTCTATTATTGGCGCTCAAATAGGCCTACTTGTTTTACCTAAAGTTCCGCTGAAAATAGCGAAGTCATTATTAATTACAATTATGTGCTTTTTGATTACACAGATGGTTTATAAAATAATATAACTTTCAATTTCTATACTAGGGCTGTTCTTTAACTTTAGTGAAAAAAGGCAGGTTTCTATGAATAAAGGAGTAAATGCCGGCGATATTATTTTTCAATTATTTAGTTTAGGAGTTTCAATATTTATAGCAATCTTATTATAATTTTGGCGTTCTTCAAATAAACTAACTGGGTACGTTAAATAGCAAAAGTCTGATCCATCTGTTATCAATTGTACAAAATATGATCTTCCATAATCGGGCCAGATTGTTGAGTAACTCATTTTCAAAATAAATGGATATTTTAGAAGAGATTGTGAAGAAATGTACTTAAACTAAAGGGCAGGTGTGCGGCCGTGCCTAGGTCGTATCATATAACGGGTGGGATTCCCGTCGAGTAAGAACTAGCCATTCGCTCGTAGCGAGTCTTGGAGGGCTAAAGGTAACTTTAGTCT
>NZ_JBALPG010000038.1:0-20035 GCF_036965245.1 Neobacillus drentensis
TAATATACACCTCTTACCATATACCATGTAAATCATGAAGTATATTTAAATTTGGTTGATGTTCCTTAACTGCAAAAAGAATCGATATTTGCGGATTCAGGTATTGAATTAATTGATCCGATAACGGGTCTTCCTTATTGCTGTTAGGGATTTTAAAAACATTGACATCCTTAAGATTCTTCTTAAGAAGTGTTTGTTCTGCACGATGGCTAAAAGAAGTCATCAAAAAAATATTGTGCTCGAAAAAATTTAGCATTAAATCCATTCCTTCATTTGGTTCATTCCCAACGAACTGAACTTCAGCTGTCATCTCGGGGAAAATTTCTTTTTTTGTACCCTCTACCCAGGATATGAACGAAATTGGAATGGATTGGTCTAAATTTTTTGCTAATAGCTTCGAAAGTTCAGGTGTAGTGATAATTTCTTTTATATTATATTTCGTAATTACTTGGTTAATTTTATTGTATGATAGTTCCTGTCCATTATTTGTTAGGATTAAGGTAGAAATCTCTTTAATATTATAAAGGGAAAGCCAGCTTTCTAATTCTGCTTTCGTTCCTTTCCCACCAGCATTTATCAATATATTTTCATTATTTGGTCCTTGGACAAGTGTCGCTTCCCCTGCAGAAAGACCCAAAAACGTCACCGCAGCTTCATGCTCCTTAATATTTAATTCGACATTTTCAACTTGACCAGTAATGGATGTGTCACCCTTTGCAATTAAGGTGCTTGGAAAAAATATGGCTAATATAATAAGCAATATTTTCATACACACTCCTCCTATTATCTAATAGGATGTGTAATCTTCCATATTTTTATCATAACCAAGTATGAATAAATTCCACTAATTCATAAATTTCCCCTTTTTTTATTGGGATAGCGGGTATTGATTTTAAAAAGGATTTACCGTATTTGGTTGTAACAATCCTTCTATCAAATACAAACATGATTCCCCGGTCTTGTTCCGTCCGAATTAATCGGCCAAATCCTTGCTTAAAGCGAAGGATGGCTTCAGGCAGCGAGTATTCGGTAAAAGCATTGCCGCCTTGCTGCGCGATCAACTGGCATTTTGCTTCTGTCAGCGGTTCGTCAGGCGGGCTAAATGGAAGCCTTACAATAACAAGACAGGATAGGTCTTCACCTGGAATATCTACACCTTCCCAGAAGCTGCTCGTCCCTAGTAAAATAGCCTTATGATAGCGCTGAAAATTCCTCGTTAGCCTTGTACGGCTTCCGCTCGAAATTCCTTGAGCAATGAGGACATACTCATTAAGAAAGCCGCTTTCCTTAATCAACTCATACGTTTTCTTTAGCATGTCATATGCTGTGAAAAGGATTAGCATTCTTCCTTTTGTCGCCTCAGCTATGGTAATGATATGTTCGGTTATTGCAATCACATACTCATCCATTGTCACTGTATTTATTTCAGGTAAGTCTTCAGGAATGAAAAGCTGAACCTGGTCTTTATATTGAAATGGAGATGAAATCATCATTTGCACAGATGAAACAACATCAAGTCCAAGTTCCTTCATGATAAAATTAAAAGAGTTATTTACTGAAAGAGTGGCTGATGTAAGCACAACTGCCTTTTTTGGACTGAAAAATTTCTCCTTAAGCTGTTCAGCTACAAAAGCAGGCTGTGCGATAAAAGTTGTTACATTTTGCGGTGAGCGGGTGTCCATTTCAATCCATTTTACATCCTTCGATTCTTTAATAAAGCAGCTAATCACTGTATTTCGCAGCTCGCCAAGTTCATTTACGAATGTATAGGTTTCTTCGATTTTATTTTCTTCCAAACTCGTTAACGAATATTTCTCTTTTTTTATCAACTCGAGACGCTCGTTAATGGCTGAGTATAAATCTTTAAGTAAAAAGCTAAACCTCTCTGCACTATGAACAAGTGCATTTCTTTCTTTCCCGCTATCAGCATGAGAAAATCGAACTTTAATACGATTTAATCCCTTTTTGTTAGTTACCTTTGTCTTTGCAAAAAGGGCGATCAGCTTAAAGAATTCATCCATTTCATAGTTAATGTCCATTACCATTTGATTCAACTCAAACGCATGCATGAGATTTCTCCCTTGTTCAGGGATGGAAGATAGGATCTCCTCCAACTCATAAAAGAGCTGTTTTTGTTCATAGAGTCCAAATTGACCTATAAGCAGCCGAGAGGATAGATAATCCAAAGAAAAGCCAAAAAACTGGCTCGCCACTTTTTGAAGGTGATGACCTTCATCAATAATTACATAATCAGCTTTAGGTAAAATAGATCCTTCACCAATAAGATCACTAATTAACAATGAATGGTTTGTAATGATAATATCAGCAGCTTGTGCTTTTCTTTTTGCTTTAAGATAAAAATCTCTCTCCTGCCAACCTAGATTTGGTTTAAAAACAGTTGGTTCATCCTTGATTTTGTTCCAATAAATGAGGCCGCCGCTTGAAAGATTCAATTCATCCTTATCACCGATTTCTGTTTCAGTCAGCCAAACAAGAATCTGCATTTTTGTTAAGGTCGTATCATAATTATCGTTTTCATCCATTAACGTCTGATGAAACTTTTCTAGGCTTAAATAATGGCTCCTCCCTTTAAGAAGAACAGAACAGAGTTTAAAAGGAATGATTTTATCCAAGAGCGGAATTTCTTTTTTCATAATTTGTTCCTGCAGTTGTATCGTATGTGTACTAACGATAATAGGAAGATTGTGTTGTTTTGAAAAGTACGCAATTGGAAGGAGATAGCCAAGTGATTTACCTACTCCTGTTCCAGCTTCGATTAAAGTATGCCTTTGATTTTGAAATGATTCGTAGACGGTGTCCATCATCAGAAATTGTCCAGATCGCTTTTCAAAGAATTGAAAGCCGTGTTTGATGATCTCAATTTTGTCTTCTTCACTTGAAGGGTACTTCTGAGAATCATTATTCCCTGATTTTATTTCATTTTCTACAAAATTCTTCTTTAAAGCAATATCATTATATACTTCAATAGACTCTGGTAATTGCTCTCGCTTTTTTCCTATTGTATCGACTATTTCATCTAATAGCTGTTGTAGATCGCTTTTTAGCCCTCCTGCTAACTGACTAAGCTGCCCAATCGTTATTTGCGGTAATGAAGATAATTTTTTTAACAAGATAAGAAATAATTCAGCAGTAACCTGTGCATCACTATCTGCCTGGTGTGGCCGGTCATGATTTAGTTTCTCTTTCTCTGCTAAATCGGAAAGCTTATAGCTATCAGCGGTAGGGTAAAGGATTCTTGCCATTTCTACCGTATCTAAAACAGGACCAAAAAATCCTTCACATCCAGATTGGATTAATTCTTCCTGAAGAAATGATAAGTCAAATAATACATTATGGGCAACAAAATAGGCACCATCCAACAAAGAAATAACCTTCTCTGCTATTTCGGAAAATAACGGTGCATCCTTTACCATTTCATCATTTATACCAGTCAATTCTTCAATAAATGCTGGTATCATTTTTTGAGGATTGATGAGTGACGAGAATTTATCAGTGATGTGGCCGTTTTCTATTACCACTGCAGCAAATTGAATAATTTTATCGCCCTTTTTAGAAAGATTGCCTGTTGTTTCTAAATCAACGACAACGAATTTATTTAACATTTCAATAACACCCCAAACCTTCGCTCCTTAAACGGTATCACATGAATCTTAAAAAAGTAAAAGAAAACAAACTTTAATTGATTCAAATTCTACCATTGTCGAAAGAAAAATAAAAATACAAAAAAAATCCCCAATGATTGGGGACTTCCTACATTATTGTGTGTGCTGGTTCTTGATAGATGAGTTCTTTAATTCGATTATTTTCATCCATAATGGCTACTTTTGGAGTGTGGGTTTGTACCTTTTCTTCTGGGACAAGTGCATAAGATATTATTATGACAATATCCCCTTCTTGTACAAGGCGAGCTGCTGCACCATTTAAACAAATAACACCGCTTCCCCTTTCTCCGGGAATAATATACGTTTCCATGCGAGCGCCATTATTGTTGTTTACAATTTGCACCTTCTCATTTGCCACCATTCCTACAGCATCTAAAATATCTTCATCTATGGTAATACTGCCAACATAGTTTAAATTAGCCTCTGTAACGGTTGCCCGGTGGATTTTGCCATTCATCATCGTACGAAACAAAGAGTATTCCTCCCCTGATGTCATTGCATTTTTAGATTAATCTATTTGAATTATGAAATTGTCTATTAAACGAACATTTGAAAATTTAACTGCAATAGCAATAATAATAGTACCATTTATTTTTTCCAATGGTTTTAATTGCGGATAAGAAAAAATTTCCACATAATCAATTTGTCGATTTGATTCACGATTGATCATTTCGTTGATCATGCAAATTAGATTAGCAGGATTCTGCTCACCATGATCGATTGCTTCTTTTGCTGACTGCAGGCTTCTATAAAGGACAGTTGCTTGTTGTCTTTCTTCTGGTAATAGATTAACATTGCGTGAACTTTTCGCAAGCCCGTCCGCTTCCCGAATAATGTCGACTGAAATCAACTCTATTGGAAAATTGAAATCAGTGATTAATCCATCAACCACAGCCACTTGTTGTGCATCCTTTTTCCCAAAATAAGCCCTCGTTGGCATTATGATCGTAAATAGTTTTGTAAGTACTGTTGCGACCCCGTCAAAATGGCCAGGACGAGACTTGCCGCATAATACGTCTGTTCGTTCCTGTACAACAACCTTAACAGAAGGTACGTATGGATACATTTCCTCTACTGACGGATAAAAAATGTAGTCTACCTTTTCAGCTTCCGCCAAGGAGCGGTCACGATTAAAATCACGGGGATACGTTGAAAAATCCTCGTTTGGGCCAAACTGCAGCGGATTAACAAAAATGCTTAAGACGACAATATCATTTTCTTGCCTTGCTTGCGATATTAGTGCTAAATGACCTTCATGCAGAAATCCCATTGTGGGGACAAAGCCAATCGTTTTCCCAAAACCTTTTTGCTTCAATATTTCAGCCCGCATGTCCTTAATGGCAGTAATTACTTTCATTTCCTTCCTCCATATAGAACCTTCAGTTCATCTTCCTTCATTGTAAAAGAATGTTTATCTTCAGGAAATTGTTTATTTTTTACATCAGAAGCATATGCTTGTATCGATTCGATCATAAATGGATTGACAGAATAATACTGTTTCACAAACTTTGGTACCCGATCTACACCATACCCTAAGATATCATGGTAGACGAGAACCTGCCCATCCACATCCATTCCGGCTCCAATTCCGATCACAGGAATGGAAATCGACCTAGAAACTTCTTCAGCCAGCTGCTTAGGTACACATTCCAGGACAATAGCAAATGCACCAGCTTCCTCAATATTTTTCGCGTCTTCGATCAATTTTCTCGCTTTGGACGCATCCTTAGCTTGCACTTTATAGCCGCCTAAAACCCCAACGGATTGCGGCGTCAGCCCTAAATGTCCACAAACTGGGATCCCAGCTTTTGTGAGAGCAGTGATTTTCTCGACTACTTCATCAGCCCCTTCCAGTTTAACGGCGTGTGCACCTGCCTCTTGGAGAAGCCTTCCTGCATTGATTAGTGTATCCTTAACGGATAAATGATAGGTTAAAAATGGCAGATCAGCAACGATAAATGTATCCTTGGCACCTCGTTTAACTGCTTTTGTGTGATGAATCATGTCTTCCATCGTCACAGGAATAGTCGAGTCATATCCAAGAACAACCATTCCCAGGGAATCCCCGACTAAAATGACATCAACTCCCCCTTGCTCAGCCTGCTTTGCAGACGGGTAATCGTAGGCAGTCAACATGACAATTTTTTCATTGTTTTCTTTCATTTTCAAGAAATCCGTTGTTTGCTTCATCATTTTTCCCTCCTTAAAATATGGGAGAGGTGATAAAACGAATTTGCAGAGCAAATAAAAAAGATCCTTCTGAAGGCAGAGGATCCCAGTTACTCTTTAGCATGTTCCATCCCTCTGTCCCGGTCCGAAATACGGATCTAGGCAGAAACCTGTTTAATTATGATTATGATTCACAAAAAGGTGCAGTTCTAAAAAGATACTGCCCAAGGAAATTATAACAAAAGTTACAAGAAAAGCGCAAGCGCCCGTTTAGCGGCGTATAGACTGGAGCGCTTCGACTGAGATAAAGGAAACACGGAGAGCGATAGCGATCCGATGTTGACTTATCATAGGGAGAAGAGCGAAGTCTACTAGCCGCTGGGCACTGGAGCTGGACAATTCTCAAAGTCGAAATTTATACTTTTTTATCTCTTAAGAAAAGCGCAAGCGCCCTTATTAAACCTCGATGTCAGCAGAATAAATATGGTGAACGAAACCGGTCTCATCCTCCAATTTTAATACTCCTTCATCGGTAATTCCAAGTGCTTTTCCTTCAATGACATTTGTTAACGTTCTTGCTTTTAGGAACTTACCGATACTGACAGCATATCCTTCCCATAATAGCTTTATTGGGACAAAGCCTTGTTCTAAATAAAGTAAATATAATTTTTCAAAGTGCTTGAAAAAACTTTTGATTAATCCGGCTCTGGAGATTACCTCTCCTTTTTCAATAAATAGAGAACTAGCCTTTTCCTGAAGCTCGCTTGGGAAATCCTCTTTCTTTTGATTCACATTGATGCCGATCCCAATAATAATCGAATGAATGCGATCTGCTTCTGCTTGTAATTCAGTTAAGATCCCGGTAACTTTTTTGCCATTCAATAAAATATCGTTAGGCCATTTTATTTCTGGCTGCAACCCCGTTTCCTCTTCCATTGCTTGAACAATTGCGACCGCAGTTAATAGTGTCAGCTGGGGGGCTTTTGTCAGTGGAATGTTTGGTCTAAGAATGAGACTCATCCATATCCCAGTATATTTTGGAGAATGCCATGGTCGATCCATTCTTCCTTTCCCTGACCGTTGTTCTTCAGCAATAATGATAGTTCCTTCTGGTTCTTCCTCATTGGACAGCCGATGAGCAATTTTTTGTGTAGATTCTACGCTTTCTTCATAATGGATGTTCTTGCCAATAAAGTTGGTTGTTAATCCTAACCTGATTTCATCCGCTGTTATTCTTTCAGGGGTTTTTACAATCCGATATCCTTTATTTCTAACTGCCTCTAATTCAAAGCCTTCTTTTCTTAATTCTTCTATATGCTTCCAAACTGCTGTCCTTGAACAGCCAATTAGTTCAGCTAGATGCTGCCCCGATAAAAAAGTATCGGCAGTTTTTGTAAAGGCATCGAGCAATTTTTTTCTTATTTCTGACTGCACGTCAATAGCCACTCCTTAATCTTTTGCTTATCATTTTCTACTTTTGCGTCAACAACCGCCTGTTCAATTTTCAATATCGTCTTCTTTAACCATGGGCCTCCCTTTTGATTAAACCATTCCATTAAATCACCGCCTGTTACAGCCAAATCAGAGCGCTGCTTAATCGGAAGCTTTTGATATTGATTAAGCAGGTTTTGGATGGATTCTGTCCCTTTTAACCCGATTATTACGTTGTACAACTTTTCTGTTGAGGTAATGAGGTTACTGCCAGCAATATATAAATCATGAACGGCCCATTCTTGTTCAAGCCTTTTTTCGACAAAAAACAAAATATGCTGAATATCTTTTATTTCTTTAACAGGAAGCCGCCAATTTCGTAAAAAATCCTCAATCGATTTTTCCACTACATTTAAACAAAAAAGAAGTAATGCCCACATTTCATTTTTATTAAGATCTTCACAGTTAAAATCTAACAATTTTTCAATCTGTTTTTCTTGATTAGCTAATCCTGGTAAATAAGAAAATAAATTGGTTTCCAGTAATATCTTTATCGCATTATTACGATTATTTCCAACAAGTATCTTTTCAAACTCTGCTCTTTTTCGTTCTATTGCAATATTTTTAAGCAAGGGAACAAGAGTTGTTAAAGCCTGAAGCGTTGCGTCTTCAATAGAAAAGGAGAGTTGGCTGACAAATCGAACCGCTCTCATCATCCTAAGTGCATCTTCCTGAAAACGGTCAGTTGCTGAACCAACAGTCTGAATCTCCTTTTTCCTAATAGCTGATTGCCCATTGAAAGGGTCTATAAGCGTTCCAGTTCGATCCATTGCCATCGCATTCATGGTAAAATCTCTTCGCTGTAGGTCTTCGTTGAGATTACGAATAAATGAAACCTCTTTTGGTCTTCGATAATCCTGATAATCCCCTTCAGTCCTAAAGGTAGTAATTTCATAGGATTTATGATCGAATAAGACGAGAACAGTTCCATGTTCAATACCGATATCAACAGTTTTGGAAAAAATACCCTTCACTTCTTTTGGTGTTGCTGACGTGGCAATATCAACATCACTAATCTGCCTATTCAGAAGGTAATCTCTAACAGAGCCGCCTACAAAATAAGCCTCAAATTCTGCATCCTCTAATCTTTTTAATACTGGAATCGCTGATAAAAATGGTTCTATCATCTATTTCACCTTAATTCAGCAGGCTAAAATAAAGCTGCTCATATTGTTCAACTATTTCTTTATCCTTAAATTTTGTTCGAACAGTATTTACAGATTGACAAGAAAATTGTTGATGAAGCTTGCTATCCGTTAAAAGAGAAATGGCTTTTCTCGCAATATCCTCAATATCAGCTACTTCACATATATATCCAGTTTCACCGTGTAGAATTACTTCTGGGATGCCGCCAACATTCGTCCCGATACAAGGTACGCCACATGCCATTGCCTCTAACACTACGAGGCCAAAACTTTCTTTTTCCGACAATAACAACATTAGATCACTAATGGAATACAATTCTTCAAGATTTTCTTGTTTTCCAAGGAATATTACCTGATCTTCGATTGATAGCTTTCTAACCAGTTTACAAACTGTGGTCATTTCAGGCCCATCACCAACCAACAGTAATTTTGCAGGCATGATGGTGGAAATTTTCGCAAAGGTTTTCACGACATCCTGTACCCGCTTTACGGCACGAAAATTAGAGACGTGGATAATAACTTTTTCTTCTTCCTTTATTTGAAGTTGTATCTTCAAAGAAACTGCATCGCTTTTATGATATATCCGTTCATCAATAAAATTATAAACTGTTTCAATATGTTGATCTGGATTAATAAGCTCAATTGTTTGATTAACCAGTGCATTTGAAACAGCTGTAACGGCATCTGACTTTTCAATCCCAAATTTAATCGCATCTGTTAACGATGGGTCATAGCCTAATACCGTTATATCTGTACCATGTAAGGTCGTGACTATTTTAAAATCACGGCTTGCCATTTGCTTTGCTAAAATGGCACAAACGGCATGAGGAATAGCATAATGAACATGAAGTATATCTAATTTTTCCCGATTCGCTACCTCTGCTATTTTACTTGCTAAGGCAATGTCGTAAGGAGGGTATTGAAAAACGGAATATTGATTGACTTCGACCTGATGGTAATAAATATTATGATACATTTTATTTAACCGAAAGGGGAGGCTCGATGAGATGAAGTGAATTTCATGCCCCTTTTCAGCGAGCATTTTTCCCAATTCCGTAGCTACTACACCAGAGCCGCCCACAGTTGGATAGCACGTAATCCCAATTTTCAGTTTCTTCATCTTCATTCTCCTATCAAATCATGCTTTAAAAGAAGTGGAACCTTCGTTTTGAAGCCCTCAGCATAGGTTACTCCGACCATTTTCCCAAACATTCTTTCCCTTGCCTCCACTGTTTCAATATACCCATTCACAAGCGGTGTATTATAGCTTTGCTCTGAATATTCAAATTGGCTTTTGTAAGCACGTAAGGCAGCAAGCTTTTTATCGATAAATGTTGAAATATCAATTGTAAAATCAGGATTATGAAATCCATTAATCATATAATAATACATTTTTTCAACTCGATGTGGATCGTTACATTTGTCTGTTTTATACTTTTTTATTCCCGCAGAAAAAACCGCTTCCTCTACAAGACGCGCACAATTACCGTGATCGGGGTGACGATCTTCGAAATAAGGAGCAAACACAACTTGAGGCTTGTACGTTCTAATGACGTCAGCAATTTTTCTTATGTACTCTTGGTTTAGTAATAACCCTCTATCCGGAAAACCCATTGTGGTCCGTACTGATACTTCTAAAATTTCAGCGGCACGAGCTGCTTCTTCTTTTCTTAATATGACATTTCCATTTGAGGAAAGATCAGCATCCGTTAAATCACATATGCCAGTTCTCTTTCCCTCTGAAACCAATTTCGCAATGGTTCCGGCCATCCCGATTTCCACGTCATCGGCATGCGCACCAAATGCAAGAATATGTAATTGCTTATTTTCCATTTACTTCACCATTCTCATGGACGATATTTCTCCATTCCAATAATCCCATCTCAAGACCTCTAATTAGTAATTCAGCTGTACCCATATTTGTAGCTAACGGAATTGAATAGACATCACAAAGTCTTACTAGAGCCGTAACATCTGGTTCATGTGGCTGCGCCGTTAATGGGTCGCGAAAAAAGAATATCGCATCCATCTGATTTTTGGCGATCATTGCACCAATTTCCTGATCCCCGCCAAGCGGACCGGATTTAAAACGCGTCAAATTTAAACCAGTTGCTTCATTAATCCTTAAACCAGTTGTCCCCGTTGCGTATAATATATGTTTTGCGAAAATGGCTTGGTAGGCTGTTACAAATTGGACTAAGTCGTTTTTCTTTTGATCATGTGCGATTAATGCAATATTCATAAAAACTTGCCCCTAACTTAAAATATTTTCAAGTCCGTAAACAAAAATAGATTGCTTCATGACTGTTTCGACAGCAACTTTTACACCTGACATAAAGGAGCCGCGATGATAGGAATCATGCCGAATCGTTAATGACTGACCATCAGCACCAAATAAAACCTGTTGATGGGCAACAAGTCCAGGCAAGCGTACAGAATGAATATGCATTCCATCGTAGTCTGCTCCCCTAGCCCCTTTTATTGTTTCCTTTTCATTTGGGTGCCCCTGCTTTTTAGCTTCTCTAACTGCTGATATCATTTCTGCTGTTTTTACCGCTGTCCCAGAGGGAGCATCAAGCTTTTGATCATGATGCATTTCAATAATTTCGACATCATGAAAATATTTAGCAGCCATTTGCGAAAATTTCATCATCAATACTGCACCAATAGCAAAATTTGGTGCAATTATACATCCTAATTCTTTTTCATTACAAATTTGTTGTAACTCTTCTAAATCTTCTTGCGAAAAACCGGTGGTTCCTACAACCGGACGAACATTATATGCGAGTGCTGTTTTGGCATGATACATACCCACTTCCGGTGTTGTAAGGTCAATTAATACATCTGCTTCAACATTTTGCAAACACTTTTCTATGTCTGTATAAATTGGCACATTAGAAATGGAATGAAAGCCATCTACATCACTTAGCATCATTCCATCATATTTATGATCAATGGCAGCAACTAGATTAAAGTGTTCTGTGTTTGTTACTAATTTCACCGCTTCACTGCCCATACGGCCGCGGGGGCCGGCAATAATAATATTAATGGTTTCCATACTCCTCACTCCATTTTATCAGTTTCAATTCTTGTCCAACGATTTTTATCCCTTGTATTAAATTTTGCCATGACATAATCATGTGCTTCTTCTAAATCTATGTTTAAGGCATTGGCAAAACAAATAAGCACAAAAAGAACATCACCTAGTTCTTCTTCAATTGCCTTTTCCGTTTCACTAGATTTTTTTGGTTTTTCACCATAATAATGGTTTACCTCTCTTGCTAACTCTCCAAGCTCCTCTGTTAGTCTTGCAAGCATGGCAAGGGGACTAAAATATCCTTCCTTAAACTGACTTATGTATGTATCAACTTCATTCTGAAGATCCTTCATCGATTTCCTATTATTCAATTTAATTTCCACCTCATTTTCTATATCGGCCAAATTTGTTATCTCTATTCCTTTTTTATGTTAGCTAAATAATGGCCTATTTACAAATGTTTTCGTTTGATTCAGGCTCATTTCTACTTCTCATTGCTCTATTACTATTAATTCGCTATAATAAAAACCGCTATATGGTGAAAAATATGGCGGAGGAGGAATGATTATGATTTTTGGACTTAAATTTAAAAATATCTTATTTATCCTTTTAGGCACAGCAATTTTTTCATTCGGTCTTGTTAATTTTAATATGCAAAATAAACTCGCTGAAGGTGGATTTACTGGAATTACACTGCTTTTCTATGGATTGTTCAACTGGGATCCATCCTATACAAACTTAGTCTTAAATATTCCGGTATTTTTTATCGGCTGGAAGTTGTTGGGAAGAAATACATTTTTATATACCATTATCGGTACAGTAGGTGTTTCCATCTTTCTTTGGATTTTTCAGCGATATTCTATAAATATGCCACTTGAGCATGATTTAACTTTAGCTGCCTTGTTTGCTGGTATTTTCACCGGGATCGGGTTAGGTATTATTTTCCGTTTTGGGGGTACAACAGGGGGAGTCGACATTATTGCAAGACTTGTTCAAAAATATGCAGGTTGGAACATCGGGAAAACAATGTTCTTATTTGATGCCTGTGTTATTATACTCTCACTCACATACATATCTTATAAACAAGCTATGTATACCCTAGTAGCTGTTTTTGTTGGCGCAAGAGTGATTGATTTCATGCAAGAAGGTGCATACACTGCACGGGGTGCGATGATTATTTCTGAAAATAATGAACAAATTGCAGAAAAAATTATGATGGAAATGGAACGTGGTGTCACCGCCCTTCGGGGATTTGGTTCCTATACAAAAAATGAACGTGATGTTTTATATTGTGTAGTTGCTAAAAACGAATTAATCCGCCTAAAAAACTTAATCACTTCTGTTGACCCGCATGCATTTATTTCCATTACTGTTGTCCATGATGTACACGGGGAAGGGTTTACGCTAGATGAAAATAAAATGCCGATTACAGATTAAAAAAGCAATGTCCTTCCCACTTAGGTGAGGACATTGCTTTTTTTAGTCATCATTTCTATTCATACCTGTAAATATTAGTACAAGTCTTAATAATTCAAGAACGGCTACTGCTGCTGCAGCTACATACGTAAGCGCAGCGGCGTTTAATACCTTCCTCGCTTCTCTTTCTTCGCGATTACCTATTAGTCCTAGCGATACAACTTGATTCATTGCACGGTTTGAAGCATTAAATTCAACAGGTAATGTGATGATTTGGAAGAGGACGGCTGCTGCCATAAAAATTATTCCAATTAATAGCATTCCACTCATATGAGCAAGAATACCAATCATAATCAGAATCCATGAAGCATTTGATCCGAAATTGGCAACAGGAACTAACATATGACGGAACCTTAGGAAAGCATATCCTTCTCCATCCTGGATGGCATGTCCACATTCATGGGCAGCAACAGCAGCAGATGCGATTGAGTGTCCATGATAATTTCCCGGTGACAAGCGGACTGTTTTGGTTCTTGGATCATAATGATCGCTTAAGAAACCGCGTCCTTCTTCAATTCCTACATTAAATAAGCCATTCGCATTTAAGATTTCCCTAGCAACCTCCGCCCCACTACGATAACTTGATGTGGGAACCCGAGAATATCTAGCGAAAGTATTTTTTACTTTCATTTGTGCCCATATAGGAATAATTACGATAATTGCAAAATAAATAAGGTAATACATATTGACCTCCAAATCAGCTCGTGATGTTATTGGTATAAAGTACGCCGATTAGACGCATCAATCCTTTAAGTCTCTTGACCGATTTTTTTTCAGAGCTTTATCACCCTGGTACTTTCTCCAGCCTACATAAGATAATGTCATGATAATAATACTTCCTGTAGAAATGATGACCCACCATAGTGAAGGGTCTGCTTCATCCTCTTCCATATTAGCAAACAGGTTTTTTAAATCTGTGTCGAGTGCATCAAGTTCCTGCTGACTTTTTGAATTATTGACAATTTGAGAACGAAATTCATTAATAAAATCAATCCGTGCATCTAATCTTTGAATATTTTCTACAGGTACATCTATTTTCATACTAGGATAAATGACATTATATAATGATAAAAAGGTGTTAAAGTTTGTATGAAAATGAGCCGTATCACCATTAAGGGCTGCTTCTTTTGCTTGGTGAAAGGCGGTCATTATTTGTTCTTCCATTTCTGTCCATAAAGGTTGATGGCTCGTTGCTAATGCATCAATAACAAGACGAAACTTTGTTAGTTTATTAATTCTTTCCTCATATTTCATGTTGGCACTTACGGCAGCTTCCATCGCTTCATCATGAGAGGTATGAACAATTCTAACCTCATCCATTGATAAGGGCTTCGTTGTCCCAGTTATGCTAGTAAATTGGTCAGAAAAATAATCCAGCAATTTTTTTGCATCTTCATATCTTTGAAACTTCACCATTTGGAGAGCTTCATCGGAGATATCATCCAGCTTCTCCATTGGCGATTGCTGTTCAGCATAAACAGTTATGGGAGTTAGCATAATGATAATTGCTAAATAAAATAACCATCTGATTTTCAATCCTTGTCCCCCCTTTCATTACTAATAAAATGTATGTAGGGTTGGACAAGGTTAGACCATTTTAAGACTATTTTATTTTAAATAAAACTCGCCTATTGGCGAGCCCCTAGGACAGAAGAAAGCGACGAACTTCGTAGCAAAGCAAAGCTTTTCGACTGCGATTCATAAACTCCGAAGCATTCCTTCGTGCACTTATGCCTTTTAGGAAAGTTATTATTTCCTATAAGTCTAGTTTAAACCTTCCAGGGCGAATAGTAAAATAATATGCAATACCTAATGAAAGAATAGAAAGCCAGAACGTAAAATAGCCAATTTGTGGTATATAACGATCAAGCATATGATAGCTAGGCAGCATAAAAAAGACGTAATCAATGACATCATTATGGAGTGTCCATATGGCTGTAATTATTAAATGCCACCATTTAATGCGGTAAAATGGTGCATACAAGATCCCTTGGACGGCCATTGCAAAATGAGAAAAAATTAACATATATCCTATCCAGTCAAGTTCTCCCGAGACAAAATAAACCAGAATGTTCATAACAACGGCCCATATCCCATATTTAAAAAGGGTTACAATCGCTAGAGCTTCCATTAATGGCCAGTTTTTCCGTAATAAAAATGCAATGAGGACAAAAACAAAAAACAAACTGGCTGTCGGGCTGTCCGGAACAAATGGAAGAAAAATAGCCGGTGTCTCCTTAAGCTGCCACCCATACCAATAATACCCATAAATAGTTCCTGCAATATTAACAAGAAGTAAAAGTTTAAGAACCGATCGATTTGCTAGTAGAGGATAAATCCAACCCACAAACACACCTCATTTCATCCTTTATAAGGAAATTAGTATGAATAAAAAAGCTGACGATTCTTTCGTCAGCTTTTTGCCATTTTATTATTTACCAAGGCCTGAGATAAAATCAGACAGCTTCTTAAGCTGTTCGTCATCACCTTTAAAGATTCCTGGTGGCATCTTGCCGCCCTTACCTTCTTTAGCAATCTTAGCTACTTCTTCAGGCGATAAACCAGTTCCAATCAATGTTGGAGCACCAGCACCACCTGAAAGATTATCACCATGGCAGGTTAGACATGTATTATCACTAGCAATTTTATATCCATCACTAGTCTTATCAATATCGACCTTTGCAACAATTTTACCTTGGCGCTCCGCAGCTGCCCAGTCATGTGTTGCAACTGATTGCCAAGTTAAAAATACGATAGAAGCCAATGCTAAAAGCATGAATGCAGTAGCAAGTGGACGCTTCCTAGGACGACGTTCCGGTCCACGATCGAGGAACGGTGCTAATAATAAGCCTCCAAACGCTAAACCTGGCATAATCATTGCTCCAATTACTGTATATGGACCAGATGCATATGTGTATTTCAGCAATTGATACAAGAACAAGAAATACCAGTCTGGCAATGGAATATAGCCAGTATCAGTCGGATCCGCTATCCTTTCTAGCGGAGCCGGATGTGCTACAGTTAAACATAAAAAGCCGACAAGAAATACGGCACCTATCATCCATTCTTTCAAAAGGAAGTTAGGCCAGAATGCCTCTGTCTTACCAGGATATTCTGAGTAATCCTTTGGAAGCTTCGGTGTGCGTGATTCAAGTGCTGGAACACGTGAGTCACCAACGAACTTCATACCTTTACCGCGATGCATTGAGCAATCCCCCTCCTTTTTCCGTAGAGATTTGAAAAAACTTTCAATTCCGATTTTTAAAGCGGTCCGGAAATACCTTGTTTACGAATCATCATGAAATGCGCAGCCATTAACCCAAATAATACTGCAGGTAAGAAGAATACGTGAATGGCAAAGAAACGGGTTAATGTTTGAGCACCAACAATATGTTCATGACCTGCAAGCAGTACCTTAACGTAGCTGCCTATTAATGGTGTGGCCTCAGCGATTTGCAGACCAACTTTTGTTGCAAACAGCGCTTTCATATCCCAAGGTAATAAATAACCTGTAAAACCTAATCCCAACATGACGAAGAAAATAAGTACTCCGACAATCCAGTTCAATTCACGAGGCTTTTTATAAGCACCTTGGAAAAAGACGCGTAATGTATGTAAGAACATCATTACAAGTACTAAACTTGCACCCCAGTGATGCATACCACGTACGATTTGTCCAAATGCAACTTCATTTTGAAGATAATAAACAGATTCCCATGCGTTTTTAATATCCGGTACATAGTACATCGTTAAAAACATACCGGAAAGAATTTGAATGACTGTTACGAAGAATGTTAGACCGCCAAAGCAGTATACAAACGCTGAAAAATGATGCGCTGGGTTTACATGCTCTGGTACTTCATGGTCTGCGATATCGCGCCACAAAGGCGTAATATCTAAACGTTCATCTACCCAATCGTAAATTTTGTTTAACAATGATTACGCCTCCTTCCGTGGTTTCGCTTTTCCTAAATAAAGATAACCGTCTTTTTCCTTGTATGGATATACATCAAGTGGTGCCAGTGGTGGTGTACCCTTTACATTTGTTCCATCTTTCGTATAACGGCCATAATGGCATGGACAGAAGAATTGTTCCGGGTGTTCTTTGTCAGAATTCCAGTTAACTGTACATCCTAAATGTTTACATACAGGCGATAAAGCTACAATTTTATCTGACCCCTTTTCCCGATAAACCCAGGCAGATTCTGTTACATCCGACTCATACCACGCATCTTTTTGCTTATAGGTAAAGTCAACACGTACCGGTTCCGCTGTTAATTTAGAAACCTTTTGCTTTGTAGCAATAAAATCCCCACCAGCTTCTGCCTTTAATACAGGATCCACAGCGAAACGTACCATTGGCATTAACATACCTGCAGCCATAAAGCCGCCTACGCCAGTTAATGTGTAGCTTAAAAATTGACGTCTTGAAACGCGTTCTTTACTCATGTTTATCCCCCCCTCTTTTCATGAAGTTAAGTCCAGCGGACAATTATTAAACACATATAAAACTAGGACATAACAATGATATATCAATCTGCAAGTAAGGTCAATATCATACTATTTTAAAAACATATAATCTGGAGATTTTTACTTATTTTTCATGCCATTTTTGCGTAAAGAGTGTTAACAGCTGTTTTACTTGATTATCAATAATTTCTATTTTTTGAGAATCATTCATATTCTCAAGTGGAAGGGATGGAAGCCATATTAACGACCCACTAAGCTTGTCTTCATGTATACGCCAATCAAGCTCAGAAGTGATGTAAAATATGTGCTTTAATTCACTCTTCGCAATATTTTCCTCCCATTTCAACAAATCGCTTAATGCTATTTCATTTTTTAGATATGTAAATGGAGGAAATAATATTATTCTTCCTGTAAACTGCCTTTCTAAATGGCCTGTTAAGAGTGTGATAAATTCAGCCGTTGCAGCGGAGTGTTTCATCTCACCCCCGAATGAAACGGAATATAAAGGTAAAACAGCTGTATCCACATACTCCTTTGCATTCAAGTATGTCTCTATATCTTGAGGAATCCACTTCATTTTATACACCAATCCTTTTAATTTCACTATTTCAATAATATCATTATCTCCTAAAATAATAAAAGATAAAGTCGAATATTTAGAAAAATTTCCAGTGGATTTTTAATACCTGCTGAATAAAGCAAAAGGAAGCCTGCTTATCGCAAACTTCCCTTTTGTTCAGTCACTGTTAGTTTATTTAATTGTTCAGTTAACATCTGAAAAGCCTCTCGATTTTGTTGATCAAGAGCTTCATCGATTAATTGCAGTAATTTTTCACGTTGAAAACGTTCAATACTATTTTGTAACAATTGCTCTGCAATGATTCCATCCTTTTCATTGACCTGTAAATGTTTCGGAACGAATGGATTTTCTTCGAGAACTGCCGCATACTGATGTGCCTGATTGGAGGCATGAAAATTTAATTGAATAAAAATTTCCTCGTCTCGATTTAGCCGAATATCATGAAAGGATTTTTCGGCATCAGTTGTCATAACATTTTCTTTATAAAAACGAAATGGTACTTTATCCACACAATGTGTTGACATAATCAAACCACGCGGACAATACTGCGCTTGCTCAACAAAATGAACTTTTTCCATCAGTTGATCGTGGCTCATTAAATAGTTGAGAATCCAAACACATTCTCTTCTTTTTAATTGATAATGATTTAAAAACCAGCGAATAAAGTCCTTCTTCTCGTTGACAGAAACAGGGGTTGCCATGATAATTTCCCTCCTCTGCATAATCAGCTTTTTTTATAATTGTTAATCAGTTATACGTTCAAGTAAATCTAAATACTCGACATTTGTTGGATCTTTAATTAACAGCTGTTTAAAAACTTCGGCGGCTCGGTCGTTTTTTCCTTCCTCAATTAGAAAATATCCGTAATCCTGCAAAAAGGATTCGTTATTCTTAAAAAAAGTATATGCACTTTCATATTTGTCTAATGCGTAAGAAAATTCTTCAAGTTTATCGTACGCTATGGCTGAATCCCATAGAATCTGCGGTTCTTCATCTTCTGTAATATCAAGCTGGGAAATTAATTCAATAACATCCTCATATCGTTCCTGCTGAAAAAAGAGCTTATTTAACGTAAGAGCAGCATCAATAAAACCCGGATCTAAGGCAAGTGCCTCACGGAAAAACTGTTCTGCTTCGTCCACTTTACCGAGCTTTAAAGCGATTTTCCCTCCATAGAAAAATAATTCTTTATTAAATTCATCCTGTTTTATGCCCTCTTTAATAGAGTGTAAACTATTATCAAGCTCTTCTTCCCGTTCATATGCTTTTGCAAGATGTAAATAAAGTGAATGATACTCCGGGTCAAGCCCTTTTAATTCATTGAACTTTTCAATTGCAGTCCGATTATATCCTGCCTGAAGTGCTGTAAAAGCATGACCGAATAGAGTGTTAATCTCTAATTTTTCATCAAGTGCCTGATCATAATAGGTAAGAGCCTCTTCAAAAGCTCCGGAGGCACTTAAAAGATCTGCGATCCTGCCATGTATATTGACACCGGCAATTTCGTTTTCTTCTTTTAAAACCATTTTATAAGCATTCATTGCCTTAATTATTTCGCCTTGATCACTGTAAAGTTCGCCCAAAGCAAAATCAATAATGACCTCATCCGGCAATAATTCTTTTGCTTTCAAAAGTTTTCTTTCACATACTTCATAAAGACCTTGAACTTGATAAAGGTCTGCTAACAACAGTAATGACTGACCAAAATGAACATCCTGTTCCGAAATCTTTTCTAAGACAAGGATAGCTTCCTCTTCTTCTCCTGCTTCCACTAAAATTTCACCAAGCAGAACAAGAAGTTCTCCCTCTTCGGGATATATTTCTAAAAGCTTTTCGACTAGAGCCTTTGCTTCCTCTAAAAATCCATATTGGTACAATTCTTCTCCAAGAAGAAATTTTTCATCGTGGCTGCCGTTTTTTAATACAATATTATATTCATTCAAGGCCTCTTTATGTTGGCCATTTTCTAACATATTAATAATAT
>NZ_JBALPG010000039.1:0-136236 GCF_036965245.1 Neobacillus drentensis
CTCATGTAGTTTTGTCCTTTAGACCTTGGTATACTACCATTTATTTTTGGTATTTCGATAACTTCGATGAAATGTTTCCTGACTTTCTCTCCTGCGGTCTAGCTTTTAGATTGGAAGCCCATGTTATTCGGGACTCATACTTCTGGGAATATTCCTTTTTCACTAGGTTCTGTAACCGATCCTTATTTTTCTCAAGCGTTTCTTCAAGAGTCTGCATGCGCCGTGCAGGAAATGGCAGTCCTGCTAGAATTGTCGTTATAGTCGGGTCGGATTCGGAAATATAGGTTCCTTCAAACAATTCCAGCGGTTCCCCCACCTTTTCAAAAACTGCTGGGACATTAATTAGTTTAGCCATTTTTTCTGGTCCTTCATAGATTAAACCTGCACGAATGACTCCTGCTGCTTCAACAGGACAAAATATCGAGTTTGCCCAGGATTGCTGTATTTTACTTGCTACGTCTGAGGTTGTCTTTGCGTCCGTTATCGCAGCTGAGGATATAATCGTTACCCCTCTTGTTCCCAGTATATTCATCAGATCGGTTTCATCAAAGTTTCCGTAAAAAGAACTCTTTTTCGTAACTTGCAGCAAATGATTAATTGCTTCCATGACCTGATGATTAGAAGAAAGATAGATTTGATGTTTACTGGATTGTGGGTTTAACTTCCGCATTTGATCATTGTCAACAAGGAACACCGATGAAAGCGAGTCTATCTTGGAAATCTCCTCGATGCACTCTGCTGCATTGATTCGGTTACCTGCTAACACGTTTCGATCAGGGACAACTGCAATCGCACCAATGTTGACTCCAGGCAGCTGATCCAATAACAGGTCAATTAATAGCGGACTCATCCCAGAGCCAGTACCCCCGTCAGTAGAGAAGGCCACTAATAAAAGCCTGATGTTCTTAAAAGACTTCTGTACAAAGTCAATCATTTCTCGATAGTTTTCATTAACAGCTCTTAATCCGATGGACCGATCTTGCCCGGCTCCATTATACCCTGGAACAAAATACTTCTTCTCAACTCTCGTGTTCACTAAGCCATCGCGCTGGTTCGTGTTGATAAGCGCGGTTTGAAAGCCCATGGATGATGCAATTTCCGCAATATTCCCGCCTGCTTGACCGACTCCTAGGATTCCAATCGGTTTCACCATATCCCCTCCCTTTCTTTCTAAAATAATACTCATCTTTTTTGTACGTTATGCGGTTTTTCGTACTTATTCTAATTAGTTATTTATATAGATATTTGGGATAACAAATAAGAATTTCATTTCACGGATTTTCGCACTCTTTCAGAACATTTTGGTTATTTGTGAATTATTCTTATATAGGAAGTCTCACCTTAAACTCCATTCCACACTCGTTCAATACATCCAAAATAAACATGGAAATTGCTCAAAGTACTGAACCCAGTTAGGGATTTCCTAACTAGGTTCTTTTCTTAAAAATTTGGCTGCCAAAAAAAACAACCATTTTTTGTGTTAAAGGAAAGCTTTTTTATTAAAAATTTATAAACTCCTTTTATGTTAATTTTTTTGTTATAACTTTATTTTTATGATAAAATTTGATTTATTTTTTTTGCTTTTTTTATGTCTTGGTAATTCTTTAAACCAACTTCTGATTTGATTTACCATTTTAATAACCCACTTTCGTTCTGCTTTTTCCTCCTCCTGATTTTTTAAAACCTTACTTAGAGAAGATCTGATTTCTTTTATAGTAGTCTTCAACTCATTTAACTCTTTAGAAATGTTTTCAATATCTTTNNATCTTTAGTTAAATTAATTATTTCAGAGGGTTCTTTTTGGCTAATGGGACTATTGATTGCAATCCGAATTTGGTCACCTTGTTCAAAAGTACTTTTTAATTTTTCGGTAATGCCTTTTAATAAATCAGAATAATTTTGATTATTAAAGGGGATGTCATTCTGATCTTCTTTTGTTAATTCTTCTATGTTATTTTCTTTGATTTCACCGTTTAATTTTTCCGAATTACTCCTTATAATTTGGTCTTTTCTTATATAGTCAAGGTTGTGTGTGTCCCGATCCATAATAATCTCCCTTAGTTAGAATGATACCTAGTATATGGACAAAAATTAAGAAAAGTGAAACTATTTTTTAAATATTTGGGACAAAAAGAGGATGAAATCAGCACATTTTTTTTAAAGCATGTCCATCAGTCTATCCACAAGTTTTAACTTATACATATTAATAATTAGCATATAAAGAAAGGAGGTGATCATATGGCACTTCAAACTAACTGTCAGACCTGTACGCCTCCCGCAGGTTCGACACCAATCCTTACAGTAAGCGTACCTGGTGGACTAGCTATTAACCTATTGGGTATTCATGTTGAAGCATGCCCAATCTGTATTACTGTATTCACAGGTGGGACAAGTCTTACATCCGCTCAAACAAGCGTTGTAAACGACCTACTCGGTGTTATTCGTGGTTTGGTTCCGAATATTCCAAGCGTTTAAACGGACTGAACAATGTTCATCACAAACAAAAGAGCCTTGGAGGTTTTACCCCCAAGGTTCTTTTTCGAAGCATAATAGACTATTTAATGAGAAAATGTTAAATTCACGGGGTGGGCTATAGTTAAAGTAGTATTTCGAATAATTTACGTAAATAATCCTTAACTTTGATAAATTTTCAACATTTCTCGTTTAACTAGCAGCTTAAATAAGTTAGCCCCCTCTCAATTAAGAGAAGGGGCTTTTTTCTAGAAATTGGCTGTTCTTTTATTTTGTTTACATCAAAAAATAAATAAAGTTGCTTCATCCCTTGCGAGCTTTTCGACAATACTCATAGATGAGTCTAATTGACGCTATTTTTGTTGGTTCAAGCACAGTAATCTAGAAAAAAAAGACCAAGAAACTCCGCAAAAACCATCTTGATTCTTAAAATTTTGAATAGATTGAAACGGGGAATGTATATTGTAATAAGTTAGAGAAAGTATATTTATAAAATCGAGAATTCAGTTCTTGAACTGAATCCTCGAAGGCTTGTATAAATGCTTATAGTGTTAAATTTATTGTAATTGATTTTGTTGTCCCATTTGTTGACCAGCTTGTTGCTGACCTTGTTGGCCTTGGTTAAATTGTTGTTGTACCTGACCTATTACCTGATTGATTTGGTTTAGAGTTTGGGTTGTTTGAGCATATTGCAGACATTGATTTAAAGATTGAATAGCTTGTTGAATTGATTGTTGTAATTGTTGATCGTTTTGTTTTGACTGGTCTTGGGCTTGGCTTGCAAATTGTTGTAATTGTTGCATTATTTGATTTTGCTGTTGTTGATTTTGTTGCCCCATTTGTCCCATCCCCATCTGCTGATTAGCTTGTTGCTGTGTTTGTTGTAAACTACCAAGTGTACTTTGTAAATGATTTAATTGCTGCCTTACGTCACTAAATTCTTGGGCAATTTCAACATCCACTGTTCTTTTTACTTCATTTTCAATTTTTTTCTTAGTGTTATTATCCATAATTACCTCCAAATTTTATAAATAGACCTAATCGGGCCCTTTTTTAAGATGCTCATTTGGAGATTTAATATCCAAAAAAAATTGAATATATTTAACTATGCAGTTGTTAAGAGGGAAAAAGAAAAAGAAGTTAAAACAAGGGTCATTCTCACCGTTCTTTCGAAACGGAAGAATGACCCTTTTCTGCTTTGATTGCTTAAATTTCACTCCATAAATAGCAATTAAGTCTTCTTTTTTTTTGTTTATTGATTAAAGGCGTTACGGACGCTGACAATTGGCAATGTTATTTCACTTCGGGTTGGTGTTATTGTGATTTTTGTACCGGCTTTAGGACGAATCGTATAGTCGTAATCACTGGCGATAAGAACAACGCCAATACGGTGACCTGCCTTAAATACGTAGTCTTTAGGCTGCATGTCCCATTCGAAGGTGTAGTCTCTGCCTGGAACAAGTGATTCTGAACGATCTGCTGCATGAAGATTTTGCGGATCGACCCAGCCTCGCGACACAATAACAGGGTTTGACGAACTACTATAGTCAACCAGCAGTGCTGTTAAGTTCGCAACAGGGCGGTCAATGCTTGCCCGTAGATTTACTTTAGGTGTACCGCTTAACCGAACTTCCCCAGTTAATTCCGAGGTGACATAAGCTAATCGATTTGAAGAATTTAGCTCTGGGTTCGCTATCAGCGTATTGGCCTTCTTCAATGGATCATCAATAATTGTTTGCGTATTATGCGGCTGATTTGGAACAGGATTCAGATGAAGCCCCCCTAAATCATTTCCAGTGCCTGTTAAATGAAACCTTGTCGCTACTGAACCTGGTGCCGGCCAGTTGGCTTCCTTGCTCCAGGTTTTGTCCTCCCGCTGGATATCGACAGCAGGCTCCTTCATAATTCCGTTTTCAATTCCGTACAGATAATAATCAAACCATTTATTTTGGGTCTGAGGCCAGTTATTCCCTGAAGCACCTGAATGACCGCCCTGATGCAACCACAATTTACGAGGGACATTGTTTTTTTCTAATGCTTCCCACCACTGCGCGAATTGTTTTGTCTTGACGTTCCAATCATTAAGCCCATGAACAATAAGAACACTAGCCTTCACCTTACTGGCATCCTTCACGTAATCACGGCCTGCCCAGAACTCACTATAGTCACCAGTTTCACGGTCTTGAGCAGCTTTTAGCTCGGCAATAACATCTTTACAAACTTGAGGAATGTTTCGTGTTAACACAGCTTCAGCCATATTATCAGTGTCTTCACCTTGATAGCCGCCAGGAGCAATAACCGCTCCGTTGGCACGATAATAGTCGTACCAGCTGCTGATTGCGGCCACTGGAATAATCGTTTTCAACCCGTCCACACCGGTAGCGGCAACCGCATTTGGCAAGGTCCCGTTGTAGGAAGCACCTGTCATTCCCACATTCCCTGTTGACCAATCAGCAGAAACTTCTTTTCCATCCACAGTAAATGCTTTAGCCCGTCCATTTAACCAATCAATAACAGCTTTTGTACCAAGAATTTCTCGATCATCCCCTGTTGTCGGACACCCTTCCGATTTGCCTGTCCCAATACTCTCCGCAAGAATAACACCATAGCCACGCGGGACATAGTAATTCCCTAAAGAGCCGAGATTTGCAGCTTGTCCTTCCGCAAGTGCAAATGGCTTGCCGCCACGTCCGTTCCCATTACCTGGGTGGTTAACTGGAATTAAGTCAACATCGACATTAAAAACAGGGACATCGAGAATGCCTGAGCGATAAGGACTCATCTCATAGATAACAGGTACTTTAATCCCCGGCTCGGTTTTAGGACGGTATACTTTAATGGAGACCTTGTCACGCTTACCGTCTCTGTCACTATCTATCTCTGTCTCAACAAACAAGTTTTCAATAATTGCGTCGTCGGTAGAGTAGATTGGTTTTGTCATCCCATTTTCAAGTTCAATTTTTGTTGCATCCGATGCTGTTTCTGGAATCAATCCATTCAGCGGAATCCCATTCCACTCTAGTAAATTTCCCTTTTGGTTAGAGACATTTTGAGCTGCAGCTGTTTTATTTTGCTTAGTTTCTGCTTTTACAGTCCAAGTATCTACTCCAGCTACTAATGAAAGCGATAGAACTGAACACAAACTAACGGACAAAATTTTTTTCCTCACTACTTTTCCCCCTTAGACATGGTTTTCGGCGGTTACCACCATTTTTAGTATAAGAGTGAATTTTCAAAATTTTTGTTAAACTGTGTCGAAGAAATAAAACAGGAGAAAAGTACTGCTCCTCAAAAAAAGATCCATAAACAAAAAGTCCCACTTTTCAAATTTGTTGAAAAGCAGGACTTTTGCTAGGTTATGCCGTCTATTTTATAAATTCTAGTAATACTGGTTCTGACCCTTAGTTTATATCGATTTTTCAACATTGAATCTTAAAACCGTTTTCATCTTAGCGGCATCTGTCCTTCTGGGGTCGGATAAGTAGATTTCTCGATGGGTATTTATGGTTCGAATATATCCTTGCTCCTCGCAATATAACTGCATTTTAGTAAAGCTCTCCGGCTCATCGTCGTAGCTGCCTTTGTGCATCATTTGACAACACAATCCATCGGTCATTTCACCAAGAACTGCTTTTTCAAGAAATGGGTTTGGCTTTTTCTTTTTGGTTTGCGCTAAAAACTTTTCAAACCATTCATCTGTTAAAAAATCGGGTTGGCGAATCATAATCGTGTATTTGAAGTTCTGCTTATCTTTTTCTGATAGAGATGGATCGATCAAATCCCAAATTCCCTCAAGAGGAAAAACTGTATATTCGTAGAAACCTGGAGGGACTTCCTTCGTTTTGTAGGACATTTTCACCGCATAACTCAGAGCGTATAACTCTTCAACCGCCTTTTCAAATTCCTCACTGTTTGGATCGCCAGTCCCGTTAATCATGATAAATTTCATCTTAGGCACATCAATGATTTCAGGCTTGGTTTTTGGAAGGTACAAGTTTTTAAACGTTTTTTTATAATCAATTTTTTCAGCCATGGCTAAATTCTCCTTTCCTTTATCCTTTTGTCTATATTTTACTGGAGCTTTATTAGAAAAAGAAGAAAAAGCAGATGAATCCCTAGAAAATCCCCTGCTATTTGCACATTATATCAATTTTTCACTTTCAAAAACTCTATGAGAAATTAATAGAATTTGAAGGAAGGCTCGGCCTAGACCAAGGCGATGGTTCGAAGAAAAAAAGGTAGGACCACTCGTATCGGTGTGGAGCTTAGACATCGCCTTCTATCCCAACTGAATAATCATGAACCCATTTTTAAAATGTGTAAAGATTGTCCACACCAATGTAATTCAATTTGAATTTATTAATAGAAGAGGAATGAGAGGGTTAGACATAACAACTAAATCGATTAGTGAATTTTTTTTTTAAAAAAGAGGTCCTTTTTTCTAATTGTTGAACTGGAAGAATCTTAAGAATAATGATTTTCTCCTCATTCTTTAAAAAATATTTTATTTAAAGGAGAGGTTCTTATTTGGCAAATACAGATCAACGTTTAATTGTTGGGTTTTACCCAAATGTTACAAAGGAAGAACGCAAAGAAGTTCACAAAATGATGGGATCAACTTTAGTCCAAGCAATAGACCAGATACATGCAGAGGTTGTAACTGTGCCTGCACAAAATGTTGGTTTCTATTTAACCCATATTCTGCAAGCACGAAGGTACGTTATGTTGAAATTGATCAAATTGCTCATGCTCACGGTTGTAGAAGAATTATTCCTAATGATCCCGAATTCGATTTACAATGGGGTCTTGAAAAAATAATGGCACCAGAGGCATGGTGTAGAGCTGTAATTACATCTCAAGATATCAATATAGCCATTCTTGATACAGGCATTGACCCAAATCATCCAGACTTAGCTGCAAAAATCACTAAAACCGCCAATTTCACAACCTCACCAACTACTGATGACCTTTTTGGTCATGGTACACATGTTGCTGGAATTGCTGGAGCTATAACGAATAATCTCGTATTTGGAGCTGGGACAAGCTTTAACTCAGGGAATCTCTGGAATATAAAAGTATTAGGTGATGATGGTACTGGCCCATTTAGTGGGATTGCTGCTGGAATCGTTGATGCAGCAGACGCGGGAGCAAACGTCATCAATATGAGCCTTGGAGGAGCAGGAGGGTCACAAGCCCTAGAAGACGCAGTAAATCTTGCTTTTAATAACGGAGTGGTAATCGTTGCTTCAGCTGGCAATGATAACACTGATACGCCATCGTTTCCTGCTGCATATGCAAATGTGATCAGTGTTGCGGCAACGGATGAGAATGACCAAAAAGCATCTTTTTCGAATTTCGGGGATGGAGTTGATGTTGCTGCTCCAGGTGTAGGCATCTTTTCCACATGTCCAACCCATGCGAATGTCCTTGGGTGCATAAATTTTGGCTCTTTAAATGGAACATCCCAAGCTGCTCCATTTGTATCAGGCCTTGCAGCTTTGATAAAGGCAACTTTTCCATTATTGAACAACCAAACAATACGCCAGGCAATAGAATCATCTACAGATGATGTACCTGGTTCTGGAACATTATATCAATTTGGAAGAATCAATGCTAATTCCGCCATAATTACAGCAGGAACTTTGTAATGACAGTGACAGTTCATATTCAATACAGCTTTGTTAATCTGTTACTAGAAACATAAAAAGGCAATGCCCTAAGTAAAATGTATCTTTGTAAATGACATTTGGAAAAAGGACAGGCCATACAAAGAAGATGATCTCTGTTTCTACAGAGGTCATCTTCTTTAGTTTCCATTGATATCTGGAATGTTACTAAATCACATACTGCTTTGAAAATCAAAAGATTAACAAATCTCCTTCGAACCTTTCAAGTTTCAACACTAATTCCCGTTTCAGTTGACTTTCTATAAAATGAAAAACGAGATGTACACTACTTGTGTTTTGATAGGAGCCTAATAGTAATAAGCATTAATATGATTTTTGCGTTAAATTATTTTTGTACTTTAATATATATATTGGCAAATATGCTGCTACTATCATTGGTATAACTAGCTTTATTGGGAATAGAATAATTAAAATTAATACAGCTGCTATCGGCTTTTTCATTAATCCACTTGTGAGTGAAGTAGTTACAATTGCAACGGATGTTACTGGATCTATTGGAAATAACAATGCCATTCCATATCCTAAACTTGCTCCTGCGAAAATAACAGGAAATATATGTCCTCCACGCCAACCACTTGCTAAACAAAATTCTGTTATAAATAACTTTAGAACAGCAGATATCAACAATAAATAAATCGACATATCTTTCCATTCTTCTGGTAATTCTGTTAGCTGATGCTCCCCTGAAAATAACATTGTAGGAAGAATAGTACCTATTAATCCTAATACTAATCCACCAATTACAGCTTTTATTATTTTATAATTTTCAAGTGGTTTAAATACCTTATGAAGAATTTTTCCAAAAAACTCATATAATAAGGCAAATAATAACCCTATAACTATAAGTGGTATTATAGCTATAATTTCATTTTTACCTACTACTGCTGAACCAAAATCAACTAAAGAAATTTTTCTGTAATCCATTTTTGTTAAAAATATAAATACACCAAAACCTGCAACAGTAGTTATTGAATATACAATTATTTTTATCAGCCTTATACGTCTTGAATCTTTTTTATCTTCAAAGAAGGTAGTAGCGCCAAATAGTGGTGCTCTAAAAATCATGCCAATTGTAGCCTCAATACTATACTCAGTAATTATTTCTCCATATTCATTTAAAACTGATTTTTTCTTAACTAAAGATTTAATAGTGTCTCCTGCCCATGTAGAAAGACCTCCTATTATACCAACTAAAGCCGCCTCAGGACCAAGGCTGGCTCCAAAAGAAAGAACACACAGTGCAGTTAATGTACTCTTATGTACTGACCTATAATCAACTCTTTTAGTTTCCTTGAATTCTGCTAATACATCCTCCATTTTACGCGGGTAATTACCAAAGTACTTTTGACATAACCCTACCAGAACGCCTCCAACTAAACACAGTAATATGGTCCAATTTTTAACATGAAGTGTCTTTGGTAAGGTATCCCATAAAAAGTGAGTCGTAAAAGAAGTAACAGCTAAAAAACCCCATGTCAAAAATCCTACAATTCCTCCTATAATTATGCTAAATAGCACTATAAAAGCTAACTTTGAAAATTTCATCCTTATTTCCTCTTTTATTTCTTTTTTTCTCATTCTACAGAAAAAAACCGAAGGTCTCAAGGGCTTATTTCCCTTTGATCTTCGGTTAGGAATTCGTGTAATTCGTCTCGTTTTGTCCCGCTTTTTACTCTTTGAATTTTTCGCCAGTTACTTTGCGAAAACTTTTTATTACGTACGAAACGTCTATTATGAAAGCGAATGTTTAAAGTTGGGCACTATTTAAGGTTACACTTCAAAAAATTGCTGTCATTAATGCAATACTCTAGCAGCACTAGAAAAAGCAGACGGATTATAAGAAGCAATTTTCACAACATCACCCGTTTGCGGAGCATGTATATATTGCCCGTTTCCAATATAAATGCCGACATGATAGGCAGGGGAACCCCTGAATACTAAATCTCCTGGCTGTACTTGACTCGGAGAAATTCTTGTTCCAACATTTTGCTGGGCTGATGACACTCGTGGGAGACTAATGCCAACTGAATTTCTAAACACATATGAAGTGAATCCTGAGCAATCAAATCCGCTTGGCGTTGTCCCGCCCCAAACGTAAGGAACGCCCAAAAATTGTTTAGCATACGCAATGACCGCACTTGCAGCATTAGCGTCTGGTAGATTAGCTACACCTGCAGGTGGCGTTGAGTTTGAAACATTTTTTCCTGAAGATTGCTGCTCTGACTGTTGTTGAGCTCTTTGGGCTTGTTGTTGAGCCTGTTGTTGCGCTTGCTGTTGGGCTAATTGAGCCTGCCGCTCTGCCTCTTGTTGAGCCAGCTGACCCTCTTGGTCTTGTAATTTGTTTTTCGCATCTGCTAATTCTTTTTCAATTGCTTGTTTATCTTCTTCAATCTTTTTTTGTTCAGCAGCTAATTCATCCTGGCTCTTTTTTAAATTGTCGAATTCATTTTGTAATTTATTCTCAGCTTCGTTTAACGCTTCTTGCTTGTCATTTAAACCATTCAGCAAGGCAGTGTCACTTTCCATAATTTGCGAAATCGCACTATAACGAGTTAAAAAATCAGAAAAGTTTTCAGATGAAAGCAAAAGTTCCGCATATGTAGCGATTGATTGTTTTCCCTCTGACTGAATGCTTTTTAGTCGTTCAGAGTAAACCTTTTTGTGAGCGTCTAATGACTTTTTGGCTTTTTCAATTTCAGCCTCAGTTTCTTCAATTTTTCCTTGTTGTATATTAATTTGATTATTCAGTTTATCACTTTTCTCCATTGATAAGGCGATTCGGTTGTCTAATTGTTGAACCTTTGTTTCAAAGTCATTGATTTGTCCTTTTGTCGCATCAATTTGTCCTTTTGTCACTGGTGACTCTACTGGACTTGCAAAAGTAGGTGTTACTTGAATCATAGTGGCGAGGACGGCAGCCGATAAAGTATATTTTAATGATTTTTTTATCATTCTAGATCTCCTTTTATTACCTATCAATATTTCGATTCCTAATATATTACTAGTTTATATTCCAAATGGCCTAAAAACAATGAATCTGTCGAAATGTAATATAAATGTAATTTTATGTTGAAAAATCTGTAAACTCTTGCTGCAGGTGTAACGGATTTTAAATGATGGAAATAGAAAAACCCGAATAACTTTTTATTCGGGTTTTGGATGGAGTTATCGCAACCAATGGTGAAGAATTATAAATAAAATCACTTGGTAGGAAAACTTTCCTTAATTCCAAACTTGGATATTTTTATTTATATTAGTTACTCGAAAACGCCTACATTCGTAATATTTAAGCCCTTCCACTTTTAACAGAACTGAAATGATAAAGATTAGCCGATCACGCAGCTGCATTTACATTTTTTATTTCATCACGGTCATTTTTGTATTTAAAGCTTACCACAAAAATGACTGCGAGAATGATTGTATATGCTGCAAAAACTAGCCAGATATTTTGCCAGTCTTTCACGCCATCAACTGTGAAATAATCTACTATTTTTCCACTAATAACAGCACCTAAATAAGTACCGATTCCGTTGACCATTGTCATGAATAAGCCTTGTGCGCTCGCACGAATTCGATGATCCACTTCTTTTTCTACAAACATAGATCCGGAAATATTAAAGAAGTCAAATGCCGCACCATACACAATCATTGATAATAGCAATAAGAAGAACCCGCCGCTAGATGGGTTTCCATAAGCGAAGAAAACAAAGCGTAATGTCCATGCCACCATACTCAGCAGCATTACCTTCTTAATCCCAAGTTTCCTTAAGAAAAATGGAATGGCAAGAATAAAGAATACTTCTGAAATTTGTCCCATTGATAATAAAATCGCTGGATATTTAACAACAAGACTATCTTTAAAGTCAGGATTTAATGCAAAGTCATGTAAAAATGGGTCGCCAAATGTAATGTTTATCTGCAGGGCAGCACCTAATAGCATAGCAAAAACGAAAAATATCGCCATTCTCTTTTGTTTAAATAATACGAAAGCATCTAGTCCCAAAAGACTTACTAACGACTTGTCCTTTTTGACATTTGATGTTGGACAGTCAGGTAATAGTAATGAATACAGCGCAAGTAAGATCGAAGCTCCAGCAGCAATGTATAGTTGGACGTTGCTTAACTCCAGTTTCCCAAGACTAATTGTCCACATGGCAAGGATAAAACTAATTGTGCCAAAGACACGAACAGATGGGAAATCCTTCGTTACATCGAGTCCTTCTTTTTCCAGGCTCGAATAAGAAATAGTATTTGATAAAGCAATCGTCGGCATGTAAACCATTGCGTTAAAAAGCATCACCCAAAACATAAGGTCAGGGTCTGAAATCCGTGCAGCTATAAATAAGGCAATCGCACCAAGAAAATGGCAAATTCCATATAATCTATTTGCCTTTATCCAACGATCTGCAATAATACCAACTAGACTTGGCATAAGAAGTGATGCAAGTCCTGTTGAGCTATAAACGAGTCCAACTTGCATACCAGTAAAATGTAAATGATTGATCATATACGAGCCAAGAGTAACAAGCCAACATCCCCAAATGAAAAATTGAAGAAACATCATAATTTTAAGTCGTGATTTAACAGTCATTTCTTCCTCCAAATGAGCTTCGGTTCTGAAGCAATATTTTTTATGGATATTAAAAATAAAACCGAATATTCAATTAATTGATTTTATTCTGAACTTAAAAATGTTGATAAGGATATTCTATAACAACTTACTATTAAACTATGACGGCCTTTTCGAAACCAAATCCGACAGCGAGCTGCAAAAGTTTCTGCATATATATGTCGTCTGGAGAGGGAGTATTTTGTAAACGCCCCTTTACCCCATAACGCCTAAACTTAATAAGTTTTAATCTCACGCTGCAGGCTTTTTCACCAATTGTCTGTGCAATTCCACTGATGACGGCTTCCGCGTCAACCTCGCCAGGTAGGCACACAATTCGTAATTCCTCTAACTTGTTACAATCTGCAAGATATTGAAGATTCTTCTTAACGATAGAATTAGTAGGACCCACAGTTAGTTTTTTGTAAATTTGTTCATCCCAAGCCTTCACATCCAGCATGACACCATTGCAAAGCTGCATCAATTCGGGAAAGCGGCTGAAATCTGTCGTACCATTGCTGTCAATTAAGCATGTAAGTCCATTTTCATTAGCTATGGCAAACAGTTCCTTCAAAAAATTAGGGTAAAGGGTACATTCACCTCCCGATACAGTGATCCCTCGTATAAATGGAATATTCTTTTGAATCTCCTGAAAGACCTCTTCTGGACTCATATTTCTCACACGCGGTGAGGCAAAAGTCGGACAAACTTTAATACATTGGTCGCAGAGCGTACATATTTCAGGGTCCCACTTTACACGGCTGCCAACGATCGTCAATGCACCCGAAGGACAGCCGCTTACACAAATGCCACAGTGATTGCATACAGCTTGAGTTTCAGGATTATGGCAATAAGCACAGGATACGTTGCATCCTTGCAAAAATATGGAAGTACGATTACCCGGCCCATCTACAAGGCTTAAGGGGATAATCTTGTTGACAGGAGCCCTGGTCATACTCCCCTCACCTTTCGGTTTTCAAGACGGTTATGTTCGTAATTTGGGGCACCAAGATGTGTAGTACCTTGCAGAACTACCTGCTCATTTCGGTATTTTTCCATCTCACTGCGTTTTACTAAATAACCGGTAATACGCACTAAGTCGCTATTCTCTTCGTAAAAACTAATGTATTTTGCACCTAAAGAAAATGATCCTTTTACAATATCAAGAATAGCACCGGGATTATTTCGACCAGTGGTTTCAAATGGGAAAATATCTCCGCAGCCAGTCGTAATGACCCTATGGAATCGTGCGCTATGACGCAAATGATCGTATACATTCTCCAGTTCATCACCTACAGGGATCCGTACACCTGACGTGATTCCTAGATCGTAATCCATACCAACCTGTGCATGAAGCATAAAACGACCATTAGATATTTTAGAATACTCGGCAGGGAACTGTGCGGCAAAATCTGAAATAATAGTCATTATTGTATCAGCAAGATTGTCAGCCTCGACATCGTGTCCATATCGTTTGCCGTTATCCCCCATCAGAAGATTTACGCACTCAGCCAGACCGGTAATTCCCAACATACCAATGAAATTGTCCGGATGAATTAAACCTTCCTTAACAAGGAAAGAAGTCTCAAAGAACCCAGATTTTCCAACCAAAAAACTCACACGTTGATTCATGTAATTTCCCAATTCCAGCAGACAATCTGGAAGCAGCTGATTTAAGAATTGATCTATACTTGTGGCAACCTTTGCAAGTCCAGGCAGAGTGATACGGGAAAGCGTATAGGCACCACCGCCAATTGGAAGAATATTGTAACAGCTAGAAATACCGTAATCAGATGAATAGGTTTCCTTATGCACCTTATGATTGCATATGGCAGGATTGGCACAGAATAAACTGGTGTAAATTCCTAGTTCTGCATAGTCATCAGGAGTAATATCCGGATCATATCTCAGCGTAAAGTTAGGAACGGCATTCTGCAAATCCTTTTCCAACTCCAGTATTAGCTTCCCAGCCCGAGTTGGCTCCGGACCAATATTAGCATGACAGAAAGAATCGGTAATAGTGCGATCTAGGAAATTTAAAAATAAACGAAGCTTTTTCTTTGCCTCCTCATCACTAACACCTTCCAAAAATGGTTCAATGAGCTTATCAATGTTGCCGAGATAAACCGGGAATCCCGTGATAGACGGAACATGCCTATAAAGAATCATTAAGGAGTTCAACAATTCATCCAAATCCTCCGGTGGACTAATCCGTAAAAACTCGCTGCCATTTTTAATAAACTTCTCATAATCAGGCATAATATAGCGCGGGCGATAAGGCGCATGCCCCTCATACAGATCATCTATTGCCTTAATATCAAAATAATATCTGGCTTTCTCTGGAATACTCATAATGGACAGAGTATCTTCTGCAGCATGTGCAAGTGACATTACCTTTTGCTCGTACGTCAGTTTTCTTGATGTGACAATTTCTAAAACGTTAGTCATACTTCACACTCCCTCTTTTACTTTGGCTGAATTAATGACTTATCTTTTTATCAATCAATTCTAAAAGTTGGTCGTATTGTCTTTCGGATATGATGATTTTCCTTCCATCTATTGTAACTAACCCGTTGTCTGAAAGCTTTCTGATAGATCGGTTAACTGTTTTTGTACTGAAACCCGTTTCCTCTGCAATCTGTTGTCTTTTGACTTGCAAAATGCATGTTTTGTTTTTTGCATGCTTTCTATAATATTGTGTCATATAAAGCATTAGGCGATCGAATCCGTCAAGAAACAAATAGGTATGATTGTTTTTTGTCTCTTCCAGAGTGCGGCTCATGAGAGAGCGTACTCGTAAAAACAACGCCTCCGAATCATTCCGTATCCAGTTTAAGAAGCTGTTCATCGGCATGACGATAAATTTACAGTCAGTGACAGTCACTAAAGTTACTCTGTAATAAGAGATTCCTGCAAATCCCTCCATTTCGCCAAACAACTCTGGGGCCTGAAACTCGGTAAAAACATAAACATCACCTGAAATTTGCTCTTCCGTTGCTCTTACGCGCCCCTCAACTAACACCCAAATTGCATTGCAGGGTTCGTTTGCCGATACAAATTTTGTATTCGCTTTCAACTCAACAATACGACAGGAACGACTAGATATGGGGATGTGTTTAAACAATTGCTTCAAATAAGCCTTTTGAGGCTTTGGCGCCATATCAATTGCTGCTATCAAATCCTCCATACTATATCTCCTCCTTTAATCAAATTATATCTCGAGAATTATACACCCAAAAGGACACCTGTCCTCTATTTTTATCTATTATATATATGTTCAGAAATTGTTCATACTTTCACTAAGTTCATGCGCCTAATGATTAGCGGTCCCTTTCACTCCCTGAAGATTGTTGATTTTTGTTATATCTAGTATTTTATATAAAAGATAAAAACCCAGTCCAAAGACTGGGCGATTATTATACTATATTAAAATGTGCTGGGTTACGCACTCCACATGTCCAAGAGTCTATATTACAACACATGGGGCGTTGGTGAAGTATACTACTATGTATATAAGCGAGGTTTTCATTTCCTGTATATATAAAACCGATAAAAGAACATAAATAAAGAAAGGCAGATCATCCGCCTTTCTTCACTTTTCATGTAACTCATTCCATTTCTTAACCAAACGCTTCGGTGCCGCACGTAAATAAGCTTCTTGAATTAGATCGGTCAATTCATCCCAGTCTTCCCTATCTGGATTTTGAATCGATACCCAGCCGTGACGGCCTATATACGGGGTTTTGTAAAAATGCTCTTTTTGCAGCAATAATTCTTGGGTTTCCCGATCTGACTTGAACGACAAGCTGAATCCTTTCTCGCTTTCACCTGAAATCACGAAAGATTTTCCATTGATTTTAAAAGTATTGTGACCGAAACCATCGATATGTTCAACAGCTTCGGGCAGTGCAAGACAGATATTGCGCACATTTTCAAGCATGCCTGCCGTGTCTTGTGATTTCATGTTTTTATTCACCTATCATGAATTTTACTTGGCATTCACATCGGGTTGATGAATTCCAAATATATTGCCTTCGGTATCAATATAGTATCCTTGCCACGCCATTCCAGGCAGGGCATATTTGGGCATTGCGACCTTGCCGCCATTCTCGATAATTTTAGCTTCCGTTAAATCGTAATTTTCCACTCCCATTGTACAAGCAAATGCATTTAATGCTTGGTTTGTTTCCGGCGGCGCACTTTGACGCTGCATCAAAGCACCATTGATTCCCGGTTCATTTTCATCGCCAGTCACTGCTCCAAAGTAAGGCATTCCTGCATAATCACTCCAATCTTGAAATGACCATCCGAATACCTCTCCATAAAACTTCTTTGCCAGTTCCATGTCATCCACATGAATTTCGAAATGAACTAATCTTCCCATGATTACCTCCTATTTTTTATAAAAAAATTCTCCTTATAGTCATTCAATGTTCGCTTCCAATTTCCTCTCTATTATCGTTAAGAATTTGTAAAAATATTCAATCAATGAAGTTTAAAGAAAAAGCCTGGGCTTAATGAAACAGCCCAGACTCCATTGATTTTTCTTTAAATTTTCTTATAAGTTTACTCGTTGGTCCTTTCAAGTAAGATCCAAACACAAAAGCGATAGCCCCAAACATAGTTAAATAGGAAAGGTCAATTGCTACTCGTTTCCAAACAATTCCGCCAAGTGCTTCTCGCATCATATCCACTGCATAGGTAAAAGGTAAAAATGGGTTTACTTTTTGGAAAAACTCTGGCAATAACACAACCGGATAGGTTCCTCCTGAGCTTGATATTTGCAAGACAAGTAGAACAATAGATAAGGCTTTTCCTACATCACCAAATACTGCAACCAATGAATAAACAATCAGAATAAAAACAAAACTGCTGATACAACCAAATAATACAAAATAAAATGGCGAATGAACATCTACTCCCAATAATAAGATGTCCCCTATTGTAACAACAAGTGATTGCAACATCCCAATAGTCAAAAAGGTGAGCAATCGACCAAAATAAAGTTGTCTTCCTGTATAATTTCCATCAAAATGTGCATCCGTTGACAAAAGAGAGATTAACAATAATCCTCCGACCCATATAGCCAAAACAGTATAAAATGGTGTCATACCTGTTCCGTAATTGGCGATAGGGAAAATTTTATTTGCATCCAAAACAACTGGTTCAGCAAAAAACCCCTTCTCTGCTTGCGGATCATTTTTCAATGTATTAATGATGTCATGAATATTGGCTTCCTTCTCTAATTTTCTAATCTTATCGGCTAGTTGCCCTACTTTTTCATGGACATATGGATATTGTGCTAGCGAATAATCAAGAATTTTCTTTCCATCATCTAGTCGTTTATTTACGTCTATTAAAAGACTTTCTACTTTTGGTATCGTGGTTTGAATACTGACTAAAACCCCTCTAGCTTGTGTCAATGTGGTACTAGCTGCACTCATTTGTTTTAGTACAAACGGCTCTACTTGATTGTTATAATCATTTACAAAGCCATCCACTTGACGGGCTACCTCATTTGAAAAGTCCTTTGTCTCCTGAAGTGTAGGCATGTTTTCTACTAAATGATTAAAATTAGTTGCGTCTTTTTGTATTTCTTGAAGGGTTTGCTTTACAACATCCAATTGTTTAATCGCTTTATCAATGGCCTCAATTTGACCTTGTGGAGTAAGCTGTTTAGATAGCAATTGATTCAAGTTGTCTAATTCTTTCTTCAACTCTTCTGTATTCTGGTCTCCATTATTTGTGGTCAAAAGACTCTGCAAATTTTTCATCGTCTGTTCAAATTGTTGCTGATTCAAACCATTTGTATTCACTTGTTCTTTCGCCGTTTGCAATGCTTTTTGAATAGAATCAATCAAGGTAATGGTTTGATTAATCTTTGCATTTAAATTCGTTGTAAAATCATTGATTTGAGTTGGGTCCAGAATAGGTTTTTGAATCCCATTAACGAATGAATTTAATTTATGAGCCTCTTGTTGGATAGTAGATAACTGACTTTTCACTTTTGGAGATATGTCATTAAACTTATTCCCTGCTTCATTTACAAAAGCTGTAGTATCGTCAATCGTTTTTAATCCATTCGTTATCGCATCTTTTGCATTTGGAATGATCCCCTGACTCGTAACGATGATACTTTTAGCTTCTACGACATCCCGTTCTGTGCCATCAAGCGTATTCTTTATATCTGGTAACTTTTCTTCCAATGTAAACACGTAATTTTGAAAACGCTCAAGATCTGGTAAGTTTTTTTCCATCTCAATGCCTAATTTGTTAAATAGGTCAAAAATGACACCATTTACTGAGGAAGTAAATTTACTACTTATTTGTTCCACCAGTACACTAGCTCCTTTTTCTGTCATTTTAGGAGCGATAGCATTGATTTTTTCGTTTACATAATATTTAACATGAGCCTTTGTCGGTTCTTTGCTAACAACTGTGCTTAATTTTTGCGAAAAATCTTTTGGGATTACAATGGCCGCAAAATAATCACCATATTTTACTTTTTCCATCGCTTTATCGTAGTCAACAAAATGCCAACCAAATGAATGATTTTTCTTTAATGTCTTAACTAAATCCTCTCCGGCATTAATTTTTTGACCTTGAATCATTCCACCTGAGTCTTGATTGACAATGGCAATGGAAATCCGTTCCGTATTTTTATACGGATCCCAAGAAGCCTTAATATTCAGCCATGCATATAGGGATGGCAAGATAATCAATCCCAAGACAATAATAGATACAACCCAATTTGTTGTAATCTTTTTAATGTCAGTTGAATAAATTCTCCAGATGTTTTTCATTATTCAATTCCTCCTGAAATATAGTGTATTGGCTTTGCCAATGCCTATTTTTTCTAATTCTATTTATTATAGAAATCAGAAAAGGATTTATAGCTTCCCTGTCTTGAATTTACGTTTTTCACTTTTTTGTTGAATTGTTTTGGTATAGATTGTTGCATTCTTAACCTTACTTCAGATACTGATGTACTGCGATCTGGAGGTGTTCAAGTATGTAGGGATTAATGCACATTTAAGAGATTATTCCTAGTAAACAATTTTTTGGCTCAGATGGCTTGAAAACGTAAAAAAAAAGCATTTGTTGAGAGAGTCAATCAAATGCTTTTTTCCGTCTGCAAAAAATTGAATAAATTAACAATCAATCATCTAAGAGAAATTGTGTAAATCCCATTGATTACTTTTTTGCGTATCGATGAGTAAAATCAAACCCACCATACTCCATACATTCAAAACAGCACTTACTATTAATAGACCCCATTTTATGAATTGCGTTGAATGAGTATTTAAAGCGATTGATACGGTACTACACCCTATGACCTACATAGCCATCAATAAAGGAAAGTTTTTTACCAAATAAAGTCTCCTATTTATCCTTATTATGCCATAATAGTATATTATTTTATTTTAATAAAAACAACAAAGTTTTTGAACAGCCTAGGTAAAAAAAGCCTTATTTTTCGCTGCTTTTTACAATCGTAAAACATCCGCCAAGAGGCTTTCCAGTGTTCTTCCTTACTGTATGATTCTATTCTTGTACTCATGGTTTTGATTCACCTCTATTGTAGGATTAGTAAAAAGCAAAAAGAAAGAGAGAGCAGATTGCCCGCTCTCTTTCGATGGTTGAGGAAAAGAACCCATACATATCTGGGAGTAATGGGAATTACCCACTCTAATTTTATCTCCCTGCCTTGGAGATAAAGTGGGGCCATCCGGCCCCCGGGGTCTTACCCCAGAAATCCAAAGAAAAATATGTATGTATTTCGTTTACTTGCTGCACTTTACTTGATTATGAATAACTGTTCATAATCTCTCTTTTCCTCCTCGGCTTCAATTTCTAATTGAAATCCCTATTTTTTGTGGTAAAACTGATACCGTAATTATTATAGAGACTTCAATTTTATATGTTTTATAATCCTATTAAACACAAAAAGCACCAAACAAAAACATCATTTACTTATGATGTTTTTCACCGTAACGCATCTAAATGAGGTTTCTCAAAACCGGGGACTGGCAAATACTATTGGGCCCCCCCCCTGAAGGGATACTCATACATCGTGATTTTTTTTCATTGTCTACATATGCGTTAACAGGCGATCCTTTTGGTTAAGGAAATATGCCATCAATTTCTTACATTGAGGAATAGAAAATCCTAAAATTGGACCTAATCCAAACGCAATTAACACTGTTCCAATTCCAACAGGCCCCCCTAACATCCAACCAAGAAGAAAAACGAGTACTTCAATTCCATTTCTAACCAACGGAATACTCCAACCCGTTCTTTCAACAATTAATAACATAAAGCTGTCTCTAGGGCCTGCTCCAAAATCAGCAGAAACATATAATCCAATACCATACCCAATTAAAACAACACCTATGATAAAGGCAATTGTTGCTCCTGCTAAACTATCAATGCTAGGTAAAATCGAATTAAAAAGATCAATAAATAATCCTAGAAACAACATATTTAGAAAAGCCCCTATTTTTGGCCATGCCTTATTGAAAATTGAACTGATCAACAAAAGTAAAAATCCACTTATTATCGACCAAGTTCCAATAGTAAAGCCAAATTTAGTAAATAAACCATAATGAAAAACATCCCATGGTCCAATCCCTAAATACTTTCCTTCAATTGTTAAAGATATGCCAAATGCTAACACCATTAATCCAAAAATAAAAAAAGACCAGCGTAGAATCCATTCCTTTTTCATAACTGCTCCTCTATCTTATATTTTATTTTTTTATTAATATAACATTAAATTTGGACAGAACTTATAATCTATATTTTCCGAAATATCACCCCAAAAGCGTATCTTTAATTTTCTTATTAAAGGAGAATTATGGGGTCTTATTCGTTTTAACAATGGAAAAGCTGACGAAGGCAATATCATATAGCCACGTCAGCTTTTTCTTTTTGAAGATAAAAAATCATCAATAAGAACAATATATCTAAGTTTGGCTCTTGAATAGATTTTACCTAAAATTCAAGGAGGAGAACATTAAATCAACTTATTTAGTTTTAAGAAAAGGAACTCATTTACTTATGATATGGTTCCTCACACCACAAGTAAAAACATGTTTACATCTGCTCTAACTTCACAACCGCTTCTACATGTCCAGAGTGTATTTGGCAACACAGAGGGTGCTAGTGAGTTATTCCTTCCCGCAAGGATTAACGGTTAATAATAAAAAAGGTACCTCTCAAAATCTTTGTGTAAGGGAAAGGTACCATTCTAATTTTATTTCTATTTTATAACTGTAAGGGGCTACTAAACAGTCATTTTCCAACTTGATAAAGCCAACCAGTTTTCCTTTTCCTTATAATCAGGCATTATTTTTCCAACAAGACGCCAGAAGGATCGGTCGTGGTTCAGATGAACCATATGGCACATTTCGTGAATGACTACATAGTCGATTACCTCCCGTGGTGCCATAGCTAGTCTCCAATTGAATGTTAACTGCAGTTTTGAATCACAGGTTCCCCATGTAGTTTTACTATCCGTGATACGAAAAGAACGTGGTTTTGTTTTGAAGTTGCTCTGATAGGAAGATATGCTCTTCTCCACTAAAGCCTTACATTGCTGGTAATAAAATCGTTTTAAAGCTTGTTTTATTTTTTCAGTGTTAGACTGCTTTACATATATATGTAGCTTTTCTTCTTTAAACACTACATGGTCTTGCATGATATTTATATCTTGAAAGATTTGTATGGGATAGGTGTTTCCTAAATAAAGAAAACTCTCACCATACTCATAAACCTTTTTCTGTGGCCCATGCAACCTAGCCTTCATTTCTCTTAATTTTTGCTGAATAAGCTCCCATTTTTCCTCTAATAACTGATGCACTCTCTCATCAGGTGTCCCTTTCGGAGCCTGGACTTCCACATTTCCATAACTATCTATCGTAATTCCTATAGATGTACGATTTTTATACTTGATCTCAAAACGTATGGTCTCGCCTAAGTAGGTATGTATCATGTAATCACCTAAATTATTCTTTAATGCATTATCCCCTGTATTTGACAGCCAACCCTTTTAAGAAATTCCTGGCATATTTATCTCCGCACTCTTTATAATTCTTATGCCCTTCTTTTCTTAATAAAGCGCCGAGTTCTCCTTTTGAAACCGTGATTCCTGCTTTTTCGAATATATCCAGCATATCCTCAGTAGTTAATGCTAATGCTATTTTAACTTTCTTTAACAGGAGATTATTAACGTTTGCACTTTTCTTTATAGACGATTCTGGCGTATCGGACTGTTTTGGTTTTGGATCCTGTTTTCCTCGTTTAAAAATAATAAAACCATTTAAAAATGAATCTAACATACTGTTATTACATTTTATTTGATCATCACTTTCAGCATCATCCTCGTCTGATTTTGTGAGAATCTTTATTACTTCTGGTACTGTTACATCCACAGCGCCAAGTTTAAATATCTCTGCCATTTCTTTATTTTTTATCTCCATTGCATATCTCAATCGAATTAATATATCATTATTATCCATAATGAACCTCCTATATCAGTCCTCTTAAACGACAGGCGTTATTTTTCAATCTCCGCATCTTCCTCGACTGTGTTTTTGTTGCGATAGTGATAGTCAGATGTAGTTAGAGTCTCCATGCTTATTCATTTATAACCTATATACTCAAACCAGTCAAAATTAGCTTTATTTTTGCTGCTTGCACTATAGATGCATATAATCTTAATTCAGTCCCCACAAAGCCATTTGATTTAACTAATAATACTTCTACGTTAATACCATATCAAAAAAGTAAATAGGCAACTCCCCGAAGGGTTTGTTGCCTTTGTTACAGCTTCAACTTGGGTTGAATAGTAATCACAGACCTAATTTAAAATTAACTGCGACACACACTCCACATGTTCAGAGTGTATGTGGCAACACAAAGGTGCTGGTGGGTTTATTACATTCTTAAGACCTTTTTCTTTCAGAAAACAGACTTTATCAAAACAAAAGTTGCCGGCTGCAAAGGAACTTGAAATTGAATAAAATAAGCACACATGAGTTGATGGGATTCATTTTTTCTCTAACTTTTTGAGAGTTACATCATTTCACTGTCCCCGTCCCATCAACATTCTTTTCCAAAGTTATCAAGCAATGCACGCACTTCATCTGTTGATTTCGTGTTCATCAATTGATTTCTTAATTCACCAGCTCCACGGAATCCTTTGATATAAATTTTGAAAAAGCGATGAAGCCCTGTGATTGAACGTGGCAGTGCTTCCGCATATTGATCTTGAAGATCAAGCTGCAGTCTTAAAAGATCAAGGTATTCTTTACTGCTATGCTCTTTTGGCTCTTTTTCAAAAGCAAAAGGATTTTTAAAAATACCTCGCCCGATCATAACGCCATCAATACCATATTGTTCAGCAAGATGCAGCCCAGTTTGACGGTCAGGAATGTCTCCATTGATTGTTAGCAGCGTATTTGGTGCGATACGGTCACGTAATTTTTTGATTTCCGGAATTAGCTCCCAATGCGCATCTACTTGGCTCATTTCCTTTCTTGTACGTAAATGAATAGAAAGGTTCGCAATATCCTGTTTTAAAATATGTGTTAGCCACTCCTCCCACTCATTTACATCCTTATAGCCAAGTCGTGTTTTCACGCTGACAGGCAATCCGCCCGCTTTTGCTGCTTGAATAAGTTCTGCCGCAACGTCTGGACGCAGAATAAGGCCACTACCTTTCCCTCTCGATGCCACATTCGGTACAGGGCAGCCCATATTAATATCGATGCCTTTAAATCCTAGCTCTGCCAGACCAATACTCATTTGACGGAAATATTCGGGATTATCCCCCCAAATATGTGCCACCATTGGCTGTTCATCTTCTGTAAAAATCAAACGGCCACGCACACTTTTCATGCCCTCTGGATGACAATAGCTATCCGAGTTTGTAAACTCTGTGAAAAATACATCCGGTCGACCGGCTTCACTTACTACGTGACGAAAAACAACATCTGTCACATCTTCCATTGGTGCAAGTACAAAAAATGGTCGTGGTAAATCACACCAAAAATTATCGATCATATTAACTCAGTTCCTCTCATTATAGGACATCAGGACAAGCCCTTGTCCTTAAAAATCAAAAGCAAAGATGCCCCTACTTCCTTAACATTTATACCATGCTTAATTACTATTTATTAAACTATAGTAAATTTTTATCATTATACACTTTAAAATTATAAAATAAGAAGTGCAAGGAAAATCGAGTAAGACGAGGTAATGTGGGATACAGGGACATATATATTGAGGGTCAAATATTTTCCGCAGAAGAAAGGATACGATGTAAAATTTGTTTTGCTGCTTCAATGGTAGTTAACATTGTAGGTGATTGCATCAAGTATCCATAAATATTGGAAGTAGGGTTAATTACCTTTGGTGGATTAACTGGTTGCCTATCCTCATTAAGGAACAGAGTGGCCGAAGGAACTTTATACGTCTCCATTGTCAGTTCATTTTCAGGATCCTTTGAAATCTTTAACTTTAAGACATCTTAATAAATCTGTTGATAAAGCAAAAGGGCTTCCGATTTTTCCGGTAGCCCTTTTTTAAATACGTAATTTTATCCTTTAATATGTTCTCAAGTATCTTCCCGTATCGATGATCCAATCCACTTGGCTGATCACATCAAATTTGTGCTCGATGACAATCACGCCCAGCAGAAAGACCGTCTCCACATACGCAAAGTGTATTGGGCTTTGCTTAGAATAAAATTTAATCATGCCTAAAAACCGACAATGTTCGAATATGACATTTTGTAGAATAGTAGTATAAATTACTTCTAAACAGTGGTAACCAATAATACAATATCAATTGCTTATGGCTAAGAAGTTTACGACATAAGGTCAGGTATGGGGGGGAACTTTATGGACAGCACGGTAAATGTTCAAGAAATGGAGATACAACATGTAAAATCTGCTAAGTGGTATGCAAACTGGAGGTTTTTTACAGCAAGTATCATTCTTATTATCGCGCTCTTCATTGCAGCAGGCAGCTACTATCAGGCAAACCATTTTAATTCACAAATCAAGATTAATGGCATCACGGTCGGTGGAATGACTGCTGATCAGGCACTAAAAAAATTAAAAGCAACCGTATTAAAAAATGTTGTCTATGTCGGAGAACAGCAAATTTTAGATGGAAAAGATACAAAGATGGTATTTACGAATAAGGATCTGCCCGATGTCAAAAAATTATTAAAGAGCCAGTGGACTTTTTTTCCTTCTTCAAAGGCGAAAGATTATTCATTAATGCCCAGCAATCAGGATCAATATCGAAACCAGACGTTAAAAAAACAGCTGGAAGAAAAGCTATTAGCCATGAATCAGAGTTTAAAAGCGCCACAAGATGCGGTGGTTCGTTTAGAACAAGGCAAAATTGTTGTCACTAGCAGCATTAGCGGAGAGCAGTATGATGTCGCCAGTCTTTTGAAGGACTTCGAAAAGCAAGAATATATTAGTGAAATCCGTCTCAATCCAGCATACATACAGCCAATTAAAGAAGACAGCGAGTTTATAAAAAATCAACAGAAAAAGCTGGAGGAATTCCTTGCACAGACTGTCGATTATCAGGTACAGGATAAAGTTTTTACGTTAAAGGCAAGCGAATTAATTAAAAATGCATCTATTTCAAAAGATTTGCAGATTAAGTTTGATGATGCCGGTGATATTAAGAATAAGATTGCTGAAATTAACAATTCCCAATCCACATTAAATAAGGACTTCACATTCACGACCCATTCAGGTTCGGTGATATCGGTGAAAGGTAAAGGCTATGGCTGGGCCATAGATATTGATAAAGAAATACCGCGTATTATGGAGGCTTTTGGAAATGGGGAGAACTCGGTTTCCGCCTCTAATATTTACGGACAGGGCTGGAAAGGTGAAGGCTACGGATATGACACAATCGCAAACAATGGTATTGGCGATACGTATGCTGAAGTCTCCATTGCAGAGCAGCGAATTTGGATTTACAAAAATGGAAAATTAGTCGTCACAACAAATGTTGTTACCGGTAACCACAGCACTGGTCATGATACATCACCAGGTGTGTGGTATATCCTCTATAAGCAAACACCTTCCGTACTAACGGGCAGAGAAAACGGAAAAATCACTTATCAGGTAGATGTTAACTATTGGGCTCCTTTTACAAATGACGGACAGGGGTTCCACGATGCCAGCTGGCGAGGCAATTGGGCAAGTAATGCCTATCTTAGTGCAGGATCGCATGGCTGTGTCAACACACCGCCAAACATTATGAAAACTGTGTATGACAATCTCAGCGCCTATGAGCCGGTAGTTATTTACTGAGGCATGGAGGGATTTCCCAAAAGCATAGCTTTTTAGGAACAGCTGGCTCTTTCCTTTCAAAAAATGATTGGTTTTTAAGAATAAGAAGGCAACGTCCGTCGGTGGGGTTAGTTGCCTTCTTTTAAAATGAGTTACGACACGCACTCGACGTGGCTTGAATAGTGATGGCAGATTCATATAGATGTGGTAGTGCTTACCTTAACCTAGTTTTTTTCGTACCTTCCACCCCTACATAAGGCAGCTCAATTACCTTTATTTCTTCGTTATTTGTGTGAAAAATATATAATTCACGGCTTTGATTTTCCGCATGTAGTTTTTTGTATTCTCTTCATGCGGCGTTCCCATTTTCAAAGTCATCAATCACTGACATTTCCTCAATGATTCTTTCTTTTCCTCTTGTTTCCGATTTCAATGCTTCTATTTAGACACAACGCTCTGGAAAATGCTGATGTATTTCAGACCATTTCATTGACATGCGACTCCAAATTCAATAACAATTTTTTATTCTCATTATTAAAAAAAATGAGATGAATCCATATTAAAATTCTTTCTTTACTATCCCCACTATTTTACTTGAAGGAATAGTCGGATCATGTTGAACGAGCTCTCTTCTCGCCCTGCCTATGGAATGTACACCCTAAAATTTTTGTTTAGAACTCAACCAATTCTTTCACTTTTTGTTGAACTATTCCCACATAGGAAAACCTCATATCATACATCCTAGTTCGGTTGTATAATAGACTCTTACCCTATTGTGATTCGCCCAAGTAAATATAATTCAATAATCTCATTTAATTAAGAAGGGGCAGACTTCAATTTAGCCCAAAAATCGAATTACATTTTTCATAAAAAACAACTTCAAGATAGAAAAAGTAGCTAAAATCTAGTAAGATATCCACATGTGACATTAGATAAGGGGTTAAAAAAATGAGCGTGTTAAACGTACAAAATTTAAGTCACGGTTTCGGTGATCGTGCGATTTTTAATAATGTGTCTTTTCGACTTTTAAAAGGAGAGCATATTGGACTAGTTGGGGCAAATGGTGAGGGTAAGTCTACTTTCATGAATATTGTTACTGGGAAGTTGCAACCCGACGAGGGGAAAGTTGAGTGGTCACGAAAAGTTCGTGTTGGTTATTTAGATCAGCATGCTGTACTTCAAAAAGGTACTACGATGCGTGACGCTTTGAGTACTGCTTTTCAATATCTCTTTGATGCTGAATCAGAGATCAATGAACTTTATGCAAAAATGGGTGATGAAGGTGCTGATATCGATGCATTACTTGCAGAAGTTGGAGAGCTACAAGAAACTTTAGATAGTAATGATTTCTATCAAATTAATTCAAAAGTTGAGGAAGTTGCTCGTGGTCTAGGATTAGACGATGTTGGACTCGATCGAGATGTAGATGATCTTAGCGGTGGGCAACGTACGAAAGTTTTGCTAGCAAAGCTTTTGCTAGAAAAGCCTGAAATCCTATTACTTGACGAGCCTACGAACTATTTGGATGAACAGCATATCGAATGGTTGAAGCGCTATTTACAGGAATATGAGAATGCATTTATCTTGATTTCACATGATATTCCATTCTTGAACAATGTTGTTAACTTGATCTATCACATGGAGAACCAAGAGTTGAATCGCTATGTTGGTGACTATGATAACTTCTTAAAAATATATGAAATGAAGAAGCAACAGCTAGAGTCTGCTTACAAGCGTCAACAACAAGAAATTGCTGATTTGAAAGATTTCGTTGCTCGTAACAAGGCAAGTGTTGCGACTCGTAATATGGCGATGTCTCGTCAAAAGAAGCTCGACAAAATGGAAGTTATTGAATTGGGGAAAGAGAAGCCGAAACCAGAGTTTAAATTCAAAGAAGCTCGCACAGCTAGTCGTTGGATTTTCGAGACTGAAGATCTTGTGATTGGTTATAACGAACCACTTTCTCGCCCTCTAAATTTGAAAATGGAACGCGGACAAAAAATTGCATTCGTTGGTGCAAACGGTATTGGTAAGTCTACTCTTTTAAAAAGTATTCTTGGGTTGATTAATCCGATTTCGGGTAAAGTGGAACGTGGTGAGTATCAATACATCGGTTACTTCGAGCAGGAAGTTAAACAGTCCAACTACAACACTTGTATTGAAGAGATTTGGAGCGAATTCCCAAGTATGAATCAGGCTGAAGTCCGTGCTGCTCTTGCAAAATGTGGATTAACGACGAAACATATTGAAAGTAAAATTGAAGTCCTTTCTGGTGGCGAAAAAGCCAAAGTTCGATTGTGTAAAATTTTAAACACAGAAACGAATCTATTAATTCTAGACGAACCTACCAATCACTTGGATGTGGATGCAAAAGAAGAATTGAAGCGTGCTTTAAAGGCATATCGCGGAAGCATCTTGATGGTATCCCACGAACCTGATTTCTATCGTGAAATTGCGACTGATATTTGGAATTGTGAGGATTGGACTACGAAAGTGTTTTAAATAAAGATTAAGGGGTACCCAATGAGTAAAATTCCACTTGGGTACCCCTTTTATTAATATTAATAAAATATCACTTCTATTAAAAATTATTAAACAGTTGAATAACTTCTCACTCTGTTTAGTTTTCCTATTTATCAAGCTTAAATTAACATTAGATCTGTGGCCAATTGCCGATTAATCCATCAAAAGCTGAGTTTCTTATGAGCAAGAAGTCCTCCGAATCAGTTTCATCGAATGAGCTTCTATCTATTTCTGTACATCGCTAAAAATGCCCACCGATTTTCCCCCACTCAAACCCGCATTCCTTCGTTCGCTGTCATAATAAAGTTTTCCGAAATCTCCCGCTTTACCCGCTTTTTCTTCTCATTTTTTCACTTTTTCCCGCTCTTTTTTCACGCTTTTTCTCTAATTCGAATAAAGTTTTCCGAGGCTACAAAAATCAGAAAGGCTTATCCCGTAAGGGATAGCCCTGTCTATTAGTAATTTGTAATTACATGACATCTTTCAACATTAATCTGTCCTTAGCTATTTAATTCAATCTTAGCAACTGCCTCACAGTGCGTCGTATGCGGAAACATATCCACCGGCTGTACTTCCACCGTTTTATACCCGCCATCTTCTAGAATCCGTAAATCCCTTGCTAGGGTAGCTGGATTGCATGACACATAAACAACCTTCTTCGGTTTCATTTCAATAATCGTTTGCAGCAAAGCCTCATCGCAGCCTTTTCGTGGTGGATCAACGACAAGTACTTCTACAGCATTGCCCTCTTTATACCACTTTGGAATCACAACCTCTGCTTCCCCGGCTGCAAATTCTGCATTTGATATGCCATTCAATTCCGCATTTCGGCGTGCGTCTTCTATCGCCTCTGGAACCACTTCGACTCCGAAAACCTTACGAGCTTTTTGCGCTAAAAATAATGAGATCGTTCCAATGCCGCAATAGGCATCAATCACGTTTTCTTCGCCGCTTAGGTCCGCATATTCCAGCGCCTTATTATACAAAACCTTTGTCTGAACAGGGTTCACTTGATAAAACGACAGCGCAGATATGGCGAATTTCACATCGCCAATGTAATCATAGATGACTTCATTTCCCCAGAGAACGGTCGTTTTTTCCCCCATAATGACGTTTGTCCGCTTCGAATTCACATTATGAATAATCGACTTCACCTTCGGCAGCCGGGCAACAATTTCCTCAACCAGCTTATTTTTCTGAGGTAGGTCAGCTGTTCTCGTAATGATCACAACCATTAGCTCGCCTGTTTGCTGACCGTACCGTGCCATGATATGGCGGAGCACACCTTTATGGGATTCTTCGTGATAGGCAGGGATGCCAAGCTTGCTGCAAATTTCCTTTACAGCTTGAACTGCTTCATTAATTTCAGGCAGCTGAATTAAGCTTTCATTTGTATCTACAATTTCATGACTCCTTGGTTTAAAAAAACCTGCGATTAATTTGCCGTCCTTTTCGCCAACAGGCACCTGTGCCTTGTTCCGATAGTGCCATGGGTTGTCCATCCCTAAAATCGGGTGAACGACCACATCCTCTAGTTTGCCGATCCTAGTAAGCACTTGGCGAACTTGATTTTCCTTGTATTGCAGCTGACCCTCATAGCTGATATGCTCTAGCTGGCAGCCGCCGTATTTGTTCTTTTCGTTGCTTGCAATATCGACTCGGTAAGGGCTTTTTTCATAAAGCTCAATCATGCGTCCAATCCCATAGCCTTTGCCCGTCTTAATCACCTTAACTTTGGCCTTTTCACCAGGCAGCCCGTTTGGTACAAACAGCGGATAACCATCCACTTTCGCTACTCCTGCCCCGTCATGGGTTAAATCTTCAAAAACTACATCTATATAATCATTTTTGTTTACTGGTAATGGTCTGCTCATCCGTTTCTTCCTTTACACGATTTGACTAGCTAAGATTGTAACACAAAGAAAGGCTAATTGCGAAACCTGGCGCAAGATAATAGCCTTTTTTCAACAAAAACCAAGAAAATTGTCAGAATATTTTTGTTTCCAAATATAATAAAAGTGGATATGATTAAAACAATCTCATTGGAAGGAGTGGATAACGATAAAAAAAATAAAAGCCTTTTCTTTTCCCTTACTCCTTGCCTTCCTTGCTTTTAATTTCTCACACTTTTCAACCACCAATTCGCACTCACATTCTGCGATCAAAGCAGTCATCAACTTAGATGATTCAAAGGCGAAGTCGCAATCGGACGATGAGAAAAAACAACTATTCGACCTGCACATACTCTTCCAGCTTTCATTAATTCTTTTAACAGTCGTGATTCCACTCATTTTTTGGATTTTTAGGTTTAACAGAAAGCATATTTTTCTGATCCCCATATTCCATCAATCAAACTACTTAATCCTCCCTCCCGAATCATAAGGGAAAAAATCAAAAATAAGGGAGGAAGTAAATATGTGGATCCGCTTTTTGATGATTGGGTTCTTTTCGATATCAGCGGCAGGAATGCTTACCTACCAAGGCATTGAGATTTTCCATGCCTTTATCGATTACTTTAAACAAAAATAAAAGAGAGGCAGACTCAGGTGGAAAATGCCGAACCACCTTGGGCTTGCCTTTCTTTTTATCGAAAAAAAGACGCCCGATTTCTTAGGACGCCCCATTACATCTTATTCCTTCATCGCCGCAACTTGCTCTTTCACTTCTTCAATGTTTTTCATCTTGTTATCCCAGCACTTTTGACTTAAGTCGAGTGGATAGTCCTCTGGATTCAATATCCGCTTGTACTCGTCCCATAATGCATCAAGATTTTGCTTCAGATACTCACGGGACTCCTCCAGACAAGGAATTTCATAAACGAGATTACCGTTCGCAAAAATATCTTGATGGAGCTCTTTTGCCGTAAAGTTCGTAACCACCTTATTAATATACGTATGGGTTGGATGGAACATGCGAAGCCGTTTTTCCGGAAGCTTTTCGTCCTCCATCGCGATATAATCTCCTTCAGCATGGTGGTTCGTATTATTGATAATCCGGTAAACCTTCTTTATCCCCGGAGTCGTTACTTTATCTGGATTTGAGGAGATCTTAATCGTATCCTCCATTTTGCCGTTCTCATCTTCAATCGAAACAATTTTATATACAGCACCAAGTGCCGCTTGATCGTAGGCGGTAATCAGCTTCGTGCCAATCCCCCAGCTATCGATTTTAGCACCCTGCGCTTTTAAGTTGATAATTGTGTGCTCATCTAAATCGCTTGAAGCATAAATTTTCGCATCCGTAAATCCTGCTTCATCAAGCAGTTTTCGTGCTTTTTTAGAAAGGTAAGCAAGGTCACCGCTGTCTAGGCGAATCCCAATAAAATTAATCTTGTCCCCCAGCTCTTTCGCTACTTTTATGGCATTTGGCACACCGAGGCGAAGGGTATCATACGTATCTACTAAAAAGACACAGTCTTTATGTGATTCTGCATATTTATGAAAAGCAGTATATTCATCTTTATAGGCTTGAACCATTGAATGGGCATGGGTTCCAGCAACAGGAATACCAAACAGTTTACCTGCCCGTACATTGCTTGAAGCGTCAAAGCCGGCAAGATAAGCCGCTCTCGTTCCCCAAATCGCTGCGTCCATTTCCTGTGCCCGTCTTGTCCCGAATTCCATCGCCATTTCACTGCCGACAACTTGCTTGATTCTTGAGGCTTTCGTGGCAATTAATGTTTGGTAATTCACAATATTAAGCAAAGCCGTTTCAATTAATTGGGCTTCCCCAAGTGGTGCATCCACCCGTAAAATGGGCTCATTGCCAAAAACGAGCTCGCCCTCTTGCATCGAGCGAATGGTACCAGTGAAACGCATATTTTTTAGATATTCGAGAAAATCGTCTTTGTAGCCAATTTCATTTTTCAAATACTCGAGATCATCCTCACTAAAGCGAAAGCCTTGGATATACTGAATGATCTTTTCTAGTCCAGCGAAAACAGCATAACCATTTCCAAAAGGTAGCTTGCGGAAAAATAGCTCGAAGACTGCACGTTTATTATGTATCCCATCTCTCCAATACGTCTCTGCCATATTTATCTGGTATAGATCCGTATGTAGAGTAAAACTATCATCATGATAAATGTGTTTCATAATCGACCCTCCGGCGTACTATTACAGCTTTTCACCATTATAACCGATAATACCATTAAAAACACTATTTAACCGTAGCTCCGAGTGATTGTGCAAAATGTCCGAGTGCCCATTCATGCCCTGATGGATTAAACGAGGCGACTGCTTCCTTATAAACAACAATCTTAAAGCCTTTATTATAGGCATCTACTGCTGTGTGAAGAACACAAATATCGGTACAAACACCAACTAGGTGAACCTCGGTAATTCCACGCTCACGCAATTTGATTTCAAGATCTGTTCCCGCGAACCCTGAGTATCTCGTTTTATCCATATAATCGACATTTTCACGATGTTTATTCTCATTATAAATATCCTGCAGTCCGCCAAATAAATCCCGGCCCGCTGTCCCGCGCTGATTGTGCGGCGGAAACAGCTTCGTTTCTGGATGGTATTCATCCCCTTGGTCATGAACATCTATAGCAAAAACAACATAATCGCCATTGTCAATAAACGCTTTCGTCAGTTCAACGATTTTCCCCTCAATCGCCTGCCCTGGCTCGCCACAGGTTAATGCCCCCGCATCCGCTACAAAATCATACGTGTAATCGATATTAATTAATGCCTTCATTTCCCATCGCCCCTTCCAGTGTCTTGACTAATGTCTTTAATTCATTATACACATTTAATGAACCACCTAAAAGCAAAATTGACCGATGAAGGTACATAAGGGCGTTTTCTGTTTGGAAGGAAACTGAACAAAGTTTTATTAATTGAAAAGAGAGAGCTCGAGCTTATTAGATACCTTTTCTTTGAAACAAGAGAGGGTATGGGCCCCAATACAGTCTATTGAATACCTTTTCTAGAAAAAACGAGAGAGTTCGGGCTCCTATAACTATCATTGGATACCCTTTCTGTGAAAAAAGAAAGAGAATGGGCTCCAATACAGTCTATTGGGTACCTTTTCTGTAAAATAAAAAGAGAATGGGCTCCAATACAGTCTATTGGGTACCTTTTCTGTAAAATAAAAAGAGAATGGGTATCCAATACAGCTATTGGATACCCATTCTTATATAAAAAAGAGAGTTCGGGCTCCAATAATCATCATTGGATACCCTTTATATTAAAAAAGAGAAAAAACTGGCTCTAATACTGGCTATTGGATACCTTTTCTTGGAAAAATGAGAGGGGTTGGGATCCAAAAACTATCATCGGATCCCTTTCTATTAAAAGAGAGAAAGAACAGGATCCAATAGCCTTTTCTTGGATACCTTCTCTGTATAAGGGGAAAGAGAAAGGTATCCAATTATACTAACCAATAGTTTAACTGTAATTCGTTTTCAATCCATCGTTCAGATGGTGGCTGGCAACTTATCCGAAGAAGTTCTTTAGCGACTGAATCGTTGTTTGCCGATTTAAATCGGCAATTGAGGTGGTAAGTGGAATACCTTTCGGACATACCTCAACACAGTTTTGCGAGTTACCGCAGGAGGTAAGTCCCCCTTCGCCCATAATGGCCATAAGACGTTCTTCCTTATGCATTGCACCAGTAGGATGGGCATTGAACAAGCGTACCTGTGACAATGGTGCCGGACCGATGAAATTGGACTTGTCATTGACGTTAGGACATGCCTCTAAACAGCAGCCACATGTCATACATTTCGATAATTCATAAGCCCATTGTCTTGTTTTTTCCGGCATTCTTGGTCCTGGACCTAAATCATGTGAGCCGTCAATCGGAATCCACGCTTTTACCTTTTTCAAGGCATTAAACATCCATGAACGGTCAATCAATAAATCGCGCATGACGGGGAATGTCGCCAGCGGCGCAATACGAATTGGCTGATCAAGCTGATCAATTAATGAAGAACACGCTTGGCGCGGCTTCCCATTAATGACCATCGAGCAGGCACCACAAACTTCCTCTAAGCAAACAGATTCCCAAATGACCGGAGTTGTTTTTTCCCCTTTGGCGTTCACTGGATTCTTTTGAATTTCCATTAAAGCCGAGATGATGTTCATATTTGAACGATAAGGAACCATGAACTCTTCTGTATATGGGGCAGATTTTGCATCCTTTTGTCTAGTTATAATTAAATGAATGGTCTTTTCGGTTCCCATCATCATTTGGCTCCTTTCTTCGCTTTTGTATAATCTCGTTTCCGTGGTTTAATCAACGAAATGTCTACTTCCTGATAAGACAATTCTGGTAGATTCGTTGCTGGATTGTATTCCGCTATTGTCGTTTTTAGCCATTCCTCATCATTACGATCCGAGAATTCCGGTTTATAATGAGCCCCGCGGCTTTCGTTCCGATTATAGGCTCCAAGGGTAATGACATGGGCAAGATTAATCATGCCTTCTAATTGGCGGACAAACGAGGCGCTGGAGTTGCTCCATTTTGCCGTATCTTCAATATTGATATTTTTAAAGCGTTCGGAGAATTCCTGAAGTTTTTCATACGTCATTTTTAATTTCTTATTTTCCCGAACAACGGTTACGTTTGCTGTCATGAGTTCGCCTAGTTCCTTATGAAGTACATAGGCGTTTTCTTTTCCATCCATCGCTAAAATAGATTCATATTTTTTGCTATCTTCGTGTACCTGTCCTTCAAAAACAGAACTTGAAACCTGTTCGGTCGTCTTATTAAGTCCTTGAATGTATTCAAGCGCTTTTGGACCGGCTGCCATTCCGCCGTATACCGCTGATAACAACGAGTTTGCACCAAGACGGTTTGCACCGTGCTGCGAATAATCACATTCACCGGCAGCGAACAAGCCTGGGATACTGGTTTTTTGATCAAAATCGACCCATAGACCGCCCATTGAATAGTGGACACCAGGGAATATTTTCATTGGCACCTTACGCGGATCATCACCCATGAATTTTTCATAGATTTCCATAATTCCGCCAAGCTTAATATCCAACTCTTTTGCGTCAATATGAGAAAGATCCAAATAAACCTTATTTTCCCCATTGATCCCAAGCTTTTGATTGATACACACATCGAAAATCTCACGGGTTGCAATATCACGCGGCACAAGATTTCCATATGCCGGATATTTTTCTTCTAAGAAATACCATGGCTTTCCGTCTTTATACGTCCAGACCCTGCCGCCTTCACCACGTGCTGACTCACTCATGAGGCGGTTCTTATCATCTCCCGGAATAGCCGTTGGATGAATTTGAATAAATTCTCCGTTCGCATATAAAGCACCTTGCTGATATAGTCTTGCCGCTGCATAGCCCGTATTAATCGTTGAATTGGTTGACTTTCCAAAAATCATTCCAAGTCCGCCAGTTGCCATGATAACGGCATCTGCAGGAAACGACTTCATTTCCATTGATCGTAAATTCTGTGCGGTAATTCCGCGGCAGGTACCTTCGTCATCGATGACCGCAGAGACAAACTCCCAGCCCTCGTACTTTGTTACTAAGCCCTTTACTTCGAAGCTGCGCACTTGTTCGTCTAGTGCATAGAGGAGCTGCTGCCCTGTCGTAGCCCCAGCATATGCAGTTCTGTGATGCTGCGTTCCGCCAAAGCGTCTGAAATCCAGCAAACCTTCTGGGGTCCGGTTAAACATAACCCCCATCCGGTCAAACATATGGATAATTTTCGGAGCAGCTTCACACATTGCTTTTACCTGCGGCTGGTTAGCTAAGAAGTCGCCTCCATACACCGAATCATCAAAGTGCTCCCATGGAGAGTCGTTCTCCCCTTTTGTATTAACTGCTCCATTGATGCCGCCCTGGGCACAAACTGAGTGAGATCGCTTAACAGGAACAACCGAGAATAAATCGACCTTCGTCCCTGCTTCTGCAATTTTTATAGCGGCCATTAATCCGGCTAAACCTCCGCCTACAATGACAATGTTTCCTTTGCTCATTTGTCTGTCCTCCCTATCTAGCTTTTAAGCAAATGCTAGGATTGCGCGGATCCCGATAAAGGATAATGCGATAAATAATCCGATTGCAATGTATTGTGTAACTTTTTGTGATTTAGGTGAAACGGTGATTCCCCATGTGATTAAGAAAGTCCAAATTCCGTTTACAAAGTGATAAATACAAGAAACAATCCCAATGATATAAAGACCTAGAGAAATTCCGTTATCAACGATGTCCGCCATTAAATTATAGTTGGCTTCGGTTCCGTTAAATTCTACCTGTATCTTCGTTTCCCAGATATGCCAGATAATAAAAGCAAAGGCAATTAGGCCAGTGATTCGTTGTAAAAAAAACTTCCAATTTCGGAAAAAACCGTACCGGGTGACATTGTTTTTTGCCTGACGGGCAATAAAGATTCCGTACACCCCATGAAATAATAACGGGATGAAAATGATAAATAATTCCAGAAAATATTTAAACGGCAGATTCACCATAAAGTCTGCTGCTTTGTTATAGGAATCTATCCCATATGTCACGGAATAGTTGACGCATAAGTGAACAGTCATAAATACGCCGACAGGAATAATTCCCGACAATGAATGCAGCTTACGGTAAAAATGCTGATTTTTTCCACTCTCCATTTTGCAAAACCTCCAAATGTTGCTTAAATAATGCTTAAGCGCCAAGCCCTGAAGCTAGGCGCTTAAATTTTTTAACTATACTAAAGTTAATTCTTTTTCCTTTTGTTCACGGCGTTTCTTCTCAAGTAATTCTTTTCCAGCGATTCCTGGATTGGTCATTTCAAATGGATGTAAAATGGTATCAAGCTCACTTGCTGTTAACACGCCTCTTTCAAGGACGATTTCCCTAACCGGTCTGTTTGACACAATAGCTTCCCTTGCAATCGATGCAGCTGTTTCATAGCCAACATGCGGGTTAATAGCGGTGATAATACCAACACTATTATTCACGTAAGCTTCCATTCTTTCTTTATTAGGGGTAATACCGCTTAAGCAGTGTTCACGGAAAACGTTAAATACATTGGTCATGATCTTAATTGATTGTAAAAGGTTGAAAACGATGACCGGTTCCATTACGTTAAGCTCGAATTGTCCTGCCTCAGAAGCCATACTGATTGTTAAATCATTTCCTACCACCTGGAAGGCACTTTGGTTCAAGACCTCAGCCATTACTGGATTTACTTTTCCTGGCATGATAGATGACCCTGGCTGACGGGCAGGAAGGTTGATTTCACCTAACCCACAGCGTGGACCGGATGTCATCATCCGTAAATCGTTAGCAATTTTAGACATGTTCAACATACAAACTTTAAGGGCTGCTGAAGCTTCAATATAAGAATCTGTATTTTGTGTTCCATCTACTAGATCCTCTGAGCCTTTGATTGGCATTCCTGTAATATCCGCCAAAAATTTAACGGTTTTTTCAATATATTCAGGCTCTGCATTTAATCCCGTTCCAACAGCTGTTGCGCCCATGTTTACTTCATATAAATTCTCACGAGTCGCTTTAATTCGTTTAATGTCTCTTCTTAGTACTCTTGCATAGGCTTCGAATTCTTGGCTAAGAAGAATAGGTACAGCATCCTGTAAGTGGGTGCGGCCCATTTTGAGAATTCCATCAAATTCATTCGCCTTTTTCATGAATTCTAAATGGAGCTCTTCCATCGCTTTGACTAATGTTTCTAATGTCATCAGTGTTGACAAATGGATCGCAGTTGGAAAGGAGTCGTTAGTGGATTGAGCCATGTTAACATGGGAATTCGGACTGATGACCTTGTAATTTCCTTTTTGTTCACCTAGAATTTCTAGAGCCCGGTTGGCCAGAACTTCATTTGTATTCATATTGATGGACGTTCCAGCTCCACCTTGAATCGGGTCAACGATAAATTGATCATGAAGGTTTCCTTCGATTACTTCATCCGCTGCAGCCATGATAGCCTTCGAAATTTTTGTATCCAATTGGCCAATTTCCGCATTTGCATAAGCAGCTGCTTTTTTCACCATCGCCATTGCTTTTATAAGCGCTTGGTCAATTCGATATCCTGTAATTGGAAAATTCTCAACTGCTCTTATTGTTTGAACACCATAATAGGCTTCTGCCGGAACTTGTTTTTCCCCAAGGAAATCTTTTTCAATACGGAAATTCTCTGAATTACTCATAATTGTCATCTCCAATTTTTTTTTAAAACATTTATAGATTGGCGGTTTGGAAGCAGTCAGGAGACTGTTTCCAAACCGTTATTTATTTTTAAAGCTTCACTTTATAAAATTATCATGCTTAGTAAAATACCAATTCCAACGGCGCCAATAGTTGAAATTAACCCTGGCAACATAAAGCTGTGATTCAAAATATATTTCCCGATTCCTGTTGTTCCTGTGCGGTCAAAGTTAATCGCTGCAACAACAGTTGGATAGTTTGGAATAAAGAAGTATCCGTTAACAGCCGGGAACATTGCAATTAATAAAGCTGGGTTAATACCAAGTGTGATTCCAAGCGGCATTAATGTACGAACTGTTGCGGCCTGGCTATAAAGCAAGATTGAAAGGGCAAATAAAGCAATCGCGAATAACCAAGGTGCTGCTGTTACTAAATCAGAAATCGATCCAGAAATTAACTCTAGGTTACCTTGGAAGAACGTATCTCCCATCCATGCGATACCAAAGATTGCGACTACAGCTGTAGCACCAGCTTTAAAGACGCTGCCGGATACGATTTCATCCACTTTTGGTTTACAGAAGATGATGATTAAAGCAGCTATCGTCAACATTACAATTTCAATGGCAGCTGGCATTGACATTCTTGTGAATGTCCCGTCAATTGTCCATCCAGGACGTAACGCTTCAAATGAACCCAATACGACTACAAGTATTGCTGCTATTAGGAAAAAAACTACGGAAAGTTTTGCCCCTGTTGTCGCTATAAATTCCTTTTTATCCTTTTTAATCGGTGCTAATCCTTCTTCTAAACGCTTGAGGTATTCTGGGTCATTATTTAACTCTTTTCCCATTTTGCTAGAAACAAATGCACCAATCATACATGCGATAAGCGTAGAAGGAATACAAATCATTAATATATCGAGTAAGTTAATATTGAAAGGTGTTAATAAGGCAAGCAAGGCAACGGTTGCAGCTGAAATCGGACTTGCTGTAATAGCCTGCTGTGAAGCAATAACCGCTATAGACATTGGTCTTTCAGGTCTTACACCTGATTCGCGGGAAACCTCTGCAATAACTGGTAATACAGAATAAGCTACGTGGCCGGTTCCGGCGCAAAAAGTAAAAACGTAAGTAACTAGCGGTGCAATGAATGTGATCCACTTCGGATTTTTCCGCAATGCTTTTTCAGCTAGAAAAACCAGGTAATCCATTCCGCCTGCGGCCTGTAAAGCTCCAGCTGCTGATATTACAGCTAAAATCATTAGCATAACATCGATAGGAGCTGATGTTGGCTGGAGACCAAAGACGAAAACAAGAATAGCCAGTCCGACGCCGCCCATGACGCCAAGGCCGATTCCGCCTAATCTTGCTCCGATAAAAATACAGCCAAGGACGATTAAAAATTGAACCCAAAACATGTCGTTTACCTCCATACGGTAATGTTTTTTTATAAAACGACCCCTTCAGCTTTCCGTAATTCTTGACCTTATCACCTGCTTTCAAGTAGTATATTTGTGAAAACATTCACAAATATTTTCACCTTTTAAGCCCGCACTTCCATTTGCGCATTCCAATTTAAAAAATAATTGCTAAAACTATGGAACGTTGGAACCTCAAAACTACTTTGTAAAGCTTCCTTTGTTCACATTGAGCATAACGCTTGACCTACAAGAACCTACAATAACTAACAAAATCAACTAGAAACTTAATAAATTTGTCATTTTTTCTAATTACAATTGGCTGAAAAACATTTACGATATAATAGAGAAATAGAATTAAAGGTATCTGTAATGGAAGTGATTCTGTGCGCGAAAAATTAGTAGCCTATTTAATGATATTCATCGTTGTTCCAATAGCTGGTGAGTTGAAGTTTTATCCGACTGAGGGGGATATTAGGGTTAGTTTGGGAACACCAGTTTTTTTCTTTTTTTTATTATTTTCTCGAAAAATTCATCCTATTCTCTCTGGACTCTTGGCAGGAGTTGCAGTGGTTCTCTTCCGTATTTTCTTGTATGGAATCCAATTCGACTCCTTTCAGTTTCATGACGCCTTTTATTTATATTTCCCTGTCTTTTTTTATTACTTGATTTTCGCCATACTTTTTCACCTTTTCAAAGTGAATAGTTGGCATGAAAAACCATTTTTCATTGGCTTGTTCGGTGCCATAATCGAGATCATTGCCAGTATAGCCGAAATAATCTGCCGCTATTTTACTTCGCATATGCCAATAACCGTCCATACTTTCGTGATTATTGGCGGAATTGCGATTATCCGCAGCTTCTTCGTCCTCGGCTTTTATAATATTCTTATCGTAAGAGAAACAAGATTAGCAGAAGAACAGCAGCGAAAGCGAAACGAGCAAATTTTATTATTAATTTCAAATTTATATGTAGAAATGTTTCAATTGAAGAAATCAACTAAGAATGCGGAGGAGCTAACAAGTGCATGTTACGGGCTTTATCGAGATTTAAAGGGATTGCACCATAATTCAGCTCAAACTGCACTGAAAATAGCCGGCCAAATGCATGAAATTAAAAAAGATAATCAGCGTATCTATGCGGGATTATCAAAATTAATGGTTAAAGAAAACTTAAGTGACTATATGGACATGAAAGAAATAATTGAGGTAATTATTATTGCTAATAAACGTTACGGAGAAATGCTCGAAAAATCCATTGACTACAAAGTAACTATTTTGGGAGCACATCCCTTTTACCGGACGGTTATACTTTTTTCACTTATTAACAACCTAGTTTCTAATGCTGTCGAAGCAATAAACGAAAAAGGAAATGTGGAGCTGACAGTTGGCCGAGCCAATGAAATGATCCACATCATTGTAAGTGATAACGGCCCGGGAATTTCTGAGAAAAATAAACCCTTCATTTTTGAACCAGGCTTTACCACTAAATTCGACCAAATGGGGATAGCCTCAAATGGGATTGGCTTATCATACATAAAAAATGTGATTGAAAATATCGGAGGAGAGCTCAAACTTTTAGATACAGATGAGATAAACAGAACCAGTTTTGAAATACTTCTTCCGGTCGCAAGTTTAACAGAGAGAGAGGATGATAGCTTTGAAATTTCTAATTGTCGATGATTCCCCCACGATTCGGGTAATGCTTTCTAATATTATTGAAGAAGAAGAATTGGGGACCGTAGCAGGAGAGGCAGTGGATGGTTCTGAGGTTTATGCAGATATTCTTGCTGAACAAGGAATAGACATCTTGATAATCGACTTGCTAATGCCAAACCGTGATGGAATTGAAACGATTAGGGAAATTGCTCCTTTCTTCCGTGGAAAAATTATTATGATTTCACAGGTTGAAACAAAGGATATGATTGGTGAAGCCTATTCGTTAGGGGTTGATCACTATATTACAAAGCCAATTAACCGTTGTGAAGTCGTCAACATCCTAAAGAAGGTATCCAATCAACTGCAACTTGAAAAATCGCTAACTGACATTCAAAAATCATTAAGCTTTTTAACAAACCATTCACAAAAGAAAAGTCCTGAAAGACTTAAACACTCGACTCAAAATCCAATTATTCAATCTGGAAAGAACATCCTGTATGAGCTTGGTATTATTGGAGAGAGTGGTTGTAAGGATCTGCTTGATATTTTAGCGATATTATCACAATTAGAAAAAGGCGGGGTACGTGAAACACCGTCTCTAAAGGATTTATATGAAAAAGTAGTTGAAAAACGTCTCGGACACTCCTCTCCGCAACAGGAGCTTAAAAAAGAAATAAAAGCGGTTGAGCAGCGTATCCGCCGTGCCATCCATCAAGCACTTCAGGGTATTGCTTCACTTGGGCTTACCGACTACAGTAATCCAAAGTTTGAACATTATTCATCCAGTTTCTTTGACTATACCCAAGTCCGAATGAAAATGTTCGAACTGGAAGGCAAAATCCAAGACGACTACGGTCATTGTCGGATTAATATTAAAAAATTTATTCAAGCTCTTTATTTAGAAGCAAAAAGTTAACAGACCTGTCAACGTAGTAAAGCGCTAGAGTTTGACAGTCTACTATTTAATCTATTAAAAATAGCCCGCTCCTAGAGAATGAAGGGTTCCGTATTTAGGTGCAAAAGTTAAATGACATAGAAAATGGCGTGTAAAACTGCTTTCAGTTTTAGCACGCCATTTTTAATTGTCATATGGACTAATTGACAATCAAATTCCTTATTTCGACTGAAGCACCCGATCTTGCAATTAGAAAAAAAAAACCGCCAATAATGGCAGCTGATCATTATGTGGATTTGCCTGTTGATTGTCCGAATGTAAGGCTCATTCAAACAGGACAAGTGGATTATTACTTTTGATTGTCCGAATGTTGAGCTCATTTGTCATTGTAAGTAAAGTGTGTCATTCCAAATCCCAATAAGCCTAAAAATTGTAATATCCCTTTGTAAAAAAAGAAAAATAGCGTGAGTCAATTCTCACGCTATTTTATACTTATGCACCCGAAAACGGAACCTTTTACCATAGAAACTAGGCTTTTTCTTAGCTATATCTTTTTCCCGACTCCCAATCTGTCGGCCGGTCATTTGGGCGAATGTTATCAAAGGGGACAAACACTTCTAAATGTCGGTATAGATTCTCAAACTCCGCAGGCAGCAAGCCGCCGAATTCTCCATCTAAATTTAGCTGCACTTTTTCATCGGAATAAACTTTGATTCGATTTGCCTGTGTGTAAATTACATTCGTGTCATTCACATGTTCACCGCGAATCGCTAACGTTGCAATCCGAATAAACTCGGCAAGATTTACTTTTTTCAAAATTAAAAGGGAAAACAATCCATCGTTAATAGATGCATCAGGTGCAAGCTTTTCAAATCCGCCAATCGAATTGGTCAGTCCAACCAGAAACATCATCGCTTCTCCTTCAAAAAGCTTTCCGTCATATTCAATCTTAAGATCCGAGGCTTTAATCGATGGAAGCATTTCCACCCCTTTTAAATAGTAGGCAAGCTGGCCGAGCATCGTTTTTAACCTACTTGGCACTTCATATGTAAGCTCGGTAATTCTGCCGCCGCCTGCAATATTAATAAAATATCGATCATTAATACGGCCAATATCTACAGGGATTAATTCCCCTTTCGTGATAATATTCACAGCAGCCCCAACATCTCTGGGAATATGAAGAGCTCGGGCAAAATCATTCGTTGTACCGGCTGGAATAATACCTAGTTTTGGACGGTACTCCTGCTCAGCTAAGCCGTTTACGACCTCATGAATCGTTCCATCACCGCCGGCCGCAATGACAATATCATACTGGCGCTCGACGGCTAATCGTGCTGCCTTCGTGGCATCACCCGCACCCGTCGTAGCATGACAAGATGCTTCATATCCGGCAACCTCTAATTTTTGAAGGATTTCCGGCAGATTCCGTTTCAGAACTTCTCGTCCTGATGTAGGATTGTAAATCAGTCTTGCTCTTTTCATCATCATCATCCTATTTTTTAAATAACATGGCTTTGTCAATTCTATATTCTACCAATTATCATCATTACTTACAAACATATTGACAAGCCATAAGGTGAACCTTCAATCAGTGGGAATTCTCTCCATCTTCTGCTGATTGTTAGTCACGTTCTACTGTCCATAATATCAAGGCTGCAGCCTCGATAAAGAGAAAGTACAAACCCGATTGGTTTAACTAAGCCGATAAAAAGCGTATCGGCAAGTTTCACTGTATCTCACTGATGGGCTTTTACGGGCAGTTGAGCTTCAACTATCCTTGTTAGTTACCACAAAAGCGGGGACCATTCTGTCCATTAATGTGGGATAAGAACTAGTATCTCCCTGAACGTCCCTCTACTATCATAACCACTTTTTATTTTTTTGCAAAAAATAAGAGAAGAAGAATTTATTAATTCGTGTTTAGGCTGACCTCAAAAGCGTTTGCAATATGAATACGGTATTTACCTTCACCTGATTGATAAACAGCATTTTTTCTCGCATTATTATCTACACCCTCAGCATTCTCTTTCTCTGACACTTGCCACTCGCCGTCTTTCCCGCTTACATTCTCCACACCAACAGCGGCTACCTTCAAATTACTGTTTTCCGCAACATCAACTACAATCGATGAGGCACTCTCAATATTCCAGTCGTTCGCAAGAGTGCGCGGTTTTAAGGTTAAAGAATTATTATTTCCGATGACCTCAAGCTTTACATCCTTCGGCACAAGTATGGTTCCCGCCATCATTCCCTGCGAATCAAACGGCCCAACCTCGTTTGGCAGCGTCTTTACATTTAAATAAAGCGTATCTCCCTTTTTGTTTGCTGCAATAATATCATCTGCACTTTTCAACAGCTTCTCTTTTTTCCCCGTTTGCACCCTGTATGTGCCAAACATTGAGACTTCTTTTTCCTCTGTAGCTTCAATTGTCATGTCATAGCCAACCGTTCTGACCACCACTCGTTTAATACTGTCATCCATTTGATAGGAATAAGCAGGCAGTTCAAACGAGCGTTCCTCCCGTGCCATTACCTCTTCTACCTTGTTCATTAAACCTGTTGTGTTTAAGACAGCAAAGCCAATTCCAACCATGCCGATCACTCCAACAAAGATAATACTCAAAAAATCATATTTTAACATTGGTTTTTCCTGCCGTGAGAGAAACAAATAAACGAGAATTTCAACTCCTAAGACTATTAATAAAAGCGGCCACCACGCCGTCATAATCTGAACAAGATTTAAATGCAAAAACTTTGAAAAGAAAAGAAAGAGGCCAAGAAACAAGAGCGAGGCCCCCATCGAAAACGTCCCAACACGCCAAGTTCTCATGCTCCTTCGCCTCTCTTTCTTTTTCTAAAAAGAAAGCCGATCCCGGCTCCGATTAATGCCATTCCTGCTATCGCTTTTCCCCACTTACTCATGATTCTCAGCCTCCCTTTTTTGTTTACTTCCGGATAAAAGCTTAATTCCCCCGCCGATTAACAGCACGCAAACAAGGCCGGTCTGAAGGTATGGTTGGAAGTAGTATTGCATCCAATACGAGATATCAATATTAATAATCTTTCTTAACATTGGTGAAAATGCCGGGATTAAGACGTTCATTACCATATAATAAAGACCCATCAGGACAAGCCCAATTCCTACCCATTTTTGATGATTAAGGAAATAGGCGATAATAGGAACATCTTCAATCTCTTCTTCACCATACCTCGAAACCTTTTGCATCGCGTCAAAAAAGCTGTAAAACCAGATAATCGGGATTAAAAACAAGAATATGCCAAGTCGTAAAATGTCTAAGATATAAACCGAAAACAGGAACGCCGCCATCAGCTGAATGCCGCGCCGCTGCAAGCCTATATACAAGTGACCCGCACCTGGAAAAATCGCAAGAAACGTCGCGATTGCCTTACTTTTCTTACTGTCTTCTCTGCGTATTTCAAAATCCTCATAAATCGTTCGGTCAACTAGCTCCTCACCACGCTGCTTTTTATTTACCTGCTGTACAGCGTCAAAAAAACCATACACCCAGATGATGGGAAGTGCCGCCAAAAAGACAAGAAATTCTCCACGGTTGGATAGTGCCGTAATAAAAATAACCATGACGCCTAGGCCAAAAAATGTGGCCAGCAGCGTTAAGCCCCTATTCATTAATCCAAGTTGAAAATGGCCAAGTCCCGGAATAAACGATAAGACGATTGTATAAAAACGTTCTGAGTCCTGGGCTGCCTTAGAATACATGTAGTCGGGATTTGTTTCCGTTAGTATCCTCTTTTGTTTTGAAATCTGTACACCCATATCAATGAAGCTAATTAAATAGATCGAAATACCAGCCATAAAGGCCAGGACTGCTATTTCCTCATTATGGGTAAATAAAGCCATAACCGTTATAAACGCCAAGCCAATAACCGATAATAAATACAACACCCCGCGAAACATGTTTCCGAAATAAATGTGACCGAGGCCGGGAAATAACGATAGTGTTAAAGCCTTCGTGGAATTTTTCATTTCTTATCTGCCTCCTTTTTTTCTAGTGAATCCATCCATGCAAATGTTTTATTAATAACCCCTTCCGTCACCGAAGGCTTTTTTTCCTGAATGTTCAGCGGACTCTCTAACGAGTTTGCATAGCTGACAAGCGATTGAAACGCACCTGTAAACATTAATAAAATCGTCGCAGCAGCCGCCAAAAAATAATGGAACACCGCCTGCTGATAAAAACGCTTCTTCTTAATCTTACTAAACTCCTTGGTGTCATCTTTTGTATCATCTTCGGTGTCAACATCTTTAGTGTCAGGCACTAAAGGAAGCATTACCACCGTGCTAAGCGTTCTAATGGTGTCAGGCACCGATGGAACTGTTGGCACAGTGCTAATATCTGTAACGATGTCAGGCACCATTGAAGGCATTACCCTTGCCATTACTTGATCTGTAAAGTTGCTTTCGCTTGAAAGAACCGGGAGGGATGATTCGTTTGCTGAGACTGCTTGTAAGTAGGCCTCAAGGCATTGGTCGCACGTATATAAATGACTTTCTAGTTCCTCTCGGGTGTTTTCATTAATTTCGTTTTTAACGTATTGCTGCCATTCATCGTAAGTGTAATGCTTCATGAAAAATCATCCTCCTTCCAATTCTTTTTCATCCAGCTTCGAGCCCGGTACAGTTTCGTCTCAATCGTTTTGACTTGGACATTTTGTTCCTCGGCCATTTGCTGATAACTTTTTTCCGCTATGTAAAAGCCGTAGATTACTTCACGGTAATTCTCAGGTACTTCATTCAACTTTTTCCTAACAAGTGTGCGTCGGTCCTGCTCAATAATTTCCTTTTCCACGCTATCCCTCGGTGTCGCTAATGCCTGCTGCTCGAGGGCCTCTGCAACTTCCTCTCTTCGTCTTGCCTGTTTTCGTTTAACATCTATCGCATGGTTAACGGCAATACGCGTCATCCACGTTTTAAAACCTTGGAATTCATATTTAGGGAGAGAGGTGTAAATTTTCATAAACACTTCCTGTGCAGCGTCTTCAGCTTCCTTTTGATCGCGAAGAACAGCAAAGACAGTCCGGAACACATCATTGCGGTACTTCTCAACCAAAAGACGAAAGGCATGATCATTGCCTTCCAGCACTTTTTCTATTAAGGCTGTGTCGCTAATCGTTCTCTCCCCCTTTCTTTTTTGTCCAACACACTAATAGACGAATGCTATTTAATAAACCCCTACACTTTTCTAAAAAAACTTTTTAGATTTTCTTCATCATACCATGGTTGGTATTATCGTAAAAAAATATATTTATATCAAAAGCTCTTTTTTAAGACTCTCCTGAATAGACCGATTCCTTTAGTGTAAAAAGAATTAGATCACCAATTCAAAAATTCTGCAATGTCCATGGCCTTTATGTCATCTTCCACTTCATTCCAATGCTGAGCATGGATAAACAGTAAGGACAGCCACTAGTGCTGGTTGACGATCACAACGAAAAAAACCTCCTACATTTGCAGGAGGCAAAAACTGATGAAAATACCTAAAGAATTGGGGAGATTACTAGCTCTTAGGAGCCACTAATTTTCAAGTAACGCCAAAAATCAAGAAAAAAACTGACTCAGAAGAGTCGTCTTTCAACGACCTTTTAAGTCAGTTTCAAAGTTCAACTGCGGCAATCGAGAATCCTTAGCCTGCCCTTTTTCGATAAATGATGTAGCGCCGCTTGAAATAGGTTAGAGGGACACTCCACACATGGACAAGCCGAGTAAATGGCCAGATTCCAATCAAGGCGAACGATATCAAGATATGCAACTGAAAACCAAGAGGCACCCCTCTCATTAAGGAAGGATTCGGCACAAAAGTGAGCAGGCCTCTGAACCATGGACTAATGGTTTCGCGATAATCAAAATCGGGATGGAGCCGGGTTCCGATAACAGTATTATAGATTCCAATTATGATAATCAGAAAGATGAGGATCAATGTGATGAAGTCACTAGTATCACTTGTAATCCGCACACGTTTATTCGTAAGCCGGCGATTCAACAGAATGAGAATCCCAATCAGAGTAATAATCCCAGCAAGCCCTCCCACATACACAGCACCAGAGTGATACATAGATTCACTCACTCCAAAGCTTTCCAGGAGAGATTTCGGAACCAAGAGACCGACTATATGCCCGACAGAAACAAGTAGGATCCCAATATGAAATAACATGCTTCCCCATTTTAACGTCTTTTTTTCCAAAAATTCACTTGATTTAGCCGTCCATGACAATTGGTCCACATTGTAACGGTAAATATGCCCGACAATAAAAATCGTAATCATTAAGTAAGGAAATATCACCCATAGAAATTGAAGCACCTTCTATTCCCTCCTCCCTGATAAAATTGTTTTTTCGAGTAAATCCATTCCGGCTAAACAGGCTGAGATTAAAAATAGATACGGACTTTTCAACATTTCGAATTCATTCTTCAATTTTTCAATCGGTTCCCGCAAACTTCCTAGCAGATTAGCGGAAATTTGCAGGGGGGCAACCGAGGCAAATTCTAATACAACCGGCAAATAATCGGATAGCTCCTCATCCGTCATTTCATAGCCATAGTCTTTATACAACGCCTTTAATTCTACTAAAATTTGCCCTCGTTCTCGCTGTTCCCCCGCTTTCAAGTAGCTCAACGAAAGGGAGCAGGCCGGGTTAAAATCAAACAAGTCAACATAATACCGTTCTAAATCATCGATAGAAATATCGCCAATTGCCTTCAAAAAAGAGACAAGCGGAGTTTTGAGCGATAGACTTTCAAATTCCTCGACCTCTTCAACCAGTTCTCTCCATTGCAGCCACCTTTTATCAGGATACTGTAGTAGATAAGAAATCATTTTAAAGGAGTCGCGAACCTCGGTCTCATCTTTTGAGAACATGGAATTCATCATTTGATCCATCATAGCCACCTACTTTACAAGTATTACAGTCAAAGCTATACCCGATTGAACCTTGCTCCCCGTAGAGATTCTGGACGTGTTCCTTATGTGCAGGAGGAATAACAAATCGATCTTCGTACTTCGCGATAGCCAGCAAGCGGTACATTTCCTCGATTACTTCCGAGTCCATGCCAATCTTTTTAAGAAGTTGTTCATTTGCTGCTTTCCCTAATGTTTTTGCCCGCATATGATGGCGCATGGTGACCATTTTTTCCAGTACTTCTATAATGATGTCTGTGTCTCCCGCTGTAAGCATGTTGGCGAGGTATTCCAGTGGAATTCTCATTTGGTTGATCGCCGGAAACATTTCTTCTAACGCACCGTTTGTATCCTTTCCCTCGAACATGGTTGTAAATGGACTTAGCGGCGGAACATACCAAACCATCGGCAATGTTCGATATTCTGGGTGAAGCGGAAGAGCAATTTTATATTTAATCGCCATTTTATATATAGGTGATTTTCTGGCTGCTTCCAGCCAATCTTCAGAAATGCCGTCCTTTTTTGCCTGTTCGATTACTTCAGGATCATTGGGGTCGAGGAACAAGCTTAACTGCTCCTTGTATAAATCTTTTTCATTTGGGATGCTTGCCACTTCTTTCACCCTGTCTGCATCATAGAGTAGAACCCCGATATAACGGATACGGCCTGTGCACGTTTCCGAACAAACCGTTGGCAGTCCTGCTTCAATTCTCGGGAAGCAAAACGTACATTTTTCTGCTTTTTGCGTCTCCCAATTGAAATAAACCTTTTTATAAGGGCAGCCTGTCATACAGTATCTCCAGCCCCGGCACTGCTCTTGGTCGACGAGGACAATCCCGTCTTCATCTCTTTTATAAATCGCACCAGAAGGACAGGAGGCGACACAACCAGGATTTAAACAATGCTCACAAATCCGGGGCAGATACGTCATAAAGGCTTGTTCAAATTCAAGCTTTACTGACTCTTCAAGCTTCCTGAAATTCGGATCTTGCAGGCCCGTTACATGGACACCTGCAAGGTCATCCTCCCAGTTTGGCCCCCATCCCAGCTCCATTGTTTCCCCAGTTAACAGAGATTTCGGCCGGGCAACAGGCTGATGCTTCTTCTGCAGGCTGTTCGTCAGCTTTTCATAATCATATGTCCATGGCTCATAATATTCATCAATCGTTGGCAGGTCGGGATTGTGAAAGATTTTTCCGAGAGCAAGTTTATTCAGCTTACTTCCGGATTTTAACTCAAGTTGATTGTTCTTTAACGTCCAGCCCCCTTTGTGCTTCTCCTGATTTTCCCATTCAATCGGATAGCCAACCCCTGGCTTTGTTTCGACATTATTAAACCAGATATACTCGGCCCCCGGACGATTCGTCCATGTGTTTTTACACGTAACACTACAGGTATGGCAGCCAATACATTTGTCTAGGTTCATTACCATCGCCACTTGTGCTTTAATCTTCAAGCCAAGGCACCTCCTTCATCTTTCTGACAGAAACGTAAAGATCACGTTGGTTTCCGATCGGACCATAGTAATTAAACCCATAGCTAAGCTGTGCATAGCCCCCAATAAGTTGGGTTGGCTTCACATGGATCTTGGTAGGACTGTTATGCGTTCCGCCCCGTTCATGGGTAATCGTCGAACCTGGAGTATTAATATGCTTATCCTGCGCATGGTACATATACAGCGTACCTTTTGGCATTTTATGACTTGTTACCGCCCTTGCTGCTACGACGCCATTACGATTGTAAACTTCGACCCAATCATTGTCTTGAATACCCGCCTGCTCAGCATCCTTTTCACTCATCCATACATGCGGTCCACCGCGGAAAAGCGTCAGCATCGTTAAATTATCTTGATAGGTGCTGTGAATATTCCATTTCCCGTGCGGCGTTAAATATCTAAGGGTAATTTCATTCTCCTGTTTCTTCGGTACTTGATCACGGCTGGAAAAAACCATTTCCGGTAAAGTCGGCTTATAAATAGGGAAATTTTCCCCATATTCAGTGATAATTTCATGATCAAGATAAAAATGCTGCCGTCCAGTTAACGTTCGGAATGGGACAAAGCGTTCAATATTGGTCGTAAATGGTGAATAACGTTTATTCCCTTTATTTGACCCGGTAAATACTGGCGTTGGGATCACCTTACGCGGTTGGATGGAAATATCCTGAAAAGTATGATGTACAGATGCTTGGTCTTCGGCGATATCCTTTAAGGAAAGACCTGTTTTTGCTTCCTCCGCTTCCCATGCCTTCATTGCCACTTTCCCATTTGTTGCGCTAGATAAGGTCATCATCGCTTCCGCTGCCTGTCGTCCTGATTCAATGCTTGGCATGCCATGGGAAATTCCCGCCATTTCGACCGTCCCGTTCATACCCTTCAACTGCTGATATTGCTCTGCCACGGAAAAAGAAATTCCGTGTGCTCCAACAGGATTTTTCTCTACTAGTGGCCCAAGGGCAATAAATTTTTCATATATTTTCCGATAATCGCGTTCTACAAAAATCATTCGCGGCATTGTAACACCCGGCACAGCTTCTACTTCACCTTTTTTCCAATCAAGCACTTTACCAAAAGGCTGAGCTATTTCATCTGGCGTGTCATGCTGGAGCGGGACTGTGACCAGATCCTTGATTGGTTTAGGGAAATGCTTCTCTGCCATTTCGGAAAATTCTTTGGCAATCCCTTTAAATGTATCCCAATCAGATTGTGCTTCCCAAGGTGGATTAATCGCTGGATTGAATGGATGAACAAACGGATGCATATCAGTACTGCTAATATCATGCTTTTCGTACCAAGTGGCCGCAGGTAAAACAATATCAGAATACAGCGCATTCCCCGCCATTCGGAAATCGATGGAGACAAGGAGATCGAGTTTACCTTCTGCACCCTCAGACCGCCATTTCATTTCCTCCGGCCTCATTGACTGATTTTCTTCTCCCAGGAGCCCATTGGAGGTGCCAAGCAGGTGCTTTAGGAAATATTCATGTCCTTTCCCCGAACTTGAAATTAAATTGGAACGCCAAACAAACAAGTTTCTTGGGAAGTTAACAGGATGATCCGGATCTTCAACCGCAAATTCCATCTTGCCAGTTTTCAACTCATTCACCGCATACTTAATGGCATCCTCTGCCGTTTTGGCCCCTGCTTTTTGCGCATCTTCGTATAGATTGATAGAGTTTCGATTAAATTGTGGATAAGAAGGCAGCCAGCCTAATCTTGCGGCGAGAACGTTGTAATCGGCTGAATGCCGGTATCTTGCTTTTTTCACAAGTGGTGAAGCAAGCTCATTCATCTTTGTCTCTTCATAGCGCCATTGATCTGTGGCAAAATAATAGAAAGACGTTGCATTTTGCAGGCGCGGCGGCATCGACCAGTCACGGCCAAAAGCAATCGTTCCCCAGCCTTCCGGGACGCGGCATTTTTCTTGCCCGACATAATGGGCCCATCCACCGCCATTGACGCCCTGTGAACCTGTCAATAACACTAGGTTTAAAATGCTTCGGTAAATGGTGTCACCATTAAACCAGTGGTTAATTCCTGCACCCATGATAATCATGGAACGTCCCTTTGTATCGACGGCATTTTGGGCAAATTCTCTGGCGATTTTTACTACCAGCTTTTTATCTATTCCTGTATATTTTTCCTGCCAGGCCGGTGTGTATGGGTGCTGATCTTCATAACTAAATGACTTTCCCTTGCCCAGCTCCTTACGATTCACCCCATAGTGGGCAAGCATAAGATCAAAGACTGTCGTAACATATATTTCTTCACCAGATGCTTTGACCACCATCTTCACGGGGACAGGGCGAGAAACCGTCCTTGTTTGATCACGGTCAAAAAACGGGAATTCGATGTCAACAATACGGTCTTCCTGGCCAAGAACTGTTAACTCCGGCTCAAACATATTCCCTTGTTCATCCTCTTGCAGCAGGTTCCACTGTCCTTTGTTCCCCCAACGATGACCGATACTACCGTTAGGAATCATAATTTTCCCTGACTGCCTATCGATGACAGCTGTTTTCCATTCTGCATGCGTGAATGGCATTCCTAAGTCACTTGCCGTTAAAAAGCGGTCAGAAACATAAGCTTGCCCGTTCTGTTTAAGCGTAATCAAGTATGGAAGATCGGTATATTTTTGGGCGTATTCATAAAAGTAATCCGTCTTCTTGTCGACATAAAACTCCTTTAAAATAACATGGGTCATCGCCTGCGCTAAAGCAGCATCTTCTCCAGGCTGGATTGGAAGCCAGTCATCGGCAAACTTTACATTTTCCGCATAGTCCGGGCTGACGGTTACCACTTTTGTTCCTTTATATCGTACCTCTGTCATAAAGTGAGCGTCAGGTGTTCTGGTCATTGGTACATTGGAGCCCCACATCATGATATACCCGGAGTTATACCAGTCACTGCTCTCCGGAACATCGGTTTGCTCACCCCAGATTTGCGGGGAGGCTGGCGGCAGATCAGCATACCAGTCATAGAAGCTAAGCATCGGAGCACCAAGCATCGATAAAAAGCGTGATCCCGCAGCATAACTAACCATAGACATGGCGGGAATAGGGGTAAATCCAGCAATCCGATCAGGTCCGAATCTCTTCGTTGTATAAATAAGCGATGCGGAAATCATTTCATTGACTTCTTCCTTTGTGGCTCGGATGAAGCCTCCTTTACCACGGGCAGATTTATACTGCTTTGTCTTTTCAGGATTTTCGACAATACTTGCCCATGCTTTGACCGGATCGTTTTCCTGTTTTAACGCTTCACGATATAATTTTAGGAGAGCCCCGCGAACATAAGGATATTTCACACGAAGCGGGCTATACACATACCAGGAAAAGCTTGCCCCCCGCGGACACCCCCTTGGTTCAAATTCCGGCATATCCGGTCCGCAGCTCGGATAATCTGTCTGCTGGTTTTCCCATGTGATGATCCCATCCTTGACAAATACCTTCCAGCTGCACGATCCGGTACAGTTAACGCCATGTGTTGTCCTGACAACCTTATCGTGCGCCCAACGCTGGCGATAAACATTTTCCCATTCCCGGTCTCCGACAGTCAGCTGGCTCCAGCCATCTAAGCTCGTGTCAATTGGTTTAAAATAGCGAAGCTTTTTTAAAAAGCTGCTCGATTTTGTTTTCATTTCAATCCCCTTTCTTCTTTCAGTGCATCATTTCAACTGCTTTTTTTATATTGCTGTCAGACTAGTTGGAGATTTCTTGATGCTAGTTTTTTTCCATGCGTGCTGCAGCCACACCGTGATGGCAAGGGCAGCAATATAGGTCGCTCCAATCCACCAAAAACCGAGGGCATAAGAACCGGTCATTTCTTTAAAAATTCCAAGAATGTTTGGTAAAAAGAAACCGCCAAAACCACCTGCTGCACCAACGAATCCTGTGAAAATCCCAACTTCGCGCGGAAATCTTGTCGGGATCACCTGAAAGATTGCTCCGTTTGCAATACCAAAAATGAGCATAGCTATGATAAACAGCGGCAGCGTCACATAAAGTGATGGAAGGAATCCAATCATGCAAAGCACTACTGCAGCTAAACCAAACAATCGAATGAGAAGATTGATACCTCCAAGCCGATCGGCAATATACCCGCCAATTGGCCGAACAAAACTCCCAACAAAGACGGTGATGGTCACAAAATCTCCCGCCGCAACTTTACTAATTCCGTATTGATCCACAAAGAAAATCGCAAGATAACTAGTCAAACCAACAAAACCGCCAAATGATAGGCTGTAAAAGAAGCTGAAAATCCATGTTTCCTTAATTTTTACAATGCCAAAGTATTGTGAAAGCTTTTGCGGCTTTGGTGCATTGGGACTGTCTTTTGCAAAAATAACAAAGATGATAAAGGCAACAAAAAGCGGGATAAGAGCAAAACCGAACACACTATGCCAGCCAAACGCTTGGGCAATTCTTGGTGCAAACAAGGTTGCCAATACGGTGCCGCTATTTCCCGCACCAGCAATCCCCATCGCAAGGCCTTGATGCTCAGGAGGATACCAGCGGCTGGCAAGCGGCAGAGCAACGGCGAAGCTTGCACCTGCGATCCCGAGTAAAAATCCAAACGCTTGCACTTCCGTTAATGAATTTCCAAACCACCATCCCCAAAAAAGTGGAATCATCGTTAGCAGCATTCCGATCATCCCCATTCGCTTTCCGCCAAAGCGATCGGCAAGCAGTCCCATTGGGATCCGAAGCAGGGATCCACCTAATACCGGAATCCCAACCATTAACCCCTTCTGTGCTGGTGTCAGTCCGAAATCCTGAACAATAAAAGTGGAAGTGGCCCCTACCATAACCCAGATCATGAAACTAATATCAAAATAGAGAAAGGATGATAGTAATGTCGGCAAATTTCCACTTTTTAAAAAGTTTTTTAAATTACCCATCTGTTTCACTCCTAGTCTTTTTTACATCCTGTTTCTTCAACAAATCAGGGCTAGCATTTCACTTCTGCGTTCTTTCGTGAGTAATAGAACCAGCAAATTCCAAGACTAATCACGTAATAAGCGATAAACAGGTAGAGTGCTAAATTCGCAGAGTTTGAAACCGATATCGACCAACTGAATATCTTTGGAATTAAGAAGGCGCCATATGCAGCAATGGCTGCCGTAAAACCAAGAACTGGTGCCGCCTGCTTTGGTTCAAAAATAATCGGAATCATCCGGAAAGTAGAGCCATTGGCGATCCCTGTTGTGAAAAAGAGAATAATAAACATGATTAAAAATCCGGTAAAATTCTTTTCATTTAAGAAGTAAATAACTCCTACCGTTGCTGCAATCATGACGATAATATCCCAAAACGTTACTTTTGCTCCGCCAATCTTATCGGCAATCCAGCCGCCGATCGGCCTGACCGATGCCCCAACCAGCGGTCCTAAAAATGCTAGCTGAAGGGGATTTATTTCCGGAAATTCCGCTTTAATAAGCAATGGAAATGCTGCCGCATAGCCAATAAAGGAGCCAAAGCACATTGTGTAGATCCATGACATGATCCAAGTATGCTTATTTTTGAAAATGATGGCTTGTTCCTTAAATGATTGTTTTGCATTTGGGAGATTATCCATCCCAAAAAGGGCGCAGATCGTGACAATAACAATCGGCACTATCCAAATAAAGGCGGCATTTTGGATCCAAACTTCTGTCCCATCCTTCATTAATTGTGAGGAACCGACTATTCCAGCAAATGCCCCCGTCGTGATTACAATCGGTGTTAAGAATTGAACCGCACTTACCCCAAGATTTCCAATTCCCGCATTCATACCATTTGCGGCGCCTTTTAATTTTTTTGGAAAAAAGAAGCTAATATTAGCCATCGATGATGAAAAATTTCCTCCTCCGATTCCGCAAAGAGCCGCTAAAATTGCCATCGTGGTAAAAGATGTATCTGGGTTTTGAACAGCGAAGCCAATTCCGATTGCTGGCAGCAAAAGGGCTGCTGTACTAATTACCGTCCAGTTTTTTCCGCCAAATATCCCCGGCAAAAAAGTAAAAAATATTCTCAATGTTGCCCCGACAAGTCCCGGAAGTGCTGCCAAGGTGAAAAGTTCGCTTGATGTAAAATGAAAACCAACATCATTCAGTTTTACTGCTACAACCGACCAAATTTGCCAAACGATAAACGCTAAAAATAGTGCAGGAATCGAAATCCAAAGGTTTCGCTGAGCATGTCGCTTTCCCTCCGATTTCCAGTACTGGCTATTCTCCGGGTCCCAATGCTTAATCCTCTCCATTTCTCTTCATCCTTTCGTTTTTATGATTTCATTGTAAAGGCTTTCAATATTGGTGAATATCAGGGTTACACCTCAGTTTAGTAAGGGAAATTACATATTTTCATATCGTGTGTTACTCAAATGTTCACAATTTATTCACTTATGCCAAATACATAAAGAAAACTCGCCGATTGGCGAGCCCCTAAGGGCGAAGACAGAGGCGTAGTTGCACTTATGCGTTAGGAAAGTATAAATTTGAAAAATTTATACTTCCCTTAGCCAAAAAAACCTATCCATCATTGTGAATAGGTCAGAAGAAAGAAATATGAGTCATTATAGGTTACTTGATTCTTGGATTGTATTCCAAAGCTGATCACGTAATAGCAAGCTGAGAAAAAAGTTCATAGTTAAAATCGTTCTTTTATTATCAAAAACCATTTCAATGCTTCCATTGATTTTTCTTACTTCATCAGCAAGGAGCGAAAACACTTCTTCAGGAAGTTCCAAGATATGATCTGTTTTAATTTGAATGGCAAATTGCTGTTCAGATTTTAGTTCAATCATTACTTTAACTTTAGAATTATTTTCCGCTCCAATTGCACGTTCAAAAAGAAGGTTGAAGATAGAGATAAGGCTTTGCTGTGCCTCTTCTGACAGCAAGGTTATACGTTGATCTAATAAAATGATTTCAAGCTTATCTCCCCATTTCGACTTCTCCTCCACAAAGTAACGAGAAAGGGAGGACTTTTTTGTTTCCTTTTTTTCATCTGGAGGTGTTTGTTCCGCTTCTCGCTCCAGCATATACAAACTCGAAATCTCGTCCGCTGCATATTTCATCGATTCAATTTCAATCGTATCAAACCTTCTACGTGTCCTTTGACCAATAAGCAGAACACCAATCAACTGCGAGTGAAATAGTAACGGTACAGATGCTGCGGATTTGAGTTCTTCTATGATTAGGATTGGAAACTCTAAAGACTCATCCTGAAGTTCTTCTGGAAAATTTGTGATAATAAATTCTCGCTTTGTTTTTAACGTTCGCCCGCAAATCCCTTTACCACTTCTAACAACAATACTTGTATAGCGGTTGTTTAAGGAACCAATGGCTAAGCGCCAACGGAATTCAAGATTAAGAGGATCATAAAAGGCAATCGCAGAAAAATCTACCTTTAGTTCAGAAACAAGTGATTGAAGTTTTAACTCTAGTAATTCTTTTAATCCTACTTTTTGATTTGTCATCGCCCTCACCTAATTATCTAAAAGACCTCTTTTTAATGCAAACTGCACTAAGTCTCTTCTTGTCGTTAGTTTAAGTTTTTCCATAATTTTCGATTTATGTGTTTCGACGGTTCTCGGACTAATATTGAGAAGTTCTCCGGTTTCTTTGTTCGTGTAACCTTTTGCCACAAGGCTGCAAATCTCTTTTTCACGTTCAGATAGAAGATCAAAGGAATCATTATATTCTTCTCCTGTATCATGAAATACATGCTCGATTACTCTTTTCTGGGCATTTGGATAAAGATAGGCCTGCCCGGAATGCACTTGTCGAATAGCCGTCACCAGCTCTTGCCCAAGTGATGATTTCAATAAAAAACCGGAAGCTCCCGCTCTTAATGCCCTAAATAGAGAATCCGGATCGTCATGCATCGATAAAATGAGAACCTTGATATCCGGGAAGTTTTGCACGAGTTCACTCGTAGTTGGCAGCCCGTCTCTCCCGTTTGGCATGCTTAAGTCCATGATGACCACGTCTGGGTTAACCTTAGGGATTTTTAGCAGTGCTTCATTTCCTTCGGCAGCTTCCCCAATGACAATCATATCTGATTGAGCATTCAATAATAAGTTCAGACCATCACGAACAACGGCATGATCATCCACTAAAAAGATCCGAATTTCATTCATTGTTTACCACCTTTATCCAATCGGAATAATTACTTGAATCTGTGTTCCCTTGCCAATTTCAGAGACAATCGAAAAATCCCCTCCTAAAATAGAGGCTCGCTCTTCCATACTATAGATTCCGACCCCTTTTCGATTCGAGGGATTGAGTTCAAACCCTTTCCCAAAATCAGAAATCGATAGGAATACCTTATCTGAATGCTTATCAACTTCAATGACAATATCAATCCGCTCCGCACTTGAATACTTTGCCGCATTAATCAAAGCTTCTTGGGCAATTCGATACAAAGCTGTTTCAATGGACGACGGCAGACGCTCATTACACCCTTTAAAGGTAAAATTAATTTGCATGCCAAATCGGTTGCCAAAATCTCGGATAAAGTTCTTTAAAGTAACAATAAGCCCATGGTCATCGAGGGTTGAAGGACGTAATTCAGAGGATAAATTTCGAACATCTTCTATTGTTTGGGTAATCATTCGTTGATGTTTTTCAAGCTGTGTATCCAGTTCGTTTTTATTTTTAGAAATAGACTTGATGTATTCTGCTTGTAAGAGTATTCCGAATAATGATTGCCCAATTCCATCGTGGAGTTCCCTTGATATGAGCTTTCTTTCTCTCTCTTGAGCTTGAAAAATAGAGTGGGTAATCATTTTTTCAATTTTTTTTTGTTCCTCTTTTCGTTTTTCACTAATCTTTTGCAGACCAATGACCGTCCCTTTTTCATTCTCAGGGGTTGTATAATATGAAATAGTCGCTTGTACAGGAATAAGTTCTTTATGAGATTTAATATACAATTCTACTGGATTTTCTTGGTCATTATTCAAAAAGCACTTGGACACATCACAAATTTTCTCGGTACCTGGAAAGGTGGAACAAACATCACAAAAATTAACAACATCTTTATTCTGAAGACGAAGAAGATCCTTTCCCGCATCGTTTAGGCTGATAATGTTTTTATTTTTATCAAGAATGAAAATGCTTTGTGTACTATTTTTGATGACTGCAATAATTTGTTCTTGTTTAGACAGTAATTTTCTCTCTTGAATAAAAATAATCATAAAAAAAACAGTAATAATGATGAAGACGAAAAAAAACAACGGCAATTTATCTAAATAATGAATGTCAACATGAAGCATAGATACTAAAGATTGCACGATAATCAGTGAAACTATCATGCTGATCAGACCATTTTTCATGAGAAATAAATAAAATGATCTGTTAGGGACCCGATTACCTGAATTCATAACACTCCCCCTCGTTTAGTTTCAACTTCCTACATAAAATAAAACATAGAGTAGTTACCTACCCTGTGAAGAAACTGTTCCTCTTCTTTATTATTACAGTTTGCTAAGCTTGTTGCTCTGTGACTCAAATCACATTTCACCTATCCGATTCTTACTATCTTGTGAACATAAGTGGAGGCAGCTCCTTGTATCGCCGATTTCACATATTTTACCCCAAACTATTAAAACAACTAATAAAAAACGTGCAGGATTCATCCCGCACGTCAGAATTGGTTATTCTATTAATCTCAAAATACAAACATTGCAATCATGCGGGATATCAAAAGGTTCCTGTTCCGGTAAGTAAGTAAACAATTCTTCCAAAGCCCGCTTTCGAACTGCCTTATCTAATCCGGCAAGCCACGAGATCGATTCTACTCGTTCGATCCACTCACACTTCGAAAAACTAACCGAGTAATTCAATTTATAAAAATCCCTTAATTCAAAACCGCCTTGGCGCCATTCCTCAAACCATTCAACAGGAAAGCCATTAATCCGCTGCTTGGAATCTGCCTTCGCCCCAGCAGGCTTTAAGCCGTCATCCACATATTTTGCAAGAACCTCAAATGTCTTTTCCACTACCGCTACACCTGGTAGAAAACCAGAATCAATCACAATAAATGTCCCTTTTGCTTTTAAAATCCGCTTCATTTCTGGAATTGCCTTCGGACGGTCGAACCAATGCCATGCCCTCATCACCGTTACAATATCAACTAGTGAATCATCTAAGCCGGTAGCTTCTGCCGTACCTTGTCGATAGGGAATCGCAAAATTCTTCGTTTGATTTAACCCCTTAGCCTGTGCCAACAATTCTTGAGATGGCTCAATTCCAACCACATCGGCTTTTCTCATCGCCATTTTCCGCGTTAATGCACCTGTTCCGGCGCCGATATCAGCGACCTTTTTCCCTTCAAAAAAAATATTGCGCAGCTTTAGGCTATCCATCAAGGTTACGGGAATATCTTCTCTTGAACGAGCATAGCTATTAGCAACTTGGCCAAAATCAACTTGTTTCATGTCTGGCGCTCCCTTTTCTTCCGAATAGTGAGAATTCAACAAAATAATACCATTTTTTTATGATAAAATGCTATTAGAAAATAATTGAGAGGAAGTGATTCATTTGTATTGGTTGTTGCTTCTTGCTTCCTACTTAATTGGAAGCATCCCCACTGCCCTAATTGTGGGCAAGCTGGTCTTTGGTATCGATATCCGCGACCATGGCAGCAAAAATCCCGGTGCAACCAACACCCTGAGAGTTCTCGGAAAAAAGTCCGCCATGTTCGTGCTGCTCGTCGATTTTGCAAAAGGAGCCCTGGCAGCGTACCTGCCAATCTATTTTAACCTTGAGGCGGAACCGTTGTATTTTGGACTTATGGCTGTTGTTGGCCATTGCTTTCCCATTTTTGCAGGCTTCAGAGGCGGAAAAGCGATTGCAACAACCGCAGGAGCGCTATTGATTGCAAACTTTCCTTTACTAGTAATTGCTTATGTAACCTTCTTTTTAGTCATCTTTTTATCAAAATATGTGTTCTTTGGTTCCATTTCAGTTGGACTCAGTATGCTCATCTATGCATTCATTTCGCCTAAGCTCGAATTAGAACTTATCTTTTTATTATTTTCATTCTTTTTAATCTATCTGCACCGCTCAAACATCCGTAACTTCATCCTTGGCATCGAACCGAAAATCAATGATAAAAATTTGATTAACGACCGCATCCCGCCAAAAAACAGCGGATTTTAAAGAAAACTCGCCGATCGGCGAAGAGAGATGCGTAGTCACACTTATGTCTGATAGGAAAGTTATACTTTTCTATCAGCTAAAAAGATTCCCGGCGGAAACTTCCACCGGGAATCTTTTTTATTTTAGAAGAGCAGCGATTATACTATTCGCAACAGTTTGCCAAATTGCCGTATCTGTCTGATACGCAGCCATAAGCTGCTTATACATTTCCATTTGCTTCTCTTGGAAATCCTCTGCATCTTTCTCCGGCAGGGCAGCACGCCTCTCCATCACAAGTGTCTGTATTTCAGGCGCCCTTGGCCCCCATACGGCCGCTTCACTACCTTCTTCATTTAGAAAAATAAAAATAGGAATTGCTCGTGACGTACCATTCGTTAAGTATTGATCCATTAACTCGAGATTTTGATCACGGAGGACAAAACGCAGTTCCATCCCCGCCGCTTCGGCTATCCTCATCAAAATCGGGTTGTTTAGCAGCGCATCCCCGCACCAATCTTCAGTTAACACAATCGCTCGCAGGTTTTGTGTTCCTAATTCCTCAAGCTTGCTTTTATCTTCAGCAGTCAAGGAAAACTGTTCATAAATCGAAAGCATTTCCTCTTTATTTTGCGTCATCGAGTTGATGTACTCCGCCGCGGTCAATCCTTTTTTAAACCAAACATTTAAATCCATCCTACAGCGCACCCCTTTCATTTTCCTTTATGATAATCGTTTCAACCACACGTTACAAAAGAACTGCTTTTGTTCATTTTCAGTTATTATTCTACAAGTATTTTTTCCTATTTCAAAAAAGCAATATTTTTACACTAGAAATATAAGAATTAAATTGATAGAATATTTTATATAAAGAAAATATTATAGAAATTATTTTCTTTATATAACAAAGGGGGTAAAAATATGTCCAATGTTTCACTACAACTGGTTTCGATTGGAATCTACATTGCCATGATGTTATTCATCGGCTGGTATTCCTACCGAAAAACTAGCAATCTGACGGATTACATGCTTGGGGGAAGGTCGTTAGGGCCTGCTGTAACCGCCTTGAGTGCTGGCGCCGCCGACATGAGCGGCTGGCTTTTGATGGGCTTGCCTGGGGGCATTTATGTAAGCGGTTTAGCAGACGCGTGGATTGCTATCGGCCTGACAATCGGTGCATATCTAAACTGGCTCTTGGTCGCACCTCGCCTGCGTTCGTATACACAGGTTGCAAATGACTCCATTACGATTCCAAGCTATCTTGAGAACCGCTTTAAAGACAAAACGAAACTGCTCCGTATCGTTTCAGGTATTGTTATTCTTCTATTCTTTACTTTCTATGTTTCCTCGGGGATGGTTTCAGGAGCGGTATTCTTTAAAAGCTCATTTGGCACAAGCTACCACACAGGACTTTTCATCGTTGGCGGCGTTGTCGTTGCCTACACCTTATTTGGCGGGTTTTTAGCGGTTAGCTATACCGACTTTATTCAAGGCTTAATGATGTTGATTGCCCTGTTACTTGTTCCTGCGATTGGAATTTTCTACACTGGCGGTCCAGCCGAAACATTTGATACGATTCGAGCAATCGATTCTACTAAACTTGACCTATTGAAAGGAACATCTTTTATTGGAATTGTTTCAGCGATGGCATGGGGGCTCGGCTATTTTGGACAGCCGCATATCATCGTTCGCTTTATGGCCATCAAAACAATCAAAGAAACAAAAAGTGCACGCCGAATTGGTATGGGCTGGATGATTTTCTCACTGTTAGGGACTATTTTTACCGCCTTGATCGGTCTTGCCTTTTTCAAACAAAATCCACAATTTACGCTAGATGATCCTGAAGCTGTATTCATTCAACTAGGGCAAATCTTGTTTCACCCAATCTTCGCCGGCTTTGTCTTAGCTGCGATTCTAGCGGCGATTATGAGCACCATCTCTTCACAGTTAATCGTGACTTCTAGTGCACTTGTTGAAGATTTATACAAAATGGTAGTGAACAAAAATGCTAAGGATAAACAGCTTGTCTTTTTAGGAAGAATGGCCGTCCTGATCGTAGCTATCGTTGCTGCTGCTCTAGCATTCAAGCAAAATAACACAATATTAGACCTCGTAGCATATGCATGGGCGGGCTTCGGAGCATCCTTTGGCCCGATCATTTTATTAAGTTTATTTTGGAAAAAGATTACGAACTGGGGCGCCTTGTTCGGCATGATTGTCGGTGCTGTTACCGTAATCGTCTGGAAAAATGGCGACCTTGGTAAAGTCTTTTTCGGTGAATCACTTTATGAAATCGTTCCAGGATTTGTTCTCAACCTGCTTGTTGCTGTTATTGTCAGCTTAATCACTTATAAGAAAAATGAGGAGATTGAGAAGGAATTTAATGAGAGTGTCCGCTTATTAAAACAGGAATAGGTGTTAGAAAACGCTCGGTTTTTTGAATCCGAGCGTTTCTTTATTGCGGCATATCTCTTGCCATTGCTGCTAACTTCATAACCGTTTTCCAGTTTCGCACTGTCACCGGAACGCCTAGTTTAGGAAGCTGAGTCGCAAGCTTAGAATCTAGGATACTCTGACGGAAAAATAAATACATCTCTTTTCCCTTGATCATAAATTCATCCATTTGACTTTTATACGAACTCAATTGATTGATACCTTCCTCTGAAGGGGTGTCTGCTAGAAAGGCTATTTGGACACTCTCCCCTTCCTTTAAAGTATCTGTCGAGAAAGGACAGTCCCGGATAATCTGTTCGAACTCCTCCGCCGTTCTTAAAACAACCGGTACCGGAAAACCAAATGTTTTACCTATTTCCCCTTCCATTCGTTGGATAAGTTGTTTCTCCTCCTCATCCGATTCAAATAATACATTCCCACTTTGAATATAGGTTTTCACCTTCTGTAAGCCCATCGTTTCCAATAAACTTTTCAAATCTGCCATTTTGATCTTATGATGCCCGCCAACATTGATTCCCCGTAATAGTGCAATGTAAATAGTCATATTTGTACCTCGCTTTATTAATATCTCTTTCTCTAAATCTTACCATTTTTAAGCCAATATAAACTCTAATCATTACCAAAAAACTACTAATTCCGTTATTTCAAAACCAATCAAACGTTTGATTAATTAAAAACCTTCCTAATATAAAAAGTGTCCCGGTTAAAGAAGGAGAATAAGAAATAGTTGAAGAACAGTTAATGGAAAAAGAACTTAAATGGAGGTATAAAATGATGGTTCCACAAAGAGTAAGCTTGCTTACATTAGGTGCAATTGATTTACCTGCTCTTCGTGCTTTTTACCAATCGCTAGGCTGGGAAGAAACCGACTTTAGCTCTGATCAATACGCTGTCTTTAAAACGGCTGGTGTCTTGCTTTCATTGTTTCCGATTGCAGAGTTAGCCAAGGATGCCGGCATTGAACTTCCGACATCACCTGAAACCTTTCGCGCTGTGACCTTTGCGATTAACGTTGCGAAACCGGAACAAGTTGACTCAACTATTGAGGAAATACGTAAAGCCAGCGGGAAAATATTGCGAGAACCAAGTGATGCCTTTTGGGGCGGACGCACCGCTTATTTTGCCGACCCTGAAAACAACCTATGGGAAGTTGCCTGGAATCCAAGTTCCGTTTTTGATGAGCGTGGGGCGATGATTGCGTTTTAATTTTTTTACGAGAGGGTATCTAAAGATTTTTTTAGATACCCTTTCATTTTTTGCGCTTTTTTCAAAAATCACCTTCTAAAAAGAAGGAAGTTTATTCTAAAACATGCTTATTTGCATATTTTCAGCTATCAAATCGAAGGTCTAGCACCTTTATTTGCGAAAAACTACTTTTTATTTGCGAATCACCCATTTTTATTTGCGAAATGAATTTCATCTATTATTAACACAAAAATTTATTCAGGAAAACCCCTAAAAAATCGCTCTTTCCTTTTTTATCAGCGGTTTTGAGGAATTTATCGCCGATTTCCATATGTTTATCAACGAATTTTCCCTCTTTATCGGCGAAAACTGGATTTTATCGGCGAATCGAAAAATAATAAAGAGGACCGCCCTTATAGAATTTTTTATTTTAAAAGAACTTGTGAATCTAGTGAACTTCAATTACTTCCATGCATTTTCTACCATCTATTTTCCAACAAATTTCTTAGTAGATTTATGAAGAAAAGTCCGATATAACAAGGATTGTTGCATTTTTAATCAAACGTTTGGTTAGTTTCGAAAATACTATTCAAACGTTTGTTTAAAAATGGGAAGAGTGCTTATTAATAAAGGATTTCCACATCGATATTGGAAAGAATGCTGTCGAAAAACAGAAGATAATTTATAGATTAATCCGCGAATGATAGCGAAAAGCTGCTCTTTGCTGCTTATATTACATACTTCGACAAGTATTCCCATATTTCCTTATTAAACAAACGTTTAATTAACAACGGAGAAAATCCTTATTGAACTTGGCTTTTTCCCGGGAAATTGTTAAAAAAGATGTCGAACAATGCTCGACTTTTTTCTCATAAAGAAAACTCTCCGATTGGCGGAGTTATACAATATGCCTGCTAGGAAAGTTATACTTTCCTAGCAGGCACAAAAAAGCTGGCAGAGTAGATTCTAAAGGGTTCCGTTTTCGGGTGCCTTTTGATTAAATGACATACAAAACGTCTCGTGAATTGACACGAAGCGTTTTCTTTTATTACGGGCGTTTGTCAATATTTTTTAAGTTAATTGACATCAAAAATTACACGTATTTTAAATAGGACAATAGTTATTGTCCATCCGTAAAATAGCGTCAAATCGAGTGCATATTTTATTGTCGTTTTTACTGCCATACATTTAGAAATTGTTCTTATTAAGCTTTTCATATGGTAAAATAAGGATGGATATTAAACTTTCTTGTTCCGTTATAGGGGCAGGATAATATAAAAAAAGTCATTAAACAAACTTTGTGAGGGGGTAGCTTCAATTGAGAAAAATATATATATCATTCGGAATTATTGGTACTGTATTTCCTTATTATTTTTTTATTCAGTTCTTAAGAGAAAATGGTTTTGACTTAAGGTTATTAGGAGATTTATTGTTCACAAATTCAATTTCTACTTTTTTTGCAGTCGATTTTTTAATTTCGTGCATTGTTTTCTCGGTATTTATGTTTAATGAATCAAGAAAGTATAACATTAAAGAGAAATGGATATGCCTCATAACTCTATTTACAGTAGGCTTATCCTTGGCTTTACCCTTATTTTTGTTTTTCAGGGAATCTTACATAAAGAAATAAAAAAAGACAAACGACTCGTCAATTTGACGAGGTCGTTTGTCTTTACTTTATGTCATTTTGATTGTCAAAACAATTGTCATTAAGTCCTTAAATTTTGAAAAAGCACCTCTAAACGGAACCCTTTAAGTAGATTCTGCCAGCTTCTTTTTTAACGTTTTTGCAATTCCTGCTGCAATAATTTATTAACCATTTGTGGATTGGCTTGTCCCTTGGTTGCTTTCATTAGCTGCCCAACAAGGAAGCCAACTGCTTTATTTTTCCCATCCTTGAAATCTTCAATGGATTTCGGGTTAGCATCGAGAACTTCTGCAATAATCTTAAGAAGTGTTCCTTCATCAGAGATTTGCACGAGACCTTTGTCTTTCACGATTTTCTCAGCATCGCCGCCGTTTTCAATTAATTCTTGAAAAACTGTTTTTGCGATTTTCGATGAAATCGTACCGTTTTCAATCAGTTTAATCATTCCCGCTAAGCCTTCCGGTGTTAAAGCAACCTGTTCAAGCTCTTTGGACTCCGCATTCAAATAAGCGGAGACATCCCCCATGATCCAGTTCGAAGCAAGCTTCGCATCCGCTCCGCCATTAACCGTAGCCTCGAAGAAATCTGCCATTTCCTTCGTTACGGTTAAAACCTTGGAATCATAAACAGGTAAACCAAGCTCTTCTACATAGCGTCTTTGCCGCTCGTCAGGAAGCTCAGGGATTTCAGCCCGAATCCGGGCTTTCCAATCCTCATCAATATATAAGTCGAGTAAGTCCGGTTCCGGGAAGTAACGATAATCATCTGACCCTTCCTTCACCCTCATGAGCAGCGTGGCGCCAGTCGCTTCATCAAAACGACGGGTTTCCTGATCGATTTTTCCGCCTGCCGAAACAACTTCCTTTTGTCGTTTTTCTTCATATTCAAGGCCTTTCCGGACAAAGTTGAAAGAGTTTAAGTTCTTCAATTCCGTCTTCGTTCCGAATTCCTCTTGTCCCACCGGGCGAATCGAAATATTAGCGTCACAGCGAAGTGAGCCCTCTTCCATCTTACAATCGGAAACGCCTGTGTATTGAATGATGGACTTTAATTTTTCAAGATAAGCATAGGCTTCATCAGGGGTACGGATATCTGGTTCCGAAACGATTTCCACTAAAGGAGTACCTTGGCGGTTGTAGTCGACTAAAGAATACCCCTTACCATGGTTCAGCTTTCCGGCATCCTCTTCCAGATGAATTCTCGTAATGCCAATCCGTTTCGTATAACCATTAACTTCTATTTCAATCCAGCCATGCTCACCAATCGGCTTGTCAAATTGTGAGATTTGGTAAGCCTTTGGATTGTCTGGGTAAAAATAGTTCTTGCGGTCAAACTTCGTATGCGTCGCAACTTCACAGTTTAAAGCCATTGCCGCTTTCATCCCGAACTCAACTGCCTTTTTATTAAGTACAGGCAACACCCCAGGATACCCTAGGTCGATGACACTTGTATTCGTATTCGGCTCAGCACCAAAATGGTTTGGGCTTGCCGAAAAGATTTTTGATTCTGTTTTTAACTCAACATGGACCTCGAGTCCGATTACTGTTTCAAATTCCATTGTTTTCACCCCCTACAATTCCGGCTTTTGTTTATGAAAGTCTGTTGCCTGCTCGAACGCATGTGCAACACGGTAAACGGTTGCTTCATCAAAGTACTTACCAATCACTTGTAATCCCAACGGCAGACCAGCGTCAAAGCCGCATGGAACAGAGATTCCAGGCAAGCCAGCTAGATTCAAAGGAATCGTTAAAATATCATTTGCGTACATTGTTAATGGGTCCTCGATATTTTCGCCAATTTTAAATGCAGGTGTAGGCGTTGTCGGTCCGACGATCACATCATATTTAGCAAATACATCTTCAAAGTCCTTCTTAATCAAGGTCCGAACCTGTTGTGCTTTTTTATAATAGGCATCATAGTAGCCGGAGCTTAACGCAAAGGTGCCGAGCATAATCCGGCGCTTCACTTCATCCCCGAAGCCTTCTGCCCGTGTCTTTTTGTATAAATCGATTAGACTTTCAGCATCTGGTGTCCGGTACCCATATCGTACTCCATCAAAACGGGCAAGGTTAGCCGATGCTTCTGATGAAGACAGCAAATAATAGGCGGCCAAAGCGTATTTGGAATGAGGCAGCGAAACTTCTTCCCAAACTGCTCCGAGACCTTCAAGAACTTTTAATGCATCTAACACCGATTGACGAACTGTTTCGTTAACACCTTCGCCAAGATATTCTTTTGGTACGGCAATTTTAAGACCTTTCACATCTCCTGTTAAGGCAGACGCAAAGTTCGGAACATCCACATTGGCAGATGTTGAGTCCATTGGATCAAGTCCTGAGATTGCTTGTAACAGATAGGCATTATCTTCAACCGTTCTTGTAATAGGACCGATTTGGTCAAGTGATGATGCAAACGCAACAAGACCAAAGCGGGAAACACGGCCATAGGTCGGCTTCATGCCGACAACACCACAGAAGGAAGCAGGCTGGCGGATAGATCCACCAGTATCAGAGCCTAATGAAAATAGTACTTCTCCTGCTGCAACCGATGCAGCTGAACCGCCAGATGATCCCCCTGGTACTCTGTTAAGATCCCACGGATTCCGAGTCTTTTGAAAAGCCGAGTTTTCATTCGATGAACCCATGGCAAACTCGTCCATGTTTAATTTACCGATCGTCACCGTTTCTGCCTGCTGCAGTTTTTGCACAACGGTAGCGTCATAAATCGGATCAAAGTTTTCAAGAATCTTACTCGCACAGGTTGTTCGTAAGCCTTTTGTAACGATGTTATCCTTCACACCAATGGGCATTCCAAATAACAATCCTTTTTGAGAATCGGTTGCAAGTTTTTTATCAAGTAATTTTGCTGATTGCATCGCACGTTCCTTATCCAATGTTAAAAAAGATTGGACCTTGTTCTCGACTTGGCCAATCCGTTTATACGATTCATCAACAAGATCAGTAACTTTTAGTTCTTTCTTATGTAAAAGCTCATGAAGATCTGAAACTTTATAATCAAATAAACTCACTTTTTTAATCCTCCTTCCCCATAATCGATGGTACCTTAATCTGTCCGTCCTGATGCTTTGGTGCATTTTTTAGTACCTCTTCACGCGGCAATCCTTGTTGTGGAATATCTTCACGTAAGACATTTTTCATATCAAGCACATGGTATGTAGGCTCCACATTTTCCGTATCCAGTTCATTTAACTGTTCCGCAAAGGTAATGATCGCATCAAGTTGTTTTGTGAACTTTGCTGATTCTTCTTCTGTGATCGCCAAGCGTGCCAAGTTGGCAACATGTTTCACCTGTTCATTTGAAATTCGTGACATTATTCATCCCCCCCAATCCCATCGTTATTTTACTATTGATGATACCAAACTTTTTTGCTTTACCGCAATGATTCCTTTTTCAGTATTAACAATTAACAAGCGTTTTAGATTATGGGCGACTTCAAATAATATACATAATTTTCATACCTTTGATACCTGACAGGTCATGATACCTTCCCTTATAATGGTCAAAGAAGAACTGTTTGGGAGAGAAGGATAGATGAAAAAACGAAGACGGAAGAAATTCAAAACCTTTTTCGTGCTGTTTCTCATTTTTTGCGGTTTGGCGATGTTTCAAAATTATTTTCAAAAACAAAATTCCCCACTTCAAATAGTAGAAAACGATTCATTTGCTGATGCAAAAAAATATAGTCCACAAATACACGATGAATTAGCAAAATATCATCTTGAGGAACACACTCCAGTTCTAGTAGCTCTAATGCAGCAAGAAAGCCACGGTAAAGGCGGAGATCCGATGCAATCTTCAGAATCGGCCGGTTTACCAAGAAATACAATCACGGATCCACAACAAAGTATCGAGGTTGGAGTAAAACATTTTCAGCGGGTACTAACCTATGGAAATCAAAAGAAGGTGGATTTCCCAACGATTATCCAGGCTTACAACATGGGAAGCGGTTATATCGATTTTGTGGCACAGCACGGTGGAAAGCATAGTGAGGAACTGGCGAAGGAATACTCACTCATCCGGGTAAAAGAAAAGCCGAACCTTTATACATGCGGCGGAGATAAAAATAATTTCCGTTATCCTTACTGCTACGGTGATTTCACCTACAGCACGAAGGTAACAAAAAATCTTCAATTATTAGCGGATAGTGTCCCAGTGACTGGCAGCGAAAAAACACCCGGTGGATCCTTTTAAAGGTCCATCGGGTGTTTTCATTTATAGCGTTTTTAATAATTGCTCTGGATGAAGCCTTGGACTTTCGATAATGATAACTGTCATACCTGTTTCTGAACCTGATTCATGCTGCTCGCTTCTTACATCACGGCCGAAGCGAAAAAGTTTCACGGATGATTCCCCTAAAATTGCAGTTTATTTACGTTCCTCATTTTCCTTTGGATGAAAAGATATGCAAGTTTAAAAGGCAGATAACCTAAAATCCCACCAATGGTATTTAAAATCAAATCATCCACATCAAAGCTGCCAAATTCAAATACTAACTGCAAAAGTTCGAACGTTAAGCTTAAGCAAAAGGTGGAAAGAGCAACGGTGCTAAGGTTTTGAAACTTTTTCGCCAGCAATGGTAATATAAATCCAAAAGGCACAAAGCCAATGATATTCCCTGCTAAGTTTTCAATCCGAATATTTACATTGATATCTGCTAAGAACAAATAAAAGTAGATCGTTTTAAAAGGGACGAAATTATTCGACCGCCAGTGGTATTCATCATATGTAAAGTTAAAATGATTCATAATCTGAGATAACGGAATGTATTTAAACAAAATTAATTTTGAAAGAATGGCTAAATATAAACAAAGAATTAGTATCAGGATCATTTTAAAAATAATTTTCATTTATCACTGCTCCATTTTTTACATTTCAAAATAACAATAACATATTTTCCAAATTATATGGCGATAAATCTCGAATTGGGGGAAATTAGCATGGCAGAACATGTTTTTCACTTAAAAGCAAGCTGGCCGGGATTACGGAATGGTATCGGAGAAATTGAGGCCGGTAACTTAAAAACAAAAATCTCCATCCCACCAGAAATGGATGGACCGGGTGTCGGCACCAATCCCGATGAGATGCTGCTTGGGGCAGCAGCAACCTGCTACATCATTACACTTGCCGCGATTATGGAACGCAGCGGGCTGGAAAAGGAAGAATTAACAATGGAATCTGAGGGAATTGTCGATGTAACCAAGGGAATAATCACCTATAAAAAGATTATTCACCGTCCAAATGTTGTCTTAAAAGCAGATGCTACGGAAAAAGAAGTTGAATTAGCCGGGCGGCTTGCCAAAAAAGCAGAAACATCCTGTATGATTAGCCGCGCCATTAAAGGGAATGTGGAAATTGAACTTGAGGCGAAGGTGGAAGTGGCTGTAGAATGAAAACAAATGAGCATAAAGCTTTATGAGGACTTTTTAGCTCTTGTTTAGCTAATTCTGTCCTCATGAACACCTATGAGTTTATCTAGTCTAAATACATTCCCTTATTAAATGTAAAAATCCATATGACATTTTTCCTGTTTATAAAAATCCAATCTGTCCTGCAATGTCCCTGTATGAAACTCAAATTTATGACCATCCGGATCGGTGAAATAGATTGATTTTTTATCCCGTTCGTCTCTTAACCGGCCAGGCAGAATAGTGACATTCAGCCGCTTAAGTTTCTTGTACATCTTTGAGAAATCTGCTTCTTCGATTGAAAAAGCAATATGGGTGTAAGACTGATTTATTTCATTACGAGGGATGTCTTTTTCCAGATTAAGAGCGAGCCACAATCCATTTAAATCAAAATAAGCTGTACTTCTCCCCTTAACAAGAAGTTTTGCGTCAAACACATTTTGATAGAATTCTATGGATCTTTCCAAATCCGAAACCGAAAATAACAAATGGTTTATTCCTTTTACCATCATAGTATCACCTTTTCTAAAATCAAAATTAATTCGCAGGAATTACAACTGCATTACACGCCTTCTCATAAAATTCAATCGGACCTGCTCCACCAATAATGGCGTATTCATAGCCAATTTCCTTCATGTCCTTCAAACAATGATGTAACAACTCATAGCCTATTCCCTTTGTTCTATTAGACATCGCTACCCATATTGGGCCAAGTGAAATGGATGTTATGGATTAACTCCGCTATTGTATTCTTTACGCATCGTAGCATTCTCTTGAGCCCAGAGTAGCAGCTTTGTTTTTTCAAAATATAAGTTTCCATCCACCGTAATATAAGGAGAAGCGCACCTTCAAAGCCTCCATTTTCTAAGCTTCTTTTTTCTATAGAGATAATCTTTTTGATTTATCAACTACTCTCTTAATAGTATGACAAATAAAACTATTTTTGTATAAAATTAGAAATTTGCCCCATAAGAAAAAAACAGCGTGCGATTTCCAGTTAAATCACACACTGTTTTTTTTCAAGTTTTACCGCTTGAAAATTTTTGATAACAGTCCCTTTTTTTCCTGAGGTTTTTCAAGAATTGGTTCTTTTTTTGTTATTAAAATTTCTTCCTTATCAATCGCATCGTCCATTGCTAAGACCAATCCGATTTCGGTGTCGTGCTCCTTATTCGTGACAAGCTTATGTTCAATCTTATTTTTAGTTGCCAATTTAACATACTTTGATAATTCCTCATAGCTCATGTTTCCATTTAGAAAAAGCTGTGCACCAGGGTATTCCTTTATCGACTGTTCAATCTGCGGATAAACTTCCGCCTCTGCCACTTGTTTTTTGTACAGGGCAACAATGATCCGTTCCCGAATCGTTCCTAAGTATTTGCGCCGCTCATCCGGCTTTGTTTCCAAAGGGCCATATATACCTTGCTGTAAGACCTCGTCAACGGTTGTCTTTTTCAAACAAATCAACTCCATATAAAAGGCTATTATTATGTATGATAATACCCTAAAAAACGTTCCTTTCCAAAAATTCCTTACTAATATGTGTTTTAGGCAGGTAAATTTATTCGTAAGTTGGATTGGGTTATCAGCATATTGGATTGGGTTATCAGCAAGTTTACTCGCAAATTGGATCGCTTTTTCCACAAGTTGGAACGGGTTATTCGCAAGTTAACTCGCTTTTTCCGCAAGTTGGCTCGATTTACTCGCAAGTTAAACCACAGATTCCTCAGTTAAACCACCATATCCATAAGTTAACCAAGTTTATCCGCAGGTACATATACTATCAAAAAAATCCTCCCCTCCAATTAGGAGAGAAGGAGCCGCCGCAAGCCATACGGTATTATTTTTTAGCAGAACCGGTAAATTGTTCCTCTTCTGTAGAACCTTTCAATGCTGTCGTTGAAGAAGTTCCGCCTGTAATCACCATTGATACTTGGTCAAAGTAGCCTGTTCCAACCTCACGCTGGTGGCGCGTTGCTGTGTAACCGTATTGCTCGCTGTCGAACTCGGCTTGCTGCAATTCGGAGTATGCTGCCATACCGCGCTCCTTGTAGCCGCGAGCAAGCTCGAACATGCTGTGGTTCAAAGCGTGGAAGCCGGCAAGGGTAACGAATTGGAACTTGTAGCCCATTTTTCCAAGCTCTTGTTGAAACTTTGCAATCGTTTCTTGATCGAGTTTCTTTTTCCAGTTAAAGGATGGCGAACAGTTGTAAGCCAATAGTTTGCCCGGGAACTGCTCATGGATCGCTTCCGCAAATTGTCTTGCCTCTTCAATATTTGGTTCAGAAGTCTCACACCAAATGAGGTCCGCATATGGCGCGTATGCTAATCCGCGGGCAATTGCTTGTTCAATCCCTGCGTTAACTCGGAAAAATCCTTCTGTTGTCCGCTCGCCCGTAATAAACGGAGCGTCATTCATATCAATATCACTTGTGATTAAATCAGCTGCATTTGCATCAGTCCGGGCAACTAATACCGTTGGAACACCCATTACGTCTGCTGCCAGACGTGCCGCAATCAAGTTACGAACCGCCGTTTGCGTTGGCAGCAATACTTTACCGCCTAAGTGACCGCATTTTTTCTCGGAGGAAAGCTGGTCCTCAAAATGAACGCCTGAAGCTCCAGCTTCAATCATGCCTTTCATCAATTCGAAGCAGTTTAACTGCCCGCCAAAGCCTGCTTCAGCATCAGCGACAATCGGAGCAAACCAATCAATCGAGTTGTCACCTTCTGTATGGGTGATTTGGTCAGCGCGCTGAAGTGCCTGGTTAATTCGCTTAACAACACTTGGGACACTGTTTGCTGGGTACAAGCTTTGGTCCGGATACATATGTCCAGAAAGGTTGGCATCTGCCGCAACCTGCCAGCCGCTTAAGTAAATGGCTTTCAAACCAGCTTTTACTTGCTGAACAGCTTGATTTCCTGTTAAGGCACCAAGGGCATTAATAAAGTCTTCTTCATTTAACAGCTTCCATAGCTTTTCAGATCCTTTACGAGCCAAAGTATGTTCAATATCAATCGAACCTCGCAGCTTGATAACATCCTCAGCTGTGTACGGTCTCGTAATCCCCCTCCAACGGCTATCCATTTCCCAAGTTTCCTGCAATTGTTCAACTCTTGAATCTGTCATGTAAAATTCCTCCTATCAATCTATTAAATTATTTTTATAATTGCTCATATCCAGGCAATGTTAAGAAATCAACAAACTCATCATTTAAAATTAACTTGTCATACAGGTGAACTGCTTCGTCAAACCGGCCATTCTCAAAGCCTTGTGCTCCGATTTCCTGTTTGATCCTTTCCAATTCCTCGACTTTTAATTGCTCATACATTTCCACGGTTACTTTACTTCCGTCATCTAGAACGCCTTTCGGGTGGCGGATCCATTGCCAAAGCTGGGCCCTTGAAATTTCAGCGGTAGCCGCATCCTCCATTAAATTATAGATAGGTGCTGCACCTCTTCCAGAAAGCCAGGAAGCGACATATTGAATGCCAACATTGATATTCGTGCGGACGCCTGCTTCTGTAATGGTTCCGCCTGGCACCTCAAGTAGGTCTTTTGCTGTAATGGTTATTTTCTGCTGTTTTGCGGTGTGAATTTGATTTGGCGTCGGCATTTCGCGATTGAATACTTCCATTGCCACCGGGACAAGCCCTGGATGTGCTACCCATGTTCCGTCATGGCCGTCGCGTGCTTCCCGCTCTTTATCAGCACGGACTTTTGCGAATGCCTCTTCATTTGCCTGAAGGTTATTTTTCACCGGAATTTGCGCAGCCATTCCGCCCATTGCAGGTGCTTTACGGCGATGACATGTCTGAATCGTCAGCAGCGAATAGGAGCGCATAAACGGCGAAGTCATCGTGACTTGAGAACGATCTGGTAAAATGACATCCTCTTGATTACGCAGCTTTTTAATAAAGCTGAAAATATAATCCCACCTGCCGCAGTTCAAACCTGCTGAGTGCTCCTTTAACTCATAAAGAATCTCATCCATTTCAAACGCAGCCATGATTGTTTCAATTAATACCGTTGCTTTGATGGTTCCTTGAGCAACCCCAAGCTTTTCCTGTGCAAAAACAAATACATCATTCCAAAGCCGTGCTTCTAAATGGCTTTCAAGTTTTGGCAGGTAGAAATATGGACCCGTGCCACTTGCCAGTAGATTTTTTACATTATGGAAAAAATACATCCCGAAGTCGAAAAAGCTTCCTGAGATAGGCTTGCCATCTAATAACACATGCTTTTCTTCCAGGTGCAGTCCGCGCGGTCTTGGAATCAGCACTGCTATTTCTTCATTTAGTACATATTTCTTTCCATTAGGGTTTTCAAACGAAATCGTCCGATTTACTGCATCCCGTAAGTTGATTTGTCCTTCGACAGCATTTTCCCATGTCGGTGACGTGGCATCCTCAAAATCAGCCATAAACAATTTTGCCCCTGAGTTGAGGGCATTGATGACCATTTTACGATCAGTCGGTCCGGTAATTTCTACCCGGCGATCTTGGAGGTCATTTGGCAGCGGCGCAACCGTCCAGTCCCCGTTGCGAATATGCTTCGTTTCAGGAAGGAAATCCGGCATTTTACCGTTATCAATTTCCACTTGTCGTTTTTGCCTAAACTGTAACAGTTCAACTCTTCGCTCGCCAAAATTTTTCTCCAACTCTTCAATAAAATTTAATGCCTCTGGAGTTAAAATCTCCTCATACTGGGCTTTCAATGCCCCAACCACTTCAATACCTGTCGTTTGAGTCGACATGAACTCGATCACCTCTTTGTTATAATACAGTATATATCTTCGTTTTGTATTATATAACACACTTTTTAAAAAAGGAACTACTTTTCTGAAAATTTTATAAAAATAGGTAAAATTCCCCTGTCCCTATATAATTAAACTTATAAAATTCTTGATATAGCTTATTGGGTTCGGTTAAGTATTTTTACCTATTAAAGTCTTTGGAGGGGTATTATGCTGTTATATGTAAAAGAAATGGATGAAATTTTTGCTGAGGAAATATTAAGCTGGAAATACGAGGCACCTTATGATTTTTATAATAATGAATATAGCGTGGATGCTGTACGGGAATTGATGAATCACTCCTATTCAGCTGTCTTAGATGAACAAGATGAGATATTTGGATTTTTATGCATTGGAGAATCCGCTCAGGTACCGATTGGCATCGATTTCGGGGCCTATCCCAAAGGTTTCATTGATGTAGGTATTGGGATGAACCCGGTGTTTACAGGTCAAGGACGGGGGCTTACATTTTTAACATTTATCCTAAATTATATTAAAGGGGTTTACGGCGATGCCCCGTTACGTTTAACAGTGGCAGTGTTTAATAGCCGTGCTATCCATCTTTACGAAAAACTTGGGTTTGTGAAGGAAAAGGAGTTTACTCGTGGGGATATTGTATTCATAACAATGATTAGGGTATTCAAAGAGACGTAGCCCCCCTCTACTTCGACTTCTTTTTTTGGGGAAAAACTCCGTAGAACACTTCTACATCGATGTTTGCCCTCTTTTTTACTCGGAATGCCTACGTAGAACCCTTCTACATCGATGTTTGCTTTCTTTTTTAGCGGAACATCTACGTAGAACTCTTCTACATCGATGTTTGTTCTCTTTTTTAAGCGAAACATCTACGTAGAACCACTCTACATCGATGTTTTCCCTCTTTTTTACTCGGAACACCTACGTAGAACCACTCTACATCGATGTTTGCCTTCTTTTTTTAGCGAAACACCTACGTAGAACTCCTCTACATCGACGTTTGTCCTCTTTTTTACTCTGAATGCCTACGTAGAACCTTTTAAAAATACACTTCAAAAAAGCGAAACCTTCAAACAGGTATCGCTTTTAAATCATTCCTTCATATAACCTCTGAAAATCTCCCTCACGATCGTGGCTGTGTAGAAACTCATCGCTAACGATTGCTGTTAACAGTTTGCTTTTTAAAGCGGCATCTGCTATTTCTGTAATAATCCACTTCCGCTTCATAAAAAGAAATTCGAGGTAATCTTCATACGTTTCATCAAACTCCTGCTCCAGCTGCTTACGAATTTTCCTGGCAAGCGAAGGACTTGCACCGCCAGTAGCAACCGCAATAGACAAACGGCCACGATGAAAAGACGACGGCAGATGAAAGTTCGAGCCATCTGGATCATCCGCCACCGTAACGAGCTGGTGGGGCTCGGCTGAATCTTTTACCAGTTTGTTTAAAACCTTATTATTTGTTGCCGCAAATATCATAAACGCGCCTTTCAAATCCCCCTGCAAAAATGGCCTTTGCACCCATTCAATTTTTCCAGCACTAGAGAGTCTTTGTAATTCATCCGTCGTTTCTGGACTGACCACCACTACACGAGCCCCGGATGCCAGCAGGCCGCTTATCTTCCGCTCAGCAACCTTGCCGCCGCCAACGACCACTACTAATTTCCCTTCAAGCCGTAACATAATTGGATAATTTGAATTCATACGCCACCACCTCAGCTGCCCGTTTTTCAATAAGCGGAATTATTCGTTCATCGAAACCAACCGGTTTGCAAAAAATAATATCTCCGCTCACAGCACCTAGTTCTCTCTTCATTTTGACGGTATAACCCCCAGAAAACAAGAAGTAGGGTAGAATATAAATCTTTTGATTTACTAGTTTTGCTGCCGCTTCACGATAGAATACAGGTGTAGTGACGAAGGCAGTGTGAACTCTGCAAGCAACTTTCTCTGTTAAACCTGATGCTAGTTTTTCAAATTCAACCCTCGCCTCAGGGACTCTGCTTCCATGCCCCACCAGCAGCACAGTTTCATCCTCCTGTCCGCCAAAACCAGCCTCAGCCAGTCTGTCCACAAGAATTTCGACCATAATGTCATCAACACCAAGCGGCCGCCCATAGTGGAATACAACGTCTGGAAAGCGTTCCAGTTCAGCTGGAATATCAATATTTGCATGAATCCCAGGCAATAAGAAAACAGGGACAATCGTGATGTCACTTGCCCCTTGTTCGATACAGGTTTCGACTGCCTGTGCAGCCGATGGTTCAGCATGTTCAAGAAATCCATAGGCCTGTATAGCAGCTGAAGACTGCTGCATTACTTTTTGAATAAAATCAATAAATTTTCCGTTCGCAGCTTCCCGCCGGCTTCCGTGAGCAAGATAAATAACGGCATCCATCCCTTACACTTCCTCTACAGGCTGCCCCGCCAAATATTCAACCAAGGCTTCCTTCGTTGCTTTTCCAGGCATTCCATGTACCGGAAGCCCAGCACCTTCCACCGCAGCCATTGTTTGTTTTCCCATACTGATAATCTGCAATTCCTTCAATAGCTCCTGGGCATGAATACCACATTCCTTTAATCCTTCCACAAACGGCTCAACAGAGGCACTGCTAGGGAATACCATGGTATTCACGTTAGCTTCTTCTAGCATTCTTTTAAAAATAGGTAAGAACTGATGATCAAGCTCTTTCTTGCTAGTAACTAAAAGGTCAGCATTTTCATCGTTCTTTTTCAAAATGCTATCATCACCGACAATAAGTAAGTCTCCTGACTCCGGCATCTCCTCAGCAAGCTTCGCGATAAACCCGCGTTCATTTAATGCCTTCACCGATTTAATGGAGGCTCCGAAAAAGTCGGCACGGATTTTTCGAATATCGACTCCCTTTTCAAACACGGCTGAAAAAAATTCCTCTACACTTTCAGGTGAAGTAAATAAAATGCTGTCATAGGATTGTACTTTTGTTAGATCAACAGGCAGGGTGATCTTTTTCCATTTCGGAAACTCGATGACATCAGCGCCATGATTAATCAATTCCTGCGCCAAGCGACTCTCGCTCACACCTGTACGAGCAAGCAGGATTTGCCGGCCATACAATGGCTTTTTCTCAAACCAGCTGATTTTTTCCCGAAGCGAAATAACTTCCCCTACGAGAATAATTGCAGGATTGCTGAACTTAGCCGCCAAGACCTTCTCAGAAATATCAGCTAGCGTCCCTTGCAATGTTTTTTGACGGCCAAATGTACCCCATTGGATCAAAATCACCGGGGTGGAAGGTCGCTTGCCATGTTTAATGAGATTTTCACAGATAAACGGTAAATTTCCAACTCCCATGTAAAAAGCAATCGTATCCACACCGCGGGCGAGGCCTTCCCAGTCGAGCAGCGGTTTGCCGTCCTGGGATTTGTCATGGGCGGTGACGACAGCAAAGGATTCCGCATGCTCACGATGAGTCACAGGAATTCCGGCATAAAGGGGGGCTGCAATCCCCGATGAAATGCCAGGAACGATTTCAAAAGGAATTTGGTATTGAGCAAGGGCTGCCGCTTCTTCACCAACACGGCCGAAGACGCCGGGGTCGCCGCCTTTTAGGCGGACAACTAATTTACCTGCTAACGCCTTTTCCACCAAAAGTTCGTTGATGCTCTCCTGACGCAAAATATGACGGTCAGGCAATTTGCCACAATAAATCAACTCGCAATCGCCCGCTGCAAACTCCAATAGCTTTGGATTGGCTAGTCTATCATATAAGATGACTTCGGCTTGCTTAATAGCATCCATTCCTTTAACGGTGATTAACCCAATGTCCCCTGGCCCTGCTCCTACTAAAAATACTTTTCCTGTTTTCATCCTGCAGCCTTCCTTCCCTGTAGTCACGCTTATTCAGATGGTTGCTTTTTTCAGATTCGCTGATAAATCTATTAGATCCGTTGATAAAGTATAATTTTTCGCTAATAAAAACGATCTGATCCGCTATAAAACATTCTTAACCTTAGGTTCGGTTTAAATTTCATTTTCCAAGAAAATTAGCCCTTATAATACAATAAAAACGATATCGTCTTTTATTTCCACTTGAAAAGTCTGTACTTGACCCTGATCTGGGGCCTGAACCTTCCCGTCTGCTAATGAGATTTTCCAATCATAGAGAGGGCAGTAAACGTATAAGCCGCTGACTAGCCCTTCAGAGAGGACGCCGCCTTTCGGATGCGGACTTCGGTTTTCTAGTGCATAAACCTTACCATTTGATTGTTTAAAAAGTGCTATTTCCTTGTCAGCAATTTTAATAGAGTAGCCGGCTCTTTCCTTTAAATTCGAATAGTTTGCTACTGGAATGCGGGTGATCGTTTCAATCATTTGGACTCACTCCCAACCGTGATGGTGTGTTTGGTGTAATATTTATCTTGAATTTCTTCACTTTGAATCGCTTCATTCCAAGGCTCGATGTACTTTTTCAATGTTTGATCCATTCGCCCGTTCAAGGCTTTGCGGGTATCCTCATCTGCCAAGACTTCTTTCACATGATCTAAACCTACACGTTCCACCCATTTAGAGGTCCGCTCCAAGTAATTTGCTGTTTCCCGGTAGTATTGCAAGTAAGCACCGGTCATTTCCATGACCTCTTCCTGCGTTTTCACTGTGCATAATAGGTCGCCGGGGCGAAGGTCAACACCGCCGTTTCCAGCGACATATATCTCCCATCCGCCATCAATGCCAACGAAACCAATATCTTTAATCCCTGCTTCAGAACAGTTTCTTGGGCAGGCCGATACGCCCATTTTTACTTTATGCGGTGTATCAAGACGTTCAAATTTCTTCTCAAGCTCAATACCGAGTGACATTGAATCCTGTGTTCCGTAGCGGCAGAATTGTGCGCCAACACATGTCTTAACGGTACGAAGTGTTTTTCCGTAAGCGTAACCGGATGGCATTTCAAGGTCTTCCCACATGCCTGGCAAGTCTTCTTTTTTCACGCCGAACAAGCCAATCCGCTGTCCGCCAGTTAATTTAACTAATGGCACATTGTACTTTTCCGCCACTTCAGCAATTTTTTTCAAATCAGCCGCTGTTGTTACTCCGCCATACATTCTTGGAACGACGGAATACGTGCCATCCTTTTGAATGTTAGCATGCATTTTTTCATTTACAAGGCGAGAATCACGGTCATCCTTATATTCATCCATGTGAATCATACCCAGGTAATAGTTGATGGCCGGACGGCATTTCGTACAGCCTTCCTCATTGTTCCACTCCAGTACGTTCATAACCTCTTTTACACTTGTTAAGCCCTTCGCCTTGATTTCTGCCACCAATTCCTCACGACTTATAGTGGTACAGCCGCAAATGCTTGTTTTTTGCGCCGCGGCGGCATCGAATTGGTCACCAAGTGTATGTGCAAGAATGCTGCTGACCATTGGCTTACAGCGTCCGCAAGAACGTCCGGCATTTGTGCAATGGCTGACCTGATCAAGTGTTGTTAATCCTTGTGTTTTAATTGCTTCAACAATTGCGCCTTTTGTAACTCCATTACAGCCGCATATTAGTTCATCATTTGGTATTGAGGCAATATCATCGCTAGCCCCAGTTCCACATTCTGTTTGAAAAATAGGAACTCCGCTAATATCTTCTTTTTTCATCAACATTCTGAATAGCTTTGTACTATCCTTTGTATCGCCATAAAGCACGATCCCGACAATCAAGTTATTCCTTGTTAACACCCGTTTATAGATGCCATCATATTCGTTGAAAATCATAATCGATTTGGTTGAACCATCTTCAAAAATTTCTCCTGCAGAGAAAAGGTCGACACCTGCCACCTTTAACTGCGTTCCGGTAACAGATCCTTCATACGGTTGCGCTTCAATTCCGCAAATCCGTTCTGCAAGCACTTTTCCTTGTTCATATAATGGAGCAACCAACCCATAAACAATTTCTCTGTGTTCGGCACATTCCCCTACTGCGTAAACATGCGGCACACTCGTTTCCATAAAATCATTAACAACAATGCCGCGATTGACGTAAATGCCGCTGCTTTTCGCAACTGCTATATTCGGTTTAATCCCAATAGCCATCACCAAAAGATCAGCTTCGATTTCGGAGCCATCTTTAAAGCGCAGGCCTGTGACGCGTTCGTCTCCAAGGATTTCGACTGTTTCTTTTTCCATTAAGAAGTTCATGCCCTGGGCTTCAAGTTCTACTCTAAGTAGGGACGACGCAATCGGGTCGAGCTGACGTTCCATTAGATGTGGCATTAGGTGGACAACATCAACTTTCATGCCTAGGTTTAAAAGTCCTCTTGCTGCCTCGAGGCCAAGGAGCCCGCCGCCGATTACCACTGCCTTTTTATACTGATCCGCCGAATTGATCATCATTTCACAATCTTTGATATCACGGAATCCTGTTACACCGATTTTAGCTGCACCTGGAATTGGCAGGATGAACGAGTTTGAACCGGTCGCAATAATTAACTCATCATACTCGACTGTACGGCCTTGGTCGCTGATGACATGTTTTTCCTCAACATCAATTTTTACAACGGTTTCGCCTGTAAATAATTGAATGTTATTTTCTTTATACCAATCCAATGGGTTGATAATAATTTCATCAAAATTTGTATCGCCCTGAAGAATATTCGATAACTTAATCCGATTGTAGTTAGGGTATGGTTCTTGTCCAAATATCGTAATTTCAAATTGTTCTGGAGACAGTTTGAGGATTTCTTCAATCGTTCTAACTCCAGCCATTCCGTTCCCAATCATCACTAATTTTTTCATATTTGGGTCGCTCCTATATGGTTATTATCTTCCTTTTTACGTTTAATAAGGTTTTCTTTATAGTTAAATTGTAATCCTAAGCGCTTGATAAATTTGTGAAGTACGTCACATTTCAACATTTTATTGTGAACCGTTTCACATTATTGTCATAAAGCCTGCACCCCATTGATAATAGGTGTAATTGGAATAATCTAACATGGTAGAGGTGTTAAATGAGTATACACACAATCTATAAAAATGAAAAAGGAAAACAGACTATTCTTGATTTCTATGAACTATATTTAGCGAAACTTGAAGTTAATTTGGAAAGAGTTTTTGTAGAAACGTCATTCGGGAGGACTCATGTTTTAGTGTCAGGACCAAAGGATGGACGGCCCATCTTTATTTTTCAAGGCGGAAATTGTATCAATCCAATGACATTATCGTGGTTCTTACCATTACTACAAAATTACAGGGTTTTTGCCCCTGACACGATTGGTCATCCCGGATTTAGTGACGAAAATCGCATTTCCGCTCGTGACGAGAGTTTTGCATACTGGATATCAGAATTAATGGCGCACTTCGATATTGATAAATCAGCATTCGTAGGTCCTTCCTATGGTGCAGGAATAATTCTAAGGTTAGCTGCTTTTATGCCGGAAAAGATAGCTTGTTCCGTTTTAGTATCTCCTGCCGGAATTCAGCTCGGGTCTAAATTAGAGATGATTAGAAAAATTCTAGTTCCGTTAATGTTGTTTAAACTCAATGGCTCAAGCGAACAGATGAATAAAATAGCCAATATCATGTCAGATCATAGTATGAAAGAAATAGATAAAGAGATCATCGGGAACATCTTTCATTATGTAAAACTTGAACAAGAAATGCCGAAGCTCACTGAAAAAAAGGAATTAACAAACTACACAGCGCCAACAATGGTTATCGCTGGTCGTAAGGATATCTTTTTTCCAGAGGAGAGAATTCAGCAAGCAGCCTTTGAGATCATTCCTAACCTTACAAACTATGAAGCTTTCGATATGGGGCATTTTCCCTCTGAAGAGTATTTAATAAAAATGAATCAAGGAATTAAAGCATTTCTTGAATTACATTACAGAGGTAATGTATGAAATATAGACAATGTGATTTAGATTGGATCCGAGTATTGGCAATATTAGTTGTACTTCTCTATCACTGCTCAATGTTTTTTAACCCCTTTCTATGGCATGTGAAAAATAATGAACTAGATTCAGGCGGGATATTTGCCTTTTTGCATCTCTAGCTTGCCCTGGAGTCGATCCTCGTATATATCCGACAACTTTCACCTTTTCAACCTCCCGTTACATAAATTGTAATTTTCGTAACGTTTTTAACGAATAGCGAGTATTATACGACCGTCTCTTGTAAAAATACAACTTAAAATTTAATAGCCAACGTAGAGTAAGAACACCTTTTTACGTTAGCTATTGTTTATCGCCACGAGCTTTTTCATTCTCATTAGTTTTTTAGCCATTCCATGTCATAACTACCCCTGTCATGTAAAATGTCATCTCGCCTATTTATGTACTTATCACCCTATCCGAGCATTAAAACCAAACTCCATGAAGGTACTACCTTCATGAGTTCTGAATTTCATAAAAATCGTTTATATCCCCTTACACATAATTCCTTTATTTTTTTCCATCCAAATAAACCTTCATCCTTCCTACTTTAACAGTACAAACTTTGTCATTCTCGTATGTAAATGTAAATTGAGTAGTAAGTGTGGTCGTTATACCAAAAATTCACAGTACCCATTCTAGTATGTATGTTAACCATCATAAGTTTTTGATTCAAAAGTCATATTGCTTTTAACCATAAATATCTTAAAGTAAAAAAACCTTGAAAGGCATAAAGCCAATCAAGGTTAGTTTGTTTACAAATATAAATAAGGTTTCTCCTCAATAAGTTTTCGCAAAACACTTTGCTTCTCAGGCTCTAATTTTTCAAAAAGTTCTGTGAATGTCTTAATAGAGTTTTCAGTTCCTAACCAACTTAATGCTGCTAAAGCGAAATGGGCATTATTATATAATCCTATTACTTTCGGTTCTTCCTCCATTAGCCTTGCTAGATTAACTAATTTTTCGATAAAAATTTCATCATGCATTTGCATACGAACAATTTGAAAAATAGCATTTGCTTTAATTAGAATATTTGTATTATCTAAGAAAAAAATTAATTCATCTTTGGAAATATCATTATTCTTTATGCTGTTAATTATCTGTTGCACGTTATTCATATTTTACCTCCCCAGTATTTCTTTTCTTCTAGCTCTCATTTCTTGTAAGATAAATCTGCCCGCATCATAATCACGATTTTCCCTTGCTAATTTTAACTCTTCCATATATCCTCTGTATTCAAGACGCCAAAATAAATCACTATCTGCAATCACTCTCATTCCTGGATGACCTAAATCAAAATCGTCCAGCATATGTCTGTATTCATGTCGGACTGCCCCAATTGAAGCCTCGGGATCAAGAATCAATCTTCCAGGATTTCCGAACGATGGTTCATAAGCAAGTGTACCTCTACGAAAATCAACTTGAACTCCCACTTCCTCCGCATGCCTTAAAATATCATTATACTCGTCAGCATGCGAATTAGAGGCTGAACCTAGATTCTTACGAAGAGCATCACCATAAGTATTAAGTCTACCATTAACCGTACCCTTAGAGGCATTTTCCTCAATACGAGTTGAAGTATTTCCTCGAACTGGTTGACCCGAACTTGCAACTTTCGATTTTGCCTTTGGCGTACTCACACTTACCTTCGCTGGTGCTGACGATTGGATCGGTGGTGCACTTTTTATCGATGGTGCCGGCACGGTCTTTGGTTTGATGTTAACGACCGATGAGACTTTTTTAGCTGTTTCTTTTACCACTTTTGTTGCTTGGGTGACGGCTTTAGTTGCTTTTATCGCTTTGGCCGTTCCTTTTACCACAGCCTTTGCCGCTTTGGCGAGGACACCACCGCCTGGGATGAAGTTCGACCCAATGCTGAGGGCAGCAATTGGCTTTTGGTACCATTTCGTGTTTTTGCTTTTCAGAGTCTTGATGTCATCGCCAATCGCAAAGTTGTAGGTAGCCTTTGCGGCTTTTTTCACACCTTTTGTAATCTTTTTCAACCATTTTGGTGCATGGCCGTCTGGGTCGATGTTGTTCACTGGATCAGATTCCGCATACAAATAGCGGTTGAAAGAAATCGGGTTTGTGTCTTCTCCTTCGTATTCATCGGCGACAAGGAACCGTCCGATTTTCGCATCGTAATCACGCCAGCCCATGAAGTATAGCTTCGTGTTGTTGTCATATTGTACGCCGAATTTTCCGACATAGCGGAATGGATTGGCATTGGCGACTTCTGGACCGAGTGGTATAAGCTCATCGAAGTTTAATAATTTAACTCATCAACAGTTCGAATATTTAGTCATCTGCCATCAATATTCATTGTGCCACCTTTCGGTGTATAAAGAACTTAGATTGTTTTAAGGATACGATGCTAACTTCACAAAAAACCCAGCAAACAAAATTAATGTTCTGCTGGGCTTAAGATCAAAAAGAAGCTATCTTACTACTTTAATCTTGATTTGTCCAAATAAACGATTTGTTAAGTAAATTAAAATTGAGATACCGCTCTATTTTTTCTTTTGCTTCTTCAGGAGTAATTAATACATAGTATCCACCAGAATTATGAGAATAGTATTTTAAATCCAAAGTAATTAGTTTATCAAGTTCATCATTCCATTCCTTTTTAAACCACTTTTTAAATCTTGTTCTCCAGTTTTTTAAATGTCTTTTTGCATCAAAGATACTCATTTCCCAAGATTGTCCAACTTCATGAAAAAAATTGTTTTGTGAGACAAATTCAAGTATCTGTCTAAATATTGCGGCTTCGATATTTTCAGCATAGAATAATCCTTCATCATCGTCATGTGGGCAATACACTACAGGTAATTTTTGTTTAAATTCTAGATACCAAGCCCATTTATCCCCTCCTCCAGTTATAGCAAACGGTACTATTGATCTGGATTCATATTCTTCGTATTGATAATGTAGTATTTTTTCACATGTTAGCCATTCCATATCATATAACCATAAATACTTTTGTGATTCAAAATTTTTAAAATTAATAAAATTCCTCGAATCTAACCATCCTTGTTCATTCATTTCTAAAAATATTTCTGGAAACTGAAAATCATTTAGTATAGTCATGTAAGATCACCACTTAATTTTAATTATTTTGGTAAATTCTTTCCGAACTCTCTTGCAGCTTTTGCAAGTTCTAAAATTTTTTCTCTTGGAACTTCAGCTTGTTTCATTATTTCAATGTTATCTAGTACATTTCTTCGCCAAGATACTCCTTCTAAGTTTTTTGTATTCATTTTTTACTTTCTTTGTTGAGAACTAATAAATTTATGCATCGGATTCTCTTTTAATGCTATTGAAGGATTAAGTTTAGAATATTCGCTTCCTCTAGGTCCATATCCATTTGCATCTAGCCATGCATTTTGAAGAAGTTCGTGCCCAGATAAATTATCTCCAGGATACTTTTTAAATTCACCATACGGTCTTACATCGAATTCCTTAATAGCACAATCATTATGCACCAATACCCCTAAATCCGCCACAAAGTAAGTATGTCAGTCGGCGACCTCAAAGTTATAGACCTTAACAGGTGTCTCTAACTTTCTCTTTTGTTACGCTTCGGACTGTAGCTTTCTTACCGCTTGCAAGCACAACCTGGTCGTCTTTTTCTAGGTCTTTCGTTTCGACCCAGCCTTTAGCGACTAGCCAGTATGGATGTTTCTCGGTATTGGTGCAAGTAGCCCTTTAACCCAAACGTTCAATTTAACTTTTTTGAATGCTAAATCCTATAAAATTGTGCCTATTAAAATTAATTACTTAAAATACCTGTAATCTCATTATCATTGGTAACACCTGCTGTGTTACTAGCAAGCAGCAGTTATGATCTTCTAATAAATGAATATGTAAATAAATAAAAACCTTGATAGGCATTATTAAGGTTTTTGTAATTTGTCAATATGAAATGAAAGCATCGTTCCGATAATAGAATATGAAAGCATCAAACAAATCATTAACTGAACATTCTTCTCGTTGTTGATTTGCATTTTCTACTATATCTTGTACTTCTTGTATATTTAGTACAAAAATTAAATTATTATCTAGAGCGAACTGTGGAGCTTCTTCCCCTTCTTCTAAATCATCCAGATTCAATACAGCAGCTGGACTTTTAATATTCCAATTTTTGTTTTCTGGAAGAAATAAAGAATCTGCCCATGAATAATCATTTGGATTTAATAAAACTTCTTCCAATCTAATCATTTTCTCCATATGCTAGTTTTCCTTTCTTTATTTAACTATACTATCTTCCTCTACCCCAAACGCCATGATGGTACTACCTTCATGTGCTCTCGATTCTCAAACAAATTATTGTTGTTTCGTCATTCTCGTGTGCAAATATAATTCGAGTAACAATATTGGTCCTTCTATTTATATGTCACTGCAAACAAATTCTTTCGTCTGCTTCCCTTATACGGGTCTTAATTAAAAGTAGGTCTATTTAACCGTAAATTCTATTATTTTATAAAAAAAACTTGAATGACTAAAAACCAATCAAGGTTCAAAAAATAGTTTCTATTTACTTACATATGATACAAATTCATCTACAGAGGCTTCGAACATTTTAGGATTTCGCTCCTTAATTTCAGTTACAAGTTGCAAAGCAATTTTCTTAATATTAACGTCACCCTGAGAAATTACTTTCGCGTATATTTTGCACGAAGGTTCATGATTTAGTATTCTTTTATGAAGGGTTTTAGCCCATTCTTTTGCATTGGGTAACATATAATGCAGTGATTCCGACAGCTTTTTTAAAGATTCCTCTGAACCAAATACTTTATCGTAGGATTCAATTGCATGTATTAAACCAAACATCACCTCATCATGTTCAGTTGTATCATCAAACCCCAAACATAAATTTCCTATATGATCCAAATCTTTCAAATTAAAGATAATTGATATAGCATTTTCAAACGCTGAAATTTCTTGTTGGTTTTTAAGAGAGCGGTTATCTATTAATGTTTGAGTTAAACTATTAATATCCAATATGAAACTCCTTTCATTTATTTTTGAATATCATACTTACTCCGTCATTTTTATGGACCCCCGCATTTGTTTCCATATATTTTTGTGAAGGCATATGATGAGGTGTTATATTATCCCCCCGTGAACCTGCATCAAGTAATTCTTCATAGGTTCCAACATTTCCTTCTCCCGGTAATAAAGATTTTCCCGTACCCTTATGTTGTAATCTAATATTACCAAAAAGAAACCTTGAAAGGCATGAGCCTTTCAAGGTTATCTAAATTTTACGATTCAAATGTTGTTCTGTCTGGAAATAATCCACTCTGTCTAATAAAACATACAGTTAATCTTTGTGCTGCCCTATCAAAATAGAATTTTGATGAGGTGCTTTCATCAGGTATAGGCTCTAATTCCGTAAACTTCCTTGTTACTTTATTTAATTCTATTTTTCCCATGACATCTTCATTTGGTCCAAATCTGTAGATTACTCTCTCTTCATTTTCGAATTCTTTAAGTAATAAAACAAATGAAGCCAATAAAGTTCCCCTCCTTTATGGATTCCATAGTCGACCAGATTCTATAGTCTTATCATGTGCAGTTCTATAATTCGTCTTAAATATGCCCTCAAATCTTGATTCAAATAGCTCATGGTTAAGTAAATAAATATCATTTTGATTATGTGTTCCTATTTGAAGTCGTTTCCAAGCCTGGGCTATATCATAATCTGCATCAAATCGACCAACACCATGATCTTTAATATGCTCTTTAATAAATAAATGATCCTTTATTCTTTGTATTCGACTCTCCTTCATTCCAGTATTTTTAGCTATTGAAGTTACATCAGTTGTTGACTTCCTAAACTCATCATACATACCTTCTGCTTTATCAATATTTTTTAAATATTGGTCCATATCAAAGATATCAGATTTTCCACCTGTCTGTATTTTTTCCGTACCCTTAGAGGCATTTTCCTCAATACGAGTTGAAGTATTTCCTCGAACTGGTTGACCCGAACTTGCAACTTTCGATTTTGCCTTTGGCGTACTCACACTTACCTTCGCTGGTGCTGACGATTGGATCGGTGGTGCACTTTTTATCGATGGTGCCGGCACGGTCTTTGGTTTGATGTTAACGACCGATGAGACTTTTTTAGCTGTTGCTTTTACCACTTTTGTTGCTTGGGTAACGGCTTTGCTTGCTTTTGCTGCCTTAATGGCTTTCGATGTTCCTTTAATGGCAGCTTTGGCTGCCTTGGATACAACCCCACTGCCTGGTATAAAGTTGGAAGCGATACTGATAGCTGCTCCGGCCTTTTGGTACCATTTGGTTTTTTTGCTCTTCAGGGTTTTGATGTCATCCCCAATTGCAAAGTTGTAGGTAGCCTTTGCGGCTTTTTTCACACCCTTTGTAATCTTTTTCAACCATTTTGGTGCATGGCCGTCTGGGTCGATGTTGTTCACTGGATCAGATTCCGCATACAAATAGCGATTGAAGGAAATCGGGTTCGTGTCTTCTCCTTCGTATTCATCGGCGACAAGAAACCGTCCGATTTTCGCATCGTAATCACGCCAGCCCATGAAGTATAGCTTCGTGTTGTTGTCATATTGTACGCCAAATTTTCCGACATAGCGGAATGGATTGGCGTTCGCGACTTCTGCCCCGAGTGGAGTTGGCGCATCAATTTTTAATAGATTCCCCCACTCGTCGTATGTGTAGCGGGCGATTATTTCCGCAAGCTCATTGGTGATCGCGACGATGTCTCCACGCTGATTGTAGACATAGTCATAAATCTTGCCTTTGTATTCAAAGCTTAACAACTGTCCGTTTGCGTCTCTGTAGAAATTCATCAGATTTTCCACCGGATCGATGCCGGATTTTTGCGAAATGCTGACCAAGTCCCCATTGGCATCATAATAATAGAATTCCGAGCGCTCGCTTGTGTCGGTGGTCACCTTTTTCGAAGTACGTCTATTTTCACTGTCATAGGTGAATTCGACTTTTTCGCTGACCTTTCCATCCTTTTTCGTCGTGATGCCTAAAAGCAGGTTAATCGCCGCATAGTTGTATTCTTTTTCATACTCGAATTTTACCTGATTCGTTCACCGCTTTTAAGAGATTTCCACTCGTATTATACGAATAGGTAATCGTCTCGGCTCCCTTTTTGACCGTTTTCAGGAAGCCTTCCGGTGTATACGTATACTCCTTTTTACCATCCCATGGATTGGTGGCCGTTTCGATATGCTCATCGGCATTGTACGTGTAATTCTCGATGAAAAGGTCATTTGGTGTATCCTTCTTCTTCGCATGGATAGCCGTCATTTTTTCGTTAAGGCCATAATCCATGTTAACTGAAATACGCGGGCCCTTCACCATGTTGATCGACTCGGAATATCCATCAAAGTAAAGGAAATTCTTAATGAACGTGACCTCTCTCAGTATGAATTGGCAAGAATGACAGGCTACAATCTAATACATAAGCCGTCTTCGTTCAGACTATGTGGACAGAGTTTACCCTTCAGCATTTGAAAATTTCCATCATGAGCTTTTAATTCAAATAATCGATTGTTTAACCCTAAAATGTTTTATCATAAAAAAACCTTGAATGGCATTAGCCAATCAAGGTATATAACTTCTAAATAAACTGTACACCTTTAATATCATTTATTTCAAAAGCATCTTTAAGAACCTCAGATACAAGGACATGAGACTTATAATCAAGGTTCCTAACTATATGATGATTGTTTGGAAGACCGTCAAATTTATAAACTATCTTTTTAAAGTTCAATATTGCATTAGTTCCTTTAATTGTAGTAAAATCTGATTTATCTTTATCTAATACCTCAACAGCATTTACTATATTTAAAAGGTAGTAATTAGGAATTTTCTTTTCCCCTACATAAACATTTGCTTCAAATACCTGTATATCATGTGGACAAATTTCTTCTAAAATATCTACTATTTTTTTTGAACCTATCAATAAGAGTCCACTATTTGGTAATACACCATTTAGGTATTTTTCTGAACATTCAAAGACAACTTTTGGAGGAACTATTTGTTCAGTTAACTCTCTTCCCTCTCTAAAAATAAATCTATCTGTACCACTACCTTTTATATATTCGCCTATTCTTTTATTTTGAAAACCTACTGGGATAGACCATATCCATAACAAGCATAACATCTCATTCCTTAATCAGCCCATGGGCGTTTATTTTTATTTAAATCTCTACTACCATTTCCTAACAATTGTCTTTCCCCACTAATTATACCACGCAGTGCATCGTTATATTGCTGTTGAGTCCACCCATTTGCCTTGCTAAATTTTCACTAACGCTATTGTTTCGAGATTGTAAATCATATCCAGCCTCATCTAGTAACTCGTGATTTTTTGTCAACTTATTTTTGTCACTTATGATATGGTGCTCTTGAAACCCTTGTTTCTTTAAATTAGCTTCTCTCGTACCCTTAGAGGCAAATCGTTGCAAATCTAATTTAACTAGCAGTCCATTTCCATTATTTTCATTTATGCGAAAATTCCAAGAAAAACTTTTTGTAGTTTAGGAAATGGTGGCTCAATTGAATATGCAGTTGATTCTTTAAAGTCCCTTGTACTTTTACTAAGGCATTTCTTCTTGAAACCAATTGTTGGATTGACCAAAACAAATCATGCGGTTTCGCATCTGGCAAACGGTCAAGCTTATTCAGTAATATAAGTACTACACACTCCGCATCTCAACTGTCACTTTTTTGTATCGTCATATGGCTTTTTCGTTCTGCATATGACAAAGCAGGATTCACTTCTTTGATAACCTGTCCGTGATCCGCTAAAACTTTGCCAATGTTGTTTTCCCATCTACTTCTGAGAAAAACTTTTTATAGTTTGGATAATGGTGGCTCAATTGAATGTGCAGTTGGTTCTTTAAAGCACCTTGTGCTTTCACAAATGCATTTCTTTCAACTTCTCACCATCCCGTTACGAAAATTAAAATTTGTGTAACGCTTTTTAGCGAATAGCGAGTATTATACGACCGTTTCTAGGAAAAATACAACCCAAAACTTTAAGCCAATGTAGCACAAGCAAACACTTTCACGTTATCCATTATTTATCGCCATGAGCTTGTACGATCTCGTTAGTTTGTTAGCCATTCCATGTCTTAAGTACCCCTGCCTTGTAAAATGTCATCTCGCCTATTTATCGTACTTGTCACCCTATCCGAGTATTAAAACCAAACTCCATGATGGTACTACCTTCATGAGCTCTGAATTTCGTAAAAGCATCGTTCATGTTACCTTACACATAATTCCTTTAGTTTTTATTCACTTCCAAATAAACCTTCGTCTTACCTACTTTAACAGTAAGAGCTTTGTCATTCTCGTATGTAAATGTAAATTGAGTAGTAAGTGGGTCGTTATCCTAAAAATTCACAGTAACCATTCTAGTATGTTTGCTAACCATCATGAGTTTTTGATTCAAAAGTCATATTGTTTTTAACCATAAAGTTCTTAAAGTAAAAAAACCTTGAAAGGCATATAGCCAATCAAGGTTTTTATCAAGCTTTATTTTTTTACAACTATTAAATCTAACTAGTGTTGTTTATCTCTATAATCCTCTTAACAATTCTTTACAGTGAATTTTATATCCTGCTGCCTCTCTTTACAAAAGTTTAATTTTGTTTGACATAATTAATTCAAAAAATTCTTCAAGATTTTGGGCTACTATCTCTACTTCTTCAAATTCAGGCTCATATCCCTGTACAATAGAGCCTATATTATCAGCTAAATCAATTGCGTAGAAGGAATACCCATTATCAACTGACATAAGGATAGGTAAATGTTTATCCCACCATATAGTTATTTCTGATTTCCATTCATCATCATCACCTGCAGCATCTAAGCTCAGCAATTCAAATTCATTCCATTTAAATGCAATATCTGATTTATTATTATACTCATCTTCACATATGAACCATGTTTTCTCACTTGGTGTTATACACTGTTTAACCATTTTCATAAATTCTTCATACTCAAAAGGAAAACCTTTATACCGTGTAACCAAGCTATCATCTAGATATAATTGATATTGAGATTTAAGAACTATATTCCATCCATTTTCATTAGCCCAATTTATAAATTCATTATATTGTCTCTTCATAAATCCTCCGGCACTTACTTTAATTGTTTCTTTATCTTATTTATAACTCGCCTTTGTAAGCCAGTTACTTGACTGTGAGTTGGATTTTTTATCTTTGCAGTTTCACCAGTTGGAGTCAAGCTTTGCCCCTCTGGTCCCCCTAAAGCTAATCCATGTGGATGGTGGCCTCCACTTTCTCCAGGCTTATTTCTAATCACTTTTACTTCTTGTGGCGTTCTATAAAATACATCGGTATTTTCCGGATCAATTCCCCACCATTCCGTTTTTTGATTATACCATTGAGTAACTTCGTCAAGTAATTCATTATCTTCAGACAACCATTCATTTAATTTTTTAACTTCCTTTGAATTACCCGTACCATCAGTAGCACAAGCATTATGCACCAATACCCCTAAATCCGCCACAAAGTACGTATGCCAGTCGGCGACTTCGAAGTTGTACACCTTTACAGGAGTGTCTAATTTCTCTTTTGTCACACTTTCAACGGCTGCTTTTTCACCGCTTGCAAGCACAACCTGATCGCCTTTTTCTAAGTCTTTGGCTTCAACCCAGCCTTTACCTTCTACCCAGTATGGATGTTCCTCGGTATTGGTGATGGTGGTTCCCTTGATTTTCACATGATACAGGGTATCAACTTCGTGGACGAACAATTGCTTGACTTCTTTGTAGCCTTTTTCACCTGTTTCAACGTTTTGTGACAGGACTTTGTCTCCGACCTTGATTTCCTCAATCAACTTATTTCCTGTATCCGTAATGACTTTAGTTCCGGCGATAAAGCATTGACCCAGATTAGGATTTGGACATTGTCCATTGGTACAAGCATTTTTCTCAACTTGTGTCACTACTTTTCCACGGTCCTGCTTTGGAGCCAATGTTACTTTTGGTTTCGGTGCAGGTGTACTCTCACTTACCTTTGCCGGGGCGGAACTCTGTATTCTTGGTGCACTTTTAATGGACGGTGCTGGCACGGTTTTTGGCTTTTTATTAATGGCGGTTGCCGCTTTTTTCGCTGTGGATTTGACCACCTGGGTAGACTTCACAACGGCTTTGCTTGCTTTTGCTGCCTTAATGGCTTTCGATGTTCCTTTAATGGCAGCTTTGGCTGCCTTGGATACAACCCCACCGCCTGGTATAAAGTTGGAAGCGATACTGATAGCTGCTCCGGCCTTTTGGTACCATTTGGTTTTTTTGCTCTTCAGGGTTTTGATGTCATCGCCAATCGCAAAGTTGTAGGTAGCCTTTGCGGCTTTTTTAACACCTTTTGTAATCTTTTTCAACCATTTTGGTGCATGGCCGTCTGGGTCGATGTTGTTCACTGGATCAGATTCCGCATACAAATAGCGGTTGAAGGAAATCGGATTCGTGTCTTCTCCTTCGTATTCATCGGCGACAAGGAACCGTCCAATTTTCGCATCGTAATCACGCCAGCCCATGAAGTATAGCTTCGTGTTGTTGTCATATTGTACGCCGAATTTTCCGACATAGCGGAATGGATTGGCATTGGCGACTTCTTTGCCTAAGTCCGTTGGTGCATCGATGTTTAAGAGATTTCCCCACTCATCGTACGTGTAGCGGGCGATAATTTCCGCAAGCTCATTCGTGATCGCAACAATGTCTCCACGCTGATTGTAGACATAGTCATAAATCTTGCCTTTGTATTCAAAGCTTAACAGTTGTCCGTTCGCATCGCGGTAGAAATTCATTAGGTTCTCAACCGGGTCGATGCCGGATTTTTGCGAAATGCTGACCAAGTCCCCATTGGCATCATAATAATAGAATTCCGAGCGCTCGCTTGTGTCGGTGGTCACCTTTTTCGAAGTACGTCTATTTTCACTGTCGTAGGTGAATTCGACTTTTTCGCTGACCTTTCCTTCCTTTTTCGTCGTGATGCCTAAAAGCAGGTTGATCGCTGCATAATTATATTCTTTTTCGATTTCCACTGGTGCTGTCGCGGCAGCTTCGGCCGAATCCACCGCTTTACTAATGGACTCAGAAAGCAAGGATCCATCTGGTCTGAAAGCATAGGTGACCTTCTTATACTTTTGCGTTCCGGCATCGTATTGAATAGAAGACGAAATGCGATTGCCTTGACTATATTGATTATCTAGTAGTATTTTACCTGATTCGTTCACCGCTTTTAAGAGATTTCCACTCGTATCATACGAATAGGTAATCGTCTCGGATCCCTTTTTGACCGTTTTCAGGAAGCCTTCCGGTGTATACGTATACTCCTTTTTACCATCCCATGGATTGGTGGTCGTTTCGATATGCTCATCGGCATTGTACGTGTAATTCTCGAAGAAAAGGTCATTTGGTGTATCCTTCTTCTTCGCATGGATAGCCGTCATTTTTTCATTGAGACCATAATCCATGTTAACTGAAATACGCGGGCCCTTCACCATGTTGATCGACTCGGAAGCGGTATAGGTAAACTGGTACTGCTCCGACCTTGGGGTGATGACCTTCTCAGCTAAATCATTGGCATTATAATGGACTGTAGTCGAGCCCAATGCCGATTGGATCATTTCTGCGTTTTCATCGTCTTTATACGTCTTTCTCGTAATGATTCCATTCTCAACCTTTTCTTCGTACGTGAAGCGGTTGTTGGCATCATATTGATAGATGCTTTCAGAACGAACAAATGGATAGGTCGTTTCACCATGATTGAGAACGGTTTTAGAAGATTCGTCATAAATCCATTTGCGAATCAAGTTTCCGTTTATGTCATAAAGGAAACGGACATCCGATTTTTTAAATACGGTCAGGTCTTCTCCTTCGTAAACCTTGGAGAATTCCCGAACTAAACGACCAAGCTCATCATAAGTTAAGTCTATTTCCTTTAACACCACTGTATCTGTTTCCTTGGTTTCCTTATCGTACACCTTGGATTTCAACGTTTGCTTCGTGACCTCTGCAGCATCATTGTACACATAATTCGTGACAAGATACGTTTCGGTGTCTTCCTTATCCTCGACCTTTTGTGTTTCCGTCAGGATTTGTCCTTCCTCATTGTATGTCCATTCGATCGTCGTACCGTCAGGGTTGGTCTGTTTCACCTTGTCCCCGACTTCATTATACTGGTATTTCGTTTTTGTTCCTTTATGATCAACAGCTTCAAGCATATTCCCATTGGCATCAGTAACAGCAAACTCAATCGTGCTGCCGCTAATGGTAATCGCTGGGGTCCCTAAACCATCGTAATAGGACCATGTTTCGACCACAGGATTAGAGTTATCCTTCGCATAAATCGTTTCATCCAAGGCATTAAAGGTATAATGAAACTCTGTTCCTTCCGCATCCTTTGTATGAATTAAATGACTTTCAGAATCATAGGTGTTGGTCATCGTAAGGACGTTGCGGTTTCCTGTGTTATCTGTTTCTGTCAGTTGTCGATTCCATTCATCATACGTGGCAAACATTTCGCCTTTGGCAATGAGGATTTTCTCTGGACTCTCCAGGCTTTCCTTTGCTGCGAAATCAATCGTATGAAGAACATTTCCGCTTTTATCGTAAGCGAAATATTTCTGATTTTGCATCGGATCAATCGATCTTGCGACTCTTCCATAGCCATCGTATTCCTGGGCAATCGTATGGCCATTTTCATCTGTTTCTTTGATTTTGCGGCCTAATTCATCGTACTCGACATACAATTTAGCCTGCTTTTCTTCTACCTTATCAACCGTTTCATTCTGGTAAGTAGTCATTTTTACGGCAGGGAGCTTTTTATAAACCATTTGTCCCCACTCATTGTATTCATACGTTGTTTCTTGACCGAGGCTATTAATCTCTTTGATGACATTACTCATGTCATCGTAAACAAAGCTGGTCAGACGGCCAACCCGGTCTTTTTTCTCCTTTACCCGTTGTTCTTCATCATAGACAATCGACTGGATTTGTTGAAGCGCATTGGTTTCTGTTAACGCCTGTCCATACTCATTGTATGTGTAGCTGGTCTTATTTCCGTATGGATCGATCGTCTCTTTGACATTCTCACCCACACTATCATACACATAATTCGTTTCAAGACTTGATTCTTCCAAGATCAGATCATCGAGATAAAGATTTACGCTTCCTTTATTGGTTACCTGAACACGAACATGGGTTGCCTCCGTTGGTACCGTGCCATTTACACGATTTCTACTCCAGCCGGCAGATACTGAATTCGTTACCGTATAGTCCTTGATAACCGCGTCGTCTTTTAAAAACTGCAGCTTGATTTCTGCTGTAACAGCTCCGGAAGGAGCGATCCCCTCAATCATCGCCTGAACAGGTAACCGTCCCTTTTTAATCGCGATATTACCTGATTGCAGGACGGCATTTGGCGCTAATTCGATACTTTGCTTTCCTGACTTCGCTTGTATCGTTACTTTCGCGGCGGTCCCTTGAACCTTCCAATCTGCAAGAGTTTTATTTTCCATGCTGTAGTCAGGCAGGTAGCTGTATAATGGCCCCCGGTCACTCTTTGTTTTCGTTACATTGCCATAGGCGTCATATTCAAAGTACTGATTGTTTCGTTCTTCATCGATAATTTGAATGACATTTCCTTTACTGTCATACTTCCATTCCTTTACTTGTCCAAGAGTATTGTAGGCATGGGTGATTTGTCCTCTTTCATTGTATTTGTTTTCCATTGAATGAGTGGATTTCACCTCGTTTGATGTAACAGCAGGCAAGTATTTCTTTAAAACATTTCCAAAGCTGTCATATTCAAAGGTAGTTTTGTTGTCAAGACCGTCCGTTGTGCTTTTCACTCGGTTTTGCTCATAGTCTGTCGTAATCAGGATATTGTTTTGATCCTGGTTGGCACTATCCGGATCCTCATTTTCCACATAGGTGCGGATGATGTTCTGCTTCCACAGATTCCCTTCCCCATTCAATTCATACTCTGTATTCGCCAGATTTTTGCTTGTCTGGTTCGAGTTGATGGAGTTGGTGGTTGCATAAATTTTGTTTGCCGTAAGATTATAAGAAATTGTATCAATGATTGATTCATAGGTTTTTACCGGGTAGGTCTTTGACCCGTCTACGACTCTAGTAGAACGCTTCGTTTTCGTTTGGACCAAACGATTTCCATTAAACGCAAACTCTACTTTTAAACCATTTTCTGAAACAACCGCCTTCATTTTTCCAGCTTCGTACTCATAATGAGTCGTGCTGCTTACTTTGCCGCTTTTTGTCATAAGTTTGGCATCGGTTAAATACCCATCGCTGTATGTGTAGCTGACTTTCTCTCCGGTACTAAACGTAGCGCTTTCGACGGTGTTGTCTGCATGATATTTTAATGTAATCGATTTGTTTAAGGACTCCACCTTGGTTAATACATTGTTATCATATTGATACTGAATCGTGTTTCCATTCGTATCAATTATTTTTACTAGTTTTCCATTGAGATTAAATCCTTTTGTCACCAGACTGCCTGTCCGCTCTGTTAATTCATATCCTTTTGTGTCCGAAAAGGTTAGAACATAACTTGTTCCGGAAGGGATGGTGAATTTTCCATCTGGCAGTCGGTCAAAGCGATGAATCGTTCCATCCGGGTCCACATACTCCACATAATCGGTGTGGCTTACGAGATGTTCCTCCAGATTAGAATGCCAACCCTTACCTAAAAGACCTTTTTGTTCACGATTGGAATCGTAAGAACGCCCGATTGCTAAAGAAAAGCCTCTTGATGGGAGAGAGAAGTCAACCTCCTGCATATTTAAGCTGCCATTATATAGATTGACAAAGCCTGTCCCATCTAGGAGGGAGAGTGGATAGGTAGGATAATAACTTTCAGATCCTGTCCATTTTTTTTCTAGCTTGTCGATCCAAATCGTTTTCGAAACAAGGTTCGTCTGACCTGCCTTATCGGTTGCGGATATCCGAAGCTCATATTCTCCTTTGGGGAGAGTGGATGTATCCCATTCTGCCAGCATTGCATCGGTAACTGATGAATTCTTTTCCGCTACAAGATTCCAGACTGCCTTTTGGTCGTTCTTATTACGATATTCGAACTTGTAAGCGGCTAAATCCTGGTCGGTAATCGAACCTACTATTTTTTTTGTTCCAGAAAGATAGTCACCATTTGCTACATTTGTTAGCTTAATTTCCGGAAGGGTACGGTCTAGAATAATAGAATCAGAGTACAACCCTGAGACATTGCCGCTCTTATCTATGAATTTAGCATAAACGTATTGAGCCCCATCCTGGTCCTTTAATGCCCAATCAAATATTTGCGCCGATTGCGGTACAGGCATCGATTCAGAAAACTGCAGGTCACTCGCAGCCGCATTTACTGGGCCATTAGCAAATTGCACGTATTTATCACCACTAGCGTTATCATAGACATCAAACACTTTAACCGCGACATTTTTATCTGTCGTAAACGATGCATTTTCATTTATCGTTACTTTTCCAGTAGGCGGCTTTATATCTTTAACTGTAATGGTGCGATCGACGATATTTTCTGCCGGATTAATATAAGTTGGATCCGTGCCTTTTCCTACTACTGCTTTTAATCGATAAGAACCAATTATCGCTGTTTTTGGCTTCCAATTCACATAGAAGCGTTTGACTTCATTCGGCTTTATAACTTCACCGGTATTTAAATAGCCAACAAATCCCGTTGGAGCACTTCCGTCCGGTGCGGTACTGGTCACCGACAAGGAAATATTTAAATCATTCGTCCACGTCGAAGTACCTGTATTTCTAACATCAAACCAAAGGTTTTCTCCTGCAACTGCATTATCAATGTCGGTTTCAACTGGGATTGAATAACTTTCAATTTGTGCATCAAATTCTTTTCGCGCCATTTTCTCCACTGGAACGGAATTGTCACTAACATTTGAACTGTTATCAATGGCTTGTACCCAGGCATAGTAGGTTTTTCTCGGTGTTAAGGCTCCCGAATAAGTAAAGTAATGATTGGTTGTTTCCTGTCCATTGACGATATTAGCAACACCAGGCTGGTCTCCTATAAATACTCGGTATTTCGCTACTCCGGAACCATCAAGATCGGTGCCAGGCTGCCAGCCGATGGTAAAGGAATTGAACCGGTCATTCGTTATTTGCACAGCTGTTGGGGCCGTTGGTTTCGTCTGATCTGGTATGACAGGTACCACTGCATTTGCCCAAATATCCGTTTCTCCATACCCATTGTATGCCGTGACCCTAAAAAAATAATTGGTATTGTTGTTATAACCTCCGCCACTCTTGACATATAAATAATTCGGATTTTCTGGAAGCTCCCTACCGTCACCTCCAGTTCTTAATCCGTATTGTCCGCTGTCAATTTGGGCTCTTGTCGGCCAGAGTTTTTTTCCTCTTGTGCTCCACCAGGTAGTATTGCCGACATTAAACGCTTCATAACCCCGGCCATTAAATATTTGTACCTTGTAGCCTGTTGCTCCTTCGATTGGAGACCAGGATAGATCAACATACCCTGTCCCATCTTTGTAGGAATAGGGAACCGAATTTAGGCCACCCGGCGGATCGGAATAGGTAATTGCCAGATATGGTTTACCGGATGCACTTTCGGATGCATAGTATTTTTGATAGGTACCTGCTGAACCTTCGGAAGTGCTTCTTAAGACGACACCGTAATTTGGATAATTGCCCTTCATCCAGCCATTCACCAAACTAGTTAAATCCAAGCTTAACCACCGGGCAGAACCCGTTGCGGAGGTGCTCCCATAGGAAACAGATCCATCAATTCCCGGCTGGGTGTTCCAGGTGACCCTTGTACTATCCCAGTTGGTTGAGATGCGATTCGCATAAATATTAGTTGGACTAACCGTTCCAATGTCATTCCATTTATATAATTTTAATTCGGCTTTCACCAATAGCTTGCCGCTCAAATTTGGCAATGATTGGGAAAAATTCATATAACTTCTGTTGATTCCTGTTGAGGAGGTATAACCCGTTCTTAATTCAGGAGTTGTATAGTAATTACTGTTTGAATAATTGGACATTACATATGTGTCAAGCGTATTGCTGCTTGTACCACCTATGGTTACGCTCGGATCAATACGGACTGGAAAGACGGTATCCTTGTCATCTAAAAAGGTAGAATCAGGGATAATGGTAACCAAATAGCCATTTTTATATGTCTCCAGATCCATTCTAATGTCTTCAGAATATTTACCGTTTGCATCCTCCATAAACGGCGGCGTCATTACCCATGCGACTTGATTTTCTTTATTATAGAAATTGATCGCACCATTTTCCTTTTTCGGTTCAAGACTTGTTTTTATATGAAATTGAAACTTTCTTGCGGAATCTTTCTTAGTTAAATAGATGTCTTCTTTGACATTGGAATTCCCAATACTGTACTTGAAATCAACATTCTCCAGAATATTTTCGTAGGTAATGATTCCCTTCGAGCTCTTTGCTTCTGTGGATTTTGGATTAAGAAATTGAACCTGGATCGTTTCCCCATCCATGTTCAATTTATATAAATTTTTCTTTTTGGTATCTTTCGCAAATTTGACACTAAAGCGATTGTCTTTATTTTTATATTTGAAATCACCTTTGTCCTCTTCATTATTAAGTTCCGGTGTATTGGAGATATTTTTTAATTTGCCATTTTCCTCAAAATGGATGTCCTCTGTATAAATCTCTTTCGTGTAGGTTCCATCTGAATTGATGAACGTTTTCGTATTGGTCTCCCTTAACTCCTCTAACTCCCTTACCTTTTCAACCGTTTTGGGAATATTAATCTCTTTTTTCGCTTCTACCTTTTTAGTAGAAAATTGGGTAAAGCCTGCGATATTAATTGAACTTGTGATTAATAGGGTAGCAAGAATACAAGTAAATATTTTCCTAATCATATAGATCCCCTTTAAAATCAGTTTTAATAATTGAAAATTATTTATCTAGCAAACTTTACTCTATTCCGTATCGTCCATTTGTTCACATCCCTTGCATATTTCTCATGCATCAACACTCAATATTATTACATTTTTTCCAATTTCAGATATATTTTAACAGCATTAAGATGCATAATTAAACATATTTCTACATACATTTAATTACAAATTCCGACAATGTTTTTTAAATAACAAGAAGATAAACAAAAAAAGTGCAGAGGCTCTTAGTAATACACAAAAGCTTCTGCACACATTTATTAAAATGACTCTTACATGGATTTTGGGTTCTAGCAAAAAATTATTTTCTTACCTTACAATAAAAAGATGTAACCACTTATTACATTAAGCAAGTTGTTTATCCTTTTTGATCTCTGGTTGTGGTCTGACTAATGAATTGACCACGGGAACTAGTACTCCAATGATGGCAACAGGCATAATCTCCCACATTTCAATTGGCGGAGTGATAAGTATGCCCGTTTTATGGATTGCGAACAAAACAAGGAAGTATGCTAGACTGCCCATTAGACCTGCTAACCAGCTGGTCTTCCTAAACAAGAAAAAGCAAAGCGGAATCAAGATTAGTGTAATCGGTACATAGGATGTTGGATAACCTACCGCTGCAAAAATGGCTTTACCGACAAATCGTAACAGGATATAAAGAACCGTTGCCATTACCGGAATCGTAAAATCACGACAGATTCGAATGATTAGGACTGTGAGTAATGTGACCATCAGCACGGAATAGATGGGATAAACGAATTCTGGAATTCCCCCGAAAATTTGGGAAGCAGGATCCGAAATCAAATCAAGAATCTCCTGTGATGCTATGGATTTTCCATGGATGAACTGATCATAGGAAATAGCTCCATTTTCCTGCTGCATATTCGGGAACATTAAGCATTCAAGTAGAAACATTGCAAACCACGTATGCATCGACTTCCAGGTCGGCTTAATATCCCGGGTATACAAGTAATATCCCCGCCACACTCCATATATCATGATAGCCGTTGCAATGTAATAAATAAAATGGGTCGGACTCCATGTAGTTAAATCTATCCCATAAGCAATATGGTAGGTAAAGTCTAATGGGATCCCAATTAAAAATAATGCATATCCAATCGTAATCAGATTTCTTGAAAATCTGTCCATGTATTGGGAGCGCCGCCACTCTTGGAATAACAAGATCCCTCCTAAAGCAAATCCTAACGTATTGACAATATGAGGAATTGAGTATTCTTCAAATAAATACTTAAAGTGATACGAAGCATCCCAAGCAGAGCCGATAAATTTTAATAAAAAGGCTATCACCCATAATCGGTAATATTTCAACAATTTCATCCCCTCTCCTGACCTTAACCCAGCAAGTCAAATGGGTCCCCAAAAATGGCTATCAGGATATAATTTATAGCTAAAGCAATCCCAAATGCGATTCCAACAACGCGAACTTCTTTTTGAGTAAATAACTTATACATAAAAATAATTCCAGAAGTGACGACAAAGATATTACAGGTTACAAAAGTCCAAAGCAGGCTTTCACTGTGTTCAACTGCTGTTACATGCAACAAATATAATGGTATCAAATGCTCAATTCCTCCATAGATTTACTGTTTGTTAAATAGACTATGGCCATATACCCTGGAACGGTACTTCTTTATTTAAGACGTATTTCTTCCATAAATGTTTCCAAATAATTAGCCTTTTCTATATTATCATTATTTTTAACGTTGTTGACTAGTATTTTTACAAAAAATTCTTGCATTGGTTCAAAAAGGTAATGTAAATTAAAGGAATGGACTATGTGTGAGAGGAGACTATCCCGTGAAACAATTTGTTATTGCTTTACTCTTATTAACCACTTTATTACTATCTGCCTGCAATTCGGTAAAAGTCCCGAAGTCGACAATGGGTCATAGTATGAGTGCCACACCAACAGATGTCGTACCGACAAAATCTGATTGGAAAATTGCGGATCATCCAAAAGCAAACGAGGATATTCCAATCTCCATTTTCATTAAGGATAAAGCCAATCAGCCTATCAAATCCTTCGAAACCGTTCATGAGAAAAAGATGCATTTATTCATCGTTAGTAAGGATTTAGCTTATTTTTCTCATATCCACCCAAATTATAAAGGAGACGGAGAATTCGCAATTACAACCGCTTTCCCAGCCGGTGGAGACTATAAGATTATTGCAGAATTTACTCCAAAAGGAGGCGGCGATAGCAGTATTGAAAGTCACTGGCAGCATGTAGAAGGAGAGGCAGCAAAGGAAGAACCCTTGGTTCCTGACCAAGAGCTTACCAAAGTTGTTGATGGAAAAAAAGTGTCACTTACTTTTGACCACCTTTTGGCAGACAAGACTCTACATTTGACTTTTACGATCACTGACGCAACAACCGATAAACCAATCAAAAATCTTCAGCCTTATTTAGGCGCTATGGGTCACACGGTTGCCATGAGTTCAGATGCTGAAAAATACTTGCACATTCATCCGATGTCGACAGCAGGGAATGGCCCAAAGGTAATCTTTATGACTATTTTTCCTGAACCTGGCATCTATAAAGTTTGGGGACAATTTAAACACGAAGGTAAAGTATTTACTGTTCCATTTGTCATAAATGTGCCGCAAAAATAGGTAAGAAAAGCGCAAGCGCCCGTTTAGCGGCGTATAGACTGGAGCGCTACGACTGAGATAAAGGAAACACGGAGAGCGTTAGCAATCCGATGTTGACTTATCGTAGGGAGGAGAGCGAAGTCTACTAGCCGCTGGGCGCTGGAGCTGGACAATTCTAAAAGTCGAAAGTTATACTTTATTATCTTTTAAAAAACCCCTTCTCGAGCTGAGAAGGGGTTTTGAATAGTCGAATTAGTACATTTCTGAAGTTGTTTTTGCCTGCATATGAAGCAATAAATAGTCAGGGCCGCCTGCTTTAGAGTCAGTTCCTGACATATTGAATCCGCCGAATGGCTGATAGCCAACGATTGCTCCAGTACAAGAACGGTTGAAGTATAGGTTCCCAACGTGGAAATCTTCACGCGCTTGTTCTTGGTGTGCACGATTTTTCGTAATAACAGCACCTGTTAAGCCATACTCTGTATTGTTGGCAATTTCGATTGCTTCGGTGAAATCTTTTGCTTTTGTGAAACCAACCACTGGCCCAAAGATTTCTTCTTGCATAATGCGGGCTGTTGGAGAAAGATCAGCAATAACCGTTGGTTTGATGAAGTAGCCTTTAGAATCATCGCCTTCACCGCCAGCCATCAGCTTGCCTTCGCCTTTGCCAATTTCAATATATTCCATAATTTTCCTGAAAGCGTTATGGTCATTAACCGGCCCCATGAACGTACCTTGCTCTTCTGGGTCACCGACTGTTAATTGATTGGTTAATTCCACCACTCGGTTTAACACTTGATCATACACGTCTTCAACAATGACTGCACGAGAGCAGGCAGAACATTTTTGACCTGTGAAGCCAAATGCACCGGCAACGATAGATTGTGCAGCTAGTTCAAGATCCGCTTCACTGTCAACGACAATCGTATCTTTCCCGCCCATTTCGGCGATTAGACGTTTCATCCAAATTTGCCCTGGATTCAATTTAGAAGAGCGTTCGAAAATACGAAGACCGACATCACGAGAACCTGTAAAGCTGATGAAACGTGTATCTTTATGGTCAACTAAGTAGTCGCCCACTTCAGCGCCACTTCCTGGAACGAAGTTTAATACGCCTTTAGGCAGACCTGCTTCTTCCATTACTTCTACAAATTTTGCAGCAACAATTGGTGTTGTTGAAGCTGGTTTTAATAATACAGTATTACCGGCAACAATTGCCGCAACCGTTGTACCCGCCATAATTGCTAATGGGAAGTTCCATGGTGAAATAATGATACCTACTCCTAATGGAATATAGTCGTAACGGTTAAATTCGTTTGGTCGGCTATTCACTGGTACTCCATTTTTTATAGCCAGCATTTGACGGCCATAATATTCAAGGAAATCAATTGCTTCAGCTGTATCTGCATCTGCTTCTCTCCATGGTTTACCCGCTTCTTTTGTTAAAAGGGCTGAAAACTCGTGCTTGCGGCGGCGAATAATAGACGCTGCTTTAAAAAGCACATCAGCACGTACTTCTGGCTTCGTTTTTTTCCAAGTTTTGAATGCCTCGACCGCTGCTTGCATTGCTTTTTCTGCAAGCTCCTGGTTCGCTTTAGAAACTCGGCCAATTACTTCTTCTTTATTAGATGGATTATAGGAAACGATTTTATCCTCAGTTGCAATTCTTTCGCCGTCGATTACAAGGTCATAATCCTGACCTAAATAACCTTCTACTGCTTCTAACCCCTTAAGATAAGCCTGACGGTTTTCTTCAATCGTAAAATCGGTAAATGGTTCGTGCTTATAAGGTTGTATCATTTCTAACCCCTCCTATGTATTAAAAACGTTTACATTCCTAATTCTACATGAATCATTTCATACTATCAATTAAGAAAACCGGAAGCGCTGTTTTAGGGACTTAGCATTTCCCGAAGTGCAATTAATAACAATAGAAAAGCGGAAGCGCTTGTTTAGCGAAGGCCACAAGCTGCTTAGCAATCATTGAAATAATCTAACGCTTTCTTTCGTTCAAGGTATCGCTTCCGAAGCTTATTCTTATGGAGCTGGATAATTCTCAACGTTAAATGGGAAAATTCTAAAATTAAAATAAAGACCCGGCAACAGCCGGATCTTATTGATAAATATGAACGAATGGTTCGTCTGCATTTGCCTTTCGAACAATCAGTGCTTCAGGGCCGTCAACAGAAGTAACACTTACCGAAACAGAAAGATACTTAGGAAAATGTTGCATCACTAAGCCTGCTACATATTGGGCAAAACCAATTCCCTCTGTTTTTCCATAGAATTGGATTGGGATGGTGATGTTTAATTCCTGAAGCTGATCCTCAACGTAAAAAGCTTTACCAATGACACCATTAAAGTTTGGAAAATATTGTTCTATGTCCTGCTTAAAGTTTAAGAACGCAATTGTATCATCGCGGTGATCATTTTGAGCATCGGTTGACGGGAATAAATAGTATTTTTCATTTACTTTTTCCCAATCATTTAATTTTGAGCTCCCCTGATCAACCGTGGAATAGGCAAAAAATCTACCTGGTGTCACAGAAGATTTGCTTTCTTGTTCAAATAAAGCAATTGTAATCGGTACGTCTTTCAAACTTTTTATATTTCTGGCTCGTTTCACCACTTCTTCAGCCAGTTTCTTTCCTTCCTTTTCCATTTCAGCAAAATCAATCTTTTTCTCGAAAGTATCCCCATCCGGTGTTAATTTATAGTAATAGACTGAGTTCAAGGCAAGACCAATCGTAACGCCAGAGAGTGCTACATTCCCCTTATCATCTTTAGTTAGATAGTCATGTTCTAAAATATGAGCTAAATAGATTGGGCTTGTTGGTTCACTGCCTGGCGCACTAGTATCAACAGGGTTTAAACCAATATTATCCTCTGGCTTGATATTTTTTTCCTTAAGCTGCTCATCCGTATACTGGCGGTTTAGCCACTGTTTAATGGTCTTTCCTTCAATTTTCTGACCTTCTTGAAAAAAATATTTTTCTGTATCAAAGCTTTTCTGGGCAATTCTCATTAGACCCATTTCAAACTCATTTAAGTCATATCTTGAATTGATATTATTGACGACCAAACCGCGTGACTCCGCTGGTTTAAATGGCAGAATGGTCCGGTAATACTTGTCCGATATATTATAATTAGGAATAATCGTCTTCCCTTTTGCTTTCTCCTTTGTTTGGACAGCTTCATTTTGCTTTTGGAAGTTTGGTGCACAGGCACTCAACAAAAAAACAAGGGAGAGAGCGAGCAATGAGAATTTTCTCACGTTAATACACCTCTTATTTATTTAATTCTACTAAAAGCTTCTCCTCGTCCCACACTTCAATACCCAGTTCTTGTGCCTTCGTTAACTTGGAACCCGCATCTTCTCCTGCAATGACAAGATGTGTTTTTTTGCTAACGCTACCGGCAACATTGCCGCCAAGCGCTTCGATTTTTTCCTTCGCTTCATTTCGCGAAAGTTGCTCGAGCTTTCCAGTAAGAACAACCGTTTTTCCCGCAAAAATAGAGTCGGATTCTGCAGCGGAAACGGGCTTTGCTCCTTTATATTCCATATTTACTCCGGCAGTGACTAGTTCTTTAATGAGCTCCTTCGCTTCCTCTTGTTCAAAAAAGGCGACGATGGAATCTGCCATTTTATCACCGATTTCATTAACCGCGATTAAATCCTCTTTCGAAGCTTCAGCAAGTTTTTCCATAGAAGAAAATTGTTGAGCCAGCGTTTTTGCCGCTTTTGCCCCGACATGGCGAATTCCAAGGCCAAATAACAGCTTTTCAAGGGAATTACCTTTTGAAGCTTCAATCGCCTTTAAAAGATTGGAAACGGATTTTTCGCCCATTCTTTCAAGGGCTAAAAGCTGTTCACGGGTAAGCTTATAAATATCAGCTACATCACTGATTAATTTTTCAGCAAAAAGCTGACTGATTACCTTTTCTCCAAGACCATCAATGTTCATGGCATCGCGCGAGACAAAGTGAATCAAACCTTCGCGAATTTGGGCAGGACATTTCGGATTAATGCATCTTAATGCTACTTCACCTTCAAGACGGACAAGCTCGCTTTCACATTCAGGACAATGTGTTGGCATGTGGAAATCCACTTCATCTCCTGTCCGCTGATCCGCCAAAACATTGACCACTTCCGGAATGATATCGCCTGCCTTTTTAACGACAACTTTATCACCAATTTTAATATCCTTTTCACGGATCAAATCTTCATTGTGCAAGGATGCCCGCTGGACGGTTGTTCCTGCAACCTTTACAGGTTCAAGCAGCGCTGTTGGCGTAACAACTCCTGTTCTTCCGACGCTTAATTCGATATCCAACAGAGTCGTGACTACTTCTTCAGCCGGAAATTTGTACGCAATTGCCCAGCGCGGGCTTTTTGCCGTTGTGCCGAGTTCCGCCTGCTGCTCTAATGAATCGACTTTGATAACTATTCCATCAATCTCATATGGAAGATGCGGACGTTTTTCCACCCAGCCACTCACGTACGAGATAACATCGTCAATCGAAGCGCATTTTCTCCGCTCTTTATTTGTTTTAAAGCCGAGATGATCCAAGTAATCAAGGCCGTCACTATGGGAGATGACTCCGCTTGCTCCTGTATTGCCAATCCCGTATAAAAAGACATCCAGCCTTCTTGATGCAGCAATTTTCGGATCAAGCTGTCTTAATGATCCGGCAGCTGCATTTCTTGGGTTGGCAAACAGCTCCTCGCCGCGCTCTTCTCTTGCCTGATTTAATACTTCAAACGAACGTTTTGGCATATAGGCCTCACCGCGTACCTCTAAAGAAACATTTTCCCGTAAGCGAAGCGGGATGGATTTAATGGTTTTTAAATTTGCGGTAATATCTTCACCGATGGTTCCGTCCCCTCGGGTCGCCCCTTGAACAAATAAACCATCTTCATATCTTAATGAAACAGCAAGGCCGTCAATTTTCAACTCACAAACATAGGAAAAGTCATCGCCTACTGCTTGACGAACCCGGCGGGCAAACTCCCTTAAATCTTGTTCGTTAAAAGCATTGCCCAAACTTAACATCGGTGTTCGATGCACGACCTTTTCAAACAAATCAAGGACCGCCCCGCCAACACGGACAGAAGGAGAATCAGGGGTTTTTAGCTCCGGAAACTTTTCCTCAAGCTCCAAAAGCTCCTGCATGAGCCTGTCATATTCCGCATCCGGAACAGTTGGTTGATCTAACACATAATATTCATAGCCATATTGATTTAATAGGCTCCTAATTTCAATAATTTTTTGTTCAGCCAGTTGAAAGTCCATATATCCAGCCCTTTCATTAGGTAATTCCCGCGCTTAAAATAAGCGCTATTTTTCCCGTATTAACGGGCAGTTTTACGTTACGCCTTTTTAATTGGGGCAAATTTCGCCAATAGGCGCTTGATGCCAACAGGGCTCGGAAAGGCAATATCCAGCTCAGTTCCTTCTCCTTGGCCTTTTACACTTACGACTGTTCCGATTCCCCATTTACCGTGTTGCGCTTTATCACCAACCTTCCAGCCGATTTCCTCGCCGCTGGAAGCAGCTGAAACTGGTCGCATGACTGGTTTTCTTGGTGAAGCTGGAGTTCCGAAAGAGCTTCTTGACGAACCAAAAGAGGTACCTGTTGAACCAAAAGCTCTCCCGCCAGAACCAAACGGTGTTTTCATCCGTTTCTCCGGTTCTACACCTTCGATTAAGTCTTCCGGTATTTCAGCGATAAACCTTGATGCCGGGTTCATATTGGTTCTCCCAAACAAGGTTCTCATTTGCGCATTTGTGATAAATAAGCTTTGTTCCGCTCTTGTAATCCCTACATAGGCTAGGCGGCGTTCTTCCTCCATCTCAGCTTCTTCCATGAGGGAGCGGCTGTGCGGGAAGACGCCTTCTTCCAGACCAATCAAGAAAACAACCGGAAATTCTAATCCTTTTGCCGAGTGCAAGGTCATCAAGGTAATCGAATCGGCCTTTTCACCTTCTTCATCGAGCGAATCAATATCCGCCACTAGCGCTAAATCTGTTAAAAAGGCAACAAGGCTTTTATCTTCATTGGTATCTTCAAAGTTCTTCGTTACTGATAAAAATTCTTCAAGGTTTTCTAAACGGCTTTGCGCTTCAAGTGATTTTTCCGCTTTGAGCATCTCCCGATAACCTGTCTTTTCCAGAATTTCCTCAACTAATTCTGTTACGGAAAGGAACTCTTGCATATTCGTATAGTTGCGAATTAAATTGTGGAATTCACGTGTTGCTTTGGTAATTTTCGGACTTAGGCCGATTAATTCCACCGAGTCTAATGCCTTAAATAAGGAGATATCATGCATGGCGGCAAAATTAGCCATTTTATCAACTGAGCTTGAGCCAATCCCGCGTTTTGGAACATTAATCACTCGCTGCAAGCTGATATCATCGTCCGGATTGGAAATTAACCGCAAATAGGCTAGTATATCCTTGATTTCTTTTCTGTCATAGAACTTAATACCGCCGACGATCGAGTATTCAATATTCGATTTAAGTAAAACTTCCTCCATAACACGTGATTGTGCATTTGTACGATAAAGAATCGCAATGTCTGAAAGTTTTTTACCATCTCGAGTTAATTCTTTAATTTTCCCAGCAACGAATTGTGCTTCCCCCTGCTCACTGTCAGCACGGTAGTATACTAGTTTATTCCCTTCAGGATTTTCCGTCCAAAGATTCTTTGCCTTACGGTTCAAGTTGTTTTCGATGACTTTATTGGCTGCAAGCAGGATTCTTTTGGTTGACCGATAGTTCTGCTCAAGGAGAATAACAGTTACGTTCGGGTAGTCTTTTTCGAACGAAAGAATATTGGCGATGTCCGCACCGCGCCACCTGTAAATTGACTGATCAGAGTCCCCGACAACACAAAGATTTTGGAAACGATTAGCGAGCAATTTTACCAGCATATACTGCGCTCTGTTCGTATCCTGATACTCATCGACGTGAATATATTGAAACTTGCGCTGATAATATTCAAGTACTTCCGGTACCCGTTGAAACAACTGAATCGTCATCATGATTAAATCATCGAAATCAAGTGCTTGATTTTTCCGTAACCGCTTTTGATATTCTGTGTATACATCACTTACGGTCTGTTCAAAATAACCACCGGCAGTTTTCGCATATTCTTCCGGATCGATAAGTTCGTTTTTAGCTGAGCTGATGGAGCCTAAAATCGCCCGTGGGTCAAACTTTTTCGGGTCGAGATTCTTGTCTTTGAGGATTCCCTTAATCACCGATTGCTGATCGGTCGTATCCAGAATCGTAAAATTCCGGTTAAACCCCATCCGGTCGATGTCCCGGCGTAAAATCCGTACACACATTGAGTGAAAAGTGGAAATCCAAATTTCCTCAGCAACTCCGCCCATCATTTTTCCGATACGTTCCTTCATTTCTCTTGCTGCCTTGTTTGTAAACGTGATCGCCAATATGTTATATGGGTTTACTCGTTTTTCAACGATTAAATACGCAATTCGATGCGTTAATACTCTTGTTTTTCCACTTCCGGCGCCCGCCATCAATAGAAGCGGACCGTCTGTCGCTTTTACAGCGCTTTGCTGCTCAGGGTTCAGTCCATTTAAAAGCTTGTCTGTTAAAAATTGCAAATCTTCCACCACCATTTACAAACATTTGTTCTTATTTTAATTTTATCGTTCTTTTCTTTTTGAAGCAAATTCTATTTAACCGTTTTTACGGTTTTGAGGGCTTGATCAAAATCTTCATAAATGGCATTTCCGACGACAATTACATCTGCATGCCTGGCCATTTCTGCAGCCTGTTCAATGGTAGCTATTCCGCCGCCATAAAAAAGGGTTGTTTTTTCAAGCACCTTTTTCACTTCCGCTACTAATGCAGGATCCCCATATTTACCGCTATATTCTAAATAAAAAATCGGCAGCTGAAACATTTTTTCAGCCATCATCGCATAGGCCTTTACATCGTCGTTTGATAATGTTGCATTGGCGTTCGTCAGCTGCGCCGCCTTGCAATCCTCGTTTAAGATACAGTAACCTTCCATGGCGAATTCTTCCCAATCCATGATTTCACCATATTCCTTTACGGCTTGATGGTGCAGCCCTGTGATCCACTTTGGATCACTGCTATTTAAAATCGTTGGGATAAAATACAGGTCAAATCCAGGTGAAACGGTCTCAATGCTTGAGACTTCAAGGACACAAGGAACTGTATACCGGCGAATTCTTGCCATTAAGTCAAGGACGTTTTCAAGTGTCACCCCGTCCGTCCCTCCTACGATTACTGCATCTGTCCCTGATTCGCAGATTTTTTCTAATTGATCGTCTGTTATCACTTTATTTGGATCGAGTTTAAACACATGCCGCCACTTGCAAAAATCATACATTGAAAGAATCCTCCCACACATAGTCCATTTCACCATTATATCATTTGAGGAAACGATAAAAAAATAAAACAATGAATCTAAATATAGAAATCATATCCAGCTAAAAAAAACCGAAGAGTGTCTCTTCGGTTTGATTATTGTCTAGCTGCAGCGCCTAATGACTCGTCTTATGCATGGCAAGGCACTTCCGCTTATCTTATTCTTCTGAAGCTGAGCTATTTTCATCTATAATTCGTTCAAGTACCATTTCATACGTATCGTTTCCAAAGTTTAAACAGCGTTTAACACGTGAAATGGTCGCAGTGCTTGCCCCTGTTTCAGTTTCGATTTTATGATACGTGTTACCTTCGCGAAGCATTCTTGCTACGTCCAGACGCTGTGCTAACGATTGAATTTCATTGATGGTACATAAATCATCAAAAAAGCGATAGCATTCTTCCATATCCTTAAGTGAAAGAACAGCTTGAAATAATTGATCGAGTTCTTTTCCACGTAATTTATTGATTTGCATATATCTTACCCCTTTAATTGATTAAAATCTTTATTTTACATTAAACGAAACACTCGTTTGGAGTCCAGGGTCTGTTGGTACAACATTTACCCATGTTCTTCCTTGTACGAAAGGAACTTCTTTCCCATCTTTCATAGGAACAATTTTACCATTCTTATTCGCCCATTCTACTTCGTTGTACTTACCCATTTGCAGCAAATAGCCTTTTCCACCTGACTCTAAGTCAATTTTCTTATGCCCTAATTTATCGACTACTTGATGACCCGTTTCGATGATAAAAATATTATCTAGCAAAATCTGTTCCTTTGAGTCTAAATCAATGGTTTGCTCTCCACCTGAAAAACGCTTATATTTGCCAAGTGTGTCATCATACTCGTAAACAGCATTGGATAGTGCATTTCTAGAATAGGAGATCATCACCGATTTGGCATCAGATCCCGTAATATTTTTGCTTTCTTCCTCCGACATAAATGTAAAGCTTGGCGGGCTTTTTTCCATGGAATACTTTTTTTCCGCAGCGCCTTTTAGAACATTTTCATATGTGATATAGGAGTTATGAGGTGCTTTTCGCGAGCTGGACCTTTTAAATAAAGTGCCATCATAGACCATTCCATTTATATTATCGACGTAATTTCTTTCAAGCATTTTTCTTGCTTCCTCACTGTAACCGTGGGCAACATAAAAGGCATCCAGTCCTTTTGCCAGTTCAATATAATAAGCTCTTGAACTCCTTACTGGACCAATATTGTCTGGCTTTTCACTTTGAAAAACAGCCATAAAACGGGTAACATCACCTTCGGCAAGAAGTTCATATACAATATCAGCTTTATGCAAACCAGATTGCGGTCTTGCTTTTGGATCATTATTAACCATTACAGCGATTGCTCTTCCATCCGTTTTGGTTTCCGAACCAATACCTGTTAATGGAAAGAAATATGGGTTTTCTTTCTTCTCGTCAACCTTTTCCTCTACCTTGTCAACCACTTTTTCTTTCTGATCCGGTTGTTTTACCGTTTCTTTAGCGCTGCATCCAGATAGCAACAAAAGGAAAGCCGCCAAGGTAACCGTCCATTTTTTCATTTAATAAACACCCCAATTTCATCACCAAGTTAAGAATTACTTTCACGCTTTAACTCTTTACTTATCTACAGTTTAACGCATTATTGACGGAAAGAGTACTGTTTTATTCATAACATCGTACATTCCTCGCTGCGTAATACGAATGTATGGCAAATGTGTGGCAGAGAAGAAGGCAAGACTATAAATAGGATCTGAAAATTTATAGCCCCGCTCTTCCAACTCTACTAATAGTCTTTTTTCCTGCTCGATTAATTTTTCGATAGAGAGGTCTGACATTATTCCGTTTAATTTTAGCGGCACCTCACATACGACTTCAGCATTCTCCACCATGACAATGCCCCCGCCTAATTCTTTCATTCTATTAAAAGCATGGAGAATATCACGTTTGTTTTTTCCGATTAAAATAATGTCTCCTGTATTGGAATAGGAACTGGCTAATGCCGGCAAGGTTGTTGCGAATCCCTTTAATAACGTATTGATTCGCCATTTTCCGTTTCGATCAATCAATGTAAAAAAGCATTCATCATGGTCTGATTGTAATTTATCTTCTGAAGCGTCAATGGAAATCGAATATGGTTTTGTGATAACCGAGTTTTCCATCTTAATCCCAAATGGCATCGAAAATTGTAAATCATCCATGGTTAAATCCCAATCCAGTTTCATTGGCGTTAGCCCATATTGATTCCAGTTAACCATAGCATATGCATCGTCCACTTTCACTCCGTTCCGCTTTACCCATTTTCCCTTTGCCAAAACGGAAACCGGTGTCGGATTTTCAATGCTTGATAAAAAGTTAATATTGGCAACACGGCCAGTGGCAATATTACCATGTAAATGGTCAATATTATAATACCTAGCTATATTTACGGTGGCCATATTATAGGCATCAATGACAGGGACGCCTTTTTCAATAGCAATCCGAATCATTTGATCGTTCATTCCTTGCTCATAAAAAGTTGAAGATGAACCGTCCGTATTAAATAGTAATCTATCATAAGCTTCGATGCCTAATCGCTTCATATCGTCCAAAAGATCGGGTAAATCAGGGCGAATCGAAGAATATCGTAACGACACCATATATCCCTGCATTAGACGGTCATAAACCTCTTCACCTGTCATGGCTTCATGGTCACAATCCGCACCTAAAAGCATCATTTTCGCTAAGGTCTTTTCCGAGGCACCAGGAAAATGTCCTTCGATTTGTCTGCGCATCCGTTTTGCTTCTTGGATCCAATGAAGCATCATATCATCGCCATTAAGCAGTTTGGGCCACCCGGTTAACTCTCCTCCCTGCAGAACTGCATCATGCTCAAGCCACGATTTAACATTACTATGCGAAAAAATTTCTTCTTCATTCAATATTTCTGTTTGTGAATCAAATCGACACCACCAAAACATCGTTGTTGGGATCGAACAAAGATCCCTTATTAACGAAAACGCTTCCCTTTTTTTCAAATGTAAAATCAAGGCCATATTGTCATTAATTAGTGTAGTCGTTCCAAATTGGGATGCATAGGCAGCCAATGTTAGGGGATTATATAATTGAAATGGATGTGCATGAGGTTCGATGTATCCTGGGACAAGAATCTCATTTGTGCAATCAATAATTTCACATGTTTCCATATTTGCTGGTAAGTTCTCGCCAACATAAACAATCCGATCTTCATAAATCCAAATATTAGCTCTCATCCATTGGCGAAATGTCTGATTTAAATACAATGCATTTTTCAACAAAATGGTTGGAGATGTTTTCCCATCCAAAACGGATACATGCATGCGTAAGTGTCTATTTTTCCAGCGGTAGCGTTGTTCCAGCATACCATGTCCCTCCCTTTAAAAACTATCTATATAATAAGAAGTTGATTTAACAATAAAGAAAGCCCTTACAAAAATTTCTTTAGATACTATAGTATCATATTTTACTATTTAAAGCAGTAAAGAATTGATAAATATTGTAAAAATTTTGTGAAGGAGTGAACAATTTGAATATTAAACCAAATATCGGGATTTTAAACGCATTGATACGCATTACCTTTGGATTGACGATTCTTGCTTGGAGCACATCAAAGCTAGTCAAACAGCCGTGGAGGGATTCCTATTTGTTTGTTGCCTTGTGCGGGGCAATGAAGGTGGCTGAGGGAATTGTCCGCTATTGCCCAGTAACTGCATTATGTGAAAGATGCCAGGGGATGATTCAAGAGTATAACCAGGAAACAGATTCCTTGGATGGGTTGGAAGGTATGACAAACCTGGATGGAGATTCGGTTGTACCTTACAATCCTTCTTAATATATGGTCAATTTGTTCATATAATTTGAAATTTGTTCATATCAGCTTCAGCTTTGTTCATATCGTTCCATAATTTGTTGATATTGCTGCATATTTTGTTTATATCATTAAAAATTTGTTCATATCAGCTTCAACTTTGTTTATATCGCTCCATAATTTGTTTATATCGTTCCATAATTTGTTCATATCACTAAAAATTTGTTCATATAATTTGAATTTTGTTCATATCAGCTTCAGCTTTGTTTATATCGCTCCATAATTTGTTCATATCACTATAAAATTTGTTCATAATACCTTAAAATTTGTTCAAATCTAAAAAACAAGGAATTCATCACATTAAAAGTAAAGGGGCCGACCATTAAATGGTCAGCCTTTTATCGTTAGACGTGTTGAATTGCTTTTGTCCCAATATCTTTTCGATAAAAAACGCGATCACATGTTAATTTTCCTAACTCACGATACACTTTTTCTTGTGCTTCCCCCAGGGTTTCAGCCTTTGCTCCAACGAGAAGCACCCTGCCGCCAGCAGTGACAAACTCACCTAATTCATTTTTGCATGTTCCCGCATGAAAGGTGACTACTTCATCATTAAAATCAGCTAGACCTGTCAGCACAGCACCCTTTTCATAAGCCTCCGGGTACCCTTTCGCTGCCACAACAACACCGACCATCGGCTGCGCATCCCACACGAGTTCCGGGCTTTTTCCATCCAACAACTCTAAAATCACTGAAACTAAATCTGATATTAACCTTGGTAAAATAACTTGTGTTTCCGGGTCGCCAAAGCGGGCATTAAATTCGATTACCTTTGGTCCGTCCTCCGTTTTTATCAAGCCTGCATATAATATTCCACAAAAACTGCGGCCTTCTTGTACCATCGCTTTTGCAGCAGGAATCAGTACAGTACGAACCGCTTCCTGAACGGTTTCTGTACCAATCTGCGGTACCGGTGAATAAGCTCCCATTCCACCTGTATTTGGCCCTTGGTCGCCATCAAATGCCCGCTTATGATCTTGTGCAATTTCCAGCGGCACGACCACTTCCCCATTCACAAATGCCATTAACGAAAATTCTTCACCGTTTAAAAACTCCTCAATGACGACGCGGGAAGAAGCTGCTCCAAACTTTTCATCAACAAGCATTTCCTCAAGACTTGCCACCGCTTCCTCTTTTGTCAAAGCAACTTTAACACCTTTTCCTGCGGCTAACCCATCTGCCTTAATTACAATAGGCGCACCTTTTTCCTCCACATATTGTCGGGCAGCTTCAAATGAAGTAAAAACAGCATAATCAGCAGTGGGAATTTGATATTTTTTCATTAATTCTTTAGCAAATGATTTACTACCTTCAATCTCAGCTGCGACTTTACGAGGTCCAAATACCACCAAACCGGCCGCTTCAAATTTGTCGGCAAGCCCTGCAAGGAGAGGGACTTCTGGCCCGATAATTGTTAAGGACACTTCTTGTTCTTTAGCAAATTGAATGAGTCGTTCATGCTGAGATTCCTCAATCGGAACCAGTTCCGCAACATCTGTCATTCCAGCGTTTCCAGGAGCTGCAAATACTTTTTCAACCTGCTTGCTCTCGCTTACCTTCTGACAAATTGCATGCTCTCGCCCGCCTCGGCCAATGATTAGTACCTTCATCCATCACACCTCGTTTTAATGTTTAAAGTGTCTTATGCCCGTAAACACCATGGCAATTCCGTATTCATCTGCTTTTTTGATTGAATCCGTATCACGAATCGACCCGCCAGGTTGAATGATTGCCGTGATCCCTGCTTTTGCCGCCGCCTCGACGGTATCATTCATTGGAAAGTAGGCATCGGAGGCAAGTGCCGCACCTTCTGCTTTTTCACCTGCCTGCTTTAGGGCAATTTCAGCAGAACCTACGCGGTTCATTTGTCCAGCGCCAATCCCTAAAGTCATGTCTTGACTTGAAACAACAATGGCGTTCGATTTTACATGTTTGACAACCTTCCAGCTCAGCTTCAACGCTTCCCACTCATCATCTGTCGGCTGTCTCTTCGTCGGAATGGTAATCTCTGCGTCCTCAAGTGAATAGTGGTCTTGATCTTGCACAAGCAATCCACCTTCAATCGTTGTCATCTTCCTTTCGACCTTTTTCGTTTCGTCAAACGAAATCGTCAACAGCCGTAGATTCTTTTTCCCTGTTAAAACCTTTAACGCCTCTTCCGAGAACGACGGTGCGATAATAATTTCTAAGAAAATTTCATGAAGTTTAGCTGCTGTCACCGAGTCCACTTCACGATTAAACGCAATAATACCGCCAAAAATGGAAACCGGGTCTGCCGCAAACGCCTTTGTAAATGCTTCATAGCTTGTTTTACCTGTCCCGACACCGCATGGGTTCATATGCTTCACTGCCACGGCAGCAGGTTCCGAAAATTCCTTCACTATTTGCAGTGCCGCATCGGCATCATTAATATTGTTATAGGAAAGTTCTTTTCCATGAAGCTGCTTAGCATAGGCAATCGAAACAAGAGAGCCAAGTGGTTTTTTATAAAATGCTGCTTGTTGATGCGGATTTTCCCCGTAGCGTAATGTCTGCTTTAATTCATACGTAACAGTTAATTTTTCAGGTGTTTCTTCCTGAGCGAGCTCTGTCATGTACTCAGCAATTAAGGCATCATAAGCTGCTGTGTGACGGAACACCTTGGCTGCCAGCTTTCTTCTTGTTTCAAGCTTCGTTTCACCATCTGCTTTTAATTCTGCAATCACAGTCGGATAATCAGCTGGATCCACTACAACTGTCACATATTGATGATTTTTCGCCGAAGCACGGAGCATGGTTGGGCCGCCGATATCAATATTCTCGATTGCATCAGCAACGGTTACATCTGGTTTTTCAATTGTTTGCTGGAAAGGATAGAGATTAACGCAAACAAGCTGGATGGGTTCAATCCCATGTTCAACTAGCTGCTTTTGATGGTCTGCATCATCCTGTTTCGCCAGCAATCCGCCATGAATATATGGATTTAACGTTTTAACACGTCCCTCTAAAATTTCGGGAAAGCCAGTTACATCACTAACACTAAGAACAGGTATCCCTTGTTCTTGAAGCATTTTTTTCGTGCCGCCGGTTGAGATAATTTCAAAGCCGAGACTGACTAGCCCGCTTGCAAAATCACTAACCCCGCCTTTGTCAGAAACACTAATAAGTGCGCGCTTTTTCTTCATTTGTAACCTCTCCTCGTGTTAAAAGCATGTGTATAATTGATGGATATAGCTTATGTTCAATCGTTTGAATTTTCTTTTGTAAGCTTTCTCTTGTTTCATTTTCCACTATCCGAATTCGCTCTTGGACAATAATTGGTCCTGTATCCATGCCTTCATCAACAAAATGGATGGTCACACCAGTCCATTTCGCTTTCGCGGCTAGTGCTTGACCAATGGCGTCTTTTCCTGGAAATTCTGGAAGCATCGATGGATGGATATTTACAATTCGTCCTTCATATACTTTTAGTAATGTTGACCCAATCAGACGCATATAGCCGGCTAATACAATAAGGTCTACATTCAAATCCTGCAGCAGCGCAGCTATCTCTTTTTCATAATCTGCCTTACTGGGATAATCTTTTGCGTTAAAAATAAAACATGGTATATCATTCGCCTTTGCTCTTTCAATCACATAAGCTTCAGGTTGATCGCAAACTAAAAGGGATATGTCCGCCGGAAGCTTCCCTGCTTCAATCACATCGACGATGGCCTGAAAATTACTTCCGCTGCCTGAAGCAAACACTGCAATCTTTTTCATCGCTGCCCACCAAAGCCTTTAATGTGAATTCCCTCTTGCTCGGAAACGACTCCGATTTCATAAGCTGTTTCACCAAAATCTTTGAAATGCGCCATTACATCAGCCGCATCTTTTTGGTCAACAGCAATCACCATACCAATACCCATGTTAAAAATGTTATACATGTCTTGATAATCGATTTGGCCAACCTCAGAGATCAATTTAAATATTGACGGAATGTGCCAGCTTTTTTCATTCAGCTCTGCGCCCAACCCTGCAGGAAGCATCCGTGGTATGTTTTCAATAAAACCGCCGCCAGTAATGTGAGCCATCCCTTTGAGGTGGAATTTTTTCAATGCCGCCAAAATTGGTTTTACGTAAATTTTAGTTGGTTTCAGTAATTCTTCGCCCAAGGTACAGCCGAGTTCATCAACAAACTCGATTAAAGACCAGTTGTTAAACACTTTCCTGACAAGGGAGTACCCATTGCTGTGGATCCCGCTTGAAGCAAGACCAATCAGGACATCCCCCGGCTTAATTGTTTCCCCTGTTATCAATCTCTTCTTTTCACAAGCGCCTACCGAAAACCCAGCAAGATCATATTCCTCTTCACGATAGAGCCCCGGCATTTCCGCTGTTTCGCCGCCAATTAAGGCACAGCCTGCCTGTTCACAGCCATCAGCAATTCCTTTGACGATCGCCTCAATTTTTTCCGGAATGGCTTTGCCGCATGCAATATAATCTAGAAAGTAAAGCGGTTCTGCTCCTTGGACAACGATATCATTGACACACATCGCTACCGCATCGATTCCAATCGTATCGTGACGATCCATCATAAACGCAATCATCAGCTTCGTGCCAACGCCATCGGTGCCTGACACCAAAACCGGCTCTTTTAATCCGAGCGATGAGAGATCAAACATGCCGCCAAAGCCGCCAAGGGCCCCGATCACTCCTGCCCTCGATGTCCGCTGTACATGTTTTTTCATCCGCTCAACGGCTTCGTAGCCTGCTTCGATATTTACTCCCGCTTGTGTATACGCATTTGCCAAGACTGTCACCCCTTTTGATAATAATACTGTAGTGTATCTGGATAGATTTCTGTAGGATAATTCCCGTTAAAGCAGCCGAGGCAAAAACCATTTATGCCTTCAGGGTCAAGTGCCTTTACCATGCCATCCACACTTAAAAATGTTAAAGAGTCTGCTCCAATCAGTTGGCGAATATCCTCGATCGACTTATCAGAAGCAATCAATTCTTCTTTTGATGACGTATCAATTCCATAGAAGCACGGATTTTTTATCGGAGGGGAACTAATCACCACGTGTACCTCTGTCGCTCCGGCATCTTTCAGCATGGTAACAATTCTTCTGCTTGTCGTACCGCGGACAATTGAGTCGTCGACCATTATAGCCCGTTTCCCTTCCACAACACCGCGAACCGGAGACAGCTTCATTTTTACTCCCTGCTCCCTGAGTGACTGGGAAGGCTGAATGAAGGTTCTGCCGACATATTTATTTTTGATTAATCCCATTTCATACGGTATTCCCGTGGCTTCTGCATAGCCGATCGCCGCTGAAATACTGGAATCTGGTACCCCTGTCACAACATCCGCATCAATCGGCGCCTCAATTGCCAGCCTTTTTCCTAATTTTTTGCGGGCAGTATGGACATTCACACCTTGAATATTACTATCTGGTCTTGAAAAATAAACATACTCCATCATGCAGATCGCTTTTGTCGAACTCATCGCAAATCGCTCTGAAGTGAGTCCATTTTCGTTAATAATTAACAGTTCACCTGGCATAATGTCGCGTATATATTCAGCACCGATTACATCAAAAGCACATGTTTCCGATGCAACCACATAGGCATCACCAAGGCAGCCAAGCGAAAGCGGTCTTAGACCATGAGGGTCAAGCGCCACCATTATTTCTGTTTCCGTCATAATCAAATAGGCATAAGCCCCTTTTAACATGGACAGCGCATTTTTCACCTGTTCCTTCATTTGGAGAAAACCGCTTCTTCTAATTAAATGGGCTAAAACCTCAGTATCAGAACTTGTTTGAAAAATACTTCCTTGTGCTTCAAGCTGATGTTTTAAGTAATTGGCATTCACAAGGTTGCCATTATGGGCAAGGGCAAGGCTGCCGTTTTGCGAATGGAACAAAAGCGGCTGGACATTTTCATAGCCGCCGCCCCCTGCCGTAGCATAGCGGACATGACCGACCGCTGCAGACCCGGTTAATTTGGACATCGCTTCTGCTGTAAAAATTTCTGTCACGAGCCCTTCACCCTTGACTCCTTTAAGGGTTTTACCATCAGAGACAACGATGCCGGTACCCTCCTGGCCGCGGTGCTGCAGGCTGTGAAGCCCGTAATAGGTTAACTGGGCGGCATCCGGATGTCCAAAGACACCAAAGACGCCGCATTCTTCGTTTAATCCCTTGATTTCAGCAAGCATGGGATCGCCCCTTTCCAGGCAGCTTTCAATTCATCAACTGAAGACTCAAGAACAGGAACAGTTCCATTTAAAACTCGCAGTTCGGACGATTCATTCACTTCACCGATAAGACTCGCGTCTACTAAACTTTCAAACTCTGACTGATGTTCTTTTTTCACTGTTAAAAGAAAACGTGATTGTGTTTCACTGAATAATGCAGAAATTGAATCTCCTGTTATATTCACATCAGCCCCAAGCCCTTTATCTGCAAAAAGACATTCTGAAAGGGCAACAGCTAAACCGCCTTCTGACAAGTCGTGTGCAGATTGAATCAATCCAGCACGAATCGCAGCTAAAACCTGGCCTTGTCTTTCTTTTTCCATTTCAATATTTAATTCCGGTGCTTTACCGAAAATTTTTCCGTTCAACAATTTTTGCAGCTCACTGCCACCAAATTCCGGTTTCGTTTCACCAACTAAATAAATTAGGTCGCCGCTTGTTTTAAAATGCTGAGTTGTAATATGGTCGAGGTCTGTTACAAGTCCAACCATTCCAATAACAGGTGTCGGGTAAATCGCTGTACCGCTTGTTTCGTTATACAATGATACGTTTCCGCCGATAACAGGTGTTTCAAGGACACGGCAGGCATCACTGATTCCATCGGCTGCTTTTTCAATTTGCCAGAATACCTCTGGCTTTTCAGGATTTCCAAAATTCAAGTTATCAGTAATTGCTAATGGTTCTGCACCAGAACATACAATGTTACGGGCAGCTTCTGCGACAGCAATTTTTCCACCGGTTTCTGGATCCAAGTACACATATCGGGAATTACAATCCGTGGTCATCGCTAGTGCTTTACGTGTCCCTCTAATACGGGTTACAGCAGCATCTGAACCTGGTGACACAACTGTGTTGGTGCGCACCATGTAATCATATTGCTCGTAAACCCACTCCTTGCTGGCAATGGTAGGCTGGCTTAACAATTTTAATAATGTATCCTTGAGGTCATCGACCTTTGGTACTTCATTTTCCATCGCTTGGAATTCAGCAAAGTAGACCGGTTCTTTGGATGGTTTGTGATAAACCGGTGCATCCTCAGCCAATGCATCAACTGGCAGGTCGGCAACGACTTCCCCTTTATGGATCAGGCGAAATTGTTTATCGTCCGTTACCTTTCCAATTGCAACAGCTTCTAAATCATATTTTGAAAAAAGATCCTTGATCTCTTGTTCTCTCCCTTTTTTCACGACAATGAGCATCCGTTCCTGTGATTCAGACAGCATCATTTCATAAGCAGTCATTCCGGTTTCGCGTTGCGGAACAAGGTCTAAATTCATCTCGATGCCCATCCCAGCTTTGCTGGCCATTTCTGAAGAAGAGCTGGCGAGTCCCGCAGCACCCATATCCTGAATCCCAACAAGGGCATCCGAATGGATGAGCTCCAAGCATGCTTCTAACAATAGCTTCTCCATGAAAGGGTCGCCGACTTGAACCGCTGGGCGATTTTCGTCAGACTGCTCGGTTAGTTCTTCAGAAGCGAATGTTGCACCGTGAATTCCGTCACGGCCAGTCTTTGCACCGACATACATTACGGTATTACCAAGACCATGTGCCTGGCCTTTTTTAATATCCTCATGATTTATCAGACCGACACACATCGCATTGACGAGAGGATTTCCATCATACGATGGGTCAAACTGCACCTCGCCGCCGACTGTCGGAATCCCGATGCAGTTGCCGTAGCCGGCAATACCTGCGACTACTTCTTTAAATAAATAGCGCACTCTGGCTGAATCCAATTCACCAAAGCGAAGCGAGTTTAGCATAGCAATTGGACGTGCGCCCATTGAAAATACATCACGGATGATTCCGCCGACGCCTGTTGCCGCTCCTTGGTACGGTTCAATCGCGGAAGGATGGTTATGACTTTCAATTTTAAACACAACCGCCTGACCGTCGCCGATGTCGACAATTCCAGCTCCTTCGCCGGGACCTTGAAGAACTCTTTCACCGGAGGTTGGGAATCTTTTTAGAACCGGCTTCGAGTTTTTATAGCTGCAGTGCTCCGACCACATTACCGAGAAAAGACCTGTTTCGGTATAATTCGGGGTACGGCCGAGAATCGATTCAATCATTGTGAATTCTTCATCTGACAAACCCATTTGCTGATATAGTTTCTGTTCTTTGATTTGTTCTGGATTTGGTTCAAGCGTTAACAACATTTGCTTCCCTCCATGTCTTCACAATCGATTGAAACAACTTTAATCCGTCGGCACCACCGAGCAATTCATCTACCGCTCTTTCCGGGTGCGGCATCATTCCAAGAACATTTCCTTTTTCATTCGTGATACCCGCGATATCAGCAAGACTTCCGTTCGGATTTTGCTTATAAGTAAATACGATTTGGTTATTTTCCTTTAATTGAGCGAGCGTTTGCTCGTCACAATAGTAATTTCCTTCACCATGGGCGACCGGAATTGTAATGGTTTGGCCTTGTTCGTATTCAGCAGTAAATATCGTTCTGTTGGTTTCTACTTTTAGTTCAACTGGTTTGCAAATAAATGATAGACTTTCATTCCGTCTCATTCCACCTGGCAGTAAGCCTGCTTCAAGAAGGATTTGGAATCCATTGCATACCCCAAGAATTGGCTTGCCTGCTTCGGCCGCTTTTACAACTTCTTTCATTACGTTGCTAAAACGGGCAATCGCTCCCGTACGTAGGTAATCGCCGTAAGAAAAACCGCCTGGCAGGAGAATCCCGTCATATTCAGCTAAGCTTTCAGTATCGTGCCAGACATATTCGACTTCCTCGCCAAGTTCATCTTGAATCGCATGAAACATATCGACATCACAGTTCGAGCCCGGAAAAACAATAACCGCAAATTTCACTGGGCGACACACTCCTCTACCTCATAGCGGTAATCTTCAATAACTGGATTGGCTAACAGTTTCGTACAAATCTCGTTTACGACTTCATCAAGGTCGCGATCTGATTTTTCAATTGTGAGTTCCATATATTTGCCGATGCGGACATCGGTTACTTCTTGATAATTTAACGAATTTAATGAATGGGTTACAGCCTTGCCTTGTGGATCTAATACACTTTCTCTCAATGTAACGTATACTTTGACTTTAAACATGCTGATGACCTCCAAGTCTTGTTAAAATCGTTTCATATGCATCTGTTAAACTTCCTAAATCACGGCGGAATACATCTTTATCCAGCTTTTCATTTGTTTTTTGATCCCATAAGCGGCATGTATCAGGAGAAATTTCATCAGCTAATAAAATTTGTCCCTGTACGTCTTTGCCAAACTCAAGTTTAAAATCGATTAAGTTTATGCCTAGTTCTGAAAAAAAGCTCGATAAAACCGCATCTACTTCCAGCGCTTTTTCTCGTAAAATCGTAATCTCTTCGGCTGTCGCCGCTTTTAGTTCAAGGATATGATCCACTGTTACCAGCGGGTCACCCAGTGCATCATCTTTCAAATAAAACTCAACGATTGGCGCTGATAGCGGGGCCCCTTCTTCGATTCCCAATCTTTTTGAAAAACTGCCAGCAGACACGTTACGAACGACTACTTCTAGCGGAATGATGGTTACTTTCTTCACCAGCTGCTCCGTTTCGGAAATTCTTTTGATAAAGTGTGATTCAATTCCTTGTTCTTTTAGCTTTAAAAATAACAAACTAGTAATCTCGTTATTAAGTCGGCCTTTACCAGTGATTTCTGCCTTTTTTTCTCCGTTAAAAGCGGTGGCTGAATCTTTGTATTCAACTAATACAACATTATCTTCATCTGTTTTGTAAATTCGCTTAGCTTTTCCTTCATAAAGCATTTCTTTCATGGTGAATCACTCCTTATTTCGCAATATTGGGAATCTTTCTAATAAAGAAGGGGCACGTAGTCATATAACTGTAGCCTCACTTCTGTTTTTTTATCTAATTTCAGTCACTATGAACCTTTTTGTGACCGTCTGCTCACCTTTTTTCTGTTTACGGTCACATTTATCTGCTTTTTGTTACCGGCCACTCTCTTATTCCTCGTTCATGGTCACAATTATTATTTTTTGTGACCGTAAACCCTCTTTTTTCCCGTTTACGGTCACAATTATCTGCTTTTTGTGACCGTCCACTCTCTTTTTCCTAGCTCACGGTCACATTTATCTACTTTTTGTGACCGAATCCTCAATTGTCCCTGAGTCTCGGTCACTAAGCACCTTATCCGTTCAACCCTAATCGATCAAAAATGGTATCTACATGCTGTAGGTGGTAGTGATAGTCAAAACAATCCGCTATCTCCTCAGGAGAAAGCAATGCGGTAATTTTTCCTTCCGCTTCAATCAGCCCACGGAATGGTACTTGTTTTTCCCACGCCTCCATCGTTTTTGGCTGTACTGTATCGTAAGCCTCTTCACGTGATAAGCCTTTATCAATTAGCGCTAGCAGAACACGCTGCGAATAGATTAGCCCTAGTGTTCGCTCCATGTTGCGCTTCATATTCTCCGGATAAACAGTCAAATTTTTAATAATGTTTGCAAAGCGATTTAGCATATAATTCAAAGCAATTGTCGCATCTGGTAAAATGATGCGTTCCGCTGATGAATGTGAGATATCGCGTTCATGCCATAACGGAACATTTTCATAAGCCGTCATCATATAGCCGCGAATCACGCGCGCCATACCAGTCATGTTCTCGGAGCCAATAGGATTCCGTTTATGCGGCATTGCTGATGACCCTTTTTGTCCTTTTGCAAAAAACTCTTCCACCTCGCGGGTTTCACTCTTTTGCAGTCCACGAACCTCTACCGCAATTTTTTCAATCGAAGTAGCAATCAAAGCAATAGCTGACATGTAGTGAGCATGGCGGTCACGCTGCAGTGTTTGCGTCGAGATTGGTGCCCGGCCAAGACCTAATTTTTCACAAACATACTGTTCAACAAATGGATTAATATTTGCATAGGTTCCAACAGCACCGGAAATTTTTCCAAACTCTACCCCCTGTGCCGCTTGCTTAAAACGCTCCAAGTTGCGTTTCATTTCTTCATACCAGAGTGCAAGCTTTAAGCCAAAAGTAGTTGGTTCTGCATGTACCCCGTGAGTTCGTCCCATCATCACAGTCATTTTGTGTTCAATTGCTTTATTTTTTAAAATCTCAATAAAGTTTTCCAAGTCTTTTAATAAAATGGCATTGGCTTGCTTCAACACATAGGAAAGTGCCGTGTCCACAACATCCGTTGAAGTTAGTCCATAATGAACCCACTTCCGCTCTTCACCCAATGTTTCTGAAACCGCACGGGTAAAAGCAACTACATCGTGTCTTGTTTCTTCTTCAATTTCTTTAATGCGGTCAATATTAAATGAAGCATTTTCACGAAGCTTTTTAACATCTTCTTTCGGGATTTCCCCTAATTCTGCCCATGCTTCACAAGCAAGGATTTCCACCTCAAGCCAGGCATTAAAGCGGTTTTCCTCTGTCCAGATAGCTCCCATTTCAGGTCTTGTGTAACGATCAATCATGTTTTATCCTCCGATCATTTCTTTTGCTGTACGCCAGATGCTGCTTTCATCAATTTCCCTAAGAGCCTCATCTATGTTACCCTTCAAAATGGTAACATGCCCCATCTTCCTTTTCAATTTTGGCTCTTTTTTGCCGTATAAATGAACCTTCCAGCCTGTCATAGTTGGGATTTCCTTAAATAGGCCGTCAAGATGCTCTCCTAATAGATTGACCATAACTGCTGGTTTTAATAGCTCCGTGCTTCCTAATGGCCAATTACAGATAGCGCGGATATGCTGTTCGAACTGTGACGTCTCGCAGGCCTCGATGGAATAGTGACCTGAATTATGCGGTCTCGGAGCCAATTCATTTATATAAATCGTGCCATCGCTTGTCACAAACATCTCTACAGCAAGAGTCCCTACCAATCCAAGCGAATCAGCAATCTGCTTTGCCTTTTGAATGGCCATTTCCCGTAATTCTTTAGAGATACGTGCCGGAACAATTGTTATATGCAAAATATTTTCTTCATGAATGTTTTCCGCTACTGGAAAAAAAGCCGTTGCTCCATCTAGCTTTCGAGTAACAATCACGGAAATTTCTCTTTCAAATGGAATCCACTTTTCTAACACACAGCTGCCATGGCTGATTAGCGGATCTGCTTTAGATAAATCCTGCTCGCTTTTAATCACAAGCTGCCCTTTGCCATCATAGCCGCCTCTTGCTGTTTTCAATACAGCAGGATAACCAATCAATTCTATTTTTAAAAATAGCTCTTCTATACTATTAATGACCTCATAACGAGCCACCTCTACTCCAGCTTGCTGGATGGCTGCTTTTTCACTAACTCGGTCTTGCGTTATCGTTAAAAGGTTTTTCCCCTGTGGAACATATGCCTTTTCACAAAGCCATCCTAATGTATCGGCATCGATGTTCTCAAATTCATAAGTAATTACATCGCTCACCTCAGCTAATCTGCTGATAGCCTCGCGGTCATTGTAAGCGCCGATAATTTCAAAGTCCGCCACTTGACCGCATGGAGAGTCGGCCGCCGGCTCTAAAACAGCGATTCGAAAGCCCTGTGCTTTAGCAGATAGTGCCATCATTCTGCCGAGCTGCCCTCCACCAATAATTCCAATCGTTGCTCCAGGTAAAATCGTTTTGTTATGCAAGTTGATCACTACTTTCTAGTACCTCTAGTTTAATAGTTTCTCTTCTAGCTTCTAATTTATCTGCGAGTGCCGTGTCTTCCGTTGCTAATATTTGAGCAGCGAGTAGTCCTGCATTCACCGCACCAGCTTTACCAATCGCAACCGTTGCAACCGGAACACCGCCTGGCATTTGCACAATCGATAGCAAGGAGTCTAATCCATTTAATGCTTGTGATTGAACAGGAACACCGATTACCGGCAACGTCGTTTTTGCTGCGACCATCCCAGGAAGATGTGCAGCACCGCCCGCTCCAGCAATAATAACCTTTAAGCCTTTTTCTCTAGCTTCTTTTGCATATGAAAACATTAAATCAGGTGTACGATGGGCAGAAACAACCTTTTTTTCATAGGCGATTTCGAACTGATCGAGAACTTCACAAGCATGTTTCATCGTTTCCCAGTCTGACTTGCTCCCCATGATGACTCCGACAAGATTTCCCATCCTTAATCCTCCTTTTTTAACCAAATAAAATACCCGAAACAAATAGCATCTCATTAAAGAGAAAGCCATTTGTCCGGGCATACATAATTTAGGTCAACAAACAGGAAGCCTTCGCCCCTTATTGTGCCGAACATATTGACTTTCCCTCATAGTCCAATAATTTACGGTTATTGGGTAGAAACTTATGGGCCATATTCCCATGGATATACGAGGGTAAAGATAAATGGTTTAATCAACTAGCTTAATCATACCAATTCAGCCATTTGGATGTCAACAAATATATCGAACATTATTTTAAAACAGCACTATAATGTTCGTGTTTTAGTCGATTAATTTCGCTTCAAAGACGATTTGGCGACCGATTGGCTCATAAATCGTTTCATTACCTTTTTTTACTTCTTGAAAAATCGGCTTCTCTGTTCTGCGGACAGGAACATAACCTTGCTGTTTCATTCTATTTAAGCAGTCCTCAATACTTTCATTTTCCTGCACTTCAAATTGCACTTTCTTTTTACTCATGAAAATAACTTCCCTCTTTTCACTGATTTTCTCTTCAAGCCCATAAGCTGACCATTAGGTATGCTAAATAACGCTGACCTTTTAATGTTTAGATCATCCTAATGGAAAAAATTAATCAAAAGGACAATCGTATCCATTTTTAAACTTGTTTCAAAACTAGAGCGCTTCTTTATTATTATGCTTCCTACACTTTATCACAAATGCTTATTAATTCCTGATGATTTTTAATCATTTGTACAAAATAAATATACCCATACATTCTTTAAAGTTAAAGGAGCGATTATTTGCTGATAAAAAAATTTCTTCCTTTTTTTCTTCTGGCAGTTATTGTTCTAATCTCATCCACTGCTTACGCAGATACCCCTATTGACTCTCAAAAGGCAGCATTTATTCGTAACGATAATTTGTGGATGAAAATTGGAAAAGAAGAAAAAAAGCTTACGAATGGTGAATTCATAAGGTATCCAAAGTGGTCACATGACGGGAACTGGATTGCCTACCTAAAAGGAAAAAGAGAAATTGGAAACTACCTCAACAATGGTGAGCTATGGGTATACAATATTAGAATGAACAAACACGTTAAAGTTAAACCAAACGTAACCAACAATTTCCAATGGTCCTCTCAACAAAATAAACTTGCTTTTCTCGTTAAGACTGATTTATTTGTTGTTGATACTGAACCATCAAATCTATTTCTTGTTAAACAACTCGAAGCCAAAGTTGAAAACTTTTCATGGTTCCCGAATGGAAGAGACCTATTTATTTCCACTAAGAAAAGCCAGAGACTTCACACTGATATCCACTTATCAAAACTATCTTTTGAAACAAACCAGCAAAAGCCTGCAACAAAGCAAATGTATACCATACCTGTTGGGGAAAATGAATACTATGTAGGCACCAGCCAGTTTAAATGGTCCCACGACAGTATGTGGATCAGCTTTCTATTAATTCCAACCGCATCGATGTCTGCAGACAGTAATACTCTATGTATACTTTCTCAGAATGGACAGGTTTTTCAAAGGGTGGATGAAATGTTAAATGATGAGGAATGGTTTCAATGGGCCCCAACCAAGAGTGTTCTTGGTTACATAAACGGCTTCGGCAGAGTAGCATTGAGAAATAAACAATTAAAGACAGTAAACCTGCCATCCTTTCACAAAAGAATCTTGACGCCCAAGGTCTATATCGATCGGGATTTTTCATGGAAAAATAATCATAAACTATACGTTTCACGTTCTATAGAAAGTGAATTGGTTGACGTCAATGAACGACCGCTACCAAGCATATTTAAAATTACGAATAAGCAAAAGCAAGTTACCTTCCCTGCAAAAAATGAAGGCGACTTTGTTCCGCAAAATTATCGTAATCAGCTAATTTGGATTAGAACAGATCGTGAGAAAACCAGTATTTTCGTGTCACCTATTCATACTACGGTAGAAAAGCAATGGATTAAAGACTTAACATTACCAAGCTGGTACTATGAAAAATGGAATTGGGAGGAGGTTTTTAGCTTATATAAAGGAAAATCATCGTGAAATTTCTTATTGAAAAAAAAAAGACTAACTGTATAACCATTTCAGTACCCAATTACCTCTATTGGGTGCTTTTTATGGATGCTTTTTCTGATGAAATTCCAATTTTCTTCCCTATTTGATTGGCTTACTTTCCGGTTTTGGTAATTTACTTTCCACTTCTGTGATTTTACTTTCCACTTTTCTGATTTTACTTTCCGGTTTTAATCATTTACTTTCCACTTTTTCATTTTTACTTTCCACTTCCATTTGTCGGCACAAAAAAAAGACAACCCAATACAGGTTGTCTCTCATTTGCCTGGCAACGTC
>NZ_JBALPG010000040.1:0-35253 GCF_036965245.1 Neobacillus drentensis
TCATTAGATAGGTGTTTACAAACTGGGCACTTCCAATTATTCCTGTTATATTGCATTGGTATAAATGAACAGTTTGGACACCGAACTCCTGTTAAAATATCACTTTTATCTATACCTATTGTTTGTAAAAAATCTGTTCTAATTGGAGTGTGTTTATTTAAAACCAGCCTTTTTATTTTTCCAATTGTTTTTTGATCGACTCTATCCTGGGTGTAGTATTTCTCTAGTTCCTCAATTTTCTTCAATAGATTGCTGGCCTTACAAATCTTTTTTTCTGCTTCGGCATATCCTGGAGCAATTTTAATTTCTGATGAAGATTTAGTAAACACAACGAGAGTTTCAATTGGAATTGATGGAATTTGATACTTTTGAAAAAAATAATGTAAAAGTAATTTATGCCTATTAACTTGAGCGATTGGATTTTCGTAGATCACTTTTGATTCATTGATTTCTTGAGTCAATTGAAGTTTTTCAATAGAGAGTGTTCCAGAATAATTTTTTGATTCGAGGATAATTATTAATTTTGTGGAAAGGAGATGAGCATCCATCTGAAAGAAAGACTTTTCCGCTGGAAGACGAAGACCATGAAAAATATGATAGTTTTTTTGGGGAAGTAATCCAAGAAAATAGTTTAATGTTTTTTCCCCTTGGTATCCAGAAGCTAATTTCCTTACTTTTACATCAACATCATTCCTCAAAACATGATTAATAGGTAATCTTCTTTGAGTTGCTACCGCTTGCTCTAATGTTATTGGTTTTATTAAGTCTAAATCAAACAAAATATTCCCTCCTTTTCCCATTTATAATATGTTTCGACATAGTTTTTACCCAATCCTGCACTAAAAACTAGAATTTTTATTCTCTTCATTTTGCTGTCAAAATTTATGAACAAATTTTTTGATAGTATGAACAAATAATCTAAGGATATGAACAATTTTAGGATGTTATGGACAAATTTACTTAAGTTATGAACAAATTTCATAGGGATATGAACAAACGCCCCCTTCAAGCTGCCAAAAAAAAGGATAGACGCCCACCCAGCGCCTACCCCACATAATCTTATTTAAAAACTGCTTCCTTAAACTGCGCCAATTTTTCCAAAGATGATTTGTCAACATCAGCGTGCAGGCTGTTTCCGTGTGAATCCATGGTGACAACGGCAGTAAAGCCCTCGACACGAAGATGCCACATCGCTTCAGGAATACCAAATTGCATCAAGTCAACGCCTTCGACTTTTTTAATACAATCAGCATAATATTGTGCTGCACCGCCGATCGCATTCAGGTACACACCGCCATGCTCCTTAAGAGCTGCCAATGTTTTAGGTCCCATACCTCCTTTACCGATAACCGCGCGAATTCCAAATTTCTTCATGATATCGCCTTGGTATGGTTCCTCACGAATACTTGTTGTTGGCCCGGCAGCCTTAACGTGCCACTCTCCAGCTTCGTCCTTTAATATAACTGGACCACAATGATAAATGACTTGGCCATTTAAATCAACAGGGGCATCGTGGTCGATCAAATACTTATGAATTGCGTCACGGCCAGTGTACATTAATCCGTTAATTTGAACAACGTCGCCAACCTTTAACGAGCGAATCTTTTCTTCTGTAATTGGTGCCTCTAATGTAATTACTTCTTCAGCAGAAGCTGCAGCTGTTTCTTTTTCTGCTTCCGTAGCAGCAAAATCAATGAACTCACCATCTTGATACATCCATTCATTAATTTCTCCGCTAACAGCATCAACGCTGACACCTAAACGACGGAATGCCCAGCAGTTGTAGGCAACTGATACGTAGAAGCTGGCAGGAATCCGGTTCATGACACCGACTTTACATCCTAGTAAAGTCGCCTCGCCTCCAAAGCCCATTGTTCCAATTCCTAATTTATTTGCATTTTCCATAACATATTCTTCAAGCTTACGGAGATCCTCGTTTGGATTCACGTCATCTACAGAACGGAATAACTGTTCTTTTGCTAAATCATATCCTGATGAACGGTCGCCGCCAATTCCGACGCCGATAAAACCAGCGCTGCAGCCCTGACCCTGTGCCTGATAAACAGAATGCATGACACATTTGCGAATACCATCAAGGTCGCGGCCCGCACGTCCTAGTCCTTCTAGCTCACATGGCAAGCTGTATTGAATGTTTTTATTTTCACATCCACCGCCTTTTAAAATCAGACGGACGTCAATGTAATCTTCTTCCCATTGGTCAAATTTGATAACCGGGACCCCCGCACCAAGGTTATCACCGCTGTTTTCCCCTGTTAAAGAATCTACAGAGTTTGGGCGTAATTTGCCTTCTTTTGTAGCCAGCACAATCGCATTTCGAATGGCTTCTTTTAGTCCCAATTGGTTAACACCAACTGGCGTTTTAATTTTAAACGTTGGCAGGCCTGTATCCTGACAGATTGGAGACACTTGGTCATCCGCCATTTTAATGTTATTCGTGATGGTAGCAAGGCTCATAGCTGCACTCGTGCCAGCGTTTTCCTTTTCCTTCGCAGCCATAACTGCACGACGAACATCCTTTGGAAGTTTTGTAGAAGTTTCAACGACAAGCTTGTACATACTTTCCTGGAATTTTTCAATATTCAATTCGAGTACCCCTTTCCCATTCCCTTTGTTCCCCAAATTATTCAATTTAAAATATTACAACTTTTTGCACGCTTCTATTATACTCCTATAGCCATAGTATTTAAAGAATAAGCTTGCAAGCGGATACATGGAAGTTTGAGGTAATCCGCCTACATCCATCAATAAAAAAGAGCCTGCTTTTAAACAGACTCACTTACTTCACGATTATTGAATTCTCTGCATTTAGATTCCATGTCATCAAGCAAAGAAATTAAACGATCAATATCCTCAAGATCCGTATCCTCCGGATCAATGGCATCGAGCACATCGATAAACATATTTAAACGCTGTTTTAAAAAATCAACCTGTGAATTTTTATCTTGAATCGGACTTCCCAAGCTGTATCTCTCCTTTCATTAATGTTTTCATCCTACCGGAAAATTGGAGCTATGACAATTAGTTTGTCCTATTTAACCAAAATAAAAGACTCCTGCTGCCAGGAGTCCTTTTGCCCAAATTAGCGTGGTCGTTCTGAAGCTGCGAAGCCAAACGAAACATAATCCTGAACTGGAATCCAGGCACCGATCCCTTGAGAGGTAACGTTTTTAATTACGATAAACTTTTTACTTCCTTTAAGCATTAAATACACTTCTCCATAGGTTACTTTCCCTTTTTCATTAACACCGGGTGCATAAGCATATAAGTATCCCAAGCGGTTGGCAGGGATATTATAAATATTATCATTTTTCGTGCCAGCTCCGATAATCGTTTCAAATGCGAGTGGCAAACGAGTTTTTTCCATTGCCTTTAAAAGCATCATCTTTTTCACATCTTCGGCATTGGCAATTTTAGCTGTCAGCCCGCCACGGACAACCTTTTGGGCCTCTTGAACATACTTAATTTGATATGGCACAATTCCGCCGCGATTATCAAAGTAATTTGTATTAATCTTTTGGTACTCCCAATTCGGGGAGGTTTCTGATGATTCGTAGTTCAAAGGCCACTGACCAAGGTAAATAATTGCACGATAGCCAAACGCAAATGGGGTGTTGTTAATACTCGACTCATTAAGCATACGAATCAAATCAGGATTTTCAATTTTTTCTTTTGAAGAATTGATTAATTTTCTGGTTAAATCACTAGGCTTTAGCTGTGGCAGGTTCTGAGTTGAATTCGGATACGTATTTTCCTTTGAAATGTTCCGAACTGAGACTGGGACTTGATATTTTACTGGAGCTGGTGCTTTTTTTACCGGTGCCTTTTGCGCGAAAACAGACGGAATAAAGGTTAGCATTAACAGCAGTGTCATAAGTAAAGAAATATGTTTCTTCACAGGTTAAACTCCTTTCACTAGTAGCATTAATCATGTCTCTACGTAGTTTTTTCGGAGTACATAAATATTATCCATTTCAAGCAATTATTTTCAGGGAATTTCACCTGAAGGACTTTATCAATTAATATTTCGCCTGCAGTTTCTTCATTAATTTTTCAAAATAAGGAAAAAATAATTGGATAGCAGGTCCCACTGTAAAAGTAATGATAATCGTTCCGTACGAAATAGGTCCTTTTAGAAAAAAAGCAGGCACCAAAGCTGTAATTTCACCAAGTGTTTTTGCCGTCATTAAATTCACATGAAGACGTTCCTTTATTGCTAACATAAAATTGTCGATTGGACTTTGAGGGAACTTGGCCTGCAAATATATCGCCGCCCCAATACCAATTATTAGGATCCCCATAAGCAACATTCCCAATTTAGCGATAAATTGTTCAATTGTAAATAAATCAAAAACAGTCACCAACCAAAAATCAACTAAAGAACCGATGAAAATAATTGTTAACAGTGAAAGCAGATCAGGTCTTCTTCTTACTAAAAGGGAATTAACTATGACTAAAACTGCACCGTCAATCATCACCCATTTCCCAACCGATAATCCTACCTTTTCAGTTAGGGCAACATTGAGGGCATCCCAGGCCCCTACACCAATATCTGCTACTTCAATTGTCATACATACACCAAATGTCATAATTGATAACCCGAAAATAAAAAATAATAGCCGTATAAAAAATTTCATTTTTCGCTCCTTCAAAAATGGTAAAAAAGTAGTGAGAGCATAATAATCAGACTATTTACAAAATTCTAATTTAGGTTTATACTATACTTAACCTTTCAAAAAAGGAGGGCTGTAATCAATCGGCTAACCATTTACTTATTTACATTTAAGGAGGTTGGGATTCCCGTCTTATATGAAATTCAACACTCGTGTTTTTCTTGCTTATAACTAAACATGAAGGTTGGTGATTGATGGTCCCAAAGAAAGCGATTGATTTTTAAAACCCTAATAAAATATTGCTGTTTCATTATAGCACAGCAAAAGGATTAACCCCGTACATTTGAAAAATGTGAATATTTTTGAATCAAAAGAGACTCTAGGCCCTTGGGCTTAGAGTCTCTTTATATTTGGTGCCTGACACCAAAAGTGATATTCTAAAGGTCCTTATAGTAAGAAAAAACCAATCCCCATAATCACATAAGCTGCCAGCAAGGTCAAACCTTCAAACCAATTGGATTCACCGTCGTTAGAGATGACAATCATAAGGAGTACCGATGAAACCATTGCAATTAATTCCTGCAAACTGAATACTAACGGCATCGATTTGTCAAAAGCAAGTGAAATGAGGACAAGCACTGGCAGCACAAACATAGCCACTTGTAAGGTGGAACCGATAGCAATTTCAACAGCAATATCCATTTTATTTTTATAGGCCATTAAAATTGCAGAAGCGTGTTCCGCGGCATTACCAACGATGGCGACAATGATTACCCCAATAAAGAGCTCAGTCCAACCGAAAGCCTCTCCTACATACTCAAAAGTATGAACAAGATGCTCGGATATATAGGCAACAGCAAGCGTTGCGACCAAAAGCACGGCGATCGCCTTGCCTTTCCCCCATTCCGGTTCCTCCTCTTCATGAGCCGCATTTTCCGTCCCAGACTGATAAACACCACGATGTGTAACGAGTTTAAAAAATAATGCCGCGAGATAAAGGAGGATAAGGATAACTGAAATTCCAACACTTAATGATAGAGTTTTCGTTTCATTCATATTCATTGAAAATACTTCAGGAATAACAAAAGCAATCATTACCGCAAACATCAGCAGTCCTGAATTATGCCGGGCATCAAATACGTTAAATTTCTGCCGCTTGAATTTTAATCCGCCGACAAAAAAAGAAAGACCGGCGACCAATAACAGGTTTCCCAGTACGGAACCTGTTAATGAAGCTAAGACAACCCCTACTAATCCTGCTTTTAAAGCAAATACCGAAATAATCAGCTCAACCGCATTTCCAAAGGTTGCATTTAACAGCCCTCCAATTCGCGGGCCTGCCACAATGGCAAGACTCTCGGTTGCCCTGCCCATATAGCTGGATAAAGCAATAATCGTTAAACAGTAAAGAATAAAAAGAATAATACTCGGCCAATGCATTAGTGTCCCAATGACAGAAAGTGGAACCCCAATGAATGTCAATAGCATAAATATTTTTCTAATCAATGCATTCCCTCCATAGTCTATTTTTTTCTCATCCTTTTTTCTACCCTTATATGTTTTTTCCACATTCACCTAAGTTAACCTAAATTCCATTAAATGTCTAGATGAAATGATCAATATGGATAGGCATAAACCACTTTATTCATTTTTAACCAAAAGAACCATTATCTTGTTATAATAAATAATTGAGTACCAACACCAATTTATTTTCTTAAGAGGTAAAAAATGATAAATGTAAACACAAATTTTAGATTTTGGATATTAGTCAGTATTGTGTCGATCTCAGGTTTCAGTCAAGGTATGCTTCTTCCACTGATAGCAGTGATTCTTGAAAACAGTGGGATTTCGTCATCATTAAACGGATTGAATGCGACCGCACTATACATAGGAATACTTTTAGTATCCCCATTTATGGAACAACCTCTTCGAAAATTTGGTTATAAGCCCGTTATCATTTTTGGTGGCTTGATGGTTATCGTTTCCTTGGCATTGTTTCCGTTATGGAAAACATTTTGGTTTTGGTTTATTCTAAGGCTTTTCATAGGTGTCGGAGACCATGCTTTGCACTTCGCAACACAGACGTGGATTACTTCATTTTCACCCGAAAACAGACGTGGAAGAAACCTTTCTCTTTATGGGTTATTTTTTGGGATTGGGTTTGCAACGGGACCATTAATGACACCACTGGTCAATATAAATGAGGCTCTTCCTTTCATTTTATCTTCTGCTTTATGTTTAGTGGGATGGGTCTTTTTATTTGCTCTTAAAAACGAACATCCGGATCAAGAAATAAAGGTTAATTCATTCGCTGCCACTTTAAAACGCTTTTCACAAGCATGGAAATATGGGTGGGCTGCTTTCTTACCTCCACTTGCTTATGGGGTATTAGAGTCATCTTTAAATGGAAGTTTTCCAGTCTATGCTTTAAGGAATGGGCTTGATGTCAAGAATGTTTCACTTCTTTTGGCTTCCTTTGCTATTGGTGCAATTGTATTTCAGCTTCCATTAGGTATTTTGAGTGACAAAATCGGTCGTAGAAATGTTCTAATAACCATACTTTTCCTTGGTTTTATATGCTTTATCACAGCCAGTTTCTTGGAGCAATCTTTCTTCTCGCTTGCCGTCTGTTTATTCTTAGCAGGGATGTTTGTTGGTTCAACGTTCTCACTTGGCATTTCCTATATGGCTGACTTAATGCCCAAAAATTTATTCCCTACAGGAAATCTCATGTGCGGGATCTTTTTCAGTCTCGGTAGTTTAATTGGTCCCACTTTAGGAGGATTTTTTATTCAGTACTTTGAAAACATTAGTTTCTTTCATATTATTAGTACGTTATTTTTTATTATCTTTTTAATAATTACATTAAATAAGGAAAAGTCCTTGATTACGGTAAATGATTAATACCATCTAAAAAAATCATCATCACATTATTTTGGAGCAAATTCATATCTTAAAGCATAGAATGTATGGTAAGATTAAATAAAATATATTGAATTGTGAGATTATTGCTGTCATCACTTTGATGACAGCTTTCGTGTTTTTTAGGGGTAGTGAGTTTGATTATTCTTATCAATTACACATTCAATTCATTCTTGTTAGCAAAACAAATCACAGAAACAGCTTATCTCTCCGTTGAAACAATTGATAATAATTATTATTTAAGATTAACCATTTCAACTATAATTCCATACATTATTAGATGTTGTACTGAATTTCATTCTCAATTAAACTACAATATTATCAATTAGAATTGACATTTTTTTTTGCTTACAGTACAATCAAATTAATAAGGGGGGGAGATACACAATGAGTTCAAATGCAAAATCACTTACAAAAGAAGTACAGAATATTAGTTTCATAGAAAAAATCAAACCACATGCAGAACTGATTGCTGCATCTTTAAGCGGAGTTTTGATTGTTTCAGGCTGGCTGTTTGATAAATATGGGAATGGTGCTGATTCTATCGTTGCTTACCTGCTTGCATTTGTAATCGGCGGTTTTGCCAAAGCAAAGGAAGGCATTGAAGCCACATATGAAAATAAAGAACTAAACGTAGAAATGTTGATGATCTTTGCTGCGGTTGGTTCAGCCATTATTGGGTACTGGACAGAGGGTGCTGTATTAATCTTCATTTTCGCTGTCAGTGGTGCCTTAGAAACCTACACGATGAATAAAAGCCATAAAGAAATTTCTTCTTTAATGGAACTGCAGCCGGAAGAGGCTTTGCTTATCTCAAACGGTTATGAAAAAAAGGTTCCCGTTTCTGAGCTTCTTGTCGGTGATCAAATTCTAATTAAACCGGGTGAACGTGTCCCATCAGACGGAATGATTATCAAAGGACAAACCAATATTGATGAAGCAGCGATTACAGGCGAGTCGATGCCTGTCTCTAAGGGTGAACAAGAAGAAGTTTTTGCTGGAACCGTTAATATGACAGGCTCGATTACTGTCCAAGTGACAAAGGCGAGCGATGATACACTTTTTCAAAAAATCATTCAGCTCGTTCAATCAGCACAAAGTGAAAAGTCACCATCACAGCTTTTCATTGAACGCTTTGAAGGAACCTACGTAAAGGTTGTCCTGCTTGTGGTGATTGCTATGATTTTCCTGCCGTACTTTTTACTCGGCTGGAGCTGGCATGAATCCTTTTATCGAGCGATGATTTTATTAGTGGTCGCCTCTCCTTGTGCCCTTGTCGCTTCGATCATGCCTGCTACCTTATCAGCCATCTCAAATGGAGCCAGACATGGAATTTTAGTTAAAGGCGGCGTCCATCTTGAAAATTTAAGTCATTTAGAAGCCATAGCTTTTGATAAAACTGGCACACTAACAAAAGGAAAGCCCGAGGTCACTGAAGTGATTGTAAAAGATGGGCTGGAAAAAGAAAATCTCATCTGGAAAGCGGCTTCGATTGAAAGCCATTCAAACCATCCGCTTGCACAAGCAATTGTTAAATATGCGAAGCAGACTGTAAGCAAAGAACTATTCCATCCAGACAGCCTTGAGGATGTCACTGGCTGGGGCGTAAAAGCAGAAATGAATGGAGACCAATGGAAAATTGGAAAAGCAGCTTTTGTTGGAAAAGAAAATGTCGACAAATTTGCTGATGGTAAAGCCAAAGACCTTGCAAGCCTTGGAAATACACTAGTATTTATTGAAATTAACGGCGAGCTAAGTGCGATGATTGCTATGAAGGATGTAGTTCGTGAGGAAACAAAGGTTGCAATCGACCATCTAAAGAAACAAGGCATACAGACAGTGATGCTAACCGGCGATAGTGAAAAAACAGCGCGTGCCATTGCGACTGAAAGTCATGTAGATGAATTTTTCGCTGAATGTCTCCCTGAAGAAAAAGTGGATCAGCTTAAACAACTGAAAGACAAATATAAAACTGTTGCAATGGTCGGTGATGGTATCAATGATGCTCCCGCATTAGCGATTGCCAATGTTGGGATTGCGATGGGGGAAGGGACAGATGTAGCCCTTGAAACAGCAGATATTGTACTAATGAAAAATGATTTGCCAAAAATTTCAGAAGCCATCCGCCTTTCACAGCGAATGAACAAAATCATCAAACAAAATGTTATTTTCTCCATTACAGTAATCATGCTTTTGATTGCATCCAATTTCTTTCAAATGCTCGACTTACCGTACGGTGTAATCGGTCATGAAGGCAGTACCATCCTTGTCATCTTAAATAGCCTTCGATTATTAAAATGATAAAGAAAACTCGCCGATTGGCGAGCCCCTAAGGGCGAAGACAGATGCGTAGTTGCACTTATGCGTTAGGAAAAGGCTGGGTACTCCCAGCCTTTCTTTATATGTCGAATCCTTTTAGTGATATCCGTTAGAGCCGTTTGCTGATCCGGACGTTTTATTTCCTTTACTTCCTTTTCCTTTTTGCTTTGTACTGCCATCTTTTTTAGTATGCTTTGTCATTACTTAATACCTCCTTTAATATTGGGTTACCCCTCCATCATAGTTTAGGCAGATGAACTTTTTTCATGAAGGAAAGTATTAGCAGTTCGACCGATTTTTTTCACTATAAAAGGCATTGATTTCTCCACCAAGTATAATAATGAAAGCTGATATGTATAACCAAATCATTAAAATAATAATAGCTGCAATACTTCCATAGGTTAGTGAATAGTGACCAATATTCCCGACATAAAATGATAAGCCCATAGATGATAGAATCCAGCCAAATGTCGCAAACGCAGCTCCAGGAAAAGCACTTCGGCAGCGCAGCCTCACATTTGGAGCAATCCAATACAAACCAGTGAAAATAAGGAATAAAATAATCGCACTAACAAGCCAGCTTAACATATTCCAGAGCTTGAGGAATTCAGTTTTATAGCCTAATTTTGAAAATAGAAAAACACCTATTTCCCTGCCAAATATCGGTAGAACAATCGCAAGGATAAAGACAAAAATCATCCCAAAAGTTAATAAAATAGCCGTTCCTCGGGAGACGATGAAAGAGCGGCTTTCCTTCACATTATAAGCCTTATTAAAAGCCCTCACAACGGCATTTATCCCATTAGAGGCTGACCAAATCGTCCCGATAATCCCGAACGAAAGCAAACCGCCATTCCGATGATTCATGATTTCATTTACATTTTTTTTAATTAACTCCATCGCTTCTGCTGGTGCGAAATATTCAATCATCCCAAGCATATCCTGATGTGGAATCGGGATATAAGGTATTAGCGTAAATATGACAATTAGGAGTGGAAACAAGGAAAGAAGAAAAAAGTAGGCCAATTGAGCACTTAATCCTGGAATATCATCTTCCTCGATCCGATGCCAAAGCAATCTAAGCAACGAAGAGCGTACTTTCGCTTCCTTGTCCATTTCCATCCTCCTTCTTTAAATGATTTTTTCCTCTTCACCCAATACTTCTTCGATCAGATTTGTATTTTCATTCTCTGTAAAGGAATCTTTCGTTTCTTTTAGAATATCAGTTACCTGGGGTGTCAACTCCTTTAATTCCTCAACCTTATCTGTAATATAGGATATATCTTCACTAACCTGTTCAAAGGTTGTCTTGATTTTTGCTGCTGTCCCCTTTACTTTTTCGGATATTTCTCCCGGATTTCGCACAATATAGGCAACCTTGCTGGAAGTTTTTTGAACGTTTTCCTTCATAGCCTCACGGGTTTGTTTGTCTAATAAGCTAATGGCTCCGCCCGCAATGGCTCCGATCAGCATGCCCTTCCAAAATTGATTTTTCCTTGTCATCTTAAACTCTCCTTCCACCATGATAAATATCATGAATTAATCCAAATGAAAATAATACCTATATAATCCTACCCATTTATTTTGCTTTATCTATCATTCCTATGCAAGTCTCACCTTATAACTTTTATTTACCTGTCATTGGATAAACTATAAAGGAATTTTGTATTGACATACACTATTTAAAATGAAAAGATAAAAATATTAATTCGGAAAGGGTGCCCGAAATGAATTTATCTGAGAAATCTGTTGAAAATGTTGAATATATGATTGAACAAATAAAGGAAAAACTAAAGGTATTAAACCTCGGAGCAATTAAACCTTCTCACTTCGATGAAGAAATGTATGAAGAATTAAAGGAAATTTACGAAATGGTACTGAAAAAGAATTCGTTTAGTCCTAATGAAATGCAAGCGTTAGTTGAAGAACTTGGAAATCTTAGAAAAAAATAAAACAAAAAACCCGTTATTGCAGTAAATAACGGGTTTTTGTTTTGATCTTATTTCTGTTCTGTTAAGATAATTGGGCCATCTTTTGTAATTGCAAGTGTGTGCTCATATTGTGCTGAATATTTACCGTCAAATGTTCTTGCCGTCCAGCCATTATCATCCATCTTCGTTTGGTATCTGCCGATGTTTACCATTGGCTCAATGGTAAATACCATACCTTCTTTAATTCTTGCACCTTTTCCTGGCAGTCCATAATGCGGAACGTCAGGTTTCTCGTGAATCACTGCACCAATACCATGGCCAATAAAGTCTCGAACTACAGAAAGACCTTCATTTTCAACATAGGTTTGAATTGCATGGCCAATATCACCAATTCGATTACCCACAACAGCCTGTTCAATTCCCTTGTATAAAGCTTCCTTTGTTACTTTTAATAAATGATCCGTTTCCTCAGAAACCTTGCCAACTGCGTAAGACCATGCCGAATCGGCCAAGGCTCCATTGTAATTAACAACCATATCAATCGTTACAATATCGCCATCTTTTAATGGTTCCTTTCTTGGAAAGCCATGACATACTTCGTCGTTGATGCTCGCACACGTTGCATATTCATAACCTTTATAGCCTTTTTGTTCAGGTGTTGCTCCATTTTCACTTAGAAAGCTGTTAACAAACTCCTCTATTTCCCACGTTGTTACACCCGGTTTTACTAATTTTGCAATTTCTTTATGACAGGCTGCAAGAATATCTCCAGCCTTTTTCATCGCTTCAATTTCTCGTTGTGATTTAAGGACAATCATTTAGGAGAATCCCCTTCCTTTTTGTTTATTTTTATGTATAGTTTACAATATGGTTCAATAAAGCATCATTATACTTAAGAAATTTAACCTTTAGGTTGGCAACACTCTTAATATTACCTCTAACTGCTCATTTTTTCAAAATTACTTGTCGTAAGCTCTGAAACGCTCTTTTCAATGTTCATTTTATTGCAATATTCACGTGTTCTTAATATGGTACTTTTCAATTCATTTTGGTAGAATAAACATATTAATATTAAAATAGGTGTGTGAGACCCCATGATTGGTGACCGCGTTAAAAAATTCCGCTTAGAAAAGAAAATGTCACTATCCGAACTTGCTGAACAAGCGGGAGTTGCTAAATCTTATTTAAGTTCACTTGAAAGAAACCTGCAAAAGAATCCTTCTATTCAGTTTCTTGAAAAAATTGCTGCTGTTTTAAATCTTCCAGTTGAGTATTTGATCCATGACCAAATTGACAAGACTGAATTGGACAGCGAGTGGTTGAATCTGGTGAAAGATGCAATGACCTCGGGAATATCAAAAGAACAATTTCGCGACTACCTTGAATTTAATAAATGGCGAATTAATCAAAATAATAATGAGTAAGCATACGTGTCTTAAACTTTCCTTTCGGCCAAGAAGAAAAGCATTCTACAAAAATGTCGTTTTTTGTAGAATGCTTTTCACTTTTTAGTATGTACTTGATGCTGCTTTTTGACTATCTGGATAAAGAAAATTACGAACATCTTCTATTGAAAGTCCAAGGTCCCTTGCTTCCAATATGAGCTCCATCCATTCTTGATCGATTACATCCACATCTCTTTCTGTAATAAACATTTTCTCACTCCTAAAATACATTTCGCATTCCAGGCAGCCCGGCCACCATAGCAAGTAAAATACTTCCCTTAGATCCTCGGCTTTGCGTCCCTGCTTTTCAACAGGTTTGCCTTTTTCTGTCTACAGCACAACTTAAGTATTACCGATTTCCTTATACGTTTGTCTCCTGGTAGGTCGATTTACTTAATTAAAAATGATATGTTTATTATATCTAGTCCTTTTATAACAGGGTGTTACATTTTGTCACTTTTTTTAATTTTCTAACTTCTTTTTCACACAAAATATTCCATAATTCCACAAAAAAACTTCAACAATTTTACAATATAAATAAAAAAGGGAAGGAAATTAAGGAAAATTCCATCCCACAAATTTTTTCTATTCATTTTTTTAAGCTGGAATCAATCAGCGCCCCAACTGTCGCATTATATTTATAATGAGGTAGATTTGCATGATTCATCGTTGGCTTAATCCCTTACTGAAGTATTTTTGAAATGTTTCCTGTAATGATTGTTGATTTAAATCAGGGCTTACTGTATCGCTCGTCTGTAGGGTAATTAACGAACAGGAGATACCTATTTTGCAGGCATCTTCTGTACTGAGGCCTTTTAAATAACCAAATAATATCCCTGCAATAAGTGAGTCCCCCGCGCCTGTAACCTCAACAATCGGTACATTAGGCGGGACTAATGCTCCTGCTTCACCATTGTTTGTAAAATATATTAAGCCTTTCTCTCCCCTTGTGATTACGACTTTCTCTACACCCTTTGTCAAAATTACTTCTGCTGCACGATAGTAATCACCTTCCGAGGTAATATTTAGTTTTGACAAAGCCTCAGCCTCTTTATGGTTTGCAATCAGCCATGTAACACCATCTAAAGAAGCTGGTAATTTATCAGTTTTCGGAGCAGATACTGGAGCAATACAAATAGGTATGCCTGTGTTTTTACAGCTACTTATCACTTGACCGATAACCTTCGCAGGAAAATTCGTATCCAGTAAGATCATTTTTGCACTTTGAAGATGATGCAAATTGTTTTCGAAGAAATATTCCTTCACGTCATTGTAAATTGTCATATCTGCAAGGGCAACCGCCATTTCACCATCTTCATCAAGCACTGCTGTGTAAGTTCCCGTGGGTTTTCCATGGATTATTTCTGTAGGGCTCACATCTACATAGTTTTTTGTATTTTGGAGGATCCATTCACCTTCAGGGTCTGCTCCTAAATAGGCTAATAAAGAGGCCTTCAGTCCTATCCGCCCCGAATTTTCCGCGATATTTCTAGCCACTCCACCTCTTGTTTTTGTGCTAATAGCTGGGTTTGATGTTTTGTTAGCCAATGGTTTCAATGCTCGGATTTTCCGATCCACATTCGCACCGCCGATACAGATAATATCGTATATTTTTGTCTCCTGCATATTCATCGTCAGCACAACTCCTTTGGAAACATAGTAAAGTAATTCAGAATTGAAATAATATCCCTTACTAACAATTACGATATTTATTCTTGAAATCCTTTTTCAAAAAAATGGAATATTTTGTAGGATTAATGAAAAAAGTAGAAGAAAATGAGTCTAGATTGTGGATTGGTCATAGATAATTATTTTTGATATTGAAATTTGTCTAAATTGTGACAAAAAGCATATAATATTAATAACATTTAAATATACTTAATATTACAAATATTAAAACAATGGATGTGAAGACTACTATGACGGTTATTCATGTTTTAAACTTTTCGATTCCTATTGCGTTTATTGTGTTCGCTGGTATTATGCTTGATCGAATGTGCAAACCCGATAAACATGGGAAAAAAGCTGGTGAAGAGTGAAAATGAAATTCACTCCTTCGCCAGCTTTTTTGTTAAGAAATAGAAATCCATTTTAAAAGTAATTATTTCACCAATGTTTGGGTATGCTACATGCGAAGATGAAAGGAGTGTTGAGTTTGGCACGCGGAGAACATTTTGAGCATAAAAAGAAGAACCATCCTGGTAATTTTCCAGAAAACAGTTTAACAGAAAAGCATGGAAAAGAAGCCATAGGTGATGAGGAATTCCTTGTTACCCAGGAAGCTTTTAAAAATAGAATTGAGGAAGATGAAGGACGGGGTGATACCGCCCGCTGGCTGCCAGACCAGACAAAGTAAAAGGCGTGAAATTTCCACGCCTTTTTCCAATTAATATTGACCTTTTTCCATACTTAAATCTCGTATAAATTGGGAAAATTCAATGGTCTTTAACCACTCAGCCGCTTTTTCGATATCCTTTGAGAAAATACGGTCTTGCTTAATAGAAGGAACCTGTTCCCGTCCTTTTTCATAGAACATTTTTGTGTAGCTTGCCATTTTATCCACACCGCGGATTTCCACTGCCTGCATCGCACAAATCAGCTCAATGGCAAGGACTCTTCTTACGTTCTGAATAATTTGATAAGCATGTCTTGAAGCGATTGTACCCATACTCACATGATCCTCCTGATTGGCTGATGAGGGAATCGAATCAACGCTCGCAGGATGAGCAAGTGTTTTATTTTCTGATACAAGTGCAGCTGCGGCATATTGCATAATCATTGCCCCTGATTGTAAGCCTGGTTCAGGACTTAGGAATGGCGGCAAGTCATTTAGCTGTGGATTGACTAATCTTTCAATTCTTCTCTCCGATATATTGGCTAGTTCTGCGACAGCAATTTTCATAAAATCCATTGCAAAAGCAATCGGCTGTCCGTGGAAGTTCCCTCCTGAGATTACTTTTTCTCCATCATCAAAAATTAATGGATTATCGGTTGCTGCATTCATTTCAATTTCTAGTTTTTCTTTTACATAATCAAGGGCTTGCCAGGAAGCACCGTGAACCTGCGGGATACAACGCAATGAATAGGCATCCTGAACCCGAAGCTCACCCTGTTGTGTTGTTAATAAACTATCACTTAAGTAGCGGCGGATTCTTGCTGCTGTATCAATCTGCTGTTTATAGCCCCTTGCCACATGTACCTCTTCTGCAAAAGCATCGATGATCCCATTCAGACCTTCGATTGTTATCGAGGCAATTAGTTCACTTTCATGTGCCAGCTGCTCGGCTTCCAAGTAGCCAATAACGCCCATTGCGGTCATCGCCTGGGTACCGTTAATAAGAGCCAGACCTTCCTTTGCTTCTAAGGTTACTGGTAAGATCCCCTCTTGCTTGAATGCCTCAAGTGAATCCACTCGTTCCCCTTTATAAAAAACTTCGCCTTCGCCAATCAACACTAAAGCAAGATGGGATAGCGGCGCCAAGTCACCACTTGCACCAAGGGAGCCTTGCTGCGGGATGATAGGAATAATGTCCTTATTCACTAATTCCAATAATTTCTCAATAACAAGGGGTCTTATCCCAGAATACCCCTTTAAAAGTGCGTTCGCACGAAGGAGAACCATTGCTTTTGCAACAACCTCTGGAAAAGGATCGCCAACCCCGCACGCATGAGAGCGAATTAAATTAAGCTGCAAGTCTTGTACATTGTCCTTGTCAATCAACACATCACTAAATTTTCCAAATCCAGTCGTAATCCCATATACTACTCTTGATTCTGAAACGATTCTCTCTACTGCTGCCCGGCTTTTTTGTACAGCCTCCATACTCTTTTCAGATGCTATAACCTTTTGCTTACGGTATAAAATATCTTTCATTTGCTCAAGAGTTAAACTATTACCTGTTAGCGTTATCATATTTCTCGCTCCTCTACCACTTTAGTATAATAAAGAAAGAGGCTGGATTCCTAATCAAATTAGATTTGGAGTCCAGCCTCTTTTATAAATAAATTTAAATATTGACCTATTTTTTGGGGATGCCTCATGCGTCATCATTCCAATCTATAAATTATTCCTATGATAATTATTGTATGTGATGAAAACCTTGGCTGTCAATTAAATTTTCTGAATCTTAACACGATATCACTTTAGCAGGATAATATATGAAAGGATATTGGGGGTCTTGGTTGTTTACTACATAGTCGAGGGACTTACGACACTTTTTCGGGAACTTACTACATATTTTTGCTCACTTACTACCTATTTTGAATGACTTACGACACTTACTGGATATTACTGGGTATTCAACTTTAAATTTAATAAAAAAAGCTATTCAAAAAGATTTTCATTCTTCTTGAATAGCCCCTTTAACATGCTGTTAATCAAACTTCAATCCTTTTAATGCTTCTGCTAATGCATTATTCAAAGGTTCTTCTTCCTTTTGCTGGTTTTTCAAATACTTTTGTACAGTCCGTTTGTCGACTTTACCACCAGATTCTTTTTTGCGGCGTGCTTGGAAAGCAGATAGTTTTTCACGATATCCGCATTTGCATGCAAAGACTTGGCCTTCACCTTCACCACGCAGTTCAAGTTTTTTATGGCATTTTGGACAGCGTGCGTTTGTGACGCGGGCAACATTTTTACGATGGCCGCATTCACGGTCTTGACATACGAGCATTTTGCCTTTTTTTCCATTCACTTCAAGCATCGGTTTTCCACAGTCTGGACAATTCTTTGTCGAGATGTTGTCGTGCTTATACTTTTTATTACTTGCTTTAATTTCAGCAACAATTTCTTTTGTGTAGTTTTTCATTTCGCGAATAAACACATCTTTTTTCAACTTGCCATTTGCAATTTGATCAAGCTTTTGTTCCCACTCAGCTGTTAAAGTCGGTGATTTAAGCTCCTCTGGTACTAAGTCCAGCAATTGACGGCCTTTAGAAGTAATATGAATGTCTTTGCCACGCTTTTCGATTAAAAATGAATTGAATAGCTTATCAATAATATCCGCACGGGTAGCAACAGTACCAAGTCCGCCCGTCGATTTTAAGGTGTTTGCCAGTTGTTTATTTTTTGTATCCATATACTTAGTCGGATTTTCCATTGCCGACAGTAATGTCGCCTCATTAAAACGTGCAGGCGGCATTGTTTGACCAGATGTTTGAGCGATTAGTTTGACGTTTAATGTATCGCCTTTTTCAATCCGGGGTAAAATCTGTTCTTTCAGATCATCACTTTCATTTTCCTCTTCAGGTTGGTTATTATAAACTTCTTTCCAGCCAAGTGATAAAATCGTTTTTCCTCTGGCAACGAAGTTTTCCTCGCCGATTTTCGCACGAAGCGTTAATTGCTCGTACTCAAAAGCCGGGAATAATACGGCTAAGAAGCGTTTAACAACCAAGTCATAAATTTTCCGTTCTTTATCTGTAAAGGATGAAACATTCACATATCCTTCTGTAGGAATAATGGCATGATGATCGGATACCTTGCTATCATCAACAAAAGCTTTAGAAGCCTTGATTGGCTTTTTTAAAACTTTACTAGTTAGTGCGCGATATACACCTACTCCACATGCCTTCAGACGCTCTGGTATGGTTGGAACGATATCTAACGAGATAAATCGTGAGTCTGTCCGCGGGTACGTTAAAACTTTATGTTGTTCATACAGCTTTTGCATAATGTTTAACGTTTCCTTGGCTGAGTATCCAAAGATTTTGTTCGCATCGCGTTGTAGTTCTGTTAAGTCATATAGACCCGGAGAAAAAGACTTCTTCGGCTTTTTTTCAATTTCCGTGACAATCGCATTTTGCTTGCCCAATTTTTTTACAATCGCATCGATTTTCTCTTTTTCAAAGCTGCGGCCATTACCTTTAGCATCCTGCCAAGTCAGCTTTAATTGGTCTGCTGTTTGGGCTTCGATGCCGTAATAGGTTTGCGCTTTGAAGTTTCTAATTTCGTCCTCACGGGCTGCAATCATCGCAACAGTAGGTGTTTGAACACGACCACAGTTTAGTTGGGCATTGAACCTGGTTGTTAATGCACGTGTTGCATTAAGACCGATATACCAGTCAGCTTCAGAACGTGCGACAGCTGATGCAAATAAATTGTCATACGACTTGCCAGGCTTCAAGTTTGCAAAGCCGTCTTTAATCGCCTTATCTGTAACAGAAGAGATCCATAGACGTTTAATCTGTTTATTGACTTTTACTTTATCAATAATCCAACGTGCGACTAACTCTCCCTCTCTCCCTGCGTCTGTTGCCACGATTATTTCGTTGACATCATTTCTAATCAGCTGACTCTTAACGGCATTAAACTGTTTTCCAGTTTGCTTAATAACGGTCAATTTCAAACGCTCAGGCAGCATAGGAAGATCTTCTAAATTCCATGTTTTATATTTGACATCGTAACTTTCCGGGTCAGCAAGTGTGACTAGGTGCCCGAGTGCCCACGTAACGATATATTTAGTTCCTTCAAGATACCCATTTCCTTTTTTATTACAATTAAGCACATGCGCAATATCACGTGCAACAGAAGGCTTTTCAGCAATGACAACACTTTTTACCATATTTAATACATCCTTTCGAATTTCCATAAGTTAAATATAGCATACCTCCCTAATGGATTCAGTAATTCCGAAAATTCCAATCCCGGTGCTGAAACGTCGTTTGTCATTTTTTTCTTGTATAACATTCCATCTGGATTGTATGATGATATAGCAGTAACTATCGAAACGAGGATACATAATGAGGATTAGGGATTGGGATACAAATTTAAAGGTTCGCTTGTTTGCTGAAGCGATGATGAATATTACCTTTTGGATGTTTTTTCCGTTTTTAACGATTTATTTTGCCGAGGAATTCGGTAAAAATAAAGCTGGTTTATTATTAGTTTTTTCGCAGGTTTTTTCCGTATTTGCTAACCTAATGGGTGGATATTGTGCCGACCGTTTTGGGAGAAAACGAATGATGGTTCTTTCCGCAATCGGACAAGGCCTTTCGTTTTTAGGCTTTGCTCTATCCAGTTCTCCTTGGTTCCAATCGCCTTGGTTAGGGTTTATCTCTTTTACCGTTGCTGGTGTGTTCGGTTCTTTTTACTGGCCAGCAAGTCAAGCAATGGTCGCGGATGTAGTGGATGAAAAACATCGCAGCAGTGTTTTTGCTATTTTTTATACATCTATTAATATAGCAGTTGTTGTAGGGCCGATATTGGGAGCTATTTTTTATGTCCACTATCGCTTTCAGCTTTTGCTTTTTGCAGGAGCAGTTTGTATTTTACTAGGATTAATTCTAGCAAAATGGACGCGGGAAACCGTCCCGCTTCAAAAGTCAAATCCTTTATCCAGCGACGGAAAATGGTATTACTTTTTACAAAATCAACTGAGGGATTATGCTCTTATTGTAAAGGATAAAACGTTCCTTCTCTTCATTCTTGCAGGTGTTCTCGCGGGGCAGACGTTTATGCAACTGGACTTATTAATTCCTGTATATATTAAGGATTTTGTGAAAAATCAAACCCTCTTTTCGTTTGGTGAGTGGTCATTTACTGTCAAAGGTGAGCAGGCATTTGGAATAGTCCTTGCTGAAAATGGCTTCCTTGTCGCCCTGCTGACTGTTTTTGTTACAAAGTGGATGGGAAAATATTATGAAAGAAATGTGTTTGTCCTCTCCTCAGTTGTCTATGCCATTTCCATAGTTCTCTTTAGTCAAACTCATTGGATTTGGGGCTTAATTGCAGCGATGGCAATTTTCACCTTTGGTGAATTAATGGGTGCGGGGCTTCAGCAAAGCTTTGTTTCTAAGCTTGCACCGGAGCATATGAGAGGCCAATATTTTGCGGCCGCAAGCTTAAGATATACAATCGCGCGTACCATTGCACCACTTTCAATACCTATGACTGTTTGGATCGGCTATGGGTGGACATTCTTTGTTCTCTTTCTTTTGGCACTGATCAGTGCAGGATTATATTGGGTTATGTTTTATGTGTTTGAAAAACAAAAAGCGGAAGCGCCGGTCTAGCGGCGTATAGACTGGAGCGCTTCGACTGAGATAAAGGAAACACGGAGAGCGGAGCGATCCGATGTTGACTTATCGTAGGGAGAAGTGTGAAGTCTACTAGCCGCTGGGCGCTGAAGCTGGACAATTCTCAAGGTTGAACATTGTGCTTTTTTTACCGTCTTCAAAAATTCAAATATTTGTCAAAAAATTGTACTTTTTTGTTCACATTTTCCTCTTTTAGTATTATAATTAGTGTGTAAAGGTTATATTTTCTAAAGGGGTGGAATCAATGGAATTATCGCAATTCATGGCTCCAACATCTTTATCAGGCATTATAACGTTTATTGTACTATTTTCCGCAGGTGTTTATTTTAATATTCAAGTACATGGAAGCAAGCTACAGTAGGGATAAATTCTCTTTACTGTTTTTTTTTGGATTTTTTTAGCAAAACTACGCTTTGAATGATTTCTTTTTTAATATAAAGACGCTACAATATAAAGAAAGATTCTGAAAAAGGAGAATTACATATGAGTGAATTTCAAAAAAACCTTGAAAAATATGCTGAGCTTGCCGTTAAGGTCGGCGTTAATGTACAGCCTGGTCAAACATTGGTTGTTACCGCAACTTTAGATGCCGCAGAATTTGTCCGATTAGTGGTCAAAAAAGCATACGAAACTGGTGCCCACAATGTCATTGTTAACTGGAACGACGATACCGTTACGAGAACAAAATATGTTTTAGCACCAGAAGAGGCATTCAATGAATATCCTGCCTGGCGTGCAAAAGAAATGGAAGAACTTGCGGACAATGGTGCTGCCTTTATGTCTATTATCTCTAGTAGTCCGGATTTACTTAAAGGCGTGGCCCCTGAACGGATTGCCAGCTACAATAAAGCTGCCGGTAAAGCGCTGGCAAACTACCGCAAGGATGCACAATCTGATAAGGTGAGCTGGTCGGTTATTGCTGTCCCATCAGAAGCATGGGCTGCCAAGGTATTCCCTGATGCGCCAGCTGAAACCCAAGTAAACATGCTTTGGGATGCCATTTTTAAAGCTGTACGTGTGGATGCTGAAAATCCGGTCGATGCCTGGAAGAAACATGACGAAACCCTTCATGAGAAGGTTCACTATTTAAATGAGAAACGATACAAAAAACTTCATTATACAGCACCTGGAACGGATTTAACGATTGAGCTTCCAGAAAAACATCTCTGGGTAGGAGCTGGCAGTGTGAATGAAAAGGGCTTTGAGTTTATGGCCAACATGCCGACAGAGGAGGTTTTCACCGTACCATTTAAAACTGGTGTTAATGGTACGGTTGCGAGTACAAAGCCGTTAAGTTACGGTGGTAATATTATTGATCGCTTTTCAATAACATTCGAAAATGGAAAAATTGTTAGCGTGAAAGCTGAAGAAGGCGAAGAAATATTGAAGCGTCTTGTTGAGACAGACGAAGGCTCACATTATCTTGGTGAAGTAGCGCTTGTTCCATTTAACTCACCAATTTCACAATCAAACGTCCTTTTCTTTAACACCCTATTTGATGAAAATGCATCAAATCATTTAGCAATTGGAAGTGCCTATGCCTTCTGTATCGAGGGCGGCAAGAAAATGTCATCGGAGGAATTAGCAGAAAACGGGCTAAACGAAAGTATTACTCATGTTGATTTCATGATTGGCTCAGCCGAAATGGACATCGACGGAATCACTGCCAATGGGACCTCAGAACCAATCTTTAGATCAGGAAATTGGGCTTTTTAATACACTTTTCATAATTATCTTAGAGCAGGTGATAAGAATACCTGCTCTTTTCACTATAGTAAAAATGAAGGATTCTAAAGATTAGATATTGCCATTTAGTATGGTTAGGGGATAAAATGGACTATTAAGAATATGGTCAATTATTTTGGAGGAACTTATTTATGTGGAAAGAATTTAAACAGTTTGCCATGAAAGGCAACGTAATCGATTTAGCTGTCGGTGTCATTATTGGAGGGGCGTTTGGGAAAATTGTTTCTTCCCTTGTCGCGGATATTATTATGCCATTGATAGGATTATTGATCGGGAAAACAGACTCTTTTTCTAAACTTGCCTATAATGATATAAAGTACGGACTATTTATTCAAACAGTCGTCGATTTCTTTATTATCGCCTTTTCAATTTTTCTATTTGTAAAATTCATTAATCGTTTTAATAAGAAAAAAGAACCTGCTCCAGTGATGGAAAAAGTTAATCGTCAAGAAGAGCTTTTAGCAGAGATTCGTGATTTATTAAAAGAAGAGAAAGATATTTTAAGAAAAAATGAAACATCTTGACCACTTTTTCGTATATCTTTAGTAACAAATTAATAAAGAGGTGAAAAAAATTGTATACACAAACGTCATCAGAATATATGCCATCAGTTTTACGTACATTTGCTTTATCACTTGCGATTGCCTTCCTTGGCACAATGGCAGGTGTTTATGTACCACCAAGCTTATTCCTGCCATTGGCAATCTTGGAATTTGTGATGATTCTTGCCGCTGTCATTTTCAGACGTAAAAAAGCAATCTCTTATTCCTTTCTATATATTTTTACCTTTATCTCAGGGATTACGCTGTATCCAATTGTCTCTTATTATGCCGCGACGGCAGGTGCAAATGTCGTCATCATGGCGTTTGCTACCACAACAGTTGTGTTTACCGGTATTTCGATATATGCCGCAAAATCAAAACGGAACTTTTCTTTCTTAGGAGGTTTCCTGCTTGCTGCTTTGCTAGCATTAGTGGCGATTTCACTTTTTAATATTTTCTTCCCGCTGAGCTCAACAGGTATGCTCGCTTATTCCTTTATTGGGGTAATAGTATTTAGCGGTTATGTTCTCTTTGATATCAGCCGGATGAAACACTACGGTGTACGAGCAGAAGAAGTACCATTAATGGCATTAAGCTTATACTTGGATTTTGTTAACCTATTCGTCAGCATCCTTCGCATTTTAGGGATTCTATCAAGTAAAGATTAATCATAAAGGAGCTTGGATCATATCCAAGCTCCTCTTTCTATTAGCTGTTATGGATTAAGGTTAATCCGCGTTGTATCATTTGTTTAACTGACGAATCCCAATCTGTATTCTCAAGCCTTTCTTTAAGGAGAGAAACCTGAGAATGACTGCTATGATGCAGTTTATTAAGCTCTAAAATTTCCAGACGCAATAACCATTCCTTTGGATATTTATCATCTAAAATAGCTAATACTTGATTCATCTGTGATAAACTTTGTTCATTCCATTCGGAACCCTCACGTAAGCTTCGAATTTCTTCATATAATGTCTCAAGTTCATTCCAACCCTTTTGCTCTATTATTTCCTCTACTTCTTCTATTTTTTTAGATTCATAATAATTATTCGGATCAGCTGCCCCTGCAAAGACCGAGATAACCTTTGCCCCAACGGCCATATCAAATGTCCCCCAAGATTTTTCAAACAGCATCATACCCTTATAACTTACTGTACATTCTTTAAAAGAAATTAAGATTAGCTTATTTTCAGACAATATGATATTTTTGATGATGCCTTCTACTATTACCCCGCTTTGAAACTTTAAAACGACTTCCTTCTCTTTTATGATTCCTAACTCTTGTAGTTGCTCAGCCGTACAATCCTCTAGGACAATATTACCTCCTAAATTGCCAATTGGGGTTCCAAAGCCTTTACGATGTATTTCTGTCCCATGCCCATCCAACTGCTTATGTTCGAAAGATAATGCTGTTGGCCCCTTCGTACGGAAATAAACAGCTTCCCCGTTTTCATCCTTTAAAATGGATGCTAATGTTCCGGTTACTTGCAATCCAGAAGAAAAAACCATCGTAGCAACACTATCTGTTTGCAGTGCCTTATCAAGACTTTCCGTTCCGCCTTTTTGAAATGCCATTGTCGCAGCAAATTGATCAACGGCTTCTACTAAGTCACCGAAGGTTTTACAAACAAATAACTGTGGCTGCGGCTTGGTAACATCATATGGGGTCTTTATACATTCTTCAACCGAAAAAGGAATTTTTCGTACATTGTCTTTCAAGCAGCTTTGGCTCTCCCCTACTGACGAAAGCAGGCCCGCCCCGTATATTTTAGGATTGTTCAGCTCACCTATTAGCCCATATTCAACCGTCCACCAAAATAGCCTTGAAACTTGATCCGCTTCAGATAAACCTTTTACCTTCATTCTCGCTTCTGCTACCTGTTTTTCTGCTTCTTTTACCTGCTCCGGGGTTGAGGCAGGATCTTCTGCTACGATGGTTAAATGGCGGACTGCTTTAAAAACCTCCAGCTTTTCTTTACTAGAAAGTGCCTTGGCGCCCATTTCACCGATTTTTTTTACAAAATCGCGGTATGATTCATCTAATAAAATTGGCGCATGTCCTGCCGCTTCGTGAATCATATCTGGTGCAGGTGTATAGGCAATATTTTGGATGTTCCTTATTTCTGTCGCAATCGGAAGAATCCCATTTGCTAGAAAGCTATAAAAAGCCGCCCCTGGAATCAGCCCATCAATTGTAACAGCACCCCAGCCCACTTTTCCGAGGCTCCAATTCATATCATCTACCTTCGGAATGGATTCAGTTTTGATCCCCGAATCCTTTAAACCATTTACATAGGCAGAATGAGCAATTTCCTTTAAAAAATAATGATTTTGCTTCATAACAAATCGCCAAACCGCATGATCAATTGGTGTGTAGCGATGGTAATATTGCTTTGAAATAAATGGCTGTAAATGCGCAGGAATATCCTTTCTTCCTTTTCCAGTCATCAGTAAATCTTCCCCTTTTTAAAGATTTGAATGGAGCCCTTAAGCAAGTGACAGCATTTTTGGCCGTAATCGTTCCTTCGCCCGTTTCATTCTCGTTTTAACGGTCGACATTGGCAAATTGCTTTTCTTGGCAATTTCTAGAAGAGATAAATCCTGATAGTAATATAGATAAATAGGATAACGATAGATTTCAGGTAATGTCATTACCTTTTCAGCCATTTGTTCTGCAGAAAATTTATGTAAAAGTTCCTCTTCTGGAATGGATGTTGGTTCGAACGAGGCTGAGTAGGAATATACCTCTTCCTTCCAAAATTGCTTCGACTTATTTTCTTTTCGCCAGTAATCACGGCACTTATTTACAGCAATTTTAAACAACCAGCTTTTGTATTTACACGGCTCCTTAATGGAAGGATATGCTAAATAAGCGGAAAGTAATACCTCCTGATAAAGATCCTCGGCAAGTTCTTTATGATTAACTAAAGATAAAATATATTTATAAATGGTTGTTCCATATTCATTCACTAAATCCTCAAATGATTTGATGTTCATTTTCCTAAGTCCTTTCCCCCTGTAAAATCTTCCTCATATAATTAGACGGAAAGGACAGCCTAATCCCTACACTTATTCGGAATTTTTTTAAAAAGAAATCCCTATCGCTCAGTTGCTTTTGACATAACGCCCTTCATTAAAACCGAGACGCCGATCTTCTTACAGATTGTTAAATAATGCATCAGCGCCAATAAAACGGATCCTGTATTCATCCCAATAATGATCCCATTCATTCGCCATTCCGGCGAGGAACCAAGCCAGAGAATGAGCGCAAAGGATATGATCGTTGACCAGATAATATGAATAAATGCCTCTTTTAACAAATCAATTCCAATCAGAAAGGCCTGGAGGGGCATGATAAAAAAATGAAATAAGAAAAACGGCCAAAGCAGCTGCAAAAATACAGCAGATGTCTCTGATTTAAAAAATAAGGAAGTTAATTGCGGCGCAAAAAAGTAGAATATGGTTACAGCCGCCACACCATATAAAAGGGTAAGTTTCATTACTTGCTGGAGCATCTTTTGCAAGGTCGGATAATCTTTTTGTGAATAGGTTTTCGAAACAGCTGGGATTAGGACAATCATTAACGAGTGGGCAATAAATGCTGGGAAGAATCCGATTGATACCGCCACACCCATTAACATTCCAAATTGCTCAGTAGCGAGTGTGTCAGTCATGCCAGAGTGAACCAATGCCGCCTTAATAATGAATGGCTGAATTGCACCCGTGAAAGCTGAAAACAAACGGAGACCTGTCGTTGGAATCGAAACCGCCATTAAATTTTTCCGAACTACTTTCTTATTTATATTGGAAAAAGGCTGACGTTTCAGCTGCTGAAATTGAATAATAAACGTGTAAATTAAATAAAGAAACACAACAATCTCACTGCCTATCAGTGTACCTATGGCAATTAACAAGGATGATTCTGCGTCAAAAGAAAAAAATCGGAACAATACAAACAACACTCCGAGTTGCATAATTTTTCGTAAAAAATTTGACACCGCAATTTTCCCCATCTGCTGCATCCCCATAAAATAGCCCCTGGCAACAGAGGTGAAGGCAATAACCGGAATAAGGATCAGTACAAACCATCTAATGTATGGATGGTACGAATTAAATACTGGAATAAAGGGAATAACCGCTGCCGTAATTAAAAATAAAATGCTCGTAAAAACAATTGTAATCGTAAGCGCATGATAAAGAATATTTCGGTGATACCGTTCCTCTCTTTCCGCAATGAATTTAGATATCGATACCTGCAGTTCGAAGCTGGACAGTAACACAATTAAAAAGATTGATGGCAGGATCGACATATAAAGTCCTAATCCATGTGATCCCAACTCCCTCGCGAGAATCATATTTACTAAAACTTCAATTCCTTCCCCTAAAAAAGCAGAAGCAGCTAAAAAGAATATTCCTTTATAATAAATAGCCAATTTTACAATCTCCCTTTTTTTCGTCTCATTTAAACTTATGAGACAAGTTCCTTGAATAGTAGGAGATTTTTTTCATCCACGAAAAAAAGGGCTATGGGAATCCCAAATTAAATGCTTATGTTTTAAATTGAATCACTTTTGGTTATCCTTCACAAACATCTTATGCCAACACTAAAGGTAATAATTAAATAAAAAAAAGACCTTCCAAATAAGCTTGGAAAGTCTGTTAGTTTATTTGATTAACGAATGTTTAAACGCATAGATAACCGCTTGTGTCCTGTCTTGGACGTTAAGCTTACTTAAAATATTGCTGACATGGGTTTTGACGGTTTTCAAAGCGATGTATAATTCATCGGCAATATCCTGATTTGTTTTGCCCTCGGCCATTAAGAGTAATATTTCCAGTTCACGGCTAGTTAGATCTTCATGTGGAAGATGAGTATTCTTTTGGCGCATTTTCACCATCATTTTTCCGGTTACTTCCGGTTCAAGTACGGATTGCCCATGGTATGTAGCGCGAACAGCATTGGCGATTTCACCTGCTTTAGAGGTCTTCAGCATATAGCTGGTTGCTCCGGCTTCAAGCGCAGGATATACCTTTTCATCGTCCAAAAAGCTCGTCACGATAATAACCTTTGCATCAGGCCATTGTTCAATTATTTGCCTTGTCGCTTCAATCCCATCCATCTCTTTCATCACCAAATCCATTAAAATGATATCCGGGCGAAGTTCTAGCGCTAGCTCGACACCTTTTTTTCCATCATCCGCTTCACCCACGACCTCAATGTCAGGCTGCGCCGATAAATAAGAAGAAACACCGATTCTTACCATTTCATGGTCGTCCACAAATAATACTCTAATCATTGGCACCCTCTCCATTAATCATCACCGGAACTTTGACTTCCAGCCTTGTTCCTTTATTTTTTACACTTACCACTTTTAATGTCGCGCCCACTTCAAGGGCTCGCTCGTGCATATTTTGCATGCCATAGGAACCCGCTTTCATTTCGTTTACTTCAAAACCGATTCCATCATCGACAATCCTTAAGATGACAAGATCATCTCTTTTAACCATTAGAACCTCGAGTTTACTTGCTTTCGAATGCCTTAAGGTGTTCGACACAGACTCTTGGAGGATACGAAAAAGGTGATCTTCTACCCCTTTATCTAATGGAAAAGCTTCCACCTTCCATTTAATATCCATTGTTACTTTTTGAGATAATTCGATTAAAAGTTCTTCAATTCCTTCTTGCAGCGTTTTATTTTTTAAGGCAACTGGCCGCAAATGTAAAAGGAGAGCACGCATTTCGAGCTGTGATTGGTGTATCATCTCTTCTACAAGCTTTAGCTGTTTGGCCTCCCGTTCCGTTTCTGACTGCTGTTTTGTTTCATTGATAGCTGACATCATCATCGACGCGGCAAATAATTGCTGACTCACAGAATCATGCAACTCACGGGCAAGACGGTTCCGTTCCTGCTCGATAATTTCCTGAATTCTCTCTTCTTGGTCTTCTACTTTTTCAGTTGCTAAACGTTGTGAAAGCTTTGCCTGCTCAGTCATTTGTTTGCCGATTTTCTCGATACGCTCGGCAATCATATGCATTTCTGTGACAGAAGGTTTCTCTTTTACATCCAATTGTCTTCCTTCCTCCAATTGGTGCAAAGCATGTTCAATAGAAAGAAATTGCTTTCGCCAAAAAAGGCCAGAAGCCCCGCCTGACAGAATTCCTACCGCAATGCTAAAGGAAGGAATAAAAATAATAATGGGAATATCCATGACATTTCGATCCCATAATTCCGACCAGTTGTTTAATGGGAAAATAAAAACGGCTCCAACAATGATCGCAATAAGTGAGGAAAAGCCGACGTTCCAAACAATTTGACGTCCAGTCGTACTCATATGCGGCTCACCTCTAAATTTCCCACAACAAGCGAAGTGAAAATTTTCACTTTTTGCTCGGACTGATCATAGTCTGGTGTTTTTAGCTGGAACACCTGATTGAAAATCTTGGATTCATGGCTGCCAAACACGGTTGTCGAACCGACCACACAGGAATGATGGATACTTACATCAATTTCATATGGGACAAGGATCTGGACATTTCCAATGATATTTCGAATAAAAATCACTGTTTCACCTTTTGGCAGCATCGTGTAACTGAGATCAATGATGGTATCACCAATTCCTGCCTGAATGTTTACATCCTTCCATTCATATACACCGACAGGAGTTTTTTGTTGGCCTAAGAAGATATTTCCAAACAACGGCTCCGATTTAATTAATGTTTCTTCTTGCTTTACATGTTCCGGCGTGGTAATATCCGGTAAAATCTTCTTGGGCTGTTTTTTTGATGTTAAAAATTGAATGAAAAAGTGCAATAAAATAGCTATCAATAAAAATTTGAAGGTCATCATATTTACAATACTAAGGACAAGGAAGATAATCCCACCGATAAAAAGGATTTTTCCAAACCTTTTACCTGTCCTTTTTCGACCTAGATAAATCATTCCACCAGAAATAAAAAGAGAGAATATAAGACCTCTGTTAAAAAATAAAATCTCTAGGAGCAGAATGACAATACCAATCATAATCAGCCATCCAATATAATCATGTTTTCCATTTTTAAACATTGGCTCACCCTCCCTTTTTTATTGCATTTAGATTTTTATACATAATATTTTTTATGATATGGGTAAAAGGCGCAGAAATACTACGCCTCTTTTAGAATACCATCTTTTCCTACTAAATGGACTTGCTTTCTTCCAATTTCATTTCTTTTTCTATTTGAGCAATTCTTGAGTCAATCGTATTGCGGTAAAAAGAGCTGTTTACTTGATTCTCTAAGCGATCCAAGTAGTTTTCAATATCCTTAAATTTTGAGTAGGATTTATCTGAATAAGTATTGGAATCAAGAACCTGGTTCATACGAAGATTTGCACGAGTGACATTTTCACGGCCCATTAATTCCATCCGTCTTAGGTTCATGTCCTTAACTTTATGCTTCATTTCTTCATATTTTCTTTCTAAATCTGCTAACTGCGCCTTTGATTGTTCAAGTGACGCACTTAAGCGGCTGGCACGTTCCTCATATTGCTGATGCTCTGCTGAAGCAAATTGATATAGCTCAGTTTCCCCGGCTTTAGAAGCAACTTCTGCTTGGTACTTTCTTTTATCAGCTAACTCTACTGCTTGGTGGTATTCTCTCGTAAATTCATCCTTCAATGTATATTGACGTTCCAAAAGCTTTCTTACCTTCTCTGTTTCTTGCTCACATTGACGGAGGTACTGATTAAGCAAGGCGATTGGATTTTGTTTTTCTTTTTTATCAAGAGCCTCGTGTAAGTCAGCAGTAATCGTATTTTTAATTCTTGTAAATAGGTTTGTCATAGTTATTCTCTCCTTTTATTTTAATATTTGTTTAATTCATTCCACTGTTTTTCAAAATTGACGAATGGGTCAGATTCTTCTTTGATTTTAGTATGTTTGTTCTCGTTCCATTTTTTATAAACGAGGTAAAGAACATAGGCTGCTGCAACGCCAATGATGGCTGGTGCGTTATGGATGGAAGCCATTAGGACGATGAACCCGAGGAACCCAAGACCTATTTTTCCACCTGTAGATTCAGTTTTTAAAAACTGTTTGAATATGAAGTACAGGAGTAATAGGCTAACGAGTAACCCCACCATTGGACCAATTGTTGAAAGCAAGATAACAGCTGCAATTCCTCCAGCTACCAGTAATCCAAATTTTTTCATTTTATTTTCACTCCTTTCTTTTCTTGTTTTCATCTTACCTTTTTCCAAAGCTTTTCATAATTGCGCTAGAGCTTGATTTTTATATCAGTCTCTAGACGTAGAAAGGGTCAGTCTCTAAAGCATAAAGCTTTGAAACTGACCCTTACGCCCATTATTTAGATATAAACATCTGTACCCAGTAGTATCTTTGTGAGCCTCCACTTGCATAGCCAACACCAATATAGGTGGAATTCGTACTTAAAATATTTGCTCGATGACCGGAGCTATTCATCCAAGCTTGAACCACTGATGCTGGTGTAGTTTGCCCTGCGGCAATGTTTTCAGCTGCAGAACGATAGGTAATCCCAAAGTTTTTCATCATATCAAACGGACTGCCATAGGTTGGACTTGTATGACTAAAATAATTTTTATCGCGCATATCCATTGCCTTATAGCGGGCCACCCTTGAAAGCTCCCAATCTGGAGTTAATGGTTTTAAACCATTTTTGGCCCGCTCCTGATTGGTTAAGGAAATGACCTGACTTTCAATCGATTTAATCCCGCCTAAATCGGGAATGTTTACCTTTTGACCAGGATAAATCAAGTTGGGATTTTTAAATTGCGGGTTTGCTTGAATAATCTCAGTGATCCCTACCTGATATTTGACGGCAATTTTCCAAAGTGAGTCCCCAGGCTGAACAGTGTAAATTTGTTGGGCAAAGGACAAGCTTGGAATACAGAAAAGAGATAGTAAGAACATAAAACTAAACCAAAAAGATTTTTTCATTTTTTCGCCTCCTCCGAATATATAATTTTGATTTCAGGCTCAAAATATACAAGGAACAACAAAATAAAATTTAGCTGTCCATTAACGGAGATAACATATTCGGATTTGTGGAGGAACCAGTATGAAAGAAATTTCATGGATGACCTATATCATGTTAATTTTAGCAAGCTATCGTTTAACCCATTTAATTGTTTTTGATAAAATCACCGAATTTATCCGCAAGCCTTTTATGAAAAAGGTAAATGTGGAAACGGATGGCGGCACTGAAACTAAGGAAATCCCTGCCTCAATGTTTGGTTATCTGTTGAAATGTTATTGGTGTGCCGGTGTATGGAGCGCTATTTTATTAGGCGGTGCGTACCTGCTTTTTCCAAAGGTTACGTTCGTGTTTATTTTGATTTTCTCAATTGCCGGCGGCCAGTCGATCATTGAAACATTTGTGGGCGTCAATATTAAAAAGGTTGATTATTATTCAGAACTGAAGAAAAAAAACTAATATCGGATTCTAGGCAAAATTAATCCCCCTGATGCATATACCTTTAAAAAGCGTAATTAAACTACGCATGAAAAAGGGGGATTAATGATGACTCTTCTTTTGTGGACCATTACTCTCGGCTTTTTGATTTGTCTCGGTTGTGTCGGCTGGGTTATTTTTCATTTCTTAAATGAAGCACTTGATTCGGAGGATGCTACACGAATCGATAAAATAAACACCGATAATGAACAAATTAAGTCAGAACCCTGAAAGAACAGGGTTCTTTTAGTTGTTCCAGAAATTAATATTCTTCCTCCATGACATTAATTTTTCATTTTGGGAAAAATTAAACATGTGTTTATTTTGAAGCTGGAGGCGTACATATGAGTACATCTGAAAAAAACCATCAATTTCCCAAAACATATTGGCGCGAGATTGAATTACCCACTTTTGAAAAATTAAACGAGGATATAGCAGTAGATGTAGCGATTGTCGGAGCAGGAATAACAGGCATTACAGCTGCCTATTTACTGTCTAAGGAAGGACTGAAGGTAGCTATTTTAGAAGCCGGCGGTGTCTTAAATGGGACAACTGGACATACAACTGCAAAATTAACTGCACATCATGGCATTATTTATGATGAATTTATTAATCATTTTGGAAAAGAAAAGGCAAAACTTTATTTTGATTCCCATATGAATGCCATTCAATTCGTTGAAAGTAAAGTAAAGGAGAATGGAATTGACTGTGACTTCAGCAGGGAAGATGCTTATGTTTATGCAACAACAGAAGAATATGTAGATAAGCTTCAAACGGAATGGGAAGCTTACAAGAGTCTAGAAATTGACGGAGCCTTAAAAGATACTATTCCATTTAATATCCCAGCGAAAGCTGCCCTCTTGATGCGCAATCAAGCACAATATCACCCGCTAAAATTCTTAAAATCACTTTTGGATGATGCCGTTAAAGCGGGGTGTACTGTTTATGAAAATACAGTCGCTGCAGACATTGAAGACGATGATTCAGAACCAAAAGTGGTTACTAAATCAGGTCATAGGGTAGCATGCAAGCATGTCATTATTGCAACCCATTTCCCTTTTTATGATAAACCTGGTCTTTATTTTGCAAGAATGTACGCAGATAGGTCCTATGCAATTGGAATAAAAACGGACAAAGACTATCCTGGCGGCATATATATCAGTGCCGACAGCCCGACCCGTTCCATCCGCTATACACCGTATAATGGTGAAAAGCTGCTAATACTCGGCGGAGATAACCATAAAACAGGACAGGGAATCGACACGTTAAAGCATTATGAAGCACTGCAATCATTCGCTGAGGAAGTCTTTGGATTAAAAGAATATCATTATCGCTGGTCTGCCCAAGATATGGTTACATTAGACAAGATTCCATATATCGGTCCATACACCGAAGATCGTGAGAATATTTTAGTGGCCACAGGCTATAAAAAATGGGGAATGACAACTGGAATTCTCGCGGGACACTTATTAACCGATTATGTGATGGACCGGAACAATCCTTACAAAGAGCTCTATTCACCGTCACGGTTCCAAGCTGACCCAGCTTTAAAAAGTGTCATAACAACCAATGCAGACGTTGCCAAACACTTGATTAAAGGCAAGCTTGAAATTGTAGAAATAAATCCAGATGATTTACAAGATGGCGAAGGATCTGTCGTTTTGTATAATGGAAAAAGGGCGGGAGCTTATAAGGACGAGAATGGTAAACTTTATATAGTTGACACCACCTGTAAACATCTCGGTTGTGAATGTGAATGGAATCGCGCTGAAAAGTCATGGGATTGCCCATGCCATGGGTCACGGTATTCCTATTCTGGCGATGTGATTGAGGGGCCAACGAATAGACCATTAGAATTGCTTAAGGAAAAGTAAAATTACGGCTAGAATAAGAGCCTTTTTAAAGGATAGCAACGTAATTTTGGATGAAATGGACAATTTATTAGTTGATATGAGAAATTTTTTGATGATATGAACGTATTTAACGGAGATATGAACAATTTCCTAATGAGTATAAACACATTTAACGGAGATATGAACAAAATTATCGGAGATATAAGCAAATTCCTGATAGATATGGACACATTTCTAAGGGATATGAACAAATTTATTGGAGATATGAACAATTTCCTAATGGATATGAACAATTTTTGGGAGTTATGAACAATTTCCTAATGGATATGAACAATTTTTGGAGTTATGAACAAATTCC
>NZ_JBALPG010000041.1:0-42522 GCF_036965245.1 Neobacillus drentensis
AATTAGAATTATAGCTCGAGTCCCATTATAGGGATTTTCGGTATTTAACAAAGTGGTTTTTATAAATGGTGCAAAATCGAAAAAAGTAATAAGTTTTTTTCAAAAGAAGGTTCAATTCCTTGCTTTCTATATAAAATGATTTTAAGCTAAGACAGAGCTTAATAATATACAATGAATTAGGGGAGAAAGAACATGAAACAAGTAGCAACTGAGCAAGAATACCGTGAGCAAATCACAAAAGATGAACTAACCGTGGGTATTTTTACAACTACATGGTGTCCGGACTGCAAACGATTAGCGATGTTCATAGATGAAATTATCGAAGAGAACCAAGACAAACAATGGATGAAAATTGACCGCGATGAATTTCCGGAAATTTCTGAAGAACAAAATGTAATGGGAATACCTTCTTTATTAGTATTTAAAAATGGTGAAAAATTGGCCCATTTACATAGTGCCAACGCCAAAACACCGGACCAAGTTAGAGAATTCTTAAATAATCTATAATTGTACCCTCATGGGGTGTTCTTGAGAACAAAAAAGTGCCAGGTAACCTCAAAAAAATTGAAAGGTGCCTAGCACTTTTTTTACTGAAACAGAAGATAAAAGGGCAATTCTTACTTGTGCTTGGCTATAGACCCTCAACGGAAATCGTATTCTTTTACTCAACGACTATTTCCCTGTTATCTTAGTAACAAGAATAAATTTCCTTGAAAGGTGATGAAATCCAGTATAACAAGATTGAACGAGGAGTGAGAGTATGATCCGCTTTGAAAAGGTAACAAAGCGATACCAAGATGGCACCACTGCTATCAAGTCCATTAATTTGGAAATTAAGGAGGGGGAGTTTTTTGTCATCATTGGGCCTAGCGGCTGTGGGAAAACCACGATTCTCAAAATGATGAACCGACTAATTGAATTAACTGACGGCACCATTTTTGTCTATGATAAAAAAATTAGTGACTATAACATCCACGAGCTCCGCTGGAACATGGGATATGTTCTCCAGCAAATTGCGCTATTTCCTCATATGACGATAGAAGAAAATATTGCGATTGTCCCTGAATTGAAAAAATGGAACAATGAGAAGATTCGGCAGAGAACCGATGAATTGATGGAAATGGTTGGTTTACCGCCTGAAAAATTTCGAGGCCGAAAACCAAAAGAACTTTCTGGCGGCCAACAGCAAAGAGTCGGTGTGATACGTGCACTAGCCTCGGATCCCGGAATTTTGTTAATGGACGAACCATTCAGTGCGCTTGACCCTATTAGCAGAGAAAAATTACAGGATGACATCCTTGAAATACAGCGAAAAATTAATAAAACGATTATTTTCGTTACCCATGATATGCAGGAGGCAATCAAGCTTGGAGACCGAATTTGCCTCATGAAGGATGGAGAAATTGTTCAAGTTGGGACAACTAAAGAAATTATCGAGAGTCCGGCCAATGATTTTGTCCGAGATTTTGTGGGGGCTCAATCAGTTGCAATAAAGGAGAATGTCCAGTTAGAAAACATTTTCGATCAACTCATGACGACACAAGGCTCGTCAACTCCTGCCGTAACTATTCCGATATCGACCTCGCTAAGAGAGGCCCTTATATTGTTAACTGAGCATGAACAATTGTCAGTGGAAAAAGAAGGTCAAATAATCGGTACAATAACAAGACAAACAGTAATAAAGTATATGGCGGATGGTTTGCAGGAAGGAGGTCAAGGCAATGGATAATTTTGCAGATGTTTTCAAAGAAAGACAATCGCAATTGTGGAGTGCCTTGCTTGAGCATATAGAACTATCCCTTATTGCCTTGTTTTTTGCAATCCTTATTGCGATTCCCCTCGGAATCTATTTGACTAAAAAGCAAAAGATTGCGGAAGCGATTATCGGCATTACCGCCATCCTTCAAACGATTCCATCATTAGCCCTTTTAGGCCTATTAATTCCTTTGTTTGGAATCGGAAAAGTACCCGCGGTCATTGCCTTAGTGATTTATGCACTGCTTCCAATCCTTAGAAATACATATACAGGAATCAAAGAGGTAGATCCCTCGCTAATTGAAGCAGCTAGAGCGATGGGGATGAACAGAAGACAAAGATTATTAAAGGTAGAACTCCCTCTTGCCACTCCCGTAATAATGGCCGGAATACGTACGGCGATGGTTTTAATAATAGGAACAGCAACATTAGCTGCGCTCATTGGCGCTGGAGGATTAGGAGACATAATCCTTCTGGGGATTGACAGAAACAATTCATCCCTGATTATTCTTGGAGCTATTCCGGCAGCAGTTCTTGCCATTCTTATTGACGTATTCTTGAGGCAATTTGAACGAGTATCTTTCAAAAAGTCATTGATTACTTTTGGCGTAATGGCAGCGGCTGCAATCCTGATTATCGCCATTCCGTCCATAATAAATCAGGACCAGAAAAAAATTGTCATTGGCGGGAAACTTGGTTCAGAACCGGAAATATTGATTAATATGTATAAACTGCTAATCGAGGAAGATACAAACCTAAGTGTTGAACTTAAACCAGGACTGGGGAAAACTTCGTTTGTTTTCAACGCTTTAAAGTCTGGCAGTATTGATGTGTACCCTGAATTTACTGGAACGGCCATTTCAGAATTTTTAAAAGAGACAGCTGTAAGTACAGACAGAAGACAGGTGTATGACCAAGCACGGACTGGCTTGTTAAAAAAATATAATATGGAAATGTTGGAACCAATGAGTTACAACAACACGTATGCATTGGCTGTCCCAAAGCCATTGGCTGAAAAGGAAGCTTTGAGGACGATTTCTGATTTGCATAAGATGAAGGACAGTGTAAAGGCCGGTTTTACCTTGGAGTTTGCTGATCGTGAGGATGGATATCGAGGGATTCAAGAACTTTATGGAATCACATTTGATAACGTCAAAACTATGGAACCGAAACTCCGTTACAATGCGATTAAATCAGGGGATATTGACTTAGTCGATGCGTACTCAACAGATAGTGAATTAAGGCAATATAATCTTTATGTTTTAGAGGATGATCAGCATCTTTTTCCTCCATATCAAGGTGCACCTTTATTAAGGAAGGAAACCGTTCAACAATATCCGGAAATCAAGGCCGCATTAAATAAGCTTGCTGGAAAAATCACTGACGATCAAATGCGCGAGATGAATTATCAAGTAAATGTAAACGGTGAAAGCGCCAATGAAGTTGCCAAGAAATTTTTACAAAAAGAAGGGTTAATTAAATAAATATCCGAGACCTAAAGAACTTATCATGAGTACAGAAATGAGGAGGTAAAGTTAAATCCTGGAACCATAGTTATAGTATAAACATCGTAAAAACAGCAAGAATGAGCTTGGAGAAATGTTCTCTAAGCTCATTCCGTTTCTCTACTTACTACTTTCTACAAGACGATAACCCTTAAACTCCAGTTTCTTGGTTGTTTCAAGTTGAATTACTTCCCCTTGCTCCAATTGGACCCTTTTTGAAAATAAAGGTCCGTCAAATACAAAGGAATGATATTCACCTGATTCTCCCATTGGGCAAATTGTTGTCTTTTGTACATCTAGTAAGAATGATTCATTGATAATCCTGCCGAGCCAGGATTCATCCAATACATCTTCCCGTACACGAATAACGACTGCTTCATAGCCAGAGCGGATATAGGTTTCAAGCGCTTGAAATGACGCTTCCTTTTCCATCCAAAGCGGATAGATAGCCTCAACACCAGAGGCGTCAGCAACTTTTTCACCCCATTCACGGTGTCCTTCTAAGTATAAATCTCCATATGCGATGCCAGTAATTTTTTCTTGTTTTTTCAAAAATTGTACAGTTTTGACAAATTGATCGGTATAGTCTTCGTAGGAGCATTCGATAAAATAAACAGGAATAGAAAGTGCTTCTCCTTGTAATTTAATCATTTCTGTTCGTTCTCCATGACCAAAAGTTCGACCATGTTCTGTTGGTACGGTTGTGAGTAAGTAAACAATCTCATATCCTTGCCTAATAAGAATATCTAAGGCTAAACAACAATCTTTTCCGCCACTCCAAGATAACACAATTCGTTTTTTCAAGAGGTATCATCCTTATTCAACATTTATTTGTTTTATTAGATAGGTAAAATAATTTCTATTAAACTACTATATCAGATTTACCGTTTTCCTGTACTAACTGAGAAATGGGGGAAAGCTACTCTTAGCTGGACAATTCTCAAAGTTCAATGATATAAATTCTAATAAGATAAAAAAAAACGGAGCAAATAGCCCCGCATGATGTTGAATGTTTAATTGTATTCTTTCACAAATTCCTTTGTACTCCTCACAGTATCAATCGGGCGAACAAATTTTTCAATTTGACTTCGTTTTGGTTCTAAAAATGGAGGTAAAGATAATTTTTCTCCAAGTGTTTCATAAGGTTCATCTCCCATAAATCCAGGGCCATCTGTGGCAAATTCAAATAAGATTTGTGGAGCAACTCTTACGTACAATGACCCGAAAAAGTAGCGATCGATAAAACCGGAGGTACCGAATCCAAAGCCTTCTATCCGTTTCATCCATTCTTCCAAAACCGTACGGTCTTCAACACGGAAGGCCGCGTGGTGAACGGTACCAAAACCTTGTTGTGCTTGTGGCAGAATGGCATTGTATTCGACAACTACTTGGGCACCGTTGCCGCCTTCACTAACTTCAAATAAATGAAATGAGCCCTCTAGGGCGATTTCGTTAAATAAGAGTACTTTTTCCATCATTTCCTTAAAATAATCAAAGTTTGCCACGCGAACAAAGAGGGGTCCTAAACCAGTTATCGCATATTCTAATGGAATTGGTCCTTTTTTCCATGGTGAACCGCTCGCAACACCTTTATTGTTTTCATCTGAAATTAATTGGTATTGTTGGTCATCAAAATCAACAAAAGAAAGCGTCTTTTTGCCAAATAGTTCTTTGATACCTGTATGCTTTATTTCTAACCGATCAAAACGTTTTACCCAATACTCAATGGCGGCATCGCTTGGTACGCGGAAGGACGTTTTTGAAATTTCATTCGTCCCATGTACCCCTTTAGGAATGCCAGGGAAATCGAAGAATGTCATATCTGTACCGGGACTGCCTGCATCATCAGAAAAAAATAAATGATACGTTTGGATGTCATCTTGATTTACTGTTTTCTTTACCAATCGCATCCCTAACACAAATGTAAAAAATTCATAATTCTTTTCTGCGCTGCTCGTTATCGCAGTAACATGGTGAATTCCTTTTAAACCGTTCATTTTATACCCTCCAATGTACTTGATTTTGTGCATATCCATATTATTTTCACTTTAAGCATGTTCACTACTCAAGAAATAGGTCATCCCTTTACTAGACTCAAAATAATAAAAAAATGAAAATTTGATCAAGTGATTACCTTTAATTTAAATATCTTTAATTCGAGATAAATTGTATCATGCTTCATTTTAACTGTCAATGGATATGATGGGGAAGGAGAGTATCCCAAAATAAAAAGATGAGCAAGAACTGAAGAATCTTGCTCATCTAACAATAAATGATAATTTTTCAAAATAGACCATTAATAGATCTTATCACCGTTAAAGATAGAATTTTTCACAACAACATAATCTACATTGCGGATTGCTTCTAACTTGTTTCCACCGGCATAAGAAATCGATGATTGAAGATCTTGTTCCATTTCTGTCAAAGTATCGATTAATGATCCCCTGTACTCGACATACATTTTTTTACCTTCAACATTTTTCTTTTCGCCTTTTTGAAACTCTGAAGCGGAACCAAAGTATTCTTTAAAGAGTTTGCCATCTTTCTCAATAGTTTCTCCTGGAGATTCTTCATGACCAGCAAATAAAGAACCAATCATGACCATGCTAGCCCCAAATCTGACAGATTTAGCAATATCCCCATGTGTCCGAATACCACCGTCAGCAATAACAGGCTTACTTGCTGCCTTTGCACACCAGCGCAGTGCAGCTAATTGCCAGCCGCCAGTTCCAAAGCCAGTTTTAATCTTAGTAATACATACCTTTCCTGGTCCAATTCCTACTTTTGTTGCATCTGCACCTGCATGTTCCAATTCTCTTACAGCTTCGGGTGTTCCGACATTTCCTGCAATAACAAAGCTTTGAGGTAAATGTTGCTTTATATGCTTAATCATCTCAATTACTGCATTTGAATGACCATGGGCGATGTCAATCGTAATGTATTCCGGTGTAAGCTGTTCATCTGCTAATTGTTGGATAAATTGATATTCTTCCTCTTTGACGCCCACGCTAATAGAGGCGAACAATCCACGTGATTTCATGTCTTTAATAAAAGAAAGTCGCTTCTCTGGTTCAAAACGATGCATGACATAGAAGTAACCATTTTCCGCTAAGTATATGGATAGCTTTTCGTCGATAATCGTTTGCATATTTGCAGGTACTACAGGTAATTTAAAAGTATGACCGCCTAAGGTTACGGATGTATCACACTCAGATCGGCTATTAACTATACATTTTGCTGGAATCAATTGAATATCTTCATAATCAAACACATTTTCCATGAATCGCACCCCTAAACACGAATATTTAAGTATAATAATATATAATTGTTCGTACATTTGCTAATTTACATCATTTTTATTACTATGTCAAAGGTTAAAATGTTTATTTTTATAAAAATTACAGCCATATTATAAAAAAAACCTCCGAACATACTGAATCTAGTGATGGACAACATAAAAAATTAAAAAGTTATCAATACTAATCGTGATTGCAGCCCGAGAAGCAGTCATGAAAGGAGAGGTGGGAATGGATCAAAGGGATAAAACTAACGATCATGCCACAGTAGAATTAAATAAGGCACTTAGTAAAAGTAAACCTAGGAACAACATAAAAATGAGTGAAGCAGAGTTACGGATGAAAAATCAAGGAAAGAAAAGCTAAGGAAAAAGCTCAACAAACTTTATTAACTGGAGGAGAACTATGGAAAGTAGAAATCCAATTGAGTTTACTGGGAAGGTCCTAGATCAAAGAAATACCCTTACTGGTCCTGATGATTCGGGAAAAGGGTCGTATCCAAAACGCCCTATACATGTCTCAATTCAGCAGTCAAATAATAAAAAGGGTAAATAGCATTTCGGTGAAAGTCGGGAAGACTGGATAATGGTTTTTAAAGAGGGGGGATGCCTCCTCTTTTTGGTTGGAACCATGGCAGAACTTTGTAGAAACAAAACAATAAGAGAAAGATATCCAATAAATAGAGTTATTGGAGCCCGCTTCGAAGAAAAAAGCAAGAGAAAGGTATCCAATAGAGACATTGCGACAAAAAAATCAACATATCCAAATGTAGTATGATTCGACCATGGGCAGATAAATGTAATTCCTGCATTTCAATTGTTACTATAGTAATAGTGAATCTCTAAAAGAAAGGACAAATGTAAAAATGGCAACTATTCATTTACCTGTTTCTGTCTTAAATCTAGCCCCTATCCGTAAGGGGCAGGGTCCAAAACAAGCGATTGATGCCATGGTGGATCTTGCACAAGCAGTCGAAAAAATGGGATATCAACGATATTGGATTGCAGAGCATCATAATACTCCAACACTTGTCAGTTCTGCTACGTCTATTTTAATCAAGCATACATTAGAACATACCAATCACATTCGTGTTGGGTCCGGCGGTGTCATGCTGCCTAACCATTCCCCATTAGTAGTGGCTGAACAATTCGGAACGATGGCCACAATTTATCCAAATCGTGTCGACCTGGGGCTAGGCCGTGCGCCTGGTACAGACATGATGACCGCAAACGCCTTAAGACGTTCGACAAATGATTCTGTTTATACATTTCCAGATGATGTTAATGCCTTGCTCACTTATTTTGGCCCGGAAGATCAGCAAAATTATGTAAGAGCCTATCCTGGAGTTGGTACGAATATTCCAATCTTTATCCTCGGTTCGTCTACCGATTCAGCATACTTAGCAGCAAGATTAGGTCTGCCATATGTATTTGCTTCCCACTTTGCACCGAGGTATATGGAAGAAGCGATTTCGATTTATCGTGACCGCTTCCAGCCATCTGAGTACTTGGACAAGCCATATATGATGGTATGTTTAAATGTGATTGCCGCGGAAACCGATGAAGAGGCAAAATGGTTAGCGACAACAATGCAGCAATTTTTCCTAAATGTGGTACGTGGTTCGAGGAATCAGCTGCTTCCGCCTGTTGAGAATATGGATGAGGTATGGAATTCCATGGAAAAAGAAATGGCCGCATCAATGTCAAATGTAACGCTGATGGGAAGCAAAGCGACTGTTAGACAACAATTGACTGGTTTTCAAGAAAAATATAACGTAGAAGAACTAATGGCTGTGTCATATATTTATGATCCTGAAAAACAAAAACGATCGTATGAAATATTGAAGGAAATTGTGGACGGGAAATAGTGAGTAATTTGAATATTAAAATCGAGTGGGGCCCTAGCTGATGAGGGATTAATCGCTCTTATTCAAAGGAATTTAGTTAAACGAAAGGCATGTACATTTCATTGCGTACATGCCTTTTCGTTGAGTTATGGATTATTCATTCTCAACTACTGTTTTTGCCTGCAGTTTTTCTAATTGATTTATCCGCTCTATTATTCTCCGTTTTCGGTATAGCATCATTCCTGTTTCGGCAACATCGCCAATAGATGATCTATTTATGATTGCACCAAAAATGATTCCGGTAATCGGGATCATTTGAAAAAGTTTTTTCCAGCCAAAATTATCTCGAAAAGTAGTAACAACTTCACGCCATCCTTGCAATTGAGAAATCATTTGTTCGTTCTGCTTGTCTTGATCAAATGTGGAAAGGTCCTCTAAAATAGCCTTTTTCCCAACAATATCTGAAGAGGTAAACTGCAGACATTTTACAATGAATATTCTTTCCGACTTTTCTTTCGGGTCATACCCATAACATAGGGAAATCTCTTGTAAAACTTTTAGTGATAATCCAAGGAGGAGTGGGATATCAATTGCCAGGGTAAACAATCCGCCAATCCCTGTTGTTGCCCCTTGGATAGTTGCCATTTTTGTTCTAGAGTTTCTTACTTCATTTGCAACCTCATCCATCGTGCTGATCGGTAACTGCTCTAGTTGATCGATGCTTGTGATATTCCCTTCCATTGAAGAATCCTTGGAAGTAAACTTTTTTAGAATACTTTTCTCACTTATTAAATATTTCCCACCGGTCTGTATGAAACTACCTAATTCATCAATCAACAGTCCAATTTTTTCTTGAATAAATTTTGGAGTTAGTTTATCAAGGAACACGAATGGTAATCGTCCAATTTTCTCCCAAAACCACAAACCCTTTTGGTTCTTTTCCCATTTTTCTATCTTTTTCAATTCTTTCTTTAAATAATCAGCTGATTCAACTTTTGTCAAAACATATCAACTCCGCATTCGTCATTAATAAATATCTTTAAATGGATATACGGACAATAATAAAACTAGTTTCAACTTTATAAGGTGAAATATTCTTTTGTCACAATTGTTTTTTCATAATGATAGGAATAACCTAAAGGTTAGGGAACAAGTACTTTTAGACGTCCATGAAAAGGCTGTGGAAGGAACAGCTAAGAAGGATAAATTACGGAGAATGGAGAAAGTTCTTTCTGATGAGGTGAATATTAACTTAATTCATTAGATAAGTGGAGGCAATTCATTTTAAAGAATGCCTCCGTTTTGTTGATTAGTAGGGTTTGAAAAGTTTAGTTATGATCCTTTTGGAATTGAATCATAAACTCACTGAATGCTTTGCACGCCTCAAAAGGAACAGCATTGTAAGCTGATACGCGGCATCCGCCGATGGAACGATGGCCATTTACTCCTATAAAGCCTTCTTGTTTAGCTTGCTCTAAGAATTTCTTTTCTAAGTCCTTCGTTTTTAAAGTAAAGGTAATATTCATAAATGAACGACTATCCGGTTCAGCATGACCACTGTAAAAACCATTACTAACATCGATTACGTCATAAATCAGTTTTGCTTTTTTGTCATTTTGCTCAGCAATTGAAGTTAATCCACCTATTTCACGTGCCCAGTTAAGGACCTCTCCCAGCATGTAAATGCCAAAGGTTGGGGGTGTGTTATACAAGGAATTGTTCTTAGCATGCGTACTGTACTTTAACATTGTTGGGATATTTGTGTTCGCTTGTTCAAGCAAATCCTTGCGTATAATGACAACAGTCACACCAGATGGGCCGAGATTTTTCTGTGCACCGGCATATATTAGGGCAAACTTGCTGACATCAATCGGTTTAGAGAGAATATCACTTGACATGTCTGCGATTAATGGAACATCCCCAGTTTCAGGGAAGTCCTTCCACTGTGTCCCAAAAATCGTATTGTTTGAAGTGAGATGTAAATAAGCATCACCAGTATGATACTGCACATCATCAATGTTCGGAATCCGGCTATAGTTGCCTTCTTTTGTGGAAGCAGCATGGTAAACATCGCCAAATAATTTTGCTTCGGAGAATGCCTTTTCCGACCAAGAACCGGTCATAACATATCCAGCTTTTTTCCCTATTTGTAAAAAATTCATAGGGATCATTGAAAACTGAAGACTAGCTCCCCCCTGTAGAAAAAGAACTTCATAGGTATCCGGGATAGATAGGAGTTCCTTTAAGCTGCTAATCGCCTGATTATGTACTTCCTCATAGGCGATGCTCCGGTGGCTTAACTCCATAACTGACATTCCTGTACCACGAAAATCAATCAATTGTGCCTGAGCTTTCTCCAGGACGGAAATAGGTAAAGCGGATGGACCAGCATTAAAATTGAATGCTCGGTGTGTTTGCAGTTTCATTTTTCCTCACTCCATTTTTTATTTACTTGAATATATCATATTTTTTTAATATTAGGAAAATTAAAGCGGTTACATTATAAAAATAAATATTTAAGGTGTAGGATATGTAACATAGATAGGTTATTCGCGACCGAAGGTGAAAAAAGAGTGGTGATTTTTGAGAGGGTCTACGTGACTGAAACAAATGAAAAAGGGATTGAATGGTCACATAGAGAGGGTCTACGGGGCCGAAACCGAGGAAAAAGAGAGGGTATGGTCAATTAGGAAGGTCTACGTGACCGAAATTGATGAAACTGGATACGTTTGGTCACGTAGCAAGTTTTTACCTGACCGAATCAAAAAAAGAGAGATTGTTAACTTTAACAAGGTTCTTGGTTAAATCGGGATGCGATCCAGCATATAAATAATAGATTTGTTCTTGGAAAAAAGGTATTTTTCAAACCATTTTATTACATATAAACTATATAATAGGAGAGGGGGATTTGATTACGATACAACTTCATTTAGAAATGCCAATTAATCTTTTGAGAAAATAATTAATTAAGGAGAGATGCAGAGAATGTTAGATTGGGTCAATTCGAAAATAAGCCTCGAAACTTTGATATGGCTGTTTCCAATTACTTTTTTATTGCATGATTTTGAGGAAATTATTTTTGTTGAGTCATGGTTTAAAAAGAACTACGCAAAATTAGAACCAATGGTACCTAAAAGAATGAAATCGGTGTTTCAAGACTTATCAGAAACAACTGCGGCAAGATTTTCTATTCCCGTCTTTATGCAATTTATTGTCTATATCGTTGCTTCCTATCTCGCAGTTGAACAACAATATTATGATGTATTTTTGGGTTTAAATGTACTATTATTTCTCCATGTTTTTACACATCTTGGGCAGTCCGCACTTTTTCGTTGCTATGCCCTTGGAGTAGGTACAGCACTATTGATTACGTTGCCCTATTCCCTTTATTTGTTTTATAGGCTTTTAAATGAAGCCATCATTGGATTTGATGGTTTGATATTCAGCCTCCCTTATGGATTGATTACCATTTTGATTGTTTGGTTTGGCCATAAGATTGCACCGAAAATTCTTCCTAATATTTAGAAGGAATGATTAGTATGTAACCGAATCTTCTTGAAAAAAGAACCTCGTAATATATTCTAGTTAAAATATGAGTGTAATTTACTTCCCGGTTATTATTATTTGACATCCTTAATGCTCGCAAACTCTTTAAAGTCGATATCTTGCCTGTCACATTGGTCACAAAATGATTTATACCCTCCTTACAAGAATAGTATAAAGCATTATTAACAGAATCCTTTCCCTGATGCAAAAACAATTTACACTGTTTGCAAAATTGTACAGCTGTTGTTTTTTCTTAACATTTGTCCAAATAGAATTATCATTTCAAGCGGTCAAAGAGTTTATCATCTCCATGTACAAGGCAATGAAATCTATCATGGAAATTAAGTTTTTCTTCATTTGCTAATGTCGCAAAAAGGCATGTTTGTCTACCATGTAAGAAAGATTTTTTCTTATATTTTCTATAGTGAAGCCCGGCTTCATGGATGGCTTAAGGAAAGGTTGGTACAATTCTTGCATTCCCTTTTGTAGGTCGCAAACCCCAAACTCTATTTTGTGTTGTGTAAAATTATGAAATTCCACAATCCAGAAATATTTAGGGGGAAATTTTAAACAAAGGAGGAATCACTCGAGTGTAAGAATGGAAGAAAACCGTTTCTGATTTACAAGAGCCTTTAAAAATTAAAATCGTGCCAATCGGGATGAAATTATTTCAATCTCGGGCAGAAATGGAAGCGGTTCCAAAAATCAAACGGTCCAAGCAGGTTCATACAACTGACCAAATTGTGGCTCAAGCAGCCAGACTCGGCTGGACGGTGGGGATCACGAATGAGGATTTAGTAGGTGCTCAATACGGCGCAGCTATTGGTCTTCACGCGCAAGATGAAAAATGGCCAATTGAAGGGATGAAGAATATGAGCCGAACGTTATCCGATTCCTCAATTCGGTATTCAGCAGGATGTTAGGAGCGGTCTTGAGGTGAGTAAAGGCAAAATGAGTTCGTTTTCCAAATTTAATTCAAAAAAACCTAGGGGTGAAGGCTAAAGTGAGTGAGATTACAATCTTAAATCGTGTTGCAATTGGTGATATTGTTCGCAGGACTGCCGCAAAAAGTCCTGAAAAAACGGCGATTATTTCCGGTGAAAGAAGGATTAGCTATAAAGACTTTAACAATGATTGTAACCGATTTGCCCACTACTTATTAGACCTTGGATTAGAAAAAGGAGATACAGTGGCAACGATTTGCAGTAATTCCTGGCAGTTTCTTGTTGCTATTTTCGGAATTGCCAAGGCTGGTTTAGTATGGGTTCCGCTTAATCCTGGAGTTTCTTTCAATGAAAAATCATATATTCTTTCGGAAGTTCAAGCAAAAGTGCTTATATGTGACGAGGTATTTTTACAGGGGAAAAAAGAAGAATTTTCAAGTATTTGTCCTGAATTACTTGTAATTGGCAGTGGGGCACTTGAAACAGAAAAATTTGAAAATACACTGCAAACCAATAAAACAGATGAACCGGAAGTAGATATTGGTGATCGGGATATTGCCCAGATTATGTTTACGAGTGGTACCACTGGAACACCGAAAGGAGTACTCATTAACCATCAAGCGGTGTTCATTGCCAGTCTATCCAATATTATCGAGGCTGGATTGGAGAAAAAGGACATTGCTACACTATTGATGCCCGTGTTCCATTGCGCTCAACATGCACTTGTTGCTGCCTTTTTCCATCTGGGTGTTACCGTTGTAATCATTCAAGGGTTTGAGCCAGAATCATTTATGAAAACGGTTGAAAAAGAAAAGATTACATGGATGTTTGCTTTACCAATGATGTATAGAGCGTTTCTCTATCATCCTTCTTTTAAAAAATATGATTTATCAAGCTTGCGCTATTGTTTATATGCGATGGCACCAATGGATCGGAATACGCTTGAAAAAGGGATCAATGAACTTGGCTGTGACTTTGCACTTGGGTCTGGGCAAACGGAAATGTATCCGGCTACCTGTGTTTTCAAACCAGAGGACCAGCTAAGTAAATCCGGACCTTATTGGGGTGTACCATCCATAATTACGGATATAGCGATTATGAATGAAAACGGGACATTACTCGGAAAAAAGGAAGTCGGTGAAATCGTTCATCGCGGCCCAAATGTTATGGCTGGCTACCTCAATAATCCAGAGGAAACGAATAGAGCAAGACAATTTGGCTGGCATCATACTGGGGATTTAGGTTACTTTGATGAGGATGGGCTGCTCGTCTTTGTCGATCGAAAGAAAGATATGATTAAGTCGGGAGGAGAAAATGTTGCTTCCATTCAAGTTGAACAGGTGCTAATTTCCTATCCGAAAGTATTAAATGCAGTTGCTGTGGGTCTTCCACATGAGCGCTGGATTGAAGCCGTAACGGCATTTGTCGTCTTAAAACCAGGGGAGGAAGCGACGAAGGAGGATATCATTAACCACTGCAAAGAACATCTGGGTTCATTCCAAGTTCCAAAAGAAGTGTTAATTGTATCGGAGCTCCCACAGACAACTACGGGAAAAATTCAAAAGCACGTTCTAAGAGAAAAGTATCATAGCCTATATTCTAATCACCCGGTTTAATCTCCGTTTTTTACTCTAAAATGGGAAGGTGACAGTTTTGCAAGATTGGATTGTTCATAAAGTCTTAGCGGATGCAGCTGCAAAGTATCCTGATAAGCCTTTTTTATTCTGCAATGGACAAAGCATCAGATATCGAGAGCTTGATGAAATTACGGATGTTTTAGCTTCAGCACTGCTTCAGGAAGGATTTACAAAAGGAGACACGATTGCGATTTTGGCATTAAATCAGATTGAGTGGATCTATACCTATTTTGCAGCCGCAAAAATTGGCGTGGGTGTAGTGGCCTTAAATGTCCGCTATCGTGGAACAGAATTAGAATATATGCTGAACAATTCAAAAGCAAAAGGTATTGTTTCAATCTCCGGCTACAAAGGATTTAATTTTTCAAGTTTCTTTGAAAACTATCAAGAAAAGGTACCAACTGTTAAAAAGTATTTTTTCATAGAAGCTGGTTTTGAAGGAAGTCTATCTTTCGAGGACTTATTAAATCGCCCTATTGAAAAAGGGAGGCTAGAGGATTCTAAAAAATCAGTAAAGGGAAATGATACAGTTATTGTCATCTACACATCCGGTACAACAGGAAAGCCAAAGGGGACGATGATTACAAACCGAAGTATTTTAGAGTCCGCAAAAGCACAGGCAGAACACTTATCATTCGGGGAAAATGATTGCGCTGTTGGGAATTTGCCGCTCAACCATGTTGGCGGAATTACCTGTACCGTACATGCCCTGCTGTTAAGTTTTGGAAGTATTGTATTGATTCCCGAATTTATTCCGGAAACTGTGCTGCAAGCAATTCATCAAGTGAAACCCACGATTTTTGCCGGGGTGCCTACTATGTTTCTCATGGTACTTAATCATAAAGATATTGATAAATATGACCTAAACTCGATTAAAATTTGCATAGCTGGTGGATCTAATGTCGATCCAAATCAATGTGAAATGATTCAATTCCACTTCCCAAATGCCAAAATTATAAATTTATATGGCCTCAGTGAAACATCCGGTGCTTGTATATTGACGAAATTGACAGATTCTCTTGAGAAGGTGCAGGAAAGTATAGGAGTGCCAATAGGAGATTTCAAAATTAAGATTGTCGATAGTCAACTAAATGAGGTACCGAATGGTGAGGTTGGAGAAATTACGGTAAAAGGGAATTGCCGGGCAACAGGCTACTACGGGCTTGACGAAGAATCAAAATTAGCATTTTCAGATGATGGCTGGTTATATACAGGTGATATTGGCTATCTTGATCATGAAGGGTATGTTTATTTAAAAGGTCGGAAGAAGGAGATGTATATTCAAGGAGGATATAATGTATATCCCACTGAAGTGGAAAACATTCTTATGACCCATGCAAAAGTTTCGTTTGCAGCAGGAATTGGAGTCCCAGATCCATTTCTTGGTGAAGTCGGCTTATATTATATTATCCCAAAAGAAGGTGAGTCTATATCGGAAGAGGAAATAAAATCATTCTGTAGACAGAATTTGGCCGATTATAAAGTCCCAAGGCAAATTGTTTTTGTGAAGAAGCTGCCACAGACACCAGCAGGGAAAATACAAAAGTCAGTTTTAAAACAGGAATATATGAAACAATTGCAATAAGAAGACAAAAAACAACCATATGGCCAGCTGCCCATATGGTTGTTTCAATTATCATTGGACTATGAGGATTTTCCAGCTCCAGCGTCCAGTCAAGGCAATTTCGCATTTCTAGGTTGAGGTTATCTTAAACTCAAACTCTTCTATAATTTTATATTTTTTCATTTTCTGGTAAAGCGTTGTCCTGCTGATTCCCAATATTTCTGCAGTTTTTGTGCGGTTTCCGTGGCATTTCTTTAAGGCCTGGAGGATAATTTCTCTCTCAGTCTGGCTAATGGATTGCTTCCTATTAATAGTAAAATCGGAATCTGTCTTTTTTAATAATGGAGGAGAAGCTGGTCCATCAATTAAATTCAACTCTTTAGGCAGATGCTCCAACTGAATCAAATTGGATTGACAAAAATAGAATGCTCGTTCCAAAACATTTTCCAATTGCCTTATATTCCCTGGCCAATGGTATTGCTGAAAACTCTTAATCACTTCTTGGGAAACACTAATGATGTTTTTGCTTGTTTTACGATTAATCTTATTGATAAAATGATTGCACAATAAGGGAACATCATCCAGCCTGTCTTTTAAAGGCGGGATGTGTAAATGGATAACATGGATACGGTAATAGAGATCCTCTCTGAATTTTCCTAGTTTAACTAGCTCGGCTAAGTCTTTATTTGTTGCTGAAATAATTCGGACGTTTACCTTTGTTGTTTTGGTTGCACCAATTCTTTCAAACTCTTGTTCTTGTAGGACTCTTAATAGCTTTACTTGTAAGGATAGAGGCATATCCCCAATTTCATCTAGAAAAAGCGTTCCATTATCGGCTAATTCAAATTTACCAGGTTTGCCCCCTTTTTTCGCCCCAGTAAAAGCGCCATCCGCATAACCAAAGAATTCCGATTCCAATAATTCTTCAGGGATGGCCCCGCAATTAACCTTAATAAAGGTTCCTTTTCGACCAGATATCGTATGAATGCCTTCTGCAAACAATTCTTTGCCAGTGCCACTTTCACCAGTTATCAAAACATTGGATAAAGATTTTCCGGCGATGACAGCATCTTGTTTAAATTCTTTCATTTGAGGATTCTGTGAGATGACATGGGCAAATGAGTTCGTATCTTTAGAGATACGGAATAATTCACCACGGTAATAAGAAATTTCGCTTTCTAATTTTTCCATATGTAACAGGATATCTCTCCAAGCATCCAGCTGCCGGAAGATGATTTTAAATATAGCCCCTAGTCTTTGCCCATCTTGATAAATGGGCATTTGCGCAACAATGCATTTTTTATCATTGATTTGAATGAGTTCACCATCAATTTCTTTATCAAACATCAGACTGAGGTGCGAGGGGATCTGTGGTGCAACTTTTGTAATAGGGGTTCCAAGGATTTCATCCTGATAATCATTAGCGAAGAGATCCTTGAACCCTTTATTGACCATGGTAATATGTCCATGTTGATCGGTAACAGCCACCCCGTCATAAGCCAGTTCAAGGGCACTGTCCAAAATTTTCTTTAATCGGTTGGTCGTTTCTAATTCATTAGCAATGATTTCATAGGAAGTGACATCCCGTAATACGACCATTGCCCCGGTAACCTTGTTCATTTCTCTGATGGGGATAAAAGATGCAATGACGGATAGGTCTTCAAAACTGATTCTTTTTGCATTCTGAATTTCCCCGGTTTTCAACGTTTCAATCAACCATCTTCTAAAATGGGGAAGAAACCGATCAATAGGTGAATTCATTAATGACTTGCCATTTAGTCGAAGCAGGTCGAGGGCAACTTGATTAAACGTTGTAATTTTCAAATTTGAATTAACTGAAATGACAGCATCCTGAAGGTTTTCAACTAGAGACTTCATTCGGTGCAGGGTATCAGCTAATACAGTCATGTTAGAGTTTACCAAATCTAATTTCGACATGATGCCATATACTTTCTGATGTTTGTCAAGAACTACAGCTTGGCTGACATTTCCTTCGATCATTATCTCTCTTGCTTCTAATAATGACTGATCCTTTTGAATGGTGACAACATTTTTTTTGATAAGTGGTCGAATAGGAGAATCGAGTGGGTAATTATTCAGCAATGCTCGGTAAATGGCATTTTTATGAATGATGCCGAGTAAATTCTTGTCAGTGGTTACACAGCCGATGTCCACCCGATGTGTAAGAAATGCTGATATGGCTTCACGAATCGTACTATCAAGGGTTAAATTGACAAAATTAACGGTTGTAAAGCTGCTAACATTCAAAAATCCATCACACCTTTAATAGTCTGAAAATTATTATTTTTCTTATAACAATTATTATAACGGCTACATGAAATTTATACAAACGCTACATTGTAAACTTCTCTTAACACCTGTTCACTTTTGTACGCAAGCGTTCACACCTCATTATCTTTCTTCATGGTTTGTAAAAGAAGTTTTGGATGAAATTCACGATTATAGCATGAGTTGAGGGCAATAGAGGGAAGGAATGATTTTACTAAAAATTGGCACAGTTATTGCAAGATAAATGGATAGTGATGTAACAACATCAAAACGAAAGAGGTGAGTGCATGATCTATGAAACAATCCTTTATGAAGAGTTTGAAAGCGTTGCTAAAGTGACGTTGAATTTACCTGAAATGAGAAATCCACTAACTGAAAAATCGACTAAAGAACTAATTCATGCCATCACGGAAGCAGACAAGGACCCAAATATTAGAGCCATCATCCTTACGGGGGCCGGAAAAGCCTTCTCTGCCGGAGGAAATATAAATGAGTTCAAAAAAACCCTAGAAAAAACGGCCCCGGAGCTTTATGTTGAAGGGCGGGAGAGTACTGAATTGTTCAAGCTGGGTACTGAGGTCACAACCCCATTAATTGCAAGTGTAAATGGTCCGGCATTAGGAGGAGGAACGGGGCTTGTCGCGATGTGCCATCTTGCCGTCGCCTCAACCACGGCAAAGTTAGGGTTGACGGAACTTAAGCTCGGGCTGGTTCCATTTGTCATCATGCCTTGGGTACGGCGTGCCGTAGGTGAGCGAAAAATGATGGAGATGATGCTCACTGCTGAAATCTTGTCAGCAGAACAGGCAAAAGAAATTAACTTGGTTCATCGGGTTGTCAATCCGGATGATCTTGAGACCGAAACAATGAAACTTGCAAACAAAGTCGCCAGTTTCAGTCCACTGGCAGTAAAGTTAAGTTTTGATGCATTTTTCAATACAGAACAGATGGATATGCAGAAGTCATTTGATTATTTAACGACATTAAGACTAGTGTCCTTTATGAGTGAAGATGTAAAAGAAGGGGCAACTGCTTTTCTTGAAAAGCGGGAGCCAATATGGGGCGGAAAATAAAAGAGGGAGTGATTGAAATGGTAGAAATTTTATCTAATATGGCAGGAAGCGTGTGGAAAATTAAGGTGAAAGAAAATGATGTGGTGAAGGAAGGCGATGTATTAATCATTCTGGAGTCAATGAAAATGGAAATCCCGATTGAAGCGACACACAGCGGGGTGGTAGCTTCGATTAGCACCAAAGAAGGAGAGTTTGTCCAAGAAGGTGATTGTCTTGTAAAGATTAGTAACGATTAATAGCGGGAGGGCATATTTGATGAAAAAAGTAAGGATCGGTGCTGCCCAAGGGTTTTATGGAGACACCATAGAAGCTGCTGTTGCAACAGCGGTGAAAGGTGACGTTCAATACCTTTGTTTCGATGCTTTAGCTGAACTGACAATGGCTATTTTGGTAAAGGATAAACGGAAAAATGAAAACGCTGGTTTTACAAAAGATATCCCACAGCAGATGAAAGATTTGCTTCCTTATGTTAAGGAAAAAGGGATTAAGCTTTTAACAAATGGCGGTGGAATTAATCCAATAGGAGCCCAACAGGAAATCCTGCGGGTCGCAAGGGAATTGGGAGTGAGCGGTTTAAAAGTCGCTGTCGTAACAGGGGATAATGTATTGGACAGAATCCCAGAATTTCTTGAGAAAGGGCATCCCTTGAATCATTTAGAAACGGAGAAATCGATTGAGGATGTAAAAGAAAGGCTCGAATTTGCTAATGCTTATATCGGGGCAGAGCCAATTGTTAAGGCATTGGAAGGTGGTGCTGATATCGTTGTAACAGGAAGGACAACTGATACTGCCCAGTTCCTTGCTCCGCTGATTTATGAATTTGGCTGGAGTCCGGACGAGTGGGATAAGCTGGCAAGCGGAGTCTTTATGGGGCATTTATTGGAGTGTTCAGCACAATCAACAGGTGGAAATTTTAGCGGAAACTGGTGGGAAATTGAAGGATTTGACCGAATGGGATATCCGATTGCGGAGGTTTCCGAAAATGGTAATTTTATCATCAGTAAAGTAGAAGATCGAGGCGGTTTAGTAACCGTTGATACGGTTAAAGAACAGATGCTCTATGAGATACATGACCCTTCGGCCTATATTACACCAGATGTCATCGTCGATTTAACCAATGTCAAATTAGAAAATGCTGGAGCCAATAAAGTCAGTGTAACAGGAGTAAAAGGAAAACCAAGGACGGATACCTTGAAAGTAGTCATGGGTTATGAAAATGGCTATGCAAGCCAGGTCATCGTCGGATTTTCATGGCCTGATGCAATGTTGAAAGCGAAGAAAGTCGATGAAATCATTCGTATCCAATTGGAGAGATATGGCTTGAATTATCAGGAGGTTAGAACAGATTTTATGGGCTATAACTCCTTGAGTGGTCCTCTTGCACATGACAGTCAAAGTGAATTAAATGAAGTATTCTTACGAATGGTTGTTCGTGCAGAGACAAAGCAGGAAGCAGCCCGTTTTAGCCGACTCTTTCCTCCAATCGCATTAAATGGTCCTCCATCCATGAGTGGATTTGCAGGTAATGCTTCTCCAAGAGCTTTGATAGGTATGTGGTCAACGCTGCTTCCACGGGAAGAGGTTGAAAATCAAATGAAAGTAGAAGTCGTGGAGGTGTAATGAATGGCAATTGTAAAGCTGAAGGATATTGCCCAAACACGGTCTGGCGATAAAGGGAACACAGTGAATGTCGGAGTATTTGCTCCAAATCAAGCAATCTATCAAGTTTTTTTAACAGAGTTGACAGCTGAAAGGATAAAAGAACATTTTACTGGACTTGTAGAAGGAGAAGTTATTCGTTACGAATTGCCTAATATCCTTGCTTTGAATTTTGTTTGCACTGAGGCATTAAATGGTGGGGGCTCCACCACTCTCCGGCTCGATAACCTGGGAAAATGCTTTGGCGCCAATATGCTTCGGTTAGAAATTGAAATAGATGATCAATTATTGAAAGTAAAAAAAAGAGGTGAGTAGGGTATGCCGTATGAACCATATTTTACAGAGGAACATGACCAGCTAAGGAATATGATCCGAAAATTTGTTGAAAAGGAGATTTCCCCTTTTGTCGATGAATGGGAAGAGGAAGGCATTTTTCCACGGTCCGTATTTTCAAGAATGGGTGAACTGGGATTATTAGGACTGCATTATCCAGAGTCGGTTGGCGGTCAAGGAGGAGATTATTTTTCCGGTCTTGTCCTTGCCGAAGAATTGAACAAATGCGGCTGCGGAGGATTGCCAATGGCAATCGCTGTCCAAACAGATATGGCAACCCCTCCTATCTATAAGTTTGGGACGAAAGACCAGCATGAGCGTTTCTTGAAACCTGCCTTAAAGGGGGAGAAGATTGCAGCTATTGGTATTTCAGAACCCAACAATGGCTCGGATGTAATGGGTATCCAAACGAGAGCAAGGCGTGTTGGAGACGAATGGGTTATCAACGGGACAAAAACGTTTATAACGAATGGAACGAGGGCAGATTTTGTGACCTTGGTTACAAGAACTTCTGACGATCCTGGACCAAATGGAATCAGCCTTTTCCTTGTTGAAACAAATCGCCCCGGATTCTCTGTCGGTAAAAAGCTGGATAAAGTGGGAATGCGTTCCTCTGATACCGCAGAACTAATTTTTGATAATGTGCGTATTCCACATGAAAATTTATTAGGAGAAGAAGGCAGAGGTTTTTATCAAATCATGTGGCAGCTTCAAGGGGAGAGAATGATTGGAGCAGCTGGTGCAATTGGTTGTGCCGAGCATGTTTATGAAATGGCATTGAAGTATGCGAAGACCAGGAATGCCTTTAAGCAGCCAATTGGAAATTTTCAAGTGATTGCCCACTTGCTGGCAGAAATGAAGACCCAAATCGAGGTTTGCCGTGAACTGACTTATGCGACCGCCTACAGGTTCTCAAAAGGAGAAGTTCCTTCAAAGGAAATTTCGATGACTAAATTGGCTGCCGCCCAAATGGGGCATTGGGTAGCGGACAGAGCACTGCAAATATTTGGAGGCAATGGTTATATGGATGAATACCCAATTGAACGAGCCTGGAGAGATAGCAGATTGGCTCGAATTGGCGGCGGTACCGATGAAATTATGAAAGAGATTATCGCAAAACAAATCGGTTTGTAAAAAAGGGAGAGGGGTATTCATGTCGCATTGGATGTTTACTGAAGAACATGAAATGTTTCGTAAAAGTGTCAGAGCATTTATTGAAAAAGAAGTGGTTCCAAATGTCGAGAAGTGGGAAAGAGACGAGGAAACACCAAGAAGTTTGTATAAAAGAATGGGAGAATTAGGATACCTAGGCATCAAGTTTCCTGAAGAGTATGGCGGAAGCGGGCTGGATTTGATGATGGAAGCCGTGTTCACGGAAGAGTTGGCAAAATGTGGTGCAGGTGGAGTTGCAGCAGCAATTGGATCCCATACGTCGATTGCAATGACGAATATTTGGAAATATGGAAGCCATGAGCAAAAACAAAAATACTTAGTTCCAGGAATTAAAGGTGAATTAATTGCAGCACTTGCCATAACAGAATCTAGTGGTGGATCAGATGTATCTGCAATTAAAACAACAGCTAAAAGAGATGGCGATTATTACATCTTAACAGGATCCAAAACATATATCACAAATGGAGTCAATGCTGATTATGTGATTGTTGCAGCAAGAACGAGGGAGGATCCTGTCCATCGAAATGTGAGTTTATTTATTGTTGAAACGAATTCAGAAGGATATTCCGTTGGTAAAAAGCTGAAAAAATTAGGGTGGCGTTCATCTGATACTAGCGAAATTTTCTTTGAGAATGTGAAAGTTCCAAGGGAAAACTTAATCGGAAATGAAAATGAGGGTTTTCTTTATGTAATGAAAAATTTTCAATATGAAAGAATGACGATGGCTTTGGGCTGTATCGGTGCAGCAGAGAAAGCTTTAGAGCTGGCCATTAAATACAGTAAAGAAAGGATTCAGTTCAAACAGCCGTTATCAGAGTTCCAAGTGATTCGCCATAAACTGGTGGACATGGCGGTTGATATAGAAAAAGCGAGGAACATCACTTATCGTGCAATTTACTTATACAACAAAGGTGAAAACTGTGTGACGGAGGCAACAATGGCAAAAGTGTATGCAACGGAAATGGTTAATCGAGTGGCTGACCAGGCATTGCAAATACATGGAGGGAATGGCTATATGATGGAATACCCGATCCAGCGGATATGGCGTGATGCCCGTATCCAAACAATTGGAGGCGGAACAACACAAATCATGTATGAAATTTTGACAAAACGGTTGGAAATCCTCTAATAACCAGCCTATGAAAATAGTAATTTAATATATGAAAAGGGAAGGTGTATGTATTGGAACGGGAACAAAAATTGCTTGCGGTAAGAGAGCGAATTTATCAGGGTGGACCTGATCATGAAAAAATCAAGAAATTGGGGAAATTATTTGTTCGTGATCGATTGAAACTTTATTTTGATGATGAACAGCCCTATTACGAAACTGGATTATTTGCAAATGCAAATAAAGAAAAGCTCCCTGCAGACGGAGTAGTAACAGGAACGGGAAAAATAGATAATCGCTTAACTTTTTTTATGGCGAGTGATTATACGGTCAAGGCAGGGTCAATTGGTAAATACCATGGTGAAAAAATATTGAGAATTCAGGAGGCAGCAATCCGCGGGCGCCGTCCGATTGTATACTTAATTGATTCTTCTGGCGGTCGTATTGACGAAGCAGTCGGCTACCATGTAGAGAAATACTCGGCAGGTAAAATTTGGTACAACCACAGCATGCTTTCAGGTCGTGTCCCACAAATCGCTGTCCTTTATGGACCATGTTTCGCAGGAACGGCCTATATGCCTGTATTTTCTGATTTTGTAATTATGGTCGACAAAATTTCAGGAATGGCGATTGCATCACCGAGAATGGTTCAAATGGCAACAGGGCAAGAAGTTGATATTGAAGAGCTCGGTGGTGCGACGATGCATACATCGAAGAGCGGCTCGGCTGATTTTATTGCCAAATCTGAAGAGGAAGCTGCCGAAATTGTAAAAAAACTGCTTGCATATTTACCTGATCATTTTGAGGCAAAAGCGCCTAGTTTTCCTGTAGTAGAACCAAGCCGAAATCCGCAAGAAATAGACCACATTATTCCGATGGAGCCTAACCGAGCCTATGATGTTCGTAAATTAATTGAAGCAATTGTCGATGGTAATAGTTTCTTAGAGGTGAAAGCAAATTATGCCAAAGAACTAGTTACAGGTTTTGCAAGATTGAATGGGAAGACAGTCGGAATCGTCGCTAACCAACCGATGCAAAAAGGAGGAGCAATTTTCCCTGAATCGTCGGATAAAGGGGCAAAATTTGTTTGGACATGTGATGCCTACAATATTCCACTTCTTTATTTATGTGACACTCCTGGCTTTATGGTCGGAACGAAGGTGGAGCAGGAGGGAATCTTAAGAAAAGGGCGGAATTTCATTTATGCTAGTTCCACTGCAAATGTTCCGAAAATGTGTGTTATTGTTCGAAAAGCATATGGAGCAGGTATTTATGCGATGGCGGGCCCAGCGTATGAACCGGATACAACGATTGCGCTGCCGTCTGCTGAAATCGCAATAATGGGACCAGAAGCAGCAGTCAATGCGGTTTATTATAATAAAATCAAGGCGGTAACTGATCCACAAGAAAGAGCCGCACTGGTACAAGAACTACGAGAAGAATACAGGGCAGGATATGACATTGTTAAGTTGTCAGGGGAGCTTGTTGTTGATGATCTTGTTATCCCAAGTGAATTACGAAAAGAACTAATCAGGAGATACGAGACGTTTGAAAATAAAGACTTTCCACTTCCAGCAAAGAAACATTCCACCATTTTAAGCTAGTAGTATAGAAGATTTCAATTAGGAGCTGATGAGAAATGGTTAAGGGAATTGGAAACTGGATTGTTAAGCATAGTAAGTCACGCCCAGACAGTATGGCAATTGTTTACAATGAAAAAAGATATACTTATGCAGAATTAAATGAAAGGGTAAATCGTCTTGCCAATGCACTCCTTTCTTTGGGGGTAAGAAAAAGTGACCGGGTCAACGCGCTTTTATTCAATACGAATGAGATGCTTGAGTCAATGTTTGCTTGTGCAAAAATTGGCGCTATCTTTGTTCCTATCAACTTCCGATTGAGTGTCGATGAAGTCCACTATATTGTAAATGATTCAAGGGGCTATCATTTTATATATGATGGCAGGATGAAACCATTGGTCGATCAATTGCGGACCCAAAATTCAAGTTTGCTAGAATACATCCACGTTGGCAGCGATCCTCATGAAGAGGATTCTGTCTACGAAGATTTAATTGCTGACGCTGCAAATGAAGAACCTGAATTTGATATCCGACTAGATGATATTCATATGATGATGTATACATCTGGTACAACAGGCAGACCGAAAGGCGCCTTGTTATCTCATGGGAATACGCAGTGGAATGCTATTAACTTCATTAATACTATTGCATTTGATTACAGCGATAGTACCTTATCTGTTGCGCCATTGTTCCATATCGGTGGAATGAGTGTCATAACAACACCATTACTTTATGTAGGTGGCACCATCTTTTTGGAAGACCAGTTTGTTCCAAATCGCGTGATGCAAAAAATTCATGATGAGAGAATCACCAGTATTTTCCTCGTTCCAGCTATGTGGCAAGCGTTAACAACCGTCGAAAATTTTGGAGCATACGATATTTCTTCACTCAGATTGGCAGTTTCTGGAGGCGCGCCATGTCCGATAACGGTGATTGAATTCTTTCAAAAACGGGATATTCCGTTTTATGAAGGCTTTGGCCTGACAGAAACAGCTCCATTTGTCTGTATCCTCGACAAAGAAAATACGGTTCTCAAAAATGGCTCAGTCGGAAAAGCGCCAATCCATACCAATGTCCGTATTGTTGACCCAAATGACCGAGATGTGCCACCTGGAGAAGTTGGTGAACTAATTGTTAATGGTCCAAACGTGATGGTAGGATACTGGAATAAACCGGCAGAAACGAAGGAGGCCATTAAAAATGACTGGTTTTATACAGGTGACTTGGCGAAATTCGATGAAGAAGGTTTTATTTATATTGTCGACCGCAAGAAGGATATGATCATTACAGGCGGGGAGAACGTCTATCCTATTGAAATTGAGCAGCTTTTATTTCGTCATCCGAAAATAAAGGAGGCTGCTGTTGTTGGTTATCCAGATGAAAAATGGGGAGAATCGATTAAAGCAATCATTGCTTTAAAAGATAGTAGTCAGCCATTATCCGCCTTAGATGTGGAAACCTTTTTATATGGAAAAATTGCCAAGTTTAAAATCCCTAAGAAGATAGAAATTGTCGATGCTTTGCCGCGCAATGCAACTGGAAAAATTTTAAAAACAGTCTTAAGACAGAAAGCTTAAGTGGGAGAGAGGGGATTAACATGTACGATAAATATTTTGAAAATTACGAAATAGGAGAACGATGGAAGTCCAGAGGTCGGACGATTACCGAGACAGATATCGTCATGTTTTCATCTCTTACGGGTGACTTTTACCCATTGCACACGGACATAGAATACGCAAAGAATTCTTTTTTTAAGCAAAGGATTGCCCATGGGATGTTGGTTCTTTCTTTTGCAGTAGGTCTAACGAAAATGGACCCGGATATCGTTGTAGCGAATTATGGAATTGATAAGCTTCGGTTTATTCATCCAGTATTCATTAACGATACCATCCATGTAGAGCTAGAAGTCATCGACCTTATGGATAAAGACAACGGAACAGGAGTTGTGACAGTAAAACAGACTGTCCTCAAGCAAACAGGTGAACCGTGCATCATTGGAATCTCAAAAGCATTAATAAACAAAGAAAAACAGTAAGCCTGTATAGAGGATGTGACAAAGTACTCTAATGGTTGTTTGTGTCTTTTTATTCCTAACTGCTTATTGGGAGGAAAGTAGAATGAGAGATAGGACACCAGTCTATAGTTGAAACACATTCATTTTAAAGCAATGATTCCCTAGTGATAAAAAATATGCAAATAGAATTTAAGAAATCAGGAGGAATCTCGGATGGAACCACCTGTATTATTTAAGAAAGTAGGAAATAAAGCGTATATTACTTTTAATCGTCCACATGCATTGAATGCAATGACACCGGAAGGTTTTGAAATGGTTGGCAGTTATTTTCTTGAGGCACAGCATGACAGTGATATCCGTGTTATCATCCTGACTGGTACAGGAGAAAAAGCATTCTGTTCGGGTGCGGATTTGAAAGAAACCATTCCATTAATAATTGAAGGAAAACTTGATCCAGAAAAAACAGAATCTGCGGTACTAAAAAATGTTCCTGTTTGGAAACCAATTATTGCAGCGGTTAATGGTTTTTGCCTTGCAGGTGGGATGGAAATATTGGAGGCAACCGATATACGGATTGCATCCGAGGAGGCACGATTCGGTCTTCCTGAACCTAAATGGTCAATCATGGCTGCGGCTGGCTCACTTGTAAGACTAGTAAGGCAAATTCCATATTGCCGAGCAATGGAAATCTTGATTACAGGAGAACAGATAACCGCTCAAGAGGCAAAAGAAATTGGTCTAATTAATAAAGTAGTACCAAAGGGAAATTTAATGGAGGAAGTAGAAAGAGTTGCTGACATAATATGCAATAATGGCCCAATAGCCGTCCAAAACACAAAAAAAGCAGTCCTCCGTTTACTAAATTTACCGATGGATCTTGCTTTCCGTGAAGAGTGGAGATATTCAGAGGAGGCATTTAAGAGCGAAGATTCGCGTGAAGGAATCCGGGCTTTTGCTGAAAAGCGTACACCGAATTTTATTGGGAAGTAGTAATGGATCAAACACCTTATTAATATTAGGATTTTCTGGAACAGGAACCACTCAGTGGGGGGAGAATAGTCGATGGAATTTAAAAAATTAGATAAAATTTTCACAGCTAAATAAAACAAATAATTAAGGGACCGTTCAAGGAAGGTCCTATTGCTTTTGCCTTAAAAATACATGAGAATTTTTTTATTGGAATGATACTTCATTATCACCTGTCCATTATTTCTAGAATAGTATATAGAAAAGGTGGTGATGAAAAATGAGCGTTACACTCTCAGGCTGGATGCTTTATACAATGTGGGCAGTATTTGGACTTATGAGCATTAATCTTCTTATCACTTTATTACAAACATTTATGAAGGGGTCTTTCGATTTATCTTTTGTATTAGATTATTTGAAGGATGTTTTATACTATGTCTTGCCATTAAACATTATTGCAGCAATGACTCCAATGGATCCAACTAACTGGACACTTGTTATTTTTTATTACATTGGCGGTATCGCTGTTATTCTCAAGTATTTAATGGACATCAAAAATAGTTTCAATAAATAATAAGGATTGTGGGTCTTCCTTCATGGAAGGCCTTTTTCATTGTTAATTAAAAGCCGAGTGGTCAAAAGTGCTTTACCGAGCCTGCCATTATTAGCTTTTGAAACATATTTGTTAGATGTAATTATTTTTCTGGAATATGCAAAATATGGATCACTATCCACGATCAATCAATTTTACTCCCCGATAAAATACTTTTTTAATTTGATCAATCTCTGTTATTTCTAACCCGGGTATTCCCTCAGCAACTAAAAAATTTGCCTCCAATCCAGGTTCCAGCCGTCCAAACACATGATTTTTTCCAAGAATAGTAGCTGGGTTAGCAGTTAGCAATGCTAAGATCTCATTTTCTTCAACACCTTGATGCTGTAAAAGATGCATAGTGGGGTGGGCAATGAGCATTAAGACTTCTGGACCTTTTAAGGTTTGGTCTTGAAAGGGTAGCCAAGATACACCCTTATATGGAGGAAGATAAGAATCTGTTGATATAGATACAGGAATTTTCTTATCTACAAACCTTAAAATTTCTTCAGGAGAATTTGGCGGCAGATGGGTACCTCCCATTGGTGTAGCCACAATCTTGACCCCTTGTTGGGCCACACTTTCTATTTGCTTAGCCGTAATACCATGTGCATGGTGCAAAACATCAATCCCTGCCTTCAAAGCCAAATCGATGCCTTCTTCACCAGCGACATGACAGCCAATTTGTTTTCCAAATCGGTGATAGATATCGACAATCTTTTTTAACTTATCTAATGAATAAATAATTTCTCCTGCTCTTGGAACTTCCTTTTCAGTGAAATTGGCGGGAGTTGCATTTATGAAGATGTTTTCACCGGGATAATCACTTGCTGCAGCGATTTTTGTTACGATAGACGTATCGATTAAATCCTTTTGTTCAACTGCTTTTGACTGTGTCACTGACGTAAAATGAGCAAATTTTTCAAAACCGATGGAGATGCTTGTCGTAGCGAACGAAACATCAATCGGCAATTGTTTCACTGCATTTTGATAATCCTCTATTGAAAAATCACAAAGTGGATGGCCGCAGATTTGTTCACCAAGTGCCGTAATTCCACATGATAAGGCATGGAAAAGGATGGATCTACCTGCCCAAAAATGCGTCTCGGGTGTCACCGGGTATAGTGAACTTGGGGCGAATTCCAATAAATGGGTGTGACAATCAATTAAAGCTGGGGTAATGATAGATTCAGAGCAATCAATTACATCTATTGTCGGGAATTTTTCCTTCAAACTCTCCCAGTGTCCAACCGCAATAATTTTACCATTATAAATTATCATGGCTCCTTGTTCAATGGTACCAAGGTTACTCACTGTCACCATTTTCTTTCCGCGTATCATGTATGTCATCATTTCTCACACCAAAAATGGAGTTAAAAAGTATCCGAGTACACATGCAGTAATAAAACGAAGAACCATTCCAATAATCGCTGCTCCCAATACTTCTCGTTCATTGAGTCCGGATGATTCAGCCCATGTGACTGGAACCTGGCCAAATATAACCGATAATGGCAAACCGGAATTGGCTAACACAAAAGAGCCGACAACTAACCGCGGGTCAATGGTGCTGGCAAGGTCCGCGAGCTGGGCAACGGCAAGTGTTGGGGCGGCGAGAATGGAGACAATTCCTGTGCTTGGTTCAATACTTAAATAAGTGAGCAGGGATGATAAACTTGATTCAATAACACTCCAAATACCAATAAATTTTAAGGCACCGATAAAGAAAAACACTGCCGCAACTGCTGGAATGATGATTAAGAATAAAAGTTCGGCCCCTTCTTTTGCAGATGAAAAAATGGTTTGCAAAGATCTGGTGTTTGGTGTGAAACGAGGCAATTCCTCAAGGTCGACTTTCTTGGTATCACGGTAGATGGTCCTTGATAAAATAAACGGTACGACAATTATTGGAACAAAGATGGATAGAATTACGAGCGGAAAGGCAGTAATATTGAAGGCAGTTAGTGCGATCAGTCCTAATACAAAGGTGGCAAACGACTGTGGAGATTGAATCATCGCAGCGACTGCAATTTTTTGTTCTGCTTTCGTTGCCTTCGCTTTGACAAGGATCGGACCGGCAATTTTTCCAGCAGCGTTAATATCACCAAGGATATTGTACACACTTGGAATAATTACCGAGGGATTTATCTTAAACCACTTCATAATAGGCACAAAAATTCGAATTAAACCATCTGTAAATCCTAATCTTTCCAAAAGTCGGCCAACGATCACGCTTACAATAATGGCAATGCCAACTTCGCTTGTTAGAAAAATATCGACGACGATTGGTTTGACTTCTTTAATTATGGTATTAAATAACTCGGACAGTGAATGAGGTGCGAATAAGAGAAGAAATAAGGAACCGAAAACTAATAGTATCCCAATCACTTCAAAGAGCTGCCACTTGGACCTAGTGGTTTTTGGGATAGGGGCTTGGTTTTTCTCCATAAACAGACCTCCCAGACATTTTAAAATAGCCTATGTATGGGAGAGAATGATGTGTATGTCTAGGCAGGAAAATATCTCATGGAAAAACAGCGTATTGGAACCCAGCTCCTGTTATTCTAGCCTGTTATTTACTAAAAAATATCGGACAGTAAAAAAATTTGGTAGGACTATTTTAATGTTTATGTTGAACTTGAAGATATTCATTTCTATTGAGTTGGAAAAAAGACCGAGACTGGTCTTTTTTCCATATTCATTCCAGCGTTAATTGTTATTGACCAGACTCACTAGAATTATCTTCAGTTTGAGAACCATCATCGGTTTGTTCTGTTTTCGTATCATCCGTTTCCGAACTAGTGTTAGAGCATGCAGTTGCAGCTCCAAGAACCATCAATGCTGACATCAAAGCAAATAACCACTTCTTTAAAGTTTTCATTATTATTCCTCCTTGATCGCTTGAAATTTTTAATACAGTAGTATCATACAAGCTTTCGAGGAAAAAAAGAGCTAATTTTCCATATCTTTACACTACGTAACCGTATCATTAATTTTCTGTCATATTTCTAACTGTATATTTACAGATTTTTCACGCGATTTACAAATGATTTAGTCTTAGAAGGGAAATAAGTATTGTAAAAATTGGTATGGAAATCATGCTTTCTATACATGGGATTCTTGACAAGTTTCATAAACCTGAGGAATGATATTTGTTCTACAAAATAATTGAAAGGATTTCTTTTTTTCTCTTTTTCAAATCGTACAGAACCTATTGTTTAAAAACATGATTACCAATAACGAGAGTTGTTTCTCTGGAATCGAGCCAACGACTAGTAGCAATGTCCGGATTATAGAAGAACAACGATCCTGCTGCTACATTTCGGTTCTCTTTCACTGCCTCGTGTACTGCTTTGATAGAATCCTCATCAGCAGGTTTATTAATTTGCCCATTTTGAACCGGCTGAAATTGCCCCTTTTCATAAATGACTTCTTTTATCGTGTTAGGAAAGGACGGGTTATCCACTCTATTTAAGACTACGCAGGCAACAGCAATTTTTCCTTGATAAGGTTCACTCTCAGCTTCAGCCCTAACCAATCTTGCCAGAAGGTCTATTTCGTACTCAGAGTATCCTACTATTATTTCTGGTTTTGCCGGTTCCGGTTCTGGATTATTTGTATGAACAGTTTGACCAACAAAGATCAAATCAAGATTTTCAATTTGTGGGTTAAGCCTTGATAATTCTTGTAAAGTTAGATTGTTTTCTTTGGCAATCTTTGTCATCGTGTCCCCACTTTTAACGGTATAAGCAAAAGTTGGAGATGCAAATAAGAGTGTTGCTAGTACTGTTAGTATGGCAATTAGTTTTTTCATTGTTCTATTCCTCCTAATTGATTTCTAATGAATCTCTTATTAGTTTCTATTTCTATGAATTTAAGCAATAGAATAGTATTACAGTTTTATTACATAGAAAAAGAGAATCTCTTTTTAAGCTAAAAGGAACCGATGGCTATTGACGTTAATGCATCTAAAAACCAAGCAGGATGAAAATAGAGGTACCCAATAGGAGTATTGGAGCTCGATTTGATGAAAAGAGCGAGAGAAAGGTATCCAATAAGGGTTATTGGAGCCTGCTTCGATAAAAAAAGCGAGAGAAGGGTTTCAAATAGGAGTGATTAGAGCCCGTTTCAAAGAAAAAAATCGAGGAAAAGGTATCCCATAGAGGCTATTGGAGCCTGTTCGTTGAAAAAAGTGAGAGAAAGGAATCCAATAGGGTTGATTAGAATCCGAAACGAAATTGCAGGAAAAAACTCTGTTACGAATAGAAGTCATTATGGGTAGATTTTTTCACAAATGCCAAAACGTTATTTAGAAAATGAATCTAAACGAATGATTGATTATTCATTCATTTTCGGGTACTATTAAATAGATAATTCAGAATATTATAAATGAGTTATAAATCCAATTTCATCCAGCTACTAGCCCAAGGTGACGGTGAATCCCTCGAGGTTAATTCATGAAAAAGGAGTGAACATGAAGAATCATGATACAAGTGTTTACCAATGAAGATGTTATGTGTTTAAAGGGGGATATTAAAAGTTCGGGACTTATATTAGGAACGGTTTATTCTTTTTTAGTTGATGGAATGTTAATTGATACAGGGCCACAGCGTCTGGAAACAAATCTCATACCTTTTTATGAGAATCTTTGCTTTGAATTGGTAGCATTGACTCATAGCCATGAGGACCATTCTGGTTTAGCCCCTTGGATTCAGAAGTATAGAAATGTTCCAATATTTGTACATCCAAAGGGTATCAGAATTTGTGCCGAACCTAGTCCCTATCCAAAGTATCGCCAAATTACCTGGGGAGTGAGGTCAGAATTTAATGCCTTGCCGCTTGGAGATGTGATTCAATCGCGCAGTCAAGAATGGAAAGTCATCTATACCCCAGGCCATGCTGATGATCATGTCGCTCTTCTTGATGTAGAAAGAGGCCGATTGTTTTCAGGTGATTTATTCGTAACTAAGAAAACGAAAGTCATTATGGACAGTGAATCTATTCCCATCATTATCGATTCCATTCGCAGGCTGCTTACCTATGATTTTCAAGCGCTGTTTTGCTCTCATGCTGGATACATCCAAAATGGAAAAAGCATGATGAAGCAAAAGTTAGATTATCTTGAGAATCTATCCGGTGAAGTGGGACATCTTTACAAGGAAGGTTGCTCGATCGAGGAAATTAATCAAAAGATCTTTCCGAAAAAATACCCAATTGTGGCTTTTTCCGAAGGACAATGGGATTCGCGGCATATTGTTTCTTCTATTGTTTCTGGAATTAGCAATGGAATCTAATAAATGTTAATTCAAGGACTAACCAATTTAGGGGTGGTCCTTTTTCTATGTTGTCACTGGAACCACTCACAGTTTGTTAGTCCTGCATCAGCTACGTCTCAGGTCCGATAGAAAAATCAAGCTCAAGCGCAATTATGAAACGTGTTGGAAAAAGGTAAGATGGAATCAAGATAAGGAAAAATAATTGATTAGCAATATAAAGGAGGAAAATAAAATGAAAAAATTTGGTTTACTTTTAGCTGGTGGCCTTGCAGCGATCATCTTAGTCGAAACGATTGGCCCCATTGTTGGATTACTTATTAGTCTGGCGATTCTATATTTCATTTTTAAACAGTTTTTAAAGACGGAATCAACAGGTTGGAAAATCGGGTTAATTATCATCGGCTTAATGGTACTTTCAGCGACGATCTTCCAAATACCAGCTCTTATTGGAGTGGGTGCTGCCTATGTGCTCTATCTTGTTTATAAAAATTGGAACAAAAAGGCGGCTTCGAAAATTGAAACGGATCCATTTGTTAGTTTTGAAAAACAATGGAACGAAATAAAAAAATATTAATTATAAAAGGAGAATTTGAACATGACAAACCTATTTACAAGAATAAAAGATATCATCATTGCTGATTTAAATGAAACTCTTCATCAAAAAGAAAAACAAAATCCGATTGTTAAACTCAATCAATACCTTCGCCAATGTGAGCAGGAAACAGCAAAGGTTGGCAAATTAGTTGAACGTCAATCCCAATTAAAGGATGAATTCACTAGAGAGTATATCCTGGCAATGGAAGTAGCCGAAAAAAGAAAGTACCAAGCGGAAATTGCCTTAAAAGCAGGGGAAGAAGAGATCAGCCAATTCGCAGCAACAGAGCATCAGCAATATTCAGAGCGTGCGCAGCGCCTAAAAGCTTCACTAGCACAAGTATCCGAACAGTTAAGTGAATTAGAAAGAAAACATGAAGAAATGAAACAAAAATTAAAGGATATGCATCTTCGCCGGATGGAATTAATGGGCCGAGAAAATGTAACACGTGCTAACCTCGGCATGAACCAAGTGTTAGAATCTGATTCATACTCACCACAATCTAATTCAAAGTTTAAGGACATTGAAAACTATCTAGACCGATTAGAACAGAAGGTGAACAGTTCCTTCCACCGCAGCACCATTGATGCAAAATTAGCGCAGATAGAAAAGGAAATGGTTAGTCAGGATAGCAAACCTTTAAACCTAATAAAAGATTAAACATTGAATGGACTGTGATGATCGGACTCACAGTCCTTTTTCTGGCTTGGCTGTCCTTGGTGGAAAACTCGAGTGTTTACTTTAGTCAAAGTATTCTTAATAAATTTATGTGATTGCGGTAATTGAAAACAGCTTCTATTCAAGATCGATAGCCGAGGTTAATTTATCATTATATATATCAATAAATAAAGTACCTGTAGAGGAAATGACGGCATATTGAACATCCTTAAGCTCTAGGTTTCTTTGATTTAATTGGTTAATGAGCCAATTATTGGAATGATGAGCGTTAAAATTCTTTTCGATCATTTTTCCATTCATGATGAGCTCTTTCGGAATGATGACATCATTATTTTTTATAGTAGGATTAAAATCTTGTTTCGTCGTATTCTGATATTTTGTCTTCTTCATAACAGATAACTTTCCGCTCACTTCCAAGATGGCAAACTCCACTTCAACTATATCAAATATTCCCAATTCTCTCAGCTGTTGATTTAAATCATCAAGGGTATACCTAATTTTTTTCATGTTACAATCGAGGATTTTTCCCTTATCAATGACAACAGTAGGCCTACCCGATAACCATTTTCGAAATATCCTATTTTTGGAAGAAATAAGAGAAAATGAAAAAAAGAGCAGAATTAGTGTAAAAAAAGCAGTGAGCATAGGCAAAAATTTTAATTTTAAATCAAATCCCATGTTGGCAATAAAAGAACCTAAAGTAATTGAAAATGCAAAATTATAAAGGTTAATATGTGAGTTGATTTGTTTTCCAAACCATAAAAAACAAGTCATTAAGATTAAGATGGATACGACTGTGCGGAGTATTGTATAAACTACCTCTTCCATTACGATTCATCCTCAATGTTTAATCATGAATATCTTTCCATTACGTACTTGAAATAGAAAATTACATCCCAGAAATTCGTTTTTATTGTAGGAAAATCCAATGATAAATAAACCTTTTTATTTAATATGTGCCGATTAGCTACTATTTATTTTGTGTTTTCTTTTTGATTTTATGAACCCTTTTTTGTTTTGGAAATGCCGATAAGTTAAATTAAACCAATACGTTCTAAACCGTATCGTACTCCATCTTCTTCGGCGGAAAGTGTGACCATATTGGCTGCTTGTTTCACTTCATCCTGGGCAGACCCCATGGCCACTCCCATTCCTACAAAAGAAAGCATTTCAATATCATTCAGACCATCCCCAAATGCAACTGCTTCATCAGGAGCAATGCCGAGTTTTTCTAATAATTTTGTAAGACCCACTGCTTTGTTTGATTTGGTTAAATTCACATCACATGTTCTAGCTCCAATAGAGGTCCACCTTCTGAAATCTAATTCCGGAATCTTTGATTGGTAGGTTACCTCTTCCTCTACATCACAATGAAGGAACAATTGATAAATATCTTGTTCCATCCAAAATTGAGGCGGCGCAAGTTCAGGCTTCCATGGATTTTGGAGATACGCCTCCAATACGAATGGATGGCTTAAATCAGTAGCTTTAAAGCTCCTACCACCTAAAAAAGTAAGTGGATGATGATAATCATTAGACAAAAGATGTATCTTATATAATATTTGTTTCTCAATTGCACTCTTGTAAATCTCTTTTCCTTCATGGTAGACATAGGCACCATTAAAAAAGACCAAAGAGTCTACTCCTGTTTCCTCAATAATTGACCCTGAAAAATAAGGGGGTCTCCCCGTAGCAATGACAACTTTCATATTTTTATCTCTTAACTGCTGGATCGCATCCTTTGTGGGATGACTAATTGATTTTCCATGTGGAAGGATGGTTCCGTCTATATCTAAGATGACAACCTTGTAGTTCATAAAACACTCTCCTAAGATGTTAATCTTGCTTTGTTAAGTATGAATATCCCAAGCAAGTATAACATTTTTTCATAAAAGTTTGAGAATCAAGGATCATATATAAGCAAAGAAAAAGACTAAAAAACTAAGGTGCTATTATGATAAAATGTTAGAAACGTTATCTTGAAGCAGGGGGCTCGAAATGGGGAAGCACAAAATATTGGCCGTTTTAGAAAAAGAATTAGTAATTGCACTTGGTTGTACAGAGCCAGTTGCAATTGCATTGGCAGCAGCAACGGCAAAGAGCAATGCAAGTGGTCAAATTCAGGCAATAAGTGTTAAAGCAAGCGGAAATATTATTAAAAATGCAAAATCAGTTGGGATTCCGGGAATGTCAGCAAAAGGTCTTGAATTCGCAGCTGCCCTTGGAGCCGTTGCTGGGAATCCAAATAAAAAATTAGAAATTTTAGATGGGCTCACTAAAGAGGATGAACGGACGGCATTAAATCTCATTGAAGCAGGTAAAGTAACTGCCGGTCAAGCGGATACACCAAAAAGACTTTATATTGAAGTCATTGTAGAAACAGATCAGAAGACCTCTAGGGTGGTAATTTCTGATAATCATAGCAATATCACCTTAATCGAAGTAGATGGGAATGCTGTGTATCTTGGCGGATGTGAGAATATCGGAATTCAAACCGATGAAGAGGAATTGGAAGCCCTGACAATTGATGAAATATATGAATGGGTGTTAACTGCGGACCTTAACGATTTAGCTCTTGTAAGAAAGAGTATCGAATTAAATAAAATTATTGGATTAGAAGGGCTTTCTGGAGATTATGGTTTAAATGTTGGTAATACGATAAAAGAAAATGTAAAAAAAGGAATTCTATCTGATGATTTGGCCACTGCGGCAATGTCCCTTGCCGCAGCAGGTTCAGATGCGAGAATGGCAGGTTCAACACTTCCTGTGATGGCGAATACCGGGAGTGGAAATCAGGGTATTGCTGTTACACTTCCTGTTGTTGCCGCAGCCGAAAAGCTGCAAGTATCCGAGGAAAAGATGATTCGAGCTGTTGCCCTTAGCCATCTAATAACCATTCATATCAAATCTAATTTTGGCCGTCTTTCTGCATTATGCGGTGTAACCGCTGCCGGGATGGGGGCGAGTGGAGCGATAGTTTATTTACTAAATGGAGGTCTTCAGCAAATTAAGGCAGCGATTCAAAATACAATTGGCAATGTATCAGGAATGATTTGTGATGGGGCTAAGGCCGGCTGTGCCATGAAGGTCTCAACGTGTTCAAATGTTGCTGTCCAGTCAGCTCTATTAGCACTTAATCATCAAGAAATAAAATCAACTGATGGTTTTATTCACGATGATGTTGAAAAAAGTATTGAAAGCTTCTGTAAACTTGGAAACGAAGGTACACATCAAACAGATGAACTCATTTTAAAATTAATGCTGGAAAAATAATGGCATGGTTATTTTTTACTTTGATATTGTGATTAGAAAGTAGAATATTCAAAAGGAATATGAAAATGATTTTTTCGAAATGTCAATGGAGCTGACGTTTCACGATCGTCTAGAATCTCCAAAATGGAAAGCCTTTTTTATGCAAAAGAGCACAAAAAAGGCTTTTGTTTACTTTTTTATGGGGGGATTGTTGATATCAACATGAAAAGGAAGAGAATGGTCTTCTTTGTCAGGTCCATAAAACTGCTCTTGAATTTCCAGATTTGCAGTATCTACTTCAGAATCTCCTTTAATATTCCTGTATCCAGAATCATAAAAAAAATCATCCATTTTTTGATTTGCCTCAATCGCTTCATTTTCCTTATTTTTCATGCACAAACACCTCCTCAAATTAATTTTTCCCATTCTACTGTAAAAGAACAATTTTTTTATTCTTCCTATATAGTTTTACAAACAAAAAAACACCGTGGTGTCTTTGGTGTCCGCTAATTAAAGCCTTTGTAAAATAATTAGATTGACATAGAAACGAAAGCTATTTTTCTATTTGTATCTTAACCATTGAAACTTCATTATATCCGTATCCATTACGATTCCAGAATGCTTTATCAGGCTGTGATCGGCCAAATGAATCAAAGGCACGTACCATGATGTTGTACTCGTAATTTTTTTCGAAAACATAGGAACAAGACCACTTCACCCATTGATATTTTTGAGGTGTGTCATGAAGGTGGATGGTTTTCCAAGTTTCTCCATTATCAAAACTGATCTCAACAGAAGTAATTACGCCTTCGCCTGTCCAAGCTAAGCCAGTTATCTCATGTATTCCAGGTTTTAGGATTTGCAGGTCACGCGGTTGTTGAATGATGGAATTAACACGGTTAGTAGTCACAGGAAATGAATTTTTATCTTGATCCTTATGAGGATAATAGACATAGTCATTTGACTGGAAAGGACCGGAAAAATGATGATTCAATACACGTATTGTTTTTAACCATTTCACTGATGCCATCCCATACCAGCCTGGAACAATTAATCGAAATGGAAAACCGTGTTTTGGACTAAGCAGGTTCTGATTATGTTCCCATGCGACAATTACATTAGGCTCGAACGCTTTTTCAAGCGGAAGACTTCTTTCAAAATGAACGCGCTCTTCATTCTTAAGTCCGGAATCTTCCCCTAGAAAAGCAACTTCACGTGCTCCGGCATTGATTTCAGTGAAGGATAGGAGATAAGAGAGCGGTACCCCCTTCCATACACCTTGGCTTATTGCTCCCTCTGTCCATTGTTCACCAAATACCTTTGGCTCGAAATAAGCCCGCTTGTTTCCGGAACATTCTATTAAGGAGGTCACGGTTCGGGAGGGCATAGAGATGATTTGATTGTAATGTAAAGTAACAGGGGTTTTTACATAACCTGTGATGGTTAGAAAGTAAGGCTGAATCGGAATCGCAGGATATGGAAAATGATTTCTTCGAAATGTTAAAGGACTTGGAGTTACATTTTCTTTTAGAAAATGAATAGGAGTCTCCTGGTTTTCGGGACTTAAACTACGTGTGATCAGGTGCGGCTTTGCATTAAAAATGCGATCACTTTGATACAAAAAATCCTCTCCTTTCTATTTTAAAATGTATTAGACAAATAAGAATATTATCCTTATATTCCTTTTTAAATCTAAATATAAATCTAGCACTTTAATGTTATTTGAGTTTACGCTCGAATCAGGTCAGTCACCCGCTTTTATGAAGAGTGGCTTTTTATATGCTTCAGGGATTTTCCTGCGTTCTTAAGCTTTAATGCACTGGGAGACAAGTCCCGTTTTTAATAGTTCTTTCTTTACCTATTTTTCTCCTTAAAATAGGTCGCTGGATTTATCTCAGGGAACATAAATGATCAATTTATGAGTATTTGTCCTTCATTTTTCATATAAAATGCCTTTCTAACGAAACTAGTAATTTGTAATAAGATAATTCTAATTAATCATGCAATTATGAATATTTAGTTTTATACTAATTTTAATTTACGTTAAGGAGGTAATTTTTTGAAGAAGAAGTTAATTATTCCAGTTGTGTTATCAACAGCACTTTTAGCAGGGGCCATTCCATTTAGTAATGTACTAGCTAAACAACCTGAGGCAAGCGTTATACAAAAATGGAATGAAAATGCGAATGTACCGATTTTTGTTAAAGAGAAGCATGTAGAAAAACGCACTACTAGTAATGCGACTGATGCCCTTAACTATTTAGAAGAAAAGAAAAATAAAATAGGAATCAGTAATCCCAAGACGATTTTAAAAGAAAAAACTGCGTTAAAAGATAATCTCGGTATGACACATGTTCGTTTTAATCAAACCAAAAATGGAGTACCGGTAGAAGGTGCTGAAGTTATTGTCCACTATAATGAAAAGAATGAGGTAGTCGCGGTAAATGGTTCCGTAAACAAGGATGTAGATGAAGGATCACTAAATATAACACCAGATGTAAGCAGTGAAAAGGCATTGGAGGCAGCGAAGTCTTCTGTTGAGGCTCCAGCTCAATTGCAATATGATCCCACAACTGAACTTGTAGTCTATCCATTTGAGGGGAAATATAATTTAGCCTTTAAAGTTAATGTCAACTTCCTGGGTGAAAAGCCTGGAAACTGGTTTGTCTTTGTGGATGCACATTCAGGAGAGGTCATTGATCAATATAATGCCATAATGGACGCAGATGATATCAAATCGCAAACTGGAAATGGGACAGGAGTATTAGGAGCACATAGACTTCTACATATATCTCAAAGTAAAAATCCTAATGAAGGTACAGTCTTTCAATTAGCAGATTATGCCCATGAAGGCTTAGGTGGAATATTTACCTATGATGCACCAACAGGTTCATTATTTACTAGTAATAGTGCATCATTCAAAACGGATTATGACCGAGCTGCAGTCGATGCTCATTATAATTCAGAAAAGGTCTACGACTATTACCTTGATGAACACGGCAGGAATTCGTTAGATGATAAAGGCATGGCCATCAAATCTTTTGTTCATTTTGGAACGAACTATAACAACGCTTTTTGGGATGGTCGTCAAATGACATATGGTGATGGAGATGGCTCATTCATGATTTCTCTTTCGGCTGGCCTTGATGTAGCTGCTCATGAAATGACACATGGCGTTACGACGAATACGGCTAATTTACAATATCGTTTTCAGTCTGGGGCACTAAACGAAGCTTTTTCTGATATCTTTGGTGCATTAATCGATGATGCCAATTGGGAAATTGGCGAAGATATTATGGGTCCCGGTGCCAAAGCTAGCGGCAGAGAATCGTTGCGCAGCTTAAGTAATCCAAGTAAATATTCAGTGAATGCAGCCTATGTACCATATGGAAATGGAAAAGGGAAATATCCTTCTCATATGAATGAGTTCTATGATCTTCCACGTAATTTAGATAATGGCGGAGTTCACATTAATTCCTCCATCATCAACCATGCTGCCTACCAAACGGCACAGGAAATTGGACGTGAAAAACTTGGTAAAATTTACTACCGAGCCCTAACTACTTACTTAACCCCAACTTCTAATTTTAGTCAGGCCAGAATGGCAATCATTCAATCAGCTGCCGACCTTTATGGTGAAGGAAGTTCTGAAGCAGCAGCTGCTGCCAGTGGTTTTGATAAAGTAGGAATTTTAGAATAAATAGTAGATTTCCAAAGCTTAGGGAACAGTGATAGTGACTGTTCTCTAAGCTTTTGTTATTTATTTAAGAGGATTGTCATTTTTTTATTACAAAAGCTGTTAGAAGATTTAAGTTTTCAAAAAAACTAGCTGAGTATATAGAAC
>NZ_JBALPG010000042.1:0-8936 GCF_036965245.1 Neobacillus drentensis
TTATTCCTTTAGAATAAAGGAAATGGAAGAACATCATATATTATATATGGAGATACAAAAGCTGGCCGAATTAGAATACATGCTTCCAAAAAAATCTGTTTCCTAACCATATTTATTTTTAAATTCTATATCACAATTTACAATATTAAAACGGGCTGAATCCGAAATTCAGCCCGTTTTCTATATATCATGGGATTCAAAGTTTTGTAAAATACCGTGTTTTAGACTCCTCTATTTTACCGGTTTCTCATTTTAAGGCATGTTTGCACAATTTTTTTATTGGCATATTCGTTTTTCTGAATAGCAGCAGTGCGGTTATTTCATCTATAATTCATTGCTTCATTTATTTTACAAAAAACCCCCGCTCATTATAAATGGAAATCCTGATCACTACGTTTCTCAAGATTCTTGGTGGTTTTACTTAGTTCAACCTCTTTCTGGTCTTTAAAGGTTCCCATGATAATATCCATAGAAGGATTCGTTACACCATACCAGAAATTTTCATTTTTGAAATGATGCCATAAATGGATTTTTTTCATCCAGCGGCCCCAGGGGGATAACGGCTGGAATGGGCGATGTGCTCGATAATGTACCCATTCATAATATAGTAGAAATAGAATAACTCCTGTGATAAAGGCATTCGTGATGATAAGGCTTGCTGTAATGTAGTAAACAATTCCGCCAACAACGATGATATTAGGCAGGCTATACCAGAGTGGCAAAAATAATAGATGTAAATTGTTAGGATCTGAGTGATGATCATAGTGGATTCGTTTAAGCAACTTTAAAAAGAATGCATTCTTGGGCGGTTTCATATGGAAGAGAAACCGATGTGTCAAATATTCACTTATTATATAGCCTACAATTCCCAATACAAAAGAGACCCAAGTCCCTAATGACGACAAGTGAGGTAGCATAAAGCCAAAACAAATGAGGAAAATGAGACTCATAACAAAAATATCTGGAAATAAAAAGAATTGTTTTAGATACTTGTCTTTCATTTAAATCGCCTCCACCCTAGTTTTTTTCTGAACGGTTCTTCCAAAGCATCAAGCTCTTCTCCATCGTCTCTTTTGTAATCTTTTCAGCTTCTTCAGGGGTTCCATTTAATGAAGCCGCTAAAAGGTCTTGGTAATATTCAAGTGATACTCTTCTATGCTCCCCCGCTGAAAAATATCTCTGAGCCATTTTTATATAAAAGGAATTGAAGCTGTTTAAAATCAATAAATAGACCGGATTAGGTGAAAGACCTGCTAGGCCTTTCTGTAAATCCCAATCATAGTAAGCGTAGCTATTAGAATCGTCGTTCAATTGGTCTAAATCAGCAAGCAAAGCAACCACTTTAGGCCGATTCCATTCAACTGCATCATGAACATACGTTGAAGCCAGTGATTTTCTTATTTCCAACAAGTGAACAATAAAGTCATCGGTAACAATATCATGGTTTTGGATAATATGAGCAAGTGTGGTTAGATTTCCATCGTGCCAATAATCGTTTACAACTGCTGGCTGTCCCTGCCTAATCGTAATCCATTCATCCCTCCCTAACCGCTGTAGTGCCTCCCTAACTGTAGGACGACCAACCCCGAATTCTTTTGCAAGTTCCCTTTCCGAAGGGAGTGGACTTCCCATTGGATAGTCACCAGCCAGAATAGCCTTACACAAATGCTTTTCAATAATATCTGAAGAACGTTCCTTTTCCATTACTCAAATTGACCTCCAAAATGAATTGGTATTACAAGTTATTGATAGTGGTAATACCAGTATCTTATAATAAATTTGAATATTTTGTCAATTGAATTTTAAAAATGATTACCATTTTTCTTTTTTCTATTAGGCATTTGTTTTCATCGAAAAAAGGATAGATCTGCAGATTTCATCTACTCGTATCTATCCTGTTCCGTTTATAAAAATGAACAGTCCTTATTTCACTGTTCCTAAAGTTTAATATTGCAAATCTGATAAAAATATAGGCGTAAACCGCCAGTTGTTTTAAATGTATTTTAAATAAAAATGGTGTGGTAAATCCTCATCCTATTGACAAGAATTCCCACACCATCATTATTAAGGTACGATATTCCCTGCAGCTTTATATATTTGATACCATTCTTCTCTTGACAATCTAATTTCAGCGCCCTTACAAGCGTCTTTCATTCGCTCTGCATTGGTCGTTCCAAGAACCACCTGAATGTTAGCTGGATGACGAGTAATCCAGGCAGTAGCTATGGCTGTGTTCGTAACGCCATATTTCTCGGCAATACTGTCTACCACTTCGTTCAGCTTTGGAAACCTTTCTACATCACCTAAAAACGAACCTTCAAAGAAGCCGTGCTGGTATGGGGACCATGCTTGCATCGTGATATCATGCAGACGGCAATATTCCAAAATGCTGCTGTCACGGTTAATCGCTTGGTCATTCTTCATGTTTAGAGCAATACCCGAGTCAATCATTGGTGTGTGAGCAATACTGAATTGAAGTTGATTTACCACCAGATTGTAAGGGATGTATTTTTGTAAAAGTTCAATCTGGGCTGGATTATGGTTTGATACACCAAAATGCTTAACCTTTCCGCTCGCATGAAGATCTTCAAACGCCTCAGCTACCTCCGCAGGTTCCATTAGTGGATCAGGACGATGAAGAAGCAAAATATCTAGATACTCAGTTTTTAATCGCTTTAATATACCGTTAACAGACTCAATGATATGCTCTTTCGAAAAGTCAAAATAGCCTTCCGGGGAAATAATACCGCATTTACTCTGCAGAATCATTTTTTCACGTATGCTGGAATTCATTTGAATCGCTTCGGAAAAAATCTCCTCACACTGTCCCTTCCCATAGATATCTGCATGGTCAAAGAAATTAATCCCCTCATCCAATGCTGTCCGGATTAACTTTTCAGCTTCAGGCAAAGATAACTGTGTTAAACGCATATTACCCATAATCATGTTAGATACTTGTAAATCAGTGTTTGCGATGTTTATGTATTTCAAATGAGTCCCTCCTTGTATTGTATTCACTTTCATTATACTCTTGAAAGGCAGCATATTAATAATACAACGCTTACTCGAGCAAATGTAGTTGGTTGTTCATTCATTTACATTCATCACTAGTTGAACCTTGCCGCTCCAACTCTAGGAGTCGTGTCTTCATTTCTAATCCACCGCGATAGCCGGTAAGTGAGCCATTTTTTCCGACAACACGATGACAAGGCACAGTAATTAACACTGGATTAGCACCAATTGCCGCTCCGACTGCACGTACTGCTGCTGGTTTATTGATACGGTTCGCAATGTCGGAATATACTCTAGTCTCTCCAAACGGAATTTCACAAAGTGCGTTCCATACAGCAACTTGGAACTCCGTCCCATGATAATCAAATGGAACAGTAAAATCCTTGCGATTCCCATCAAAATATTCAATTAGTTCAGCTGCAAAAGACAATAGCTTCTCCCTGTCTTCTACTAGAGGACTGTCCGGAAACCGTTTCTCTGCCCAAACAGACAGTTCTTCAAATTGCTTATTTTGTGAGCCTACGTAACATAGCCCTTTCTTTGTTGCCGCAATATATAAGTTCCAATCTTTATAATTGAGCAGTGACCAATATATAGGTGTTTTATTTTGTGCTTTCATTTTGCCATTCCTCCGATTTCTCATTTCGAAATTGTGCGGGTGTATGGCCCGTAATTTTTTTAAATAGTGTAATAAAATAGGGTGTATTTGACACTCCTACTGACTTCGCTACATCTGCAATCGATCGATCCGACTGACGCAAATATATTTTGGCCATATTTATTCTAAGCTGATGAATATATTCAACTGGTGTGATGCCAATAATCTTTTTAAAAGTCCGGTGCAAATGATAAGGACTTCCATGGCTAATTTCTGCCAATGTTTCAAGCGTGAGCTTTTTATTATAATTTCTACTAATGTATTCTGTAATTAGTGCAACCCATTCGTTTTCTGGTAAGCGTTCATTCGTGGGTTTACAGCGTTTACACGGACGAAACTTCGCAGTTAGTGCTTCTTCAGCACTTTGAAAAATACGAACATTTTCTTTTTTAGGAACTCGTGATTTGCATGATGGTTTACAGAAAATTCTCGTGGTCTTTACACCATAAAAAAATTGATTATTGTATGATGCATCGTTGCCGATAATGGCCTGCCATTTTTCATCTGTCATGATTCCATCACAAGGATTCTTTTGAAACTCTATTCCCATTTAGACCACCTCTCAATTATTATAGCTCCAGTTCTAACAGAATGTAGGTTTTCGGGATAAAAAAGCAAGATATTGAAATTATTTTTTGCAATAATAAGTAGAAAAAGAGCTGGAGGGATGTATGTGTCAGAAGTACAAAAAACGAATGACTTTTTGGAAGACACTAATGGAGAAATATTTATTGAATTGCCGGCAGATTTTAATCTAAAAGCAAATCTTGGCTATTTAGTGCGGAACAAGAATGAATGTATGTTTGAGGTCGAAAATGAAATTATTTCCAGGATCATTGTTGTTGGCAAAAAACGTACTTTAGTCCAAATTAATGTCAATGAACATAATCAGATGATTGTTCATTTTTTAAAAGAATCTAAACCTCTTATTCAGTCGGAGCGTTCAGAGGTTATCAGATTCATTCGTGAATGGTTTGATCTTGATCGCGATTTAATCCCTTTTTACGAAATGGCAAAAGCAGACCCCCTTCTTAATTGGCCTGTCCAAGAATTTCACGGCTTACGATTAATCGGCGTCCCTGATTTATTTGAGGCCCTCTGCTGGGGAGTTTTAGGTCAGCAAATTAATCTAGCATTTGCCTATACTTTAAAGAGACAATTTGTCGAAAAGTTTGGTGATTCTATCGAAAAGAGTGGCAGGAACTATTGGGTTTTTCCCTCTTATGAACAAATCGCTAAATTATCCCCTGGAGATCTGGCAGATATAAAAATGACCGTAAAAAAGAGTGAATATATTATTGGCATTGCCCAATTAATGGCCAGCGGGGAATTATCGAAAGAAAAATTATTTGGAATGGATACTCTTAAAGATGCTGAAAAAAGTTTAATTAAAATCCGCGGGATTGGTCCTTGGACAGCGAACTATGTAATGATGCGCTGCTTGCGACTTACCTCAGCTTATCCGATTGATGATGTAGGACTGCATAACTCCATCAAACATCTAACCGGTTCAAAGAAAAAGCCTACAAAGGAAGAACTCTTAAAGCTTGCATCAAGGTGGGCCAATTGGCAAGCGTATGCGACATTTTACTTATGGCGTGTTCTCTATTAAAAAATCAACAATAAAACCTATATGCGGGTCATAACATTAAAGGCATCGGTCAGAAACGGCGGATGTCATCTTTCTTTACACATTTGATTCCCCATTTTTGTCGTACTCACCTATTTAAGACTAATCTTTTACCGCCTCGGATATGATTTGCCGGATTCATATACGTATTGTTCTTTAACATTTACTCAAAACAAGCACTTAAATTTTGTAATAAGACATATAATTTTAAATAGGAGTATATTTGTAAGCCTTAGCAATAAATAATTGGTACTTAATTGGTCAGACAGAGGATTCAAGCAGGGGGGAATTGGATGGCAGTAGTAAAAGCAACAAGTTCAGATATTGACCTCTTAGCAAGGTTACTTCGGGCAGAAGCTGAAGGAGAGGGAGAACAAGGGATGCTGCTTGTTGGGAACGTAGGAATAAACCGAATAAGGGCAAATTGTAGTGACTTTATTGGAATAAGAACGATCCCGGATATGGTCTATCAGCCTCATGCATTTGAAGCAGTACAGCATGGTTATTTTTATCAAAGAGCTAGAGAACAAGAAAAACGTTTAGCCCGTCGGTCTGTTGATGGAGAAAGGTTCTGGCCAGGAAAATTCAGTTTGTGGTATTTTAAACCTCCTGGTGATTGTCCGCAAACCTGGTACGATCAGCCATTTGTAGGAAGATACAAAAACCATTGTTTTTACGAACCTACAGCTGAAACATGTGAAAACGTTTATAACACTTATTAAGATATGAATTACTTTTCTTTTTCATTTGAATTGGAGAAGTGAAGCTAACCATGTAAGTGAATCAAATACTGAATAAATAACTAGGAATCCTACAACCACGTATTTCAGACTGTTTACCTCCATATGCGTTTTTGCCATCGGGTCAAGTTTTTAAGGTTATCCTTGTTCAACTTTTTTTAATTCTATCCATTTTGGATTTAGCTAATTAAGGCTAAGAATCCTTTAACAAGCTAAATCCAAAAGGATATTAGGTTAATAAGTTGAACAAGGAATAACTCCACTGAAACACCTTCTAATAACATATGAGTAGCTGGGATAACAGTACGCAAGATGCGAAATGTGGTGTACACAAAGAATCTAATTTACATAATCACGACGAAGATAGTAATGGAACTGATGGCGACACAAAAACTTAAGTCTCCTCAACCCTTTTTTAAGGAGCGAAAACACTCTATAACTAAATAAAAGCTAATAAAAACAATTTTCAATTCATACAATAATACTCCAACTGAATTTTTATTTTAAGTAAAATTTGCTTTTTTATCATTTAAATATATAATAAATGTGAACTCTTATTTGGAGGGATAAATTTGGACATTGACCTGGAATTACAGGGAAAAGATGCCTTTTGTGAAGTTATTTTAGAAGGAAATTTTAATCAAATCGCCATATGGAAAGATGGTGAGTGGTCTGTTGTTGATTCTCCCTTATATCATGCTAAATCAAAGGAAGAGAAACCAATATATATCCTAAATGAAAAGGATTTATTAAACTCGTATGAAAATGAGGATTTTTTGGAGATGCTAATTAATCAAATTGACGAATTGTTTAGTATGGTGTCTTAAAAAGAATTAACCTATCAAGTCAAATGAACATACAGTCGAATTAAATAATGTTTTCTAGATTCTTCACACGCTAAATATAAATAGCGTGTTTTTTATTTTTGTCAAGGATGGAATTAGCTATGAACACCTAATGTTTTGTTATTCATATTCAATCTCTCATTATATGAATACTTTTGTAAATCTGATACAAAATATGGCGTAAGGTTTGATTCAAGTAATATACCTTAAGAAAAAAGCCTATGGTTCTAGCAAAAGAACCATAGGCTTTTCAAAGCAATTAGAAGAATCGTTTTTTCCAGAATATTAATGCAGTAGAACTGGCTAATACGATGGAAATTACGATAGCGATCAAAAATCCATACTTGTAATGTTGAAATGGTAGTGGAACATTCATACCATAAAAACTTGCAACCATTGTAGGTAAAGCTAAGATTATAGTAAAGGATGTCAAAAATTTCATTACAATATTTAAGTTATTTGAAATAACTGATGCAAAAGCATCCATCATTCCACTTAAAATCGATGAATGCGTTTCAGCCATCTCTATAGCTTGTTGATTTTCAACAATTACATCCTCTAACAGTTCCTTGTCATCTTCAAACATTTTTAAGTAATTGCTTTTTAACATTTTCTGCATTACGATGTTATTTGATTTTAAAGAAGTCGTGATATAAACTAAACTTTTTTCCAAATTTAATAGCGTAAAGAGTTCCTTGTTTTTCATTGACTGATGTAATTCTTTTTCAATTTCATCTGTCTTTTTGTTGATTAATTTTAAATTTTTAAGAAACGAAGTCGCAATTAAATAAAGAATTTGGAATGAAAATCTTGTTTTTTTGAATGTAAAAAATTGCTTTACTTTATTCTGAACAAACATGTGAAAAATCGGATTGTCTTTCAAACAAACGGTTATAAAACAACCGTTAGCGATAATCATTCCTAATGGGATCGTATCATATATGTCTAAACCACTATCGTCCTTTGACATTAGAGGTAAATTGACAATGATCAATACATTATCATCATCTTTTTCAATCCTTGACCGCTCCTCTTCGTCTAATGGATCTTTTAGAAAGTCTAATGGGATTTGTGCTTTATTAACAACTTCGTTAATCTCTTGTTCCGTAGGTGATATAAGATTAACCCAACATCCTTTGGTAATTTCTGTTGTTTCTTCAAGTATTCCTTGTTCATTTGTCAAATAAATGTTCAACATCAATATAACCTCCTCATTTGTATTGAGGAAGTCAAAATTGCCCCACCCATAGCAAAGAGCTGATTTTTTTATCTGTAATCAACCTTCTGAGGAATGGTACGTTATTAACTTCCCCTCTGCACGACCTGGGATCAGGTTCGTTACAACTTCGACTACTCAAAAAATATCAACTCCTTTTAAATATAATGGATAAAGTACCTTCATATCATACACTTACGGTTTAGACTTGTAAACTTGTATTTGTCTTACTTTATAAATTGAATTACATTAAAACCAAATTAGTTTAACAAGAAAAAGGTATAAATCACTCATTTTTTAAGTAATTATACCTTTTGGCATTTATTGCTTATCATGATTGTTAGATTCATTACCAAATAATTTCTTATTAAAAGCAAGTAAACGATTGAATTTGTCGTAAGCTTATTCCGAAATATACCCATCTATTTCCAGTCCAACGCCACCCTGCGACAGAGGTTCTACCAACGAATGTTGGATAAAACCAAAATTGCTGAAAATTTCTTAGCCATACATACGTATATCTGAATAAACATCTTCTAATACTGCCTGGATCCACTGCAAAGGTTTGTGCTTGTTGTGTTTGTGCTGGAATAAAAGATGGCGGTGGTGCAGTTGGCTGTCCAGCCTCTGGCCCTTGACCTGGTGGTGGAAACCCAGGTGGTCCTTGTGGTGGTCCCATTTGGGGAAAAGATGTTCCAAATTGTCTTTCATCAATGGTTGTATGATAATAATTCTCCAGTTGGGATGGAGTTGAATAATATTTAGTTTCCTGACTATATGGATTGTTAGTATACATATGCATATGACTAGGATACATAAAATGAACTCCTTTACT
>NZ_JBALPG010000043.1:0-16396 GCF_036965245.1 Neobacillus drentensis
GAGAAAAGTTACTTAGGTCTCCAGCCTCACCTAATATGCCAGCTAAAGAAATTTCACTAATTCCTTTTATGGTAAGTAACTTCTTAGCGAATGGGATCTTATTTAATACTTCGGTCACTTGTTTTTCAACTCTTTCGAGTTGTTTTACAGCGAGGTCATATTCCTCTAATAATTGTTCTAAATGGAATTTATAAGCATCCAGAGCTTGTCCAGTCCCAATAGAGGATTTTGCTAGATTGATTAGTAATTGAGCCTTCTTGGGTCCTGGTTGTCGTTTCATTAAAGACTTCCAACCCCTCATGACATCTAGTGCTTCAAGTGAAGATATTTCATCCGGTGTAGGAAATAGCCTAAGGGTTGCGATAGCCCCTTTGCACGTAACATCTTTAAACACTTGTCTCAGTTCTGGAAAGACCACATCCACCCATCGATTTACTTGATTAATAGACATCACGAGACGTTTAACAATTACATCACGGTTAGAAATAAGAACTCTAAGTTTCCCAAATGATTCTGATGTTGGACGAACAAAGGAATAATAGCCGTTTTTCACCATATCTGCAATAACGAGGGCATCTTTTTTATCACTCTTCGATTGAGTATTGTCGCGATTCTCTTTATTTCTTTTTACTAAGTGGGGATTCACAGTAACTACCTCAATGTTTTGTTTATCCAGCCATTTTGATAGGTTAATCCAGTAGTGTCCAGTGGGCTCCATCCCAACGATAGCTTCATCAAGATTGTTTAATCTTTGTAGATTTTTAATCCATATTAGTAAACTAGAAAATCCCTCGTCATTATTTTTGAATGTGAGTGGATCTCCGACCACAATTCCACGGAAATTAACAGCTCGAGCTACATGAAATTGTTGAGCTATATCCACACCGATAATAAGATGTTTAACGGAAATTCTTTCTATTAGTTGATTTTGTTTGTTTTGCATTTTAAACTTCATAATAGGTTCCTCCTTAAGTTTGAGTTAGAGTGATGTCTATACTCATATCTTACTGAGGAGCCCTATTTTTTTCAAAGTCGAAAAATAACGACCTACAGGAATGCTATACTGCTACGTTACTTGAATAAGACTTTACTCCTTATTGAAGTAAAGCATCCGTTACTTGTATAAGAAAATAATTGCATCTTTTCCATAATACGTTTTAAAAGTTTTCCTGAAAAAATTTATGTATCCTTTTGGTAACAGTAAAATCAAGAAAAATACCAATAACAAACCAAAAAATAATCGTCGATATGTAAATAACATTAAGTGTTACAGAATAATCTTCCAATACCCAAGATGGTGGGCTTGTGAAATATAATAATATATTCTTGTCGTCACGCCCATTAATGTTAAATCTGACAATTAAAATGGATAAAAGGGTTAATAGGAACGTAAAACTCAACACGATTAAAATAAATTTAATCAATATATACTTAATCATTTCTATCATCCCTATCAGTGTATTTTTACACTAATTATAACAGATTACCCTATAATTGGAAATGGATTTTATTAAACTATCCTGCCCGTTAGCCACCCATGCAGCGCAAAACCGGCGCTGCACCACAGAGAATGAAAATGGATCAGGCAGTCTATACTGTTTTAGTGCTGGCGAAGAAGGTCTTTGAACTATGGTGCCTTTGAGCCCATCCGTTAGTCTGACTCCAACGACCACGGTGTACCACCGACTGTCGCACCCTTTAGGGGTAGCACTCATGGGAGATTAATCCTTTTTCTGGTTGTTGCGCCAGCTTTACCTATTTCATTTTAAGTAGAAGGGTATGACAATTCGATACATCTGCCAACTCTATATTCGATCCTTCAAGAGGCTCAGCCTTTTTTTTAAAACTGGTTTTTCTGGGTCTATTTTCGTATGCACTTTTTCAGTTTTTATTTTCATGGGAGTTTAAGTGAAAACCTTCACAATATCTACTCTATATTTCATCATAAATATCCAATTTTATTGAAAGCGTTCCTCAACAATCTGGCCCTATTGTGGAACAAAAAAAATCCTGCATATCAACACAGGATTTTTAATCGAACTATATTATAAATGATCAATCTTTTTTATAAAACTACAATTAAAGCATCGATAACCTGACCGAAGGTTCTGATTATGTCCATTCACAAATAGCGTTTTACTTTAGAAATTGTGAAAAGTGCATGTTTAATAAAATTAGTAATAGTGAATAATGTTGAAAATATTCTAAGAGGACGGGGAGTTGTTTTTGTGAATACTCACGATTTAATCCACACCGAAATCGCTCTAAGAAATCTATTCACTATTATTCCATATCATCTAAAAAAGCAAAGGATATTTGAAACAAAAGATAAAAAAGAGATTTTAGAAAAAGTTGAGAGCATGACGAAAGCCATTGATCCAAATGCCTCATATGATAAAGGTAGAGTTGCTCGAGAACTTGAGGCCAATATAAATGTATGGGCAGAGGAACAAGACAGCTTTATTAAAAGTCTACATTCTCATAAGAAGAAGCCTTGGCTTATTAGAATGAAACCTAAAATTGAATGGACATTTTGGGAACGATACGAGTCTTTTTTAGAGCATGTCAAAAAACTGCCTTCTCTCGTTGTTTCCAAAATTGATAGCCGAACAGACAGCATATTAGATTTATTAGGTGACCCTACAAGTCCTGGATCGTGGGATACGAGAGGGATGGTTGTAGGTTCAGTACAAAGTGGTAAAACAACAAATTATACCGCTCTGGTCTGCAAAGCAATTGATGCGGGCGTTAAGCTTGTTATAATTTTAGCCGGCCACGACGAAGGTTTAAGAACTCAAACTCAAAAGAGGATCAATGAAGGCATCTTAGGGGAGTTTGTTGTAGAAGAAGAGGCTGGCGAGGAAGGGTCTTTATGCATTTTAGCCAAAAGGAAAAGAGAAATTCCAGTGGTTCATTCACTAACAAAAAACGAACACCAGGGAGATTTTAATCGTATCCTTTCAGATACAAACATCAAGGTCGGTGGAGATACTATCTTGTTAGTAGTGAAAAAAAATGGTGTTATTTTAAAAAATGTATTATCTTGGTTAAAACGGAATTCGAAAGTACACAAGGAGACGGGAGCACACTACTTCGACAATATCCCTTTATTGTTAATTGATGACGAATGCGACTACTATTCCTTAAATACAGCAAAGGAACATGAAGTAAAATCTATTAATGGAAGCATTAGAAGGATTTTAAATATGTTCCACCAAAGTTCTTACGTTGGCTATACCGCAACACCATATGCCAACGTATTTATAGAGAAAGAAACAAGTAAAGAGAACTTAAAAGAATATGGACCAAGCTTGTTTCCTAAGGATTTTATCGTGAATCTTGCAAAGCCTAACAATTATTATGGACCTTCTGAAATTTTTGGTTTAGCCGAAAATGAAGAAGAGGAAATCGAAAAAAAAGAGGCGTTGCCGATTATTTCCTTCGTAAAGGATGCCGACAGATACATACCACATGGACATAAAATTGACCACAAAATCGAAGGATTACCAGAAAGTCTTTGTGAAGCCATCAAGGTGTTTTTACTAGCTTGCTGCATTCGAAATGAAAGAGGGCAAATCAATAACCATAATACTATGCTCGTTCACGTTACCAGATTCAAAAACATTCAGTGTGACGTAGCTGACTTGATTACAGATGAATTGCGGTCCATTAAGAATGAATTAAAAGACAGAGACTCCTCTGTATATATTCAGTTGTTTAAGCTATTTAATGAGAACTTTATTCCTACAACGAACAAAATTGTTCAACAAGTGAATGATCGGAAAATTAAAATCGTTGAGTGGAAAGATGTTAAAAATCACCTTTACGATATGGCTCAAATTATTGAAGTTCGTTCAGTTAATTCAAAAAAAAGACAGTACTTAAATTACGACGACTACAAAGAAAGTGGTTTAAATGTCATTGCGGTCGGTGGAGATTTATTATCACGGGGATTGACCCTAGAAGGTTTGTCCGTCTCTTATTTGCTTCGTTTTGCTAGTGCAGGTGATGCTCTCGTTCAAATGGGGCGTTTTTTCGGCTATAAAGAGGGCTACATCGATTTATGCCGTCTGTACACTACTGAAGACCTTGTTAGTGCGCATGTTCATATGGCTAGTATAGAAGAAGAGCTCAAACAAGAATTTGATATTATGGAGTCAATGAGAGAGCCTCCCGAAAAATATGGCTTAAAAGTCCGTATGCACCCTGAGGGTCTTTACATTACAGCACCAAACAAAAGAAGATTTAGTCAAGAAGTAACCGTAAGTTACAGCGGAACACTTGCAGACCACACCTTCTTTTATAAAGACAAAGAGATAATCTCCAAGAATTTTCGCTTCTTTGAAAGGTGGATTTCTTCTTTGGGGAAACCTAATGATAAAGAACATCATCAATGGGGAGGTATTGGTCCAGATAAAATTCTTGAATTGGTTATTGGATATATAAACCATCCGGATTCAACGAAGACAATACCAGAGGTACTACAAACCTATATCAACCAACAAGTATCAATTGGTAATCTTACTAATTGGACTGTTCAAATAATGAGTAACTCAAGAGAAACTGTATACATAAAAGAAGAAGGTAATGTTAAACGGAAAAAAGTAAAAAGAATGAAAATTGGAAATTTAGAGGAAGAAGTGGGGTTGGTAATTCGAAAGGATGGAATACAATCGAACTCCTCTCTTTATCAAATAGAAAAGGCGCATCTAATTATAGATCGTCATGAGTCTTTAGATATGAAAAAGTTCTTCCCTGAAAATTACGAGAAAGCATTAGAAGATTTTCGAACTTACAGAGAGGCAAAAATGGATAGAGACCTCAACAAGTATAATTATCCTATCGGCCCGCACGTTCGTTATAATAGACCAGAAACTTCGGGGTTTTTGATGATTTACATTATTGACACATCCTATATACTACATGAGCAGTGTGATCCAATTGTTGGTTTTGCAATTAGCTTTCCAAAAACTGAACGGGCGCCAGAAGTAAAATACTTGGCTAACGAAACGTATATGTCAAAACTACATAAACAATAAAGGGAGTTGAAGTGATGTCAATTATTCCAACAAACCCTAATGAAATATGGTTGGACATGGAGTATGAAATTATTCGAACGAAAAAAGCAGACGGTGTTGTAGAACGATTAGGTATATGGGTAGAGGACGTCAACCTCTACCTTTGTTTAAATGCTAATACTAGAAAGCGAATACTTACTTTGTCTGTTCCAATTCGAATTGTTCCCAATATAAACGATGTCCCTGAATCCAAAGGATACATTGTAGAGTTTTGTCAATCATCAAGAGGGAATGAATATGTTGATATAATGCTAACTCTAACTAAGTTAGAGTATAGAGAATTTTTTTCAACACTTGCAATAGACCTGATGAAAACCGTTGAAAAGGTCAAAAAGAAGCGTGCAGCTGTTACCTCCTTTGTTCAACGCTTAAATCGTTGGCAACAATTCTTAGAGAGAAAAAACGGTTCAGAATTGAGCGAAGAGAAACAAAGAGGCTTGTTGGGAGAATTGATTGTAATGAAAGAATTAATTGAAGCGAATGTTAACAAAAAACATGTAGTTGATGCATGGTTAGGTCCAACAGGAGCTAATCATGATTTTTCTTTTCACGAGATTGATCTAGAAGTTAAAACATCCCTTTATCACACATCTGAACATGTGAAAATTAGCACTGAACTGCAATTAGATGAAACCGGATTAACGAATCTGTACCTTTATCATTTAACTCTAGAAAGAACACCAAACCGAGGGATCTCTCTACCGGAAGCGATTAAACTAGTAAAGGGGCTTTTAAAATGCTTTCCCATCTTGGAGCAACAATTCAATTTCAAATTAGATGATTTTGGATACTCAGATTTGCATGAATATGCTTATGCAGGTAAATACACCATACGTAAAGAGTCGATTTTCAACGTACAAGGTGAGTTTCCAAGATTGAAACCTGATAATTTAAGGAAGGGAATTTTAAAAGTATCCTACCATGTAGATTTGGCCATTTGTGCTGATTTTCAAGTAGACAAAAAGGAAATAGTTCGAAGATTAAAAACATGAAAGAAAAAGAAAGTTAGACGTTATGATGCAAATTATCAATAGTAATTATGCATGAATTAATTAGTAATTAGAGATTAGGAATTAGCAGTATTTTAATATATTTAATGACCGATAAGTGACCGGATTTGTTCATCTTTAATAACTATTAATAAAGTTGAATTCAAAAAAACATTGATTTAATAGGGTTTATATAATGCATTTTAATGTATTGTTACGAGTATTAAATGGGCGGCATGATGTAATAACGCTCCATTATCCCTTAATTTGATAGGGTTTCTGGCCAATGCCCTGAAAAGGGTAACATTGAACTTTAATAAGGCTAAAAATTAGAGGTTTTCCATGAGTTTTTTGAACTTTTGGGAAGCCTCTTTTTTCATCTCTTTTGTCTCATGCAAATAAACATTTTTTGTAGTGTCTTCATCCTTGTGTCCTTATCGTTCCATTACTTGTGGAAGACAATCTGTAGGGTCTTTTTTGAGTTTTACGTTTGCAGTGTTCTTTGTATAATCAAAGTATTAAATAAAACTTAAACGGGAGAGTCATATGAATCTAGATGAAATCATTATCAATATAGATTTTGAGGACAGAACAGGATTAGGATATGAGATATTCGAAGTTTGTGAGAAAAATGGGATCGATAAAATCAGCATGGAGGTCATTCCTGATCAGGGAATGTTTATCAAAATGCGGGCCGTTGAGGAAAATAAATCAACATTTCTGCAGGATTTAAGGGGAATAAAGGGTGTAAATGAGATTTCATTTCGAAATCATATGCCCTATGAATCTCGTGAACATAAATTAAACACGATTCTTAATGCTATTAGTGAGGGGGTCGTTGCTGTAAGTGAAAACGGGGAAATCAAACATATAAACAAGCTAGCCTGTAAAATTCTTGAATGTGCAAGTGACGAAGCATTACCTCCGTCATTCAACCTTTTGGGACGTCTACCTATAGGATCCTCTTTCAAGTCCGTCTTACCTGATTTTCTTTTATTGAAGATCCAAATTTGCTTTATTAATTATTTGTTTGAAACAATGCAAAACTAATTGGAGAGTGGGAAATATGGGGGAAAACCAAGAATTGAAAAGAGGCCTCAAAAACAGGCATATCCAGTTGATCGCTCTTGGGGGAGCAATCGGGACAGGTTTGTTTTATGGCTCGGCATCAACCATCGGGCTTGTGGGACCGGCGGTAATGTTATCGTATGCACTCGGCGGATTTTTTATTTTCCTTGTTATGCGCTGCATGGGTGAAATGACTGTACATACACCTGTTTCCGGTGCGTTTAGTGCGTTTGCTTATAAATATTGGGGAGACATGGCAGGATTTATTTCCGGCTGGAACTATTGGTTCTGCTATGTGGCTGTATCGATGGCTGAAATAACGGCGGTGGGGATTTATGTCAACTATTGGTTCCCTGATATTCCGCAGTGGGTTTCCGGATTTGTAATGTTCCTGATTATTACCGGAATAAACCTAATTGGAGTAAAAGCTTTTGGCGAAATAGAATTTTGGGGAGCCATTATTAAGGTTTTAGCCGTTATTGTTATGATTCTTTTCGGCCTTGCGATCATTTTCTTCGGCTTTGGACATGGCGGAGAAGCGATTGGGTTTTCGAATCTGTGGGAACACGGAGGATTCCTGCCAAAGGGATTTAAAGGATTAATGTTGTCCTTGGTAGTCGTAACCTTTGCGTTTGGCGGTGTCGAGCTGATTGGTATTACTGCCGGCGAAGCGGAAAACCCTGATAAAACGATTCCAAAAGCCATCAATCAGGTGCTTTACCGAATCCTTATTTTCTATGTTGGTTCCATGCTTGTATTGGTAACTTTATTCCCTTGGGATAAAGTAGGCTTAAAGGGAAGTCCTTTTGTAATGATTTTTGAACAATTGGGAATTCCGGCTGCTGCATCCATTCTAAATATTATCGTACTTACTGCAACATTTTCTGCTTATAACAGCTGCTTGTATAGTAATGCCCGCATGCTTTTTGGACTTGCAGAACAAGGCAACGCACCGAAATTCTTGAAAAAGGTTGGAAAAACAGGCGTTCCTGCTTATTGCGTATTATTCTCATCAGGTATTGTCGGCATAGCAGTTATTTTAAACGCCTATTTACCAGGACAAGTATTTGGGATTGTCATGTCTATTGCGGTTCTAGCCATTATTATTAACTGGATAATGATTCTAATCACTCATAATAAGTTTAGAAGAATCATTGGCCCTAGTGAAGCAAGGCTGTTAAAGTTTAAAATGCCTTTCTACCCGATTTCCAATTATGTAACATTGGCTTATTTGGGAATGCTGATCGTATTAATGTGGTTCCTGCCGGATTTCCGCGTATCCCTTTACCTTGCTCCAGTTTGGTTAGGAATTCTAGTTGTGGCCTATAAAATTAAGAGTCGCGGCAAAGGAATGAACAATAGCGAATATCTTAAGGAAGCTAATTAGTCACCTTTGGCGGGGCCAAGGGGACGGTTTGGGTGAAGCCATGAGAACCGTCCCCTTGTGGTTTCTGCTTAATATAGCTAACATTTTGCTAACGCCATCCCATAAAAAACGGTAAATCCTCGTTAAAGATGTTACAGCCAACAATATCCAAAACGTTGATTTACCGCGCTTTTTACACCTCACGTTAACGATATTACACTCTAGTAGACTACGGGCGGCATGATGTAAGGCTTTTAAGCCTTTCAAATGGGAAATAGTTTAGACTATTCTCTCCCATATTTTCGACCATTTTGAGAAGTAGTCATGTAAAAAACTTATATCAATAGTAAAAACCACTTCCTAAAATTTAGTGAGTGGTTTTTTGTGTCGTTGAAATTTGCGTATCATTCGGGCTTACGGTTCTAAGACCTGGGACCTAGATAAGGTTCATGCCAGGGGCTGTTACAGAAAAGTATGAAAACTTGTAAATTATAGAAGTGGAACTGCGTTAAAACAGACTGTAGATGTAGAGTACGGTTTAGGAAGAAAAGTAAGTTTAATTAAAATGTGATTGGGAAGAGGTGAATATTGAATCCTTTACAAAATTGTATTGAAAAAAGATAAATAGTCATTTAGGATCGAGTTTCTACATTATTTTTACAAAAAAACAACATTTTGTTAAAACAATACATAAATTTCAGGCAGAAGTCTAGTACAATAAAAAAGTGCCATGAATCAAAGATGAAAATAAAGGGGGATAATATTAAATGTCTTTACTTACAAAATGGGCCTTTAAAAATAAAGCGGCTTTAATAGTCGTTGTTATTTTATCGTTAGTAATGGGAGTTGTAAGTTACTTTACACTTCCCATGGAATTCTTGCCAGAAGCGGATAATCCACAAGTTACGGTGGTGACACTTGGGCAGGGATATGATTCGAAAACAATGGTGGATGAAGTCACTACACCAATTGAGAATGCCGTAGCAGCTGTTAAAGGAAAAACCAATGTATATTCAACAACAGGTGATGGGTACTCACAGATCAACATTTCCTTCGATTCAAAAACAAAAATGAAGGAAGCAAAGGCTGAGGTTGAAGAAAATATCAATCAAATCAGCATGCCTGAAGGGGTGCAAAAGCCTAAAGTTGTTCAACTTAATACAAACCAAATTCCTATTGCTCAAGTTTCTTTAACATTTAGCAATGGATTAACAAAAGAAAATATGGAAAAGGCTGCAAAACAAATTGAGCCTAAATTTAAATCTTTAGATGGAATTGGCAGTGTTACTTTATATGGGAAAACAGACCCAAGAGTCGTAATCCAATTGGATAATGCGAAAATGGCAGCTGCCCATATCCCGCTTCAATCAGTGATGGGGGTTCTCCAAGGACAGAATTTGGCTGTATCTATTGGAGAAAAGCCGATTGATGGAAAAATGTCCAACTTGAAGGTTATTGGAAATATCAATAGTATAGAAGCAATCAATAATCTAACCATTCCTTTACCTATACCTAATGCACCAAAAGTAAAATTAGGCGATATTGCAACAGTGAAACAGGAATCGAATCAGGAAAGCATTACTCGTATAAATGGGAAAGAAGCTCTAGTTCTTGTAATAACAAAGGCTGCTAATGCAAGTGCTGTGACCGTTGGGAAAAAGATTACAGAAGAAGCCCAAAAAATCTCTAAAGAGGTTTCAGGTGCAAAGGCAGATGTTGTTTTTGCTACATCTGACATGGTTCAGCATTCAGTCAATAGCATGATGAAAGAAGTTTTAATGGGAGCACTTTTTGCAACAATCGTCATTGTTTTATTCTTAAGAAATATCCGTTCAACCTTCATTACGATTATTTCGATTCCACTTTCATTAGGAATTACCCTATTTTTATTATGGAAATCAGGAATCACCCTAAACATTTTGACCCTTGGCGGGGTTGCTGTAGCAGTTGGCCGTTTAGTAGATGATAGTATCGTAGTGATTGAGAACATTTTTAGAAAAACACAAGAAAAAGAGTTTAATAAGGCTACTGTTCTAGAGGCAGTAAAAGAAGTGGCGACAGCTATTACTTCTTCAACGCTCACAACGGTCGCGGTTTTCTTGCCTATGGGATTAATTCAAGGTTCTCTTAGAAGCTTTATTTATCCATTTGCATTAACCATCACCTATTCATTGCTTGCTTCACTTGTAGTAGCATTAACGGTTGTCCCATTAATGAGTCTAGGTATGCTGAAAAAAGCAAAGCTGCCTGCACATAAGCAGCCAGTGCGGTATATGAAAGTATTAAGATGGTCCCTTAACCATAAATTCATTCCGATCTTGCTAGCTGTTATCTTCTTTGTAGGATCCATTGGCCTTTATTTTGCCATGCCAAAGGGAGCCATTGATGCTAAAAATGCAGAAAATGTAGTGATTCAATTAACATTCCCAAGTCAAACCCCAATAGATACAGTCAAAAACAGGGCAATTGAATTTGAAAAGAAAGTCCAAGACCTTGATGGATATAAATATCTCATCACTCAAGCTGGAACAAATTCAGATGCAGCAGCATGGGGTCAGGTAAGCAACCCGACTGAAGCAACATATACAGTAATCATGAAAGATGGCGCTGATGCGGACAAATTTATGAAAGGCGTTAAAAAACTCAAAAATGAGTTTTCAGAGGCGGACCTTTCTGTTTCAGCAGGTTCTATGATGGGATCTTTTTCAAGCTCTGAAATTACCCTAGACCTTGTTGGTAAAAGGACTCCAGATCTAATTGATGCATCCAATAATGTAATGGATAGTATCAAGGGAATTAAAGGGGTAAACAAGGTTACAAGCAACCAAGAAGAAACAAAACCTGTTTATACGATAAAAGTTGATTCAAATGTGACAAATACACAGCAGATAGCGACACAACTTCATGCTCTAATGAATCAAACACCAATTGGAACAGTGAAAATAAACGAGAAAGACACTGTAGTGTACCTGAATGCAGGCTTTAATCCAACATCAAAGGCGGATTTAGAAAACAGTAAAATCATGACTGAAACAGGTGTTGTTTCACTTAGCACTATTGCATCTATTGATAAAAGTGAACAATCAAGTACGATTCTTCATAAAGATGGCGATCAATACTTGCGTGTAAGTGCTCTTGTAGATTCTGATAAACTTTCAGTCGTATCGGACAAAATTAATAAAGCTACAAAAGACCTTAAGTTGCCTAAAGGAGTTAAGCTTGCCACAGGCGGGGCAACAGACCAACAATCAAGCGACTTTGCTGACTTAGGATTAACCATGCTGGCATCCATTGGCCTCGTATATTTGATAATGGTTATTACCTTCAAAAACTTACGGACACCAATTGCAATCTTAATGACTTTACCGCTTGCTTCCATTGGAGCGATTTTAGGATTGTTAATTACAGGCGTGTCCATTGACCCTACCGCATTGTTTGGAGCATTAATGCTCATCGGAATTGTTGTTACTAACGCTATTGTCCTAATTGACAGGGTTAAACAAAATGAGGAACATATGATCATAAGAGAAGCTATTATTGAGGGTGCAGCAACCCGGATAAGACCAATCTTAATGACAGCAGTAGCTACAATTTGTGCGATGGTGCCAATTCTATTTGGTGATCCAGAAACAGGATCCCTTGTGTCAAAAGGTTTAGCAGTCGTAGTAATTGGCGGTCTAACAGTGGCAACCCTACTGACATTAGTAATCGTACCAGTGTTCTACGAGCTGCTTTATTTCAGAAAATCTAAAAAGCAAAGATTAAGTAGCGATAAATAACAAAATATGAAGGGACTATTGGTTTTTTCCAATAGTCCCCATATTGGGCTTTGTTTTGTAACTTATTATCTTGGAACATAAAATTAGCATTTTCTCCAAGCCCACCCTTACCGTTGTATTGAATCATTATTTTATGTAGTTCAGTTCCTTTTTCTCCAAATTCTGAAACGACTTCTCCTGCTCCGTTGCCACACCAGCTGCGCGTGCTTTCTTACGCCACTTGTACAATGTCACTTCAGTGATGCCTTCTTCTTTCTCAATTTGCATCACTGATTCATTATTTGGTGGCATCATGCATTTAACAATGGCTTCTTTTTATTCCTACGAATATCGTATTCTATTTCTCCCTGACATATCGATCGACCTCCGTGTTATTTACTTAACTATAACACTAAAGTATCCTACGACATCTATCCTAACAGAGGGGGCGTTTAACCTCCCGTATTTTCAAATAATGTTTAGTCCATCCCATGCTTCATCTTCTGCAGTTTCGAACGATATCGATACACACTTGCCTCAGAAACCATCAATTTATCAGCAATTTGGCTGATCGAGCCTTTGAGCTTGAAGATACCTGTACTTTCAAGCTTATCAATTAACTCCATCTTTTCCTCTTGTGTCAGGCGCTCGGTTGGAATTTGTTTTTCTTCATAAAACTCCTTGAAAACAGAATCCACGATGTCTTTTTGATTTTCAAAGAAGTTTTCCGTTTCGACAGGGACGGTATCAAGTGAAAGTTGAACGGTGCTGAAGTCTGTAGGGGCTTCTGTTGGTAATTTTAAACCTCCGCCAAAACCTAAACGAAGAATTTCCTGGCTTAAGTCAATGAGCTTGGAATTATCGATATTAATACAAAACATTCCCAATAACTTCCCTTTATCTTTTATAAAAAAAGTGGAAGAATTTAATATCTTATTATTCATCGTTTTACCCGTATAATTACAAATATAATCTTTTTCTTTCCAAACTTCGCTTTTGATAAACTTAAGTGCAAGATCCGTTAAGGGAGACCCTACTTTCCTTCCGCTGATATGACAGTTTGCAATTGCGATAATACAATGTTTTTCATCACTTACATCCTGTAGAGCGATTTCACAGTTTTCACCCATCACCAAGCCTAAAAATCCAACTAATTCTTTGTAATAATCCATAATTTTGCTCATATACGTCACGTCCCTTCTTCTAAGTCTGAGTGCTAAATATCATATATTTTTCATGATAAAAAAGGTAGAAGTTTTAAATTTTATGGTATCAACAATATAATACTATATAAAAATTAATTATTGTAATAAAAATGATACTTTTTAACAAAAATTTTGCATATCAATAATAAATTATTATGCTGACGAAAAATTATTATTGACTTATTGAAAATAAGAAATAAAATAAAATTATAAAAACTTAGGCGGTGGAGACATGAAGGAAATACTCAATACAACAAACGCACCAAGTGCTATTGGACCCTATTCTCAATGTGTAGTAAACAAGGGGATTGCGTTTGTTTCAGGACAATTACCAGTGAACCCCGAAGACAATACGATCCCAGAAGGTGTAACTGAACAAGCCAAACAGTCACTAAGCAATGTTAAGGCCATACTAGAAAGTGGTGGCTATAGTTTAGATGACGTTGTGAAGACAACTGTTTATTTAAAAGATATGAATGAGTTTGGTGCTATGAACGAAGTATATGGAAATTTTTTCTCAGCACCATATCCTGCTAGAGTAGCTGTAGAAGTTGCTAGATTACCAAAGGATGTAAGAGTAGAAATTGAGGCCATTGCGATAAAATAATTCACTGTGAATCTTGTAATCTATTGTTTCGAAATAAAACAAAAGGTTGTACTTTGCATAAAATGTAAGCGTTTATATGTTGATAAATGTCACTATCTCTGTCATTAAAAAAGGAGTAACCTTCCTATGGTAGGCACATTAATGGAAAAGTATTGATTAGGGACGATAAGTCTGAAAAAACTGAGTTCCCAGCAATAAACGAGTTATGTTTATCCAAAGATAAGTCAGCGCGCTCAAAGTCACACTTATTTGCGCTTGGAAAGGCAATCTACACATATAAAAATGAGGAACTCCACAATTGGAGTAGCCCACTCACCTCCGCGTGATTTGTAGTTAATTATTATCCCTACGGCTCTAGATTAGCCCAAATATCGCTTTAGACATAATTTCACAACGTTTTGTGCCTTGAGCGAAGCGAAAGGAATGGATATAAAAATGCATACAGGTGCAATGATGATGCTGGTATTATTTTTATCAATAGTATTACTTATATTTTGTATACTTAAACTTAAAATACATCCGTTTATTTCCCTAGTTTTGGCGGGTATTTTTGTTGGATTTGCTACAGGTATGCCCCTACCCAAAATTCTTACTTCCATTGAAAATGGAGTGGGTGGAACGCTTGGGTCACTTGCTATTATAATCGGTTTTGGAACGATCTTAGGTAAGATGTTGGAGGTATCTGGTGGTGCTGAGCGAGTAGCGCGAACAATGCTGGAAACTATGGGAGAACGGCGTGCGCCTTGGGTTATGACACTTGTAGGCTTAATTGCCGGAATTCCAGTATTCTTTGAAGTAGGTTTTGTTTTACTTTTTCCACTGATTTTCATTGTTGCTAGACAAGCTAAGATGTCGCCACTAAGGGTTGGAATTCCTTTGGCTATATCTCTGATGGTCGTACACTCCATGGTACCTCCACATCCGGCGGCATTTGCTATTACCACAATGCTGAAAGCTGATGTTGGGAAAGTTATTTTATATGCACTTCTTATAGGATTACCTACTGCAATTATTGCTGGTCCACTCTGGGCTAAGTTCATCAGTCGTAAGTGTAGTACTGGAGTATTTAATGAATCAGAAGTAAAAGCCCCAACGCCAGATGAGAAGCTTCCTGGATTTGGAATTACCTTATTTACTATCTTATTACCTTTACTCATAATGGTATCAAAAACAATAAGTGTAATATATCTTACAAAAGATTCTATGTCTTACAATCTTGTTACATTTTTAGGCAATCCAATTACCGCTTTACTTATTTCAGTATTTGTAGCTTATTATACTCTAGGACTTTCTCGTGGTCTAAAGATGAAAGATCTATTATCCCTTACTGAGGAAGGATTTAAGGCAATCGCAGGCATTTTGTTGATAATTGGTGGTGGCGGTGCTTTTAATGCCATTTTAATTGATAGTGGGTTAGGTAAAGAGTTATCTAATATTATGACATCATTGCATATGAACCCAATTATTCTGGCTTGGCTCGTAGCCTCGATTTTACATCTTGCTATTGGATCTGTTACGGTAGCCATGCTTAGTGCTGCGGGTATAGTAGCTCCATTGATGACCGTTTATCCACATCTGAGTCCAGAAATTGTCGTTCTAGCTATTGGTGCTGGAGCTATTGGATGGTGTCATGTTAACGATTCTGCTTTCTGGCTTGTAAAAGAATTTCTTGGATTATCATTACCAGATGCGTTCAAGAGCTTTACTGCTGCAACCCTTATTGCATCGGTTGTAGCACTTCTGGGGGTATTACTTTTAGCACAAGTAGTTGCCATGTAAAAAATCAAGATATCATAATTGTATATTTTAATGAATATACGGAAAGATTTTAGATAAATTATAGAAGGGAGATAGGTTTGTATGGAAAATAAGACAATTCAAGGAAAAACAATAAAGGAATGGGAAGAGAAGTATCCTCTAATGAGCAGGATTATTTCAACTGACGAAGTGTTTTGGACAAATTCTAAATATGAAAAATTTGAAGCTGCTATAAAAAAGATTTCTTTATCGGAGAAGGATGTAGAAGATGCAGAGGAAAGATTAAATAGATTTGCTCCATATATAGCTAAAGTTTTTCCAGAAACACAAAAAACAAATGGAATTATTGAATCACCTATTGTACCAATTCCTAATATGCAAAGTAATATAGCAGAGACATATAATCAAGAAATCCTAGGTCAATTATTGCTCAAATGTGATAGTAATCTTGCTATTTCGGGGTCAATTAAAGCAAGAGGCGGTATTTATGAGGTTTTAAAACATGCAGAAGATTTAGCTATTGAGAATAACATGCTAACAATAAAAGATGATTATTCAATTATGGAT
>NZ_JBALPG010000043.1:16433-83562 GCF_036965245.1 Neobacillus drentensis
ATTATGGATAGTGATAAATTTAGAGAGTTCTTCTCTAAGTATTCTATTGCAGTAGGATCAACTGGAAACCTAGGACTTAGTATTGGAATAATGAGTGCACAATTAGGGTTTAAGGTTTATGTTCATATGTCAGCTGACGCAAAACAATGGAAGAAAGACCTCCTTAGAAGCAAGGGTGTTACAGTAATTGAGTATGAATCAGATTATAGTAAGGCAGTAGAGGAAGGTAGAAAACAAGCAGAAGCTGATCCAAACATGTACTTTATTGATGATGAAAATTCGACTAACTTATTTTTAGGATATGCTGTTGCAGCTTATAGATTAAAAAAGCAATTAGAAGAAATTAATGTAGTTGTAGATGAGAATCACCCATTATTTGTTTATCTTCCATGTGGAGTTGGTGGCGGACCTGGTGGAGTAACATTTGGGTTAAAGTTAGTTTTCAAGGATAATGTACATTGCTTCTTTGCCGAACCAACACATTCTCCATGTATGGTTTTAGGATTAATGACCGGTATGCATGATAAAGTATCGGTACAAGATTTTGGCATTGATAACCTTACTGATGCAGATGGACTCGCTGTTGGTAGAGCTTCAGGTTTCGTAGGGAAAACATTAGAAAACCTAATAAGTGGATCATTTACTGTAAATGATGAGCAGTTATATATACTTTTAAGTATGTTATCCGACTCAGAAAATATTAAATTAGAACCTTCTGCATTAGCTGGAATACATGGTCCAATTCAATTATTCAGAGATGAAGCTGGACAAAAGTATATAGAGAATAACAACTTAAAAAATAAAATAAAAAATGTTACACATATCGCTTGGGCAACAGGAGGTAGTATGGTTCCAAAAGATGTAATGGAAACCTATTATAAAAAGGGAAAAGAGGCATCTGCTACCCATAGTTAAGGCTATTTTTCACCCATTTTGTGAAGTAGTGATGTAAATAATTTATATGAATAGCAAAAACCACTTCCTCTAAAAATTAGGGAGTGGTTTTTTATGTTGATAAAATTTGCGTATCAAGACTTTTTAGATGACAGACGGTTCAAGAATACCACTAAAACGAATATCAAAATGAACTCTTATTCCAATTCTTTGCTGGCCGTTAAGAAAGGGCTAATGTGATGTTAACTATCAATCTAGAATTTACAGAATGAAAATCGATTTTCGGTGATGAAAAATTGACCGCAGCACTCTTGGCTCGATAAGGCTCATATCCTTCTAAATGGGGAATCTTATCGTTTTAGACAAAGCATGAAACAAAGGGAAGAAAGCGAAAGTTAGCCAGTAGTTTTTTGATCTTGCCTCTAGGAAAAGATCGAACTACCAGGATTTTATAACGATGAAGTAGCTTACCTTACTAATTACGCTATCAATAGAGCAATAAATGTGCTTGAAGTATAAGACCATTTACCTTGGTGATGATTAAAACCTGTGTGTGTTAACAAAAATGCTCACATTTTGCTAACGTATTCAAGTGAAAAACGGTAAAATTCCGTTAAAGATGTTACACCTTAGACTCTCGAAAGCCTTGATATACCGTACTTTTTGCACACCACGTTAAAGATATTACACACTCTCAGCTTACGGGCGGCATGATGTAATTAGGGTTTTAACCTTGTTATATCAACATCTAAAATGATAATATACTTTTCTTGTCCTCGTTTTGACAAGCCGGTATAAAAATGCTATTTAATAGAGAAGGTCTTTCATCAGTTTGCTAAACTGTTGGGAGGCCTTTTTTTCCATATTGGCGGTTATATGAGCGTAGATATACATTGTTATATTAATATTCCTATCCTAGCCGTTGTTATATTTCTTTAATACCGACTCCAGCTTCAGATAAAGCTTTTCGCAAAATCATGATTCACAAGCATGATACCATCCATATAATTTTGGCTGTATTTTTCGTTTAATTCCAAAATCCTTTCTTCAAACATATTCTTAGTAATACGGCTGACTGGATAAGGTCCCCAAAAACTAATAAAATGCTTCATTTCCTTTTCTCTGGTTCTTACGCTGCTAATCTTCACGCCATATGTTTTAAGCCAGTCATGGACAGGCTTTGGTGAAGATATTACCATGCTTGAAAAGACTTCTGGTTTTTTTAATTACAAAAAAGCTTTTATTAATTAAATATTCTATTAAAGTAGTCTGATAATTTATAAGATTGGGTTCTATTTATTGTACTTTCAAGGTAAAACGTTTTCAACTGGGGTATGTAGTTTTCTTCTAAGGATGATGGTGAAATGAGCGCAATAACATGGAAGGCTTTAAATAAAGCTTTGAAACAATTTTTGGGTCGAAAGTAATATTTCTTGAAAAGGGAGAGGCAATCATGAAAACATTGCGTGACAAAGCGTTACAAATGCACCGAGATAAACAAGGGAAATTAGAAGTGAAAGCAAAGGTAGAGATTAAAAATGCATATTACCTGAGCCTAGCGTATTCACCTGGTGTTGCGGAGCCTTGTAAGGAAATCTATGAAGAACGAAATAGAGTATATGAATACACGATGAAAGGCAACACCATTGCCGTCGTGTCAGATGGTTCAGCAGTATTAGGGCTTGGGAATATTGGACCGGAAGCAGCGATGCCAGTAATGGAGGGCAAAGCAGCTCTATTTAAGAATTTTGCTAACGTAGATGCATTCCCTGTTTGTTTAAATACACAGGATGTTGAAGAAATAATTGAAACAGTAAAGCGTCTTGAACCGACATTTGGTGGGGTAAATTTAGAAGATATTTCAGCTCCAAGATGCTTTGAAATTGAAGAACGCTTGAAAAAAGAAACAAATATCCCTATTTTCCATGATGACCAACATGGTACAGCAATTGTAACTGTTGCCGGATTAGTAAATGCTCTTAAACTAGTAGATAAGAAAATGGACGAAATCAAAGTCGTAATAAATGGTGCGGGTGCTGCGGGTGTAGCAATTGCTCAATTGCTAAATCGTTTTGGTGTGTATGATGTCATTCTATGTGATACAAAAGGTGCAATTTATGAAAATCGTAAATATGGAATGAACCCAATTAAAGAAAAGATGGCTAGACAGACAAACCGTAACAATGCAGAGGGAAGCTTAGAGGAAGTAATTGTCGGTGCAGATGTTTTTGTTGGTGTATCTGTTGCAGGTGCAATTACAAAGGAAATGATTTTAACAATGAGAAGGGATGCGATTATTTTTGCAATGGCAAACCCTGTTCCAGAAATTATGCCAGATGAGGCAAAAGCTGCAGGAGCAAAAGTAATAGGAACAGGACGTTCTGATTTTCCAAATCAGGTCAATAATGTGCTTGCTTTTCCAGGAATTTTTCGGGGGGCACTAGATGTTCAAGCAACAGAAATAAATGAAGAAATGAAAAAGGCTGCAGTATACGCCATTTCTTCGCTCATTTCCGAAGTACAACTATCAGAAGACTATGTAATACCTAACCCTTTTGATGACCGAGTAGCAAATGAGGTAGCAAAAGCTGTTGCAACTGCGGCCGTAGAAACAGGTGTAGCGAGGAAATCTTTTGTAACCGTGTAACAAAAGTGAATTTAGGTGACAGGCATCATAAACGGACAAATGTCTTTCTAGGGTGTATGGTGCCTCTGACCAAGGTGGGCTAGCTTATCCCATTGCTTTTGCTGGCGGGTCAGGCTACTATTTTGAGGACTAATTCAACGTCTTGCTTTTGATCCAGGTACTTGCTGGGACGATGATTGGCTCTTATATTGGGGCCAAATTTATCAACAATGTTCCACTGCCAATTTTAAAAAGTGCAATGGTTCTCACCCCAATTATGGCGGGTGCCATTTTGCTAATTCGATGATTCATGATAAAGGCTGCTTAAAGCTCTTTTATGAGCTTAGCGGTCTTTTGTCATTTTATACATAAGTCTTATACATACTATTATTATGATAATATCTGGAGGAGATTATGAAGAAAGGCAAACTAAGTTTACAAGCCATTATTATTATATTTGTATGCATTGTCGTCGCTGTATCACTTGGAATAACTGATTTAATAATAAGCAAAAGAATTACCGCCAGTGTGGAAGAGACACAGAAAGAAAAAGCCTTAAATGTTGCAAAAATGATTGCCATTAGCCCGCAAGTGATAGGAGCTTTTGAAGGGAAAGTTAACAAGAAAGAAGTACAAATTTTAACTAATCAAATAAAAGAAAAAACCCATGTTAACTTCGTTGTCGTTATGGATATGAAAGGAATTCGGCTTTCCCACCCAGATCCCAGTAAAGTGGGGAAGCACTTCAGGGGAGGAGATGAAGGGCCTGTTCTTAAAGGAAAGGAGTATGTTTCCATTTCGAAGGGAACTCTCGGTCGATCCATGCGGGCATTTACTCCAATAAAGAATTCACATGGAAAACAAGTAGGTGCGGTTGCTGTAGGAATTTCTTTAGAAAACGTTACAAAGGCGGTAAATAAAGGACGGATGGGGATCGTTATTGGGACGTTAATCGGAATTCTAATAGGTGTAATCGGTGCAGTGGGCCTGGCAAGATACATCAAAAAAACCCTTTTAGGGCTTGAGCCATTTGCTATTGCTAAGCTGCTTGAAGAACGTAGTTCCATGCTTCAGTCTGTGCGTGAGGGAATAATAGCCATCGACCAAGAAGGGAAAATCACACTTGTAAACAGGGCAGCCAGTAAGCTTTTTAAGAGAGCCGGGCTTGAAGAGGACCCTATGGGTATGAACATTGAAGCTTATTTGCCAGAGACACGGTTAACTCGCATTATAAAATCGGGTGAAACCGAATTGGATCAAGAACAAAACCTGAATGGGGTGGCCATTTTAGTAAACAGGGTTCCGGTGGTTGTGGAAAATGAGCCGGTGGGAGCAATCGCTACATTCCGTGATAAAACCGAAGTCCGATTTTTGGCCGAACAGCTCACAGGTGTGCGTAACTATGCGGATGCTCTCCGTGCCCAGGCACATGAATTCATGAACAAACTTCATGTCATCCTTGGCCTAGTTCGAACTGAACAATATGATACACTTGCTAACTATGTGAGTGAAACGGTTAACCACCGGGAAATAGAAATGGGCTTTGTAACGAAGAAAATTAAAGATCCTGTTCTTGCTGGATTTTTAATTGGCAAACTAAGCTTTGCCAGAGAATCAGGTGCTTCTCTATCTTTTGATTGTGTAAGTAAACTTCCCAAGCCTGCAAACTCGGAAATCACACATGAGCTGATAACAATCATTGGAAATCTCTTCGATAACGCAATGGAGGCAATTGCGGACAGTCCAAACAAAAAAGTCGGCCTTAAACTTGATTATGCAGAGGATATTTTAACAATCGAGGTTAAAGACACAGGGATGGGAATGACGAATTCACTCCAAAACAAAATATTGGATAAAGGATTCTCTACGAAAGGAGAAAACCGCGGGTTCGGGTTATATCTTTTGGCACAGGCAATTGAAAGACTGGAAGGGGATCTGATTATATCGTCCAAGCCTGGAAAGGGAACAAATTTTGCCGTGTATATACCTTATAAAGCAGAGGATGAAAAGAATGATTAATGTAATGATTGTCGAAGATGACCCGATGGTAGCAGAAATCAATAAACAATATCTTGCTAAAATTGATGGGTTCCGGTTAGCTGCAACAGTCAATTCAGTAGCTGAAGCCATCCGATTTTTGGGAAAGAATGATATTCAGCTCATTCTTCTGGATATTTTTATGCCGGGAAAGCAGGGCCTAGAGCTGTTAGCGTACCTTCGGAAAAATGACCTTGAAATTGATGTCATCATCATTTCGGCGGCCACAGATCTTGAACGAATTAAGAAGGCATTAAGGTATGGTGTTGTCGACTATTTAATTAAACCTTTCGAGTTTGAACGGTTTAACGCGGCACTTGCTACCTACTTTGAGCAAACTCGGTTCATTGATAAACAGGATTCGGTTAGTCAGCAGGAGCTCGATAACTTACTTTTACACAGAGACGAAGCTGTAATAGCAGAAGAACTGCCGAAGGGGTTAACGAAGGATACCTTAAAGCAGGTATGGGATGCAATTCATGGATTGAAGGACGGGCCCTTTTCCACTGATGAAGTAGCAAATGTTGTAGGAATATCAAGGGTTTCGGCAAGAAAATATCTTAATTTCCTAAAGGACTTAGGAATCCTTGAAGTCAAGGTTATCTACGGGACGGTCGGAAGGCCAGTATACCAGCATGAATATAACAAATTTAAAGAGCACTTAATAAAAAACTTTCTGTAAGCAGTTTTTGAAACTGCTTACTTTTTTTATTTATTAAAAGAATTATTAAACTTTCATAATCTATGAAAACGGTTTACATGAGAATATGATAGACATGCAGCAAGACAAAGGCTGATTAAAATATGGCAAAGCCTGAAAGGAAATTGGAATCGCTTTCTACAGTTATTAGAGAAATTGGTGAAAATAGGAGTAAAAAATAATCGCTTTTTTGCAAGATTAATAAACTATTTTAGGAGGATTAAAATGCAAATTCCAATTAAGAAAACGCTCGATAAAATTCCAGGTGGTCTGATGGTTGTTCCACTTTTTCTAGGCGTATTAACGAATACATTTTTTTCGCAGGTTTTACAAATAGGTAGTTTTACAACCGCATTATTCAGTAAAGAAGCATCATCAACAATTTTGGCATGTTTTATGTTTTTAATTGGTTCACAAATTAATTTCAAATTAGCACCGAAGGCATTAAAAAAAGGTGCAATATTATTAACAGGAAAATTTATAGTAGGTGCTGGTATAGGTATAACTGTAGCAATGCTTTTTGGGCCTGCCGGAATACTAGGATTATCACCATTAGCAATCCTTGCAGCGTTATTAAATGCTAATGGTGGATTATATGCATCTCTTGCTTCATCGTATGGTGACGAAACTGATGTAGGGGCATATGCGTTATTTTCTTTAAAAGATGGTCCATTTTTTACATTAGTTGCATTAGGTGCATCCGGCCTTGCTTCAATTCCTTTTCAAACACTTGTAGGAGTATTAATTCCAATAGTAATAGGAATGATTTTAGGAAATATTGATCCTGATATGAGAAAGTTCCTTGGAAGCAGTAAATTATTATTAATCCCATTCTTCTCATTCCCATTAGGTGCGGGAATGAATCTTTCAACTATTATAGAAGGGGGAGGTCCTGGCATATTACTAGGATTAATAGCTGCATTCACTGGAATTGGAGCTTACGTACTTTTGAAGTTATTTAAAGAAAATCCTATAGTTGGTTTAGCAACAGGGTCAACTGCAGGAAATGCTGTAGCTACACCAGCAGTTGTTGCAGCTGCAGATCCAACCTTTGCTGCCATAGCACCTACAGCTACTGCACAAGTTGCAGCTGCATGTGTTATATCTGCCATCGTCTGTCCGATTATTGTGAGCTATGTATTTAAAAGGTCCGAAAAGAAAAAATCGAAACAATCGAAACAATCGATTGCAAGGGCAGCCTGATAAAAAGTAACGTAAATTTTAGAAACACGAAAAGTGGAAGATAGTACAAAGCAGTCAGCCAGTTTTACTGTCTGCTTTGTTTAATTACAAAAAAGGGACATTAAATTAAAAAAACTAGTGTGCTAAGGAAAATGTTATTAACATGGAAAGATAGAAATCTATGATCCCGTAATTGTCCGAGTAGTTATTTTAAGAAAGGAAGAAGGAAACACCATGAATATACCTGAGAATGTTATTATTACAACATTAAAAGGAAAAGAGGTTCTCTCTAATCCTTTTTTGAATAAAGGAACGGCTTTTACTAAAGCGGAAAGGGAAGAGCTTGGACTCGTCGGGCTGTTGCCGCCCCAGGTGCTCACACTTGATGAGCAGGCGGAAAGGGCCTATGAGCAATATTCAATGCGGACCACGAATCTGTTCAAAAACGGGCTGCTCTATGATTTATATAACCGCAATGTCGTTCTGTTTTACCGACTGTTGAAAGAACACTTAGCAGAAATGCTACAGATTATCTACACTCCTACTGTCGGTGAAGCTATCCAGACATACTCCCATAGCTACCGCCGTCCAGGAGGTTTATATCTTTCCATTGATGATCCTGAGGGCGTGGAAAAGGCGTTCTATAATCTTGGACAGCCCAATAATGGCATTGATTTAATCGTTGTTACCGACTCAGAAAGTATTCTGGGAATTGGGGACCAAGGGGTAGGCGGTATTAATATTGCGATTGGTAAGCTTGCCGTGTATACAGCGGCAGCTGGTATTGATCCAAGTCGTGTTCTGCCAGTCGTGTTGGATGTTGGTACGAACAATCAAGCATTGATCGAAGACCCTATCTATATTGGCAACAAATTCGCCCGTGTCCGCGGTGAGCGTTATGATCAATTTATTGATTTATTCGTTCAGACTGCAAGAAGGTTCTTTCCAGAGGTACTTCTTCACTGGGAGGACCTTGGCAATGTGAATGCGCGTAAGATTCTAGACAAATACGGTGACAAAATCCTTACCTTCAATGATGACATCCAGGGAACAGGGGCAGTGACCCTTGCTGCAATTATGTCAGCTTTGAAAGTAACAGGAGAATCTCTGAAGGACCAGCGCATTGTTGTCTTTGGACCAGGGGCTGCCGGCATCGGTAACGCTGACCAAATGGTTGATGCTATGATTCTAGAAGGGCTGACCAGAGAAGAAGCCTATGAGCGTTTCTGGGCTATCGACTATCGGGGGTTACTAACGGATGAAACACCAGATGTTCTGAATTTCCAGAAGCCTTATGTAAGAAAGATGGATGAAGTAAAGGACTGGGATAAGAATGAGGATGGAATCATTTCATTAATGGAAGTCGTTCAGAGGGTGAAGCCAACCATCCTGATTGGTACTTCCGGACAAGCCGGTGCCTTCACGGAGGAAATTGTAAGAGAAATGGCAAAGCATGTTGAGCGTCCTATTATCTTGCCTATGTCCAACCCAACTACACTGGCAGAAGCGTTGCCGGAAAACCTGATTAAATGGACAGATGGCAAGGCTCTAATTGCAACTGGCAGCCCGTTTGCCAATGTAGAATACAACGGTGTTTCCTATGAAATTGGCCAGTCAAATAATGCATTTGTATTCCCAGGTCTAGGCCTTGGAGCCATTGTGGCAAAAGCTGAAGTGTTCTCAAAAGGAATGTTCGCAGCTGCTGCTTATGCGGTTGCAAGAATGTCTGACTCCAGTAAACCTGGAGCATCCCTGCTGCCATCCATTGAAAATCTTCATGAAGTTTCAAAATACGTAGCCATTGAAGTAGTCAATGCTGCCATATACGAAGGAATTGCAAGAGCGGAAATCCAAGATGTTGAGACTGCTATTGAAGAGGCTATGTGGAAACCTGAGTATAAGGAAATGAAGAGTGTAGGGATTTGGACAAACATTCATTCCTATGCATGATTAAATAGTTTAAAAAAAATGAATGGGCGGCATGATGTAATCCATCTCTAAAACCCTTGTGCTATAAGGATTTTTGAAGATTAGTTAGCTTTTGGCAACATTTATTAAAAAACATCCATCACATGATATTTTTAGTGAAGGATGTTTTTTATGCTTATAGTTGAATGAATTGATTCATTAGTTTGCTAAAACCCACGGCAGCTTTTTCTCTTACGCTAACATTCTGTTAATATTTTTATTCATTTTTGAGGCTTCTCATTAATTCAGTGAATTTTTGAGAAGCCTCTTTTTTACAGTTCTTTGGTTACGTTTTGGGAAACAAAAATTTTTTTTAATGAAATATCATTTTTGTGCGTTTAGAAAAAAAATATTTTTTCTGAAACAATTTGATTATTAAGTACGTGAAAGGAGCAGAGGGTTTTTTAGGAGGAGAAAATAGGTGTCGACGATAAAAATAGAAGGATTACAGAAAAGATATCGTAAATTTCAAGCTTTAAAGAATATTAATCTACATACGGAAACGGGTTTATTCGGGCTTCTCGGTCCGAATGGAGCAGGGAAATCGACTTTAATGAAGATTCTTAGTACAATCCTTCCGTTTGATGAAGGGAAAATAACCATTTACGATTATGATTTAGTGAAAGAGGGAGACAAGGTGCGTCAGTTGCTCGGTTATTTACCGCAGCATTTTAACGTGCCGACCCAATTTACGGGTAGGGAATTTCTTCATTATGTTGCTTCTATGAAGGGTGTAACGAATCTGCAGGAAAGAAATCTACAGGTAGAAAAGTTGCTGGAGGAAGTCAACCTTGTCCAACAAGCAAATAAAAAGATAAAAGGCTACTCTGGGGGAATGAAGAGGCGGCTTGGCATCGCCCAGGCTTTACTCGGAAATCCGAAATTAATCATTCTCGATGAACCGACAGCGGGACTGGACCCTTCGGAAAGGATTCGTTTTCGAAATTTAATAGAAAAATTGAGTAAGGACCACTCAATTATTTTATCAACACATATCATTAGTGATATCGAATCCAGTTGTGAAAATGTTGCGGTCATATATCAAGGTGAAGTCCTTTTCCAAGGATCCACTGAAGAATTAGCTAAGAAGGCAGTAAAAGTAGTTTGGGAGTTATCGGTGCCTTTTTCTGAATATGATCAAGTCGAAAAAGAATATGTCATTATTTCCAGTCGTAAAGAAAAGGATCGGGTTGTTTTTCGAATCATTTCAAAAGAAAAACCGCAAGGTGAAGTAAGCCCCGTACAACCAACAATAGAGGATGGTTATATGGCAGTTATAAACGGGGTGTTAACATGAACGTAATGAAATCCATTTTTCGAAACGAAGGGCTGCTTTTACTACGAAATAAATTTTTGACCATTCCACTACTGGTAAATATATTGTGTTGGGGATATGTCATTATCTCGTATGAAATTCAGCCTATCCATTATGAAGAACGTGCTGCTGTGTTTTATCAAAGTTTTATTTGGATACTGCTGCTTGATCTTCTCATTGTCGGCCTGATTGCCATTTATATGGCGAGTAAAGATCGGGAAAGTGATTTTGAACAATTAGTAGTAACGTACGATGTAATGAACATGGAATGGATTATAGGAAAATGGCTGATCACCCAATTGTATGGTCTTTGTATCACTGTCATTACAATCGTCGTGCAGGCATTATGGCTTGCGAGTGCGTCAATGACGATAGGAGATTGGTTTAAAAATATTGTTTACGTATTTATTCAAATGGAAGGAGCTTTTTTTCTTCTCATTTCCATTGGCTTTTTATTTGCGATATTGATTAAATCAATGTTTGCGTATCTTTTCATTCCAGCTATTTTAGTATTAAGTTTAATGTTTCCTTTTGACTATGTTGGACACGCCTATAAATGGGATAATCCGAAGTTTCACTTGTTAACTCCATTTGATTATATGTTTATTGGATCGCCGTATGAGGGTATATGGGGGATTCACCATGTGTTAAAAAGTTCAATTTTGCACCAAAGTGCTATTGTGTTGTTGGGAATCGCAGTGATTGTTGTAACTCTATTATTGTTCCGGCGCTATCGTAGGAGTAATAAAGAAAAAAAGATGATACCTATTATTCTTACAATCTTCATCATTCCTACAATTGTGTTAAGTGGAATACGTTTCATGCAATATGAACAAGCGCTTAAACAGTACGTTACAACGGGGCAACTATATGTAAAGTCGTTTCAAGGGGACGACGATGAATCATATTACAAATGGATGAATTCTTACTACGAATATAATAATGATGATCAACCATATGAGTTTTCAATGGAAAAAACAAATTTAAGTGTGGAACTTCAAGCAGATGATCAAATTAATGTTCAAAGTACCTTAACAGTACAAAATAACGGTAATGAGGCAGTGAATGATGTATTTCTTACTTTATACCATGGGTTAAAGATAAAGGAATGTTCGAGTGCAAAATCAGTTACTTGTTCACAAGATAAAGATTTTATAACACTTCACTTCGATCAAATGATTCAGCCGGGTGAAGAATTTGACTTAAACGTTCATTATCAAGGAAAAATTTTACAATACCGTGATGATGGTTATATTGAACAAGCTTTTATAAAAAATCAGCGAATTTATCTTCCTAAAGAAGCGGGTTGGTATCCTTTAATCGGGAAGAGGCCTCTTGTGATTGCTCGGGAGCATAATAACCTTTATGCCCAATTCGAATTAAGAAATGCTCGGCTTGTTGAGGATTTTCCTACGGAATTCACAGTTAATATTACGCGAGAAAATCAAAAAGTTCCTCTTGCTTTAACGATTCCGGAGATTAGTGAAGATACGTTTCAAGGAACTTCTCAATACGGTCTATCTTTGTTGGGAGGGAATTTCAAGGAAGAGAAGGTTGGCCACATTCGAGTCGTCGCACATCCTGAAGTTATAAAAGGTGCGACAGAAGTAATTGAAAGATATCAAAAAGCATGGAGTTTTATGGAAGATTGGCTCGGAGTTCCGATGAGTCCTTCTGTTATTTATATATTGAGTGATAACTATTATAATCTTACACAATATAGTGCAAATCACGATTTTTTTGTGCTGAAAAGCGAGTATAAAGATGATTTTGAAATTGCGTATGAACTAAAGAATGAATTAACCCGGGAAGATATTTTTGGTAATAATCAAGACTTTCATATTTTATCTGATGCAATGGTTTGGATGATTGCGAATCATTTGCAAGAACAAGTTAGTTTTGCGGAATGGTATAAATCGAACTGGTGGGTTGAAGGGGAGGATCTTACTGTTGTAAATTTGCTGCAAAGCTATGAGAAAAAAGGTTCTGAACAATTTAAAGATGTTATAAAGTATCTTTTTCATTATTGGACAGAACTTGATAACAAGCAGGACTTTGACATGGAATCAGCATTAAAGCAATACGAAGGAGAATCAAGAAGATGAGAGGATTCTTGATTAGACTTCGACTATTTATAAAGCTATGGTTTTCATCGATATATTCGTTAATGACTATATTGCTAGTTCCAATTATCGGGATTATCATATACAACTCTGGGACGTATGAGATAGATGATTTATCTAGCCTTATTTATGAAAAAACAGCAACAATATGGTTTGTATTTATCATTCAATGGTGTTTTTCGATTGATTTGGATTCGAAATTTTTCAATCAGCTTATTACGTATCCGGTCGTTAAGTGGAAATTTCTATTGGAGAAGGCATTGTTTTCTGCGATTATTTTTTTCGGAGTAACGAGTATCATCACAATTCCTTTAGTATTTATATATGGCAAATTTCTATGGCAAGGCTTCGTTTTTACAATTCCAGTGTATTTGGCTTTAGGAGGATTTGTCATTCTCGGAACGATGATAGGAAACCATTCGCTTGGTGGATTGATGGCCGGGATTCTTTTTTGGATGATGATCCTATTTGGCGGTGCGTTGTTGCGTGAATTAAATGCGATTTTACTTATATATGGAAGTGTTCAACGTTTTGTGAGCGGAGAAAGTGGATTATTATTAGTGGAAAACCGCTGGATTATCTATAACCGATTGTTTTATATCGGACTAGGAGTAATATGTACTGTAGGAGCTATTTTTAAAATCAATCGGAGGTCAGCTTGAAACGGAGGGATAGGGATGCAAGATGAAGAATATATGCGCCAATTGTCGCTTGGGATAGACACAGCTTTCGATACACTTGTTTTCCGCTATCATAAGCCTCTGTATGGATATATATACCGATTATTGCACGATGAAAAATTGGCGGAAGACATTGTTCAAGAAACATTTTTGAAAATCTATCAGCAAGGACTTAAAGGGTTCGTTCCAGATCAATTTAAACCATGGATGTATAAAATCGCGACCAATACTTGTAAAGATTATTGGAGAAAGCCTACATCTCGTCTCGAATATGTGACAGATAAGGATATTGAAGAAAAAAGCAGGGTTCATCATATTATTGATCATCAGCTTGAACGTCAATGGATGGTAGAGTCATTGAATCAACTCTCACTTGATTATCGTACAGTTCTTTATTTACGTTTCTATCAAGGTTTGAAATACTCGGAAATAGCATTGGCATTGGATATTTCTATAAATACTGTTAAAACGCGAATTACGCGTGGGTTAAAGCAGCTTGAAAATATTCTAGTTACGGATGAGCGGAAAGGGGCTGAGGGAATTGAGTGAAAATCAAGAATTATCGAGGTTAGAAAAAGAATGGAAAACTCACTTTGATCGATTTACTGCCCCTGAACCAACGAGAGAAATGACGTTAGATCTGATTCAAAAGATTAAAAATATAGAGCAGGAGCAAAGTCCGATTGATTTGCGCCTAGAGCTAGAAACGACGCAAAATTCTCTTTCAACTAGATCAAAAATAGTGAATATGTTTTTATCACAATGGAATTTCTATGGAACGACAAGCTGGCTGTTAACTGGACTTCTTATGATTGCAATCACTTTTACCATTAGTGAAAATTCAGCGGACGCCATGACTGGATTTTCGAGCTGGATCAAGTGGATTACCCTTCTTGTCATTGGAGTGATTGGCTATTCGTTCCGTCCTAAAAATGAAGGAAATGAAATCATTGAATCGTTAAGTTATTATCCAGTGATTCAACAAATATTTACCCGATTTATGTTTGTGATGGGATTCCAATTAGTTTTGACACTGCCATTAAGTCTTTTTGTTGTTGGAAAAGAAGGTACAATATTGTATTTGGTTAGTTCGTTTATACCTGTTTTCTTTTTTGGAGTAATAGGTTTTGTTACGATATTTTGGTTAGGGCAAAAAATAGGGTTGTCGATTACACTGTTTATTTGGTTCAGCCAAGTGTTATTAAAGAAAAAGCTATTGTTCCAAGCACCTGGTGATGATTATTTTCTGACAGTGAATATGATTATTTTAGGAATTTCCATTCTTTTATTAAGCAGTGTTGTATTAAAGAGACGTTTTTCGGTGAACTTGAAATGAGAATAGCATTAAATGATGTGGAATATTCGACGGGGGATACAACACGTTTAAACCGTATTACTTGCTCATTTACAAAAGGAATTACGTATGTTGTAGGAAAAAATGGAGCTGGAAAAAGTACGCTTTTGAAGCTACTCACGACGTCGATCCAACCAGGACATGGGGAAATCAATTATTCATTATTAGTTAGAGACGAGCAGATTGGGACGTACCGAAGAAAACTAGATATTGAAGAAATTAGGAAAATCATTAGTTTTCTCCCACAACATTTTACAGGTCATTTAGATATGACTGTGGAAAGGTATGTAAAATATATTGCTTATCATAAAGGGATTCCTCGGGAACTTGTAAAAAAGACTGTTGAACATTGGTTGAAAGAGAGCAATTTAACTCAAATAAAAAGGAGGAAGATTCGCCATCTTTCTGGAGGACAACGGCAAAAAGTTGGTTTAATCCAGGCACTCATAAATCTTCCACGAATTTGTATTTTAGATGAACCCTTTGAAGGCTTGGACATTGAGGAGCAGCTCTATTTTCAACGCGTTCTTAGGCGGCTTTCTTATCATAGTATCATCATTATTAGCACCCATCTAGTCGACAAGATCCAGCAATCGAGCGAAGATAAATTACTTCACTTAAGCGAAGGGAAAATAGCTTACTTTGGAGGAATGGAGACACTCGAAGCTGTGACTCAAGGGTTACAGGAATAAAAAACACCCTTATAGCTCGGTATATCATCGTTTGTGTAAATTAATAAAAAATATAGAATCAAACATCTTACGGGCGGCATGATGTAATAAAGACTAAAAAACCCTAATATTTAGGGATTTATAAGCCTTCGCTCAATCTAGAGTGTCCGAAAAAGTAACCGATATTATTTAATGAGATTTTTAAAGAGGTCTTTCATTAAGTCAGTGAACTTAATGGAGGCCTTTTTTTATGTCTATCTTCTCAACTATCTGCTTCTTCGAGTAATACTGCTTTCATCTGTTCATCATTTTCTTATGAAATGTTAAGGAAATTGAAACACTATACCTAAAATATCCTGGTTCTTCTAAGAAATGAACAACAGAAGCTTGATAATGTCCAGTAGACTAACCCCCTTAACTTTACTCCTAATAAATAACAGACTACTGTACGAGTTAAATGTTAAACGATATAATGATGAGAGTTTATGCCTGAGTAAATATTTTTATAAGCAGTGAGGTAGAGTATGAAAAAAACAACCACAGACATCATTTTTATTATTATTGGTGCCTTTCTTTTTGCGTTAGGTGTTAATTTATTTGTTATTCCGAACGAGTTTGGGGAAGGCGGGGTAACGGGTATCACAATTATTACCTACTATTTATTTGAGTGGTCACCAGGTTTAGTCAACTTAATTCTGAATGCATTTTTGTTAATAATTGGTTATAAATTTTTGAATAAGGTAACAACGATTTATACGATTATTGCAGTGGTTTTTAATTCGCTTTTTCTTCATCTGACAGAAGGTTGGAATATTGCTTCTGATGAATTGATAGTGAATGCTATTTTTGGAGGAATCATTATAGGGGGCGGGATTGGCTTAATTATTCGGGTTGGCGGAACAACAGCAGGTACTACCATCTTAGCAAGGATTACACATAAGTATTTAGGATGGAATATTAGCTATGGTCTATTGTTTTTTGATTTAATCGTCGCTTTTTCATCTTATTTTATCATTGGTGCAGAAAAGCTGATGCTGACAATTATTATGCTATATGTTGGAACGAAAGTGATGGAATTTGTAATCGAAGGCTTGAATCCGAAGAAGGCTATAACGATTATTTCTGATAAACCGAATGACATTGCCGAACAGGTGACTACATCAATGGACAGAGGGGTAACCGTATACTCGGGTCATGGTTATTACACAAAAACCCCAAAGGAAATTCTTTATATTGTTATCAGTAAGCAAGAAGTAATAAAGTTGAAACGAATTGTTCAATCCACCGATCCGAATGCTTTCATCGCTATACACGATGTTCGAGATGTGTTCGGAGAAGGATTTATTGATATTTCTAAAGCATAATAAGAGGCTGTTTTAAAAGAGTTAGAATTTGAAGAGTTGGTATTAGATAGATATCTACCTGTTTTAATTACTAATCTACAGGCAGAGTCAGCCCCTTTTTAATGGTTAAATGACTTTTTTCTAAAGAATAGACTACTTCCTAAAAAACGAGGAGGTAGTCTTTTTTGTTATTAAGTTTGTTTCTCGAGAATGTTGGATGATAGGGGTTCAAAAACATGACAGAGAAAACAATTGAGAGCCTTTTCGAGAAGTGTGTAAAGGTTCATGTGGCCGGTTAAAGAACTATCATAAAAATCACGCAGGATTGATAATAAGGCCCTTTATAGTTGCCTGCTAGATTTACAATAAATTTACTCTGAGAAAATATTAATATCATATTATTCTATTACAATACAAAAAGAGCCTATTCAAAAAGCACCATTTCAGTTTAATGAGAGCAGCAGAAGGTGAAAATCAAGGTTCCAATATTGGAAACGAAAGGGGGATTTACGTGACGAAAAATCTCCTCTCATTCCGATCGATGGGAGGATACCCGCCGTCCTTGTAAAGCGGGGCGATCTTCTCCAGCACAATGGAGTCGTCAACATGATCGATATAATCAATGAGTTCCGCTTCAATGTTTCGCTACGGCGCGTTTTTTTTACTCAATTTTACGAGCTTTTCGAACAGGTTCATAAAATACATAAAATATGGAGGTTTTCTGTAATGAAAAGAATTTTATCCATTACCCTCGTATTAACGATGATATTCGTTATGTTATCGACCACCGCAGACGCATCGGATGCTAATCTCGTCAAAATCGACAATATGCAGCCGGTTTACGGTCAAACGATCACCGCCAGTGTAATCATGAATCATGGTTCAATGGGCAAAAATCTAACATATCAATGGCAAGTACAGGAATCACGTACAAGCGATCAATATATTAATGTAAAATCGGGTGGTACATCCAAAAGCCACACCGTAACGTTAAATGATATTGGTAAAAAATTGCGCGTTGTAGTTGGTTTACCAGCAAATGGTGACAGAAAAACTTCATTGCCCACGAACGCAGTATTAAATGCCAACCCCCTTATTGCATCGATGAAATTCGACAATAATTTAAAGGACGATGCGAATCAAGAGAACTTGGAAGGGAAAGGAAATTATAGTTATGTAGACGGTGTATTACCCGGGACCAAAGCTCTGCACTTAGAAAGCGGAGACGGCAATTATGTCGGTACGAAGCATAGCTTGAATTTTGGTAATGACAGTTTTACCACATCCTTCTGGTATAAGGGTGACACGAACAATAATCAGGTAATATTATCAAACAAGGATTTTACTAAGAGCTCTAACGAAGGCTGGGCGATTTATACATCAGCCAATTCGGTCAATATGAATTTAGGACTCCCGACCGCATCAGTAAAATTTGGGCGCGACACGTTTAATGCTTCCGATTGGCGTTACGTGACATTTGTTGTAGACAGAGATAAAATGCTCGGATCATTGTATATTGATGGTTACAAAATGACTGAAACTTCACTGGGGATCGGAACTTTAGATACATCGAACCCATTAAATATAGGTAGCGACGGATTGGGCAATCATGGCGGTAATTCATTCGATATAGCTGATCTGAATGTTTGGAAAGGTGCATTTAGTAGTGAAGTAGTTCAAGCTAATTATAATAGTTACGCTGTAAATAAAGTAGATATGAACGCACTTAACGACACAATATCAAAAGCAAATACAATAATAGCAGACGGCCTCGGTAACGGCTTCAGCCAAACCGATTATGATCATTTGAAAAAGGTTTTGAATACGGCAACTACGGTTGCAACATCGCAAAAAGTAAAATTATATACACAGGAAACCATCAATTATTACGAACGTGAACTAAACAACGCCCTATTCATCTATCAAAAAAGCAATAAAACATTAACTCCCGCCGGTTTAAATATGATTGTGGACAGTGACCCGGAAGTAAGTGCTAATCCCGCAACAATCGCGCGCATTGAAAAAGATTACAGAACAGAACTGAGACTATTCCCACAGGCCGACGTACTCTTTATTCCTGGCGACGTTACCGGCGGTAACAACGCTAATGAATATGTGTGGATGAAAAATCTGACAGGCATATACAATAAACTTAAAGATGAGGGTCTGTTTGACAATACGAAGCTTTATATGGTTAGAGGCAACCATGATATGGGCGGCGCCGAACAATTTATACCTGTCGGTTCGGCGGGCGCGTGGAACGCCTCAACGAATTCATACGATAACAATTTCTTTAACGATGCTTATCGGGTAAAGGTAAAAGGATATAATTTTGTGGGTTTTGACGGGAATTATAACAATAACAACACGTCTGGAAAAGCCAAAAATTTCCTTGATCAAATTACAAAAGAACCGGATTACGATCCAACCAAACCCATATTTGTATCTTCTCACTACCCTATAAGCGGAACCGTGTGGGGATCGGCATGGAGCAGCGCGGCAAGTAATAATGTAGGTAAATATATTGCCGACAATAATTTTTCGCAGGTGGTATATATGTCAGGTCATACGCAATACGACCCGACCGACGAACGTTCTCACTATCAAGGTGCGGCTACGTATCTCGACAGTGGTGCGAGTTCATATTCCAGCTATATTGATAACGGTCCGTACGGCGGATATATAGAAGGCTCGTATATCAACTACCATACCACACCTCGCATCGCGAATTTCATAGAGGTTTACGGTTCAAAAATTATCATCAAACAGTATAATTTAAGTACAGATGAATATGTAGGCATACCTTCTGTAAAAATCGTTGGTGAAGGGAAAGAGGCCTTTACCTATAGTAAGAGCGATATAAGAGAACTCATAGCTCCGCAGTTTGAAGAGGATATTAAGGTCGATTCCTACAAAAATAACGAACTTGCTTTTACAATAAAGCAAGCAAATGACAATGTGCGCGTTTTGGAATATAATATTCAGCTTATCAACAAGCTCACGGGGAAAGTGGACAAATCGTTTAACAGTCTTTCACTGCCGCTAGACAAACCATTCGATGAATACAGACATTATAAGTTTACAGATTTGTCGCCGACTACTCCATATATACTCAGGGTATTCGCCGACGATTCCATGTATAACCGTTCGTCGAAGGACATTGACATTGAGGCTCAAAATGTTAATTTAAACAGCATCACTGCGCCTGCTGACATAACAGGGTTGACAATAGGAACGGCGAAGACAGCGGACGCCCTTGGATTGCCAAAGACAGTATCTTTGGATACTGATGCAGGCAGGGGAGAAGCAAATGTGACATGGAATGTAGATGCTTCAAACTATGATCCCGCTGTAAAGACTGCACAAACCTTCGCTGTCAATGGAACTGTAATTTTGCCAACTGGGGTGAAAAATCCCAATAACGTGCCTTTGACAACAAGCATCAGTGTATCTGTTGATGCAGCAGCTTTTATTCAGGCGGAAAACTATACCTCTATGAACAATGTAAAGAAAGAGGACACCAATGACATTGGCGGCGGACAGGCACTTGGGTATATTGGTGCGGATTCTTGGATGGAATATAGTGACATCGATATTCCGTCATCAGGAACTTATACCCTGCAATACAGGGTGGCTGTCAATAAGTCGGTAGGATCCGGCATCACATTTATCGTAGACGGAGTTCCGCAGAAGACAACGACATTGCCGAATACAGGAGGGTGGCAAAATTGGTCAACAGTGTCCGATGAGGTTACACTGTCGGCCGGGAAGCATACAATAAGGCTTCAGGCAGCTGCTGACGGATTTAATATCAACTGGTTCAAAATATTGTATCAGAAACAGTAATACCGTTGCTGCGAGACTCTCAATATGTATTGACACAAAAGTAGAGCAATTCAAGTGTTTGAAACCAAAAGTATACACGCAGGTGTCATCACATTAGCGAAATTTAGGATGGATCAGTAATGAAACTGGGGGAGATCAATTTTCTCCCTCTCTTTGATTTGGAAGATTAATAGTACCAAAGACGTAATAAAGCTACATTTCCTCGCTCTGCAACGGGATACCGGCTCATATTTCATATGTAATGTAAAAACACTCTTGGACAGCTTGAAATAAGTCGAGCAACATGTTCAAGTTGCAGAATGAACGTTCGTAACCGGATAAACTATATTGCAGATTGTAATACTATCATTTTATGAAAAGAGGTTCCGCTATGAAGCAGCGTTCATTTCTGTCCATGTTCATCATCATGATCTTATTATTTTTTGGGACTGCCACAACTTCACTTGCGCATTCCATAAATATGAATTACTCGGATTTAACCATTGAAGGGAACGAGATTCTCTATGATCTTTTTATTGAACAAAAAGACTTGTTTCCACAATTCGGTACTGACTTGGATAATCAGGTGAACGATGAACTGGCCTCGCAAAAAATCGAATCCTATCTACAGAAAGGTCTTCGCATAGATGCGGATTCGAAGCCCTTAACGATGGAATTGGTTTCGATGAACATGGCGCAAAAGGGTGCCGTAAGAGGCGTGGAATTTCAATTGAAGTTTATCGCCGGTGAAGACATCGAACAATTTAATCTTCATTACGATCTGGTGTTTGACGATGCGCCTGCTCATACGAGTGTATTCATGGTCCATGCAGGGGAATATTTTCAGCAGGATATGATTGATAGCACTAATAGAGATATTCTGATCAACCTTCCCCAGGAAGTCCCCCAGGACGTTCCTCAGCCTGAAATTGGATCCGTCCTATGGAAATACTTTGTACTTGGAATCGAACACATTTTAACCGGGTACGATCATTTACTGTTTTTGTTATCCTTAGTATTAATCGCATCTCGCTTCAAGGATGCGTTGAAAATTGTTACTGCTTTTACAATCGCCCACAGCATAACACTATTCTTGGTGGCCACCGACCGTATTCAGGTCAGTTCGCATTGGGTCGAATTCTTGATTGCCCTGACGATCTGTTATGTGGCAGTGGAAAATATATTTGTTCAAAAGGCGAAATGGCGGTGGCTATTGACGGCCTTATTTGGCCTGATTCACGGTATGGGTTTCGCCGGGGCTTTGGCCGAAACGGGACTTCCAAAGAGCAATCTGATTGGCTCACTCCTGACGTTTAATTTAGGTGTGGAAGCGGGCCAGCTCATGGTCCTATGCCTATTACTTCCCTTCTTGCTATGGCTGCGAAGGTTCCCATGGTATCGTAAAATGATGATTTCAACGTCTTGCCTTATTTTTGTGCTGGCATTTTATTGGTTGATTCAAAGATTGTAATTAGGCCATTTATTGATCAATACGAGAGTTAGCGGTATTTTTGCTAGCTCTTTTTTATTATTGCGTGTCTAACCAAGTCAGGCACAACTAGCTGGTATAGTCCGGTCGAGGTAAGAGCCTAGTCGCCTCGTAGCTGACAGGCAGCTCGTGAAGAGATCATATCTGATCGGGGTTCACAGTATGTGTCGGAGGATTACTGTACAAGAGATGCAGGTCGGCATGAACCGCAATTTGAAGGAACAAACCATGAATCGTTTAAAGAATCGCCAATTGTAGGAAGTAAAGCCCTTTCAATTTGGAAAGATAATATCCTTTTTGGACATGGCTATTATAATAAAAAGAAAATTCATCTTTATTCATTACAAAATCAAACAATCCAAAGCTATCTTCCTGTAGATGAAGAGAATGACATCATTAACTATGATTATGCAATAGGACGGAAGCACAAGCTGTTTTTAGTTTGTAAAAATGCCGTTTATCATGTTGGTATTCGAGATGTAATTAAATTAGCTGTTATTAACAGTTTGAAATAAAGCTTTATCACGAGAAGTGGTTAGTACTAATTGAATATAAGTAATACATGATTATGTCAATGTTTCGCTGCATCTGTAACGGCAATGTTCTTAACAACAGAAGCAGTTCTTTAGTTAAATACGATTTTCTCACGAATGCTCGCTTATTTCCAGGATTTCATACCACTTTTTATTGGCATTACGGATGATTGAAAAGAGTCACTGACAGTTACGATAATTCGGTTTTTAGTGTGCTTGTTATTTTCGGACTGAATGAATTATTAATAGAAATACATGCCTGAAAAAATTAAAGAGAAGTGCGTTAACACTTCTCCTGGTAACGGTTAAACTATTTATTAATATTTTTAAGAGAAATTTGTTCCGTTTGCTGCTGGCTAACTTGTTCTGTTTCATAAAATTCTTTTGTGTACTCCGCTTGTACGGCTTGGGCGTTAAGAAGGTTTTCAAGAATCAAAATATAATCTGTACATTTTTCGCCTTTAATGCCCAATGTTTCTGCCTTAATGCGGCCGTCAGGAAAAATGCGTATCTGAATTTTTTCTTCCATCTGCTCTCTCCTTAGAAATCAATCGTTCTTCCGCCCCGATTAAAACGAACGTCATCGGTATAATCTGGTGCTTGACCGTTGTCTGGGACCATAACGGTCTCCTTTATATATTCTTTTCGGTCTTCTTGGGGCGTGGCTGCAACGGCACGAACATTCGCCCACTCCCGAATTTGTCTTATTTGTTCAGCCTGGGTAACAGATAATGGAACGGTATTCGAAATCGCTCGTTCAAAATCTTCCAGACTAATCGAGCGATTTCCTGAATAGGCTTCAAATAAAGCATCAATGACTAGATGTTCAATCTCCGCCCCGACAAAGCCTTCGCATTGTTTCGCTAGACTTTCCAACACTTCATCGGTTAATTTGAAATATCCCATTACTTCCGGATCCTTGATACGCTTGTGGATGTGGACTTTAAGGATTTCTTTTCTTTCTCGGAGAGTCGGAAGATCCACAAAGAAGATTTCATCAAAGCGGCCCTTACGCATCAGTTCCGGCGGCAAACCAGAAATATTGTTGGCTGTCGCAATTACAAATACAGGACTCGTCTTTTCTTGCATCCATGTTAAAAACTGCCCGAAAATCCTGGAAGAGATCCCGCTGTCCCCGCCGTTTGAGATCCCGCTGAACCCCTTTTCAATTTCATCGATCCAAAGGATCGAAGGGGAAATGGCTTCTGCTGTTTTGATTGCCTTTCTCATGTTCTCTTCACTGCTGCCGACGATGCCGCTGAAGATTTTCCCCATATCCAGCCTTAAAAGCGGGAGCTGCCACATGGAGCTAATCGATTTACTGATTAAACTTTTTCCGCAGCCGGGGACTCCTGTAATTAAAACCCCTTTGGGTGCAGGAAGACCATATTTTCTTGCTGAGTCGAGCCAGGACTTATTTCGCTTGGCCAGCCAACGCTTCAGATTCTCGAGCCCGCCTACATCTTCTATTTTTAAATCGCTCGTAATGAATTCCAGAATACCGGTTTTTTTAATGATTTGTTCTTTCTCTTCTAGAATAACCTCTACATCATGGATGTCCAGCTTTCCGTCTTCTACCATCGCACGGGCAAAGGCATTTTCTGCTTCGGAGAGGGTTAAGCCTAAGGCGGCCTTAGCCAGCCGTTCCTTTTCTTCATTGGTTAAAGAGATTTGAATTCTTCCGCTTTGCTGATTGATTTGGATCATTTCATCAAGAACGGCATGAATTTCGTTAAAGGATGGCAGATCAAAATCAACTATCGTGATATCCTTTTGCAGATCCTCGGGAATCATCAGAAAAGGAGAAGTAAAGATCACATTAATCGGACTTGGACTTTGCTTGATTTTCCCTAAGATATCCCGTAATTTACGAATAACCTGGAAATCCGGATGTCTTCCCTGACCGCCAAAATACACATGGAAGTCTTGCAAGACCACAATACAGGGCCTATCATGTTTTTCAATAAACTCCAGCGCCTTTAAAGGCTGTTTGCAATCTCCCACTGTTTGCCTGTTGTGATCTTGAATCCCATTTGTCAATCTCCATGTGAATACTTCCCGCGGCGTTTTAATTAATTCTGTGTCTTGGGCAACCGAACGGATCAGTGATAAAACACGGTCTTCCTCCCACGTTTGGATATATAAATACGGAAATCGAGCTTTTAACAGATTTGCCAACAACGTTCGTGTTCTGGTTTGCTTGCCTGCAGACATATGCATCCTTCCTTTTTTCTCACTTTACTAGTATGTAAAGAAAGTAAGCCATAAATAATCCGGCTTACCATATTTCATAAAACTAGATTAGAAGTCTATTACTCTTCCAGAAGTAACTTGTTCTTTGTTGTTTTCGCCTTCTGAAAAAACGAGTCGCGGTTTTACTTTTTCAAATGTGTGCTCCTTTAACCCCATTATTTGGGCAAATTGTTCAAAGGATTGGAAACCGCCAATCTCTTGGCGTTTAACGACTGCTTTTTTGGCTAAAATGATTCCAATTTCAGGAATCGCAGCAATTTCCGCTTCAGGCGCTAAATTGATATTGATTTTTTTAACTTCTTTTTCTTCTGGTACACCCGGTTGGATTTGCGGGATTACCTGAGAGTTGGTGTCAATTTCTGGCCGGTTATCTCTCTTAGGCTGAGGAGGTTGCGTTTGCAAACGATTAACGCCGCCAAATTTCGCTTCAGCTTCTTGTCTGAGCTTTGAAACTTCTTGATTAATTAATTCATTTTCATGAGACTTTAAGAAATCTAACTGGACTAAATAAGCCGGACGTATTTTAAAGGCATGGACAATCGAAACAATCCAAAGGACAAGAAATATGCCTGCACTAATATCTGTTATGTTAAAAGCTATAACAAGAATAAAGACTGCTAAATAAATGAAACCATAAATTTTCCAACGCTGATTTTTTACTTTAATTCCCGTATATAAAAATGCGATAAAACTGGTCATACCAATAGGAGCAAACGTTAATAGAATCCACCAGCTATTCGCTAGCTCCCATGTCTTTCCTCTGTCTGTATAATTTTTTGCCAAATCATTCTCCCCCTTTTATCGATTTAAAATATAGGTAAGCTGGATTGAATGATCCTCTAACAATTCCTCATTCTCTAGAATCATTCCCTGTTGTTTTGCCTTTTCTACTAGATTCAGATAGACTTTTTGCTGCAGGTAATGGGTATAGGACGTTTCTACCTTTTCGATCCATTCTTGGAATGAGTTTTTGTCTGCAGATTTCGGCAAAACAAGCGAGTAGCACCCCTCCTTGTTCATCATAAAAGACACTTCATTTTCATGAAGCTGTTGAAGTGAATCTAGTGCTTCTACTTCTCGAAACGAACAGCTCCACTCTTCCAGTGCTTGCTTGAGAAGAGACTCATCTTTCATTCGTGTATCGAGGATGGAGAAGTCTTTATTATTTTCTTCTGAAATTTTGGAGATGCCCTCCGCAATTTCCTTTGTTAAAGCAATAGCAAGAGGAATTAACACAATTTCAATGCTCATGAATTTACTCCTTCCTTACATAATCCAGTTCCAGTAACATATGTAAATCAATGGACTCTGCCATTCCATTGGCAGATATACTTCCGTCAGGATGCAGCCGTATCTCGAGTTTATTCGGAATTAGCGGCAATGATGATTCCAAATGTTTATAAACATCCGTCAGAAATCGATAGTTTTGATTTTTCGATCCAATCCAAGGGCGGCTGAGATCATGTTGAGCCTGGATATAAGGCCCGTCTATTAACAAATCCGTTTCCTTTAATAATCTGTGCCATTCTCGATTCGGTGATCTCAAGATCGTTTCATATTCATAGCCGGTAAACGTAACAACTGATAAATTCATTTCTTTTATTTCCTGCGCCAGGATACTTAATTCCTTTGCCTGACTAAAAGGCTCGCCTCCTAAAAAAGTGACACCTTCAAGTTCAGTGGCTGTCTCTAAAGTACTCTTTATTTCCAATAAGATTTCGTCAATATCTTTTGTAAAGCCTCCGTTGGAATCCCAGGTATGAGGATTAAAACACCCTTCACAGCGTATCGGACACCCTTGAACCCAAATAGAATACCTTAATCCCGGACCTTCTACTCTCGTTCTTTTTTCTATTCTTGAAATTCTTAGTGAAGGCAAATAGATAACCTCCTTAATAGGTATGTAGATGTTAATTATTAAAATAATAGGCTGCTAATAAAGTCTGAAACCGAATATCTTTTCTGAATACTCAGTTATATATTACCATAAAAATAATCCCGTTGAATCATGAACTAGTAAATATTTACACATAAACAGCTACAAATTAGTAGGATGCTTATGGAAACAATGATGGAGATAAAAAATCTGATGATTCTAGACCATGGAAGGGCTTTGTAGCAGGAATGGTAATTGCGGTTGGTGGATTATCTATTTGTAAACATCATTTGTTTTTGTTTGAAATTATTTACATTGTTTTAGTTAATCTCAAGAAACAATGTACAATTAAGGGAAGAACAGGATAAAGAGCCGAAATCTACCGTTCAAGCGAAAAAGCACCTAGTGAGTACAAATTTCAGTTTCATAAACTGTTCTTGACCAAGTAAGAAGGTGATACTATTGGTAAGGCATATACAAGCCATTCGTAAATTAAACATTGACCATATTGCAGGAAAACATGACACACATAATATCTTCATAGATTACGATGGTAATCTGGTTTTGCTAACTTCGGTTAAAAAAAGAGATATTCACCATCATTCAATTTTTTATGTTACAGAATGGGCAGTACAGAAAATAATAATTCCTCCTTCACAAGAGCCTCTTCACTATGCTCAGCCATTAGGAGACAATTGGCTGCTTGTAAATGCCCGTGCAAAGAATGATACAACACATAATGCCTTTGTTTACGATGATACTCAGAATTTAATGTCTTCTTTTCATATGGGTGATGGAATAGAAGATGTTCAAACTACTAAGAATGGTGATATTTGGACTAGCTATTTTGATGAAGGAGTGTTTGGAGATTCTATCGGAGCAAGCGGGTTACTTTGTTTTGATAAAAAAGGGGTTAAAATTTTTGATTTTGTAAAATTTATTCAGACTCCTAGCAATAATGAAATTCCTTTCATAGATGACTGTTATGCTTTGAATGTTTCCTCAAATCAAACTGTATATTTGTATTACTATTCGGACTTCCCTCTGGTAGCACTACATAACAAGACTGATTATGAGTTATTCAACCATGAACAGTTCCAAGAGTCGCCAATCGTAGGGAGCAAAGCCTTTTCAATTTGGAAAGATTATATCCTATTTGGACATGGTTATGATGTTAAAGGAAAAATTCATCTTTATTCCTTACAAAATAAGAAAATCCAAAGCTATCTTCCTGTAACTGAAGAGAATGACATCATTAACTATGATTATGCAGTAGGGCGAAAGCATAAGCTGTTTTTAGTTTGTAAAGATGACGTTTATCATGTGGATATTCGAGATGTAATTTAAGAAGCTTTACTACATTGAAAACTGGTTTGAAATAAAGGTTATTTGTTTAAAGAGTACTACCTTCTATGACTGCTTTATAGTTATCCACCACTACTTTATAATTTGAAATGAAGCTTTATCACGAGAAGTGGTTAGTGCTAATTGAATACAAGTAATACATGACTATATCAATGCTTCGCTGAATCTGTTGCGGCTATGTTCTTAACAACTGAAGCAGTTGTTGCTGACAAGCCAGAACCTGCTGGTCAAGGCGGCATGCCTGATATGAGTGGCATGGGCGGAATGGGCGGATTGATGTAAGGCTTTTGAGCCTTGCATCTGAGAAATAGTTAACGCTATTTTTCGCCCATTTTGAGAACTGGTCACGTAAATGACTTTTTTCTAAAGAATAGACTACTTCCTAAAAACAAGGAGGTAGTCTTTTTATGTTGTTGAAATTCGGGTATCAAGACTTTTTGGATGATAGACGTTTTAAAAACACAACTGAGACAAACATTAGAAATTACAAAACACTGCTTGGTGAATTTGTGGACTATTGCATCGAGAATGAGGTTGTAAACGTCGAAGACATAACTTACAGTCATGTACGTCAACATCTTTTAGAATGCCAAGAACGGGGCAATAAGGCAGGTACTATCAACACCAATTCACTTGTTGAAAATGAATCGATATATTTTGAGGTTATTGGTATAATTATGTAAATATTACTTCAAGAAATAATGCCATATATTCAAAAAGGGGGTGAGAAAGTTGAATATTGAAAAATTATTTATTAAAAAGGTTACGGTAGATGATGATTTCAATTATAAGGCTCTTTATAACGATAGCAGAGGAGCAGTCTTTAAAGATGAATATAAGGCTTTAATAAGAGAAGCTATCTCCAAAAAGATAATTACAGTGGAGAAATTTATTATTGCTGAAAATATCCAAGATGAATTATACAAAATAAGTGATACTAAAGGCTTTGAATACACTTTGATTGAGTGCTTAAAAAATTATCATAATGAATCTGATTATTTAATTGCTCCACTTATTTTCTTATTAAAGAAATTAGACCCTGACTTCACACTTAGTGACAACGAAGGGAAATTGAAAATCTCATCTAATTTAATTGAAGTAGAACTTTGTCCAAGAATTGATGGAAAGAATGCTGAGCCTAGAATATTTTTCCCTAAGGAGAAAATTTCTATCTCTTCAACAAATGATGATGTTGAAAACTTGGGGGATATATTAGCCGTTAAAGGTGTAAAGGTCTATATTTTAGGTACAGATGACCGTTCGAATGTTATTTATGCATATAAGGTAAACAGGGATGACAGGTATTTTGAGATAGCAGAAGTTTATAAAGATAATGTGAGGATGGAACTATTTGATAAAATTAGAAAATATGAGATTTAAGTACGTTTCAGAATCTATTTAACAATATAACAAGGGTCTCCTTTTTAAAAAAATTTAAATTCTGAAATCTAAAAAGTGGAGTTCATTAAACAGACAAATAGTAAAAGGGGGTTTTCCTTTTGTTCAAAAATCTAATATATTTTGATTCAAACAGAGTAGCTGATTATGTAGCTGTACTAGAAGGTAAAAAACATGTAGCAATTAAAAATGTAAAAGTAAGTTCAGGTAAATCGCTAAGTGCTAAAGTACCCATACTGTTAATGACGTTCTATAATGTCAAGAAATTGACGGAACCTTTTGTCCGTAATCTGACGGGAATATTAACCGAAAGAAAGGGGAAGCCTATACTTTCTCTAGCTTCCCCTTCACCTAAATATTAACTTGATAGGTTTCATTTTGCTTCAAATAAAATTTTGTATCATTCCTACCAACGATAATATACCAATCTCTTCCAAGTTCCATGCGGCAGGAAAGCTTCCTTCCATCACCGAGGTGAAGATCAAACCAATCGCCACAGCGCACCTTGTATCCTGTATTATCACCCCAGAAAACCACCCAACAATCGAGATCCTCATTAAACTTCATTTTTTTCCAGCGGCTCTTCATGACAGTTCCCCCTGAATGACATGCTTAATCATATGATCATCAATTATTCGGCGTCCGTTTTGAGCTCCATAAAGTAAGCTGTGTGTACAAACTTTATTAATAAGCCTTGGGGTTCCGCCGGAAAATCGATGAATTTCCTCCAAAGCACCATCTGAAAAGATTTGTTGGTCAATTCCTGAATATTCTAGATGTCGTGAGACATATGCATCTACTTGTGCGTGATCATAGTGACTTAATTTAAACTGAATATCGATTCTTTGACGTATGGCAGAGTATGATTGAAGACGCAGACGATCCCATAATTCACTTTGGCCCACAAGGATAAGAGCCATCGGGCTTTGTGCATCCATCTTGAAGTTGAGTAAAAATCTAACTTCCTCAAGCATTTCACGATCTAATAGGTGTGACTCATCAACCACAACTACAGGCTGAATTCCATGAATACCTCTCATTAATTCAATTTCTCGATGGAGTTGTCGTTTGGCATCGCCTCTATAAAACTTCGATTCCGATCCTAGCTGTTCTAACAAACCTTTATAAAAATGCCTAGGTGTTAGTTTTGAATCGGATAAATAAAGCACTTGAAATTTCCCTTGATCAAGGCCATCTACAAATTTCCGAATTGTGGTTGTTTTCCCAGTTCCGCAATCCCCAGTTAAAACGGCAAATAGCTGCCTCTCTGCCGTATACTTTAATCGGCCTAAAACTTCTTGCATCGTAATGGAATCATAAAGTTGAGTAGTAGGCACATCTCTTGTAAAAGGGGTATGTTTCATTCCATAAAAAGCCTCAAACATCTTCGCCATCCTCCTTCCAGACAGCACGGAAAGAAACGGCAGGAGCTTGTTCGATTTTTCTTTCTTTATGTTTCTGTTCGGCAGCTTTAAGTAATCTGGAAGAATCAGCTTCAAGTGATTGGAGGTGTGAAGGCAATGTTGGTCGCTTTCCAGATCTTTCTCCAATCACAAGCTTTTTTGCTCTCCAAGGGGAATAACCTTCGTATTCAATTGTTAACTCCTCCAAATCCGCAGGATCATAGACAACATCTACTTGACGACCAATAAAAGAAAGACCAACCTCATATTTCTGATCCATAAAACTAATACACCCCGACTTATCTACTTTCCTCGTCTCACAATGCAAGAAAGCATTCGCTAGTTTATCAGGACCAATAAATCGAAGTGCTTTTTTATCGCTTCGAAAAGCAGTTTCAGGGCTAATGTTCTCACCAAGACCAGAATGTGGTTTATTTTGATAACACTCTGAAAGCCATACTTGAAAAAGCTCATTCAATCGATCTAAGGAATTAGGCTTTTCAAGGGCCGCTTCACCCAAGAAAGAATCTACAACTCTATTAAAGCGTTCAACTTTGCCTTTTGACTCAGCCGCATACGGTTTTGCATAGATCAGTCTTGTCCCTAATTTGGAACAAGTACGAGACATCCACTTGTTTCGATACTGTTTTCCATTATCAAAGTAAACAGCTTCAGGGACACCATATTTTTGAATAGCATTTCGAAAAGCATCCTCTATAATCCTAGAATCAAGGGTAGGATAGAAGGCTCCATGCAGAATAAATCGAGTTGCATCGTCTATTATAGCGACTAAGTAAACCTGCTTCTTGGTCCCATTTGGCCCAATGGGCAAATAAGGTCCAAATTTAATATCCGATTGCCACAGTTGGTTACGGTGACGCTTTTGAAATCGTCTAGCTGCTATTCCTGTTTGAGAGTAGAGCCTCATTTGCCGAGAACTGTATCCTCTTTCAGTTAACTTTTCTTGAAGTGTAGAACGTTTCAGCTGCCCTGGTTGAGCCAAGCCCTCCCACTCAAGTATTTGAATAATTTGTGCAACACTTCTAGTAGGAGCTTCTTTTCGAAGGAGAATCGCTTGTTCCAATAAATGCAGGGGAATGGCCTCTTTTTTCATTTTTCCCGAGATTCCTTTTGGCTTTAGCCCTTTAAAACTTTCATTCCGATACTGCTCAAGGTAACGTCTAATGGTCCTTTCAGAAAGACCGCTGGTCTTACAGATATGGTTTTTCAATTCTTTTGCTTTTCCAGCATCTAGCCCTTCCGCCAAAAGAGGGGCAATGAGCTGGAACCTTTGTACTGCAATTTCTTCTGCCTTTTTTTGATCTCTCATGATAACACTCCCTAACATATGTGATTATCATGAGTGTAAATCAGCTATCTTCGGACAAGAATGCAGAACGGGTCTGTAGCCACAAATTAAAATTCACAATCGGACGGACAATTCTCTCCAGCCATCTGGGGGCATTCCCCACCAGTCGTCCTATTCTACGAAGTGCAGTCTCTGAATTTGCGGACGTCAAATTCAAAGGGATCTTATCCTGTTTAGTTCGAAGCACAATGGATAGGAGGCAATTAGCCCAGTAATCTACGAAATAATTAAACCATTCAAACCAACGAAATAAAGTAGATTCATCAGCTGGAACATCATGTGTAGAAGGGTTCGAAAGAACCGACTCTATACACTCTGCGCTATATCTCTTATATGGGACTAAGAAATCTGGTAATTCATGATGAATCCGGCCACATTGATCACAACCTAATCGTCGGATATTATATACTTTTGTCTCTCCAGAACTTTCTCTTGATTTTCTTTCCCTAGTACCAGTTACACTCATGCTTTTTCCGCAACAGGGAGAAGGAATCCTCCCCGCACCTCTAACCAAAAACTCCATTGTTTTCAATTAGTTTATAATCTGATACAATAATCATATGGTTTTTTTAGGGGACGTCTCCCGTATATCTGTTGGCGCAGATATACATTATGGGAGGCGTCTTTTCCTTTCTCCAGAATTATAAATGTCGAAATGTTTCGAATCATGTACACATGGACATTATAACCGTCTAATTCTGGACAGGCAACACCGTCAACTTTCGGTCATTTTGGGATGGCAATAACATTTAAGTCCAACTTTTCATATGTTTTTTAATGGTAGGGTCATTTAAAAAAAGAAACCTATGATATTACTGTGGGTCTCAAATCACTTTGAACATATGTTTTACTTATCTGACAAACAAGGTTCCACATATTTGTAATATATTTGTCATTTTGATCTATGCTAATGTATCTTTAATTAAAGGCAAGCTTAATTGAGGTGATGTAAAGTGTTAGATCGTTCCATGGAGAATGTAATGGAATTAAAAGAAGAAAGGAAGTGGTGTAGAGGGGAGATATTACTTTATCAGTAGTTCTTCTCAATAAAAAAGAAAAGAGGACAATTACAATGAACAAATATCAAAGTATAAGCAGTAATGGATTTAAACTGAACTATTGTGTAAAGGGAACTGGAAAACCGATATTAGTGGTAGGCAGCAGTATTTATTATCCTCACCTATTCTCGGAAGATTTATATGAAACATTCCAGTTTATTTTTCTTGATCATAGAGGTTTTGTTAAGCCGCCCCGGGTTCTAGAAGCAGAAGATTATACATTGGACAAAGTGTTAGATGACATAGAAATAGCACGACAAACTCTTTGTATAACAGATTTCATTATTTTAGGGCATTCAGGACACGCTTTCATGGCTTTGGAATATGCAAGAAAATATCCTGAACATGTCCAAAAAGTTGTCTTGTTAAATTCAGCCCCTTCAAATAGCCAGGAAAGGCAGCGCCAAAGCTTTGCATTTTTTAATGAGACTGTAAGTCCAGAAAGAAAGCGGCAGTTTGAAAAGGATATTGCTCTATTAGAAAGTGACATCAAGAAAGATCCTAAACGGCGATTTGTCCATATGTGCATTCGTATGGGAGCACAAAGTTTTTATGACTATACCTTTAATGCAGCTTATATGTGGGAAGGTGTATGTACGAATATGCCAATCATCGATTATCTGTGGGGAGAGGCGTTCGGAGAGCTAAATCTTATACAGTCACTGAACACTTTCAATAAACCAGTATTTATTGGTTTAGGGAGATATGATTATTTGGTAGCGCCAGTTTCACTATGGGATTCAATTGATGACACATATGAGAACGTGAAGAAAGTGATTTTTGAGCATAGTGGGCATAATCCTATGTTTGAAGAACCTCAATCCTTTGAGAGAGAACTAATCAATTGGATTTTTGAGAGTAAATAAGGATTCAATCCATGGTTCAATGAAAAAACACTAAGTAGATTTTATTAATTTAAAAAAGAGAGTTGAAGAATCCGGTTTCATTCATACAAAAATATTTTTAAAAGAAAGCGTTGACAAATATAGTTTAGGATATTATATTAACAATATAAATCAAGAAAATATTATTGCAAATTACGGATAGTGATTGTTTAATTACAAGCTAGACCTATTTGCACATTAAATTATACGCAGATCTTTGCGTTTATTTAAGTGTGCAGATAGGTCTTTATTTGTAAAAAGGAGTAAAAATTGATGATCATTCGAAAAATCCTTAACAATAATGTGGCGGTATCACGAGATAAGCGGGATCAAGAAGTAATTGTAATGGGCAAGGGAATAGCTTATCAAAAAAAGGTTGGAGACCCCATTGATGAACAAAATATTGATAAGGTATATCCACTGTCTACCAAAGAAGCATTCAACAAGTTCCAAGAACTTTTAACGGAAATTCCTATTGATTACTTTAAAATTAGTAACAAAATTATAGAATCCGCAAAATTATCCTTAGGGAAGAAACTAAATGAAAGTATATACCTTTCTTTAAGCGATCATATTTTTTCAGCTGTAAATCGTTTCAAACAAGGGGTTTTGATAAAAAACGCGCTATTGTGGGATATACAAAGGTTTTATCCTGATGAATATGAAGTGGGACTCTTGGCTCTTAAACTCATTAAGGAACGTTTTGATATTCGTTTTCCAGAGGATGAAGCCGGTTTCATTGCTCTCCATATTGTAAATGCGGAAGATAAGGAAGATACTCAAGACATTTATCAAGTTACTAAGATTATCCAAGAAATTAGTAATATTGTCAGGTATTTTTTTAAAATTGAATTTGATGAAAAATCCGTATATTTCTACCGTTTTATATCGCATTTAAAATTTTTCGCTCAAAGATTAATGAGTGAAAACATGCATGAAAACGAAGGCGATGAGGATTTGCTAGATGTGATTAAACTAAAATATCAAAATGCTTACCAATGTGTAGAAAAAATAGCTACTTTTATTAAAAATAATTATAACTATACACTAACAAATGAAGAGAAGCTCTATCTAACAGTTCATATACACAGAGTTGTATACAAAACAACTTCATGAGCTAAGCATGCCACTCTAAGGAGGTGAGGAGTTACATATAGATTGGATGGTGACATTAAGTTGGCCAAACCTTCATCATACTATTTTTTAAATAGAAAATGGAGGAATAGAAATATGGGAAAGTATGAAAAGTTAGCGAGAGAAATTGTGCATAACGTAGGGGGAAAAGACAATATATCTAGTCTCACCCATTGTGTAACAAGGTTAAGATTTAAGTTGAAAGATGAGTCAATGGCAAACGATGACGTCCTAAAACACATGGACGGTGTGGTGACTGTGATGAAATCGGGCGGACAGTATCAAGTCGTAATTGGAAATCACGTTCCTGACGTGTACACAGATGTTTTGGCCATTGCTAATATAAAAGACAATGAGGATATAGAAGATAATAAAAAACCGAAAAAAGTTCTTGATTCATTTATTGATGTTATTTCAGGCATTTTTCAACCAATTTTAGGTGTAATGTGTGCTGCGGGAATGTTGAAGGGATTTAATATTTTATTTAACGTTTTAGGCTGGTATTCTGCTGATAGCGGTACCTATAAAGTTATTAATTCCATGGGCGACGCTTTGTTTATGTATCTCCCTGTGCTTTTAGGATATACAGCTGCGAAGAAGTTCAAATTGCAACCATTTGTAGGATTATTAATTGGCTTAGCAATGTGTTATCCTTCCATTCAGTTAGATGCGTTATCTGCTTCTGGGAAACCATTAACTACCTTGTTTAGCGGAACTATTTTTAGTTCACCAGTTTACCTTAAGGTTTTTGGAATTCCATTAATAAGTATGAACTACACGTCTACTGTTGTACCAGTTATTTTGATTGTTTATTTTGCATCTAGAATCCAAAAAATATTAGATAAAATTATTCCTGATGTAGTGAAATTTTTCATCGTTCCAATGATTACAATATTTGTCTCATTAACACTCGGATTTTTATTGATTGGGCCAATTGCAACATATGCTTCTGGGGCAATTGCACATGGAATTATAGCAGTTCGTGACTTCAGTCCATTGCTTGCAGGTTTATTGGTCGGTCTATTCTGGCAAGTCCTGGTTATTTTCGGACTCCACTGGGGACTCATACCAGTTTACATTAATAATATCATGACACTTGGCTACGATAATATTATGATTCCCTTTTTTGCAGCTACTTTTGTGCAAACTGCTATAGTACTAGCAATTATATTTAAAACAAAAGATAAGAAATTAAAAGCTTTATGTATTCCCGCTGCTGTTTCTGGAATTTTTGGTATCACAGAACCAGCAATCTATGGTATTACACTACCTCGGAAAAAATTATTTATCATGAGCTGTATTGTTTCAGGGATTGCAGGGGCCTTCTATGGTCATTACAACTTAAGAGAGTTTACGTTTGGGGGAATGGGGATTTTCGAGTTTACCACTATGATTAACCCTAATGATAAAAGTTTAAGTAATTTAATGATCGCTATAATTGGGGTATTGGCTGCAATGGTAATTGCATTTGTCCTTACCATGTTTATTCATAAGGACAATGATGAGAAAGTAACAAACGCCGAAAATGAAGATAAAAACTCTACTAAAGTTATAAAAAAAAGCACGGCATATAGCCCAATAAACGGGATTACTATTCCTTTATCAGAAGTTAAGGATGCCGCTTTTTCCCAAGAATTATTAGGAAAAGGAATTGGTATTGAACCTTTAAAAGGTGAAGTTGTCGCTCCATTTGATGGCACAGTTGCTACTCTGTTCCCTACCAAACATGCCATTGGTTTAGTATCAAATGAAGGTCTGGAAGTATTAATTCACATTGGTCTTAATACTGTTCAATTAAATGGAAAGCATTTTGAAGCTTTTGTGGAACAAGGTGACACTGTGAAAAAAGGGCAGAAGTTGGTAGCCTTTAATATTGAGGAAATTAAAAAAGCAGGATACTCGATTGAAACTCCAATTATTGTTACCAATTCGAATGATTATTTTGAAATCATCGAGACTAAAGAGGTAAAGGTTAATGCAGGTGATGTCTTAATTACAGGAATTGTCTAAGTAGTTTTATGTAGTAAATTTTCTTGATAGAATCATCTTACATTACTGATTGCTCATTTATGAAAGGAGACGATAATATGGGTTTTAGAGAAGATTTTTTATGGGGCGGTGCAACAGCAGCGAATCAATGTGAAGGAGCTTACAACGTTGATGGAAGAGGGCTTGCAAATGTTGATTTGGCACCTATAGGTGATGATAGAGTGGGTGTGATTAAGGGTAAACTGAAAATGTTTGATTTTGACGATCAACATTTTTATCCAGCCAAAGAAGCGATTGATATGTTTCATTATTATAAAGAAGATATTGCTCTATTTGCTGAAATGGGATTTAGGGTCTATCGGTTATCGATTGCTTGGAGCCGAATTTTTCCTAATGGTGACGAGACTGTTCCGAATGAAGCAGGGCTCCGGTTTTATGAGGATTTATTTAAAGAATGTCATAAATACAACATTGAGCCTCTAGTAACGATTACACATTTTGATTGTCCGATGCATCTTGTAAAAGAGTACGGTGCTTGGAGAAATCGAACGTTAATCACTTTTTATGAAAGATTATGTCGAGTGATTTTTAATCGTTTTAAAGGATTGGTAAAATACTGGATCACTTTTAACGAGATTAACATGATCATGGAAGCTCCTTTTATGGCGGCAGGACTTTATTTTGAAGAAAATGAGAATGAAGAGGCTGTCAAATATATAGCAAGTCACCATGAATTAGTAGCTAGTGCCTTAGCTACTAAAATTGCTCATGAAGTGGATCCAGAAAATAAAGTTGGCTGTATGCTAGCTGCTGGTGCTCCGTATCCAAGAACAAGTAATCCAGAAGATGTTTGGAAAGCAAAACAGGTAGAAAATGAGAATTATTTCTTTATTGATGTGCAGGTAAGAGGTGAATACCCCGCTTATGTATTAAAAGCGTTAGAACGAAAGAACATTACTCTGCCATTTGAAGAAGGAGATAAAGAACTCCTGAAAGAACATACAGTAGATTTCATCGGTTTTTCCTATTATTCATCTAGTGTGGTAAGTGCTGATCCTGAATTAACTGATACCATAGGAGGAAATTTATTTCCAACTTTACCTAATCCTTATTTGAAAGCAAGTGAATGGGGCTGGCAAATTGATTCACTCGGATTAAGAATTACGATGAATGCTATTTATGATCGCTATCAGAAACCATTATTTATTGTTGAAAATGGCCTGGGTGCAGTCGATACGCCTGATGAAAATGGTTATGTAGATGATGATTATCGTATAAAATACCTTAGTGAGCATATTAGTGCGATGCGACATGCCGTTGAGTACGATGGTGTAGATTTATTAGGCTATACGGTTTGGGGACCAATTGACATTGTAAGTGCTAGCACAGGAGAAATGAATAAAAGGTATGGCTTTATATATGTGGATAGGGACAATGAAGGTCGTGGCACTTTAAAACGCACAAAGAAAAAATCTTTTGAATGGTATAAGAAGGTTATTAGTAGTAATGGTAGGGATTTAGATTTTTAAATGATTATTAAAGGCAATATGTGAGATTTTAATATTAGCAGGGATCGAACACACACTCTGAAAAGTGAGAAAAATAAACGAATATATTAAATTTTAGAATTTGTAACCGATTATCTAGTATTGATTATCAGAGTATCTTCTTTTATTTGAAATACTATCTTTGATAGGAAAATTTAGTGTTAAATGGTAGCATCGAGGGGAACCGTATCATAAGTAAATGAGGTTTTTGTAGAATTTAAAATTAAAGCCGATTTCTTCAGTAAACAAAAAATCGGCTTTAATTTTTATTGATTTTTTCTCTTAAGTCCCCTCTATATCCTAAATCATTTATGGTTAAATCATTATTATACAGTGAACTGTGAAGGCCATTTTGCAGGGATTAACCAATCTTTGTAGCCGGAATCATGCGGCGTGAGCTTTTTCGTTTCTTTTTTCTTCTTTCAAAACAGATCCTTGATCCGGTGACTTTATTAACAGAGCAATGACTACTGAGACTATACTCAACACTGCAATAAACGTGAAGGTAGGAGCAAAGCCGCCAAGTGCTGTGGCAATAAAAGATCCGGACAATGCACCAATCCCAAACCCTTGATAAATGATCCCATAGTTTTTACTTTGGTTTTTTAAGCCAAAGAAATCGGCAACAATTGCTGGGAAGATGGTTATATTTCCGCCGAAACAGAAAGCAATTCCTGCAACACACGCAAAGAACAATCCATAATTTAGTTTTAGGAAGCTTAAAACAGATACAGCTGCTGCAGTCACCAAAAAAGCGCCGGCTACCACTTTTAAACGTCCAACTTTATCTGATAATGCTCCAAGAATAATGCGGCCAATCGTATTGAAAATCGCTACTAATGCTACGGCATTGGCTGCTGTTGCCACATCCAAACCAGCTAAACTTACACCGATATCTTTTACAATTCCGATTAGATATAAACCGCTCAAACATGCAGTAAAAAACATAATAAACAATAAGTAAGCTTCTTTTGTTTTAAGCATTTCTTTGACTGTGTAGTCTTTAGCCTGTACCCCTTTAACGGACTGGGACTGGCTTGATACCTGTGCCTCGCGAATTAAGAATGAACCGACCATAACCATAATCATCACGATTATGCCCCAGTATAAAAATGTATTAGATACGCCAACGTTCTGAATTAGTGATCCGTTAATGTATTTGAATAGCAAACTGCCTGTTCCATAAGCACCTACAGAAATTCCGGAAATAAGCCCTTTTTTCTCCGGAAACCATTTAATAAGATTTGACAGTGATGTGATGTAAGCAGTACCATCGGCAAATCCTACCACAACACCAGCCATGATGTAAAGCATCCATAATTCTGAGATTTGTGAGCTAATGATTAATCCTGCTCCCAAGAAAATGCCTGCAGTTGCGATTAAGCGGCGAATCCCCCAGCGATCCTGGAGTTTGCCGGCAAACAGTGTTGAAAAAGCTAAAGCAAAGCTTGTAATTGAAAAAGTAATGGCTACCGAGTTCAATTGCCAGCCAAAGCGATCAACCAATGGTTGGTTAAATAAGCTCCATGTGTAAATAGTTCCCAACCCCATTTGAACAATAATAGTTCCTATAACAATCAGCCAGCGATTACTTGTTTGTGAATTCATGTTAATCTCCCCTTCTAACTTACAAGGCCAATGCAGCCTCTTGGTAGATTGCGTTTACAAGAAGATCATAACACTAAAAAAAATTATGAAATTGTATTCAGAACCAAATGCTTAAAGAATGGAATGAATTGCAGTTAAAATCGCATAATTTGTCGAAACTCTTTTACTTTGCTCCGGCTTACAGGAATCTCAGCATTAAAGTCCTTAAGATGAATAATATAGGTTTGATTAAACCAAGGGACGATTTCACGGATTTTGGATAAATTCACTGTATAAGATCGATGGCAGCGAAAAAAAAGATTCTGGGGCAGAGCAGAATGGAATTCTGATATACTCATTGGCATCGTATATTCTTCATGAAATGTATAGACCAGTGTGACCTTTTCGCTCGCCATCGCGTAATAAATATCATTTACATCTGTGACGATTATTTTATCGTTTTTTCGCAAGTTTACTCGGACATCCGTTCCCAGACCTTTGAAAGAATCCTTTTTTTGGAAAGAAAACTCCTCTTCTTTATCTGTTTGATTTAAATCACGTAAAAAAGCAGCCTCGAGCTTATGCAACATGGAAGCAATCCGCTTCTCATCATATGGCTTGAGGATGTAATCAAAGGCTTCAAGTTCAAATGCCTGAGCCGCATGCTCTTTGTATGCTGTTGTAAAGATAATATAGGGTTTTTTTGCAAACTTACTTATATTGCCTGCCAGCAGCATCCCATCGAGGGAAGGAATGTTGATATCAAGAAAAATAGCATCTGTTTCATTTTCTTGTAAAAATTTTAGGACATCTAATCCATCTTCAAAGCAATTAGTTACTTGAATGCTGCTATATGCATCAATCAAATATTTTAATTCTTCTCTTGCAGGAAATTCATCCTCAACAATGATTGCTTTCATTTTTTCTCCTTTACAATATCAAAATAAACTTCAGTACCCGGGGATAACCTTTTGATGATTAATCCTTTACCATAAATCAATTTAACACGCTGATGGACATTATATAATCCGATATTCTTTGCAGGAACATCATCGCGGTACAAATTCTTTACCACTTCATCTGCTATCCCTGCTCCCGTATCCTTTACGCTAATACGGACTTTATCACCCAAATCATTCACAGCAATTGTGACAGTACCAGAACCCTTTGTTTTTAGTATGCCATGAATAATTGCATTTTCGACCAGCGGCTGAATAAGCAGACTAGGAAGTTTTATTTTTACGTTTTCAATATCATATTCCACCTGAAGTTTAGAGCCAAAACGGGCCTTTTCAATTTCTATATAATCATGTACCTGTTGTAATTCGTCATGAATATCGATAAATTCATCGCTTAACTCCAGATTGTAGCGCATATAGCTTGATAAAGTAATAATCAACTCGCGAGCTTTTTCTGGATTACGCCGGGTTGTCGACGCAATGGCATTCAGAGCATTGAAAAGAAAATGCGGGTTAATTTTTGTTTGCAGCGCCTTTAGTTCTGCTTTGTTGGCCGCCTCCTTAATCTGTTCGACACGGGATATCTCCATAAGGGTGGAAAAAATTTGTGACAAACCAATTGCCATCGTTTGCAAAGGATAGGTCATTTTGGAGGCTTTGCGGTAATAAATTTTGAGAGCTCCCGTGACTTCCCCACGCTCTTCAAACGGCATGATGAGCAGGGACTGAATCTCAGGAGTTTGTTGGTCAGTCACATGGTTTCTAATTGTGATTTCACCGCTACGGATCGTTGCTTTTGTTAGATCACTGAGGATTTCTTGTCCTTGCTTATAGCGTTCTTCACCAAAGCCGACATATGCAAGGACAATTTCAGTATCGGTTATAGCCACTGCATCGGCATGAATTTGATCTTTGATGATTGTACAAATTTTTTTCAACGATTCTGTATTGATCGAACGAAAATAAGGCAATGTTTTATTCGCAATGTCCAATGCTAACTTTGCTTGTTTAGCAGCAATCCTTTCCTTTTCATCTTCTACACTCATTACCAATAAAACAATCAAGCCGACATTGACTTCGCCTGCAATCATTGGAAAGCCAATTTTTGATACAATATCCAGGCCAAGTTTAAAGGGGTCTGCCATAGCAAGTATCAATAGCATGGTAAGGACTTCGCAGCTCATACCTGCAGCAATCCCGTAAATCCAACGCTGCGATTTTTTTACTTTAAGGTTAATATACCCGGATGCTATCCCGGCAATAATACTTGTAATCAGGCATGGAACGGATGTTACTCCACCGATATCAATTAAATAGCGATGCACACCTGAAACAATACCGGTAATGATCCCTATCCATGGCCCGAATAATATACCCCCGGATATGACAGCGATAATTCTAACATTGACTAAAGAACCTTCTACATTAATTCCGGTATAGGTTCCAAAAATGGCAAATAAACAAAAGATAAGAGTGATGACAATTCTCTCTGAAAGCGAGTGCTGTTCTTTATGGAGATACTCTTTAAACCTGGGAACCCTTGTTAAAAAAAACAAGCAAATTAGCAATAGTGCCGCCCGTTCAAAAATATCGATTAGCATTTCTAATTGTGGATTCATCTTAAGTTCCTTTCCAAATGATTATATTTAGCATATTTTTAGTATGGTACAATACTAAAACAAGAAAGCATATGTTTTTGTTTAAATAAAGTAAAAGGGGATATTACTGCAACGAAATAATATATGATGTTGAACTTGAGCTTCCAATGAGGTAATTGGATGGGGTACCAATATTAAGTATGCTGATGATTTAAAGTTGATTTCAGAAAGGAAGAAGGAAGAAATAAAAGTACCAACAAGCAAGAAATAATGGAGCTTAATTCCCTACTTATTGTTATACCAAATAAAGATTTGAATTGAAAACCTCATTTAGATACGTTACGGTGAACCGTATCATAAGTAAATGAGGTTATTAAAAGTACAAAAAATTAAGTAGGGGGTCTTTTTAACCATTTAATGTTCAGTTAAAAAACCTCTACTAATATCTAAATGTGAATCCTTCCGACTTTTAACTTAGAGTGGAAGGATTCGATTCTGTATTATCATGGCATTTTCCTTTTCGGAAGCTTGTGATAAATGCCTTTTTCTATAGCTATTTCATGAAATACTTTTTATTTATAAACAGCACCTTGGCCACTATGTTAATCAAACGGATAAGTAACTTCCGTATTCATTACAAATTCACTCTAAGTCATCCCATTACCCCCCTCTTTAACATCAGTATATAATGTTCCACTTCTAATAGTCCCTAGCTTGAGATTCTCAGATATAGCAGTAGATTAGGTATAATCGTTTATTTATCTGAAAAATTCATCATACATCCAATCCAATTAATATTTAAGGAATATATTGATAGAAACGTTTAAAGAATGTATAAAATTCGATTCATCTTATTTTGACAGTTCGATGACAAATAAAATAAAGGGATGTAATTTGTATAGAAAGGTGGTTATTTAGTTTTGAAGATTGATTGGGTTATTGTTGGGGCCGGTTTTACTGGCGCAACGTTGGCTGAACGAATTGCATCCCAACTAGACCAAAAGATATTATTAGTTGAACGCAGAAATCATATAGGTGGTAACTCATATGATTGCTATGATAAGGAAGGGATATTGATCCATAAATATGGGTCACATACTTTCCATACAAACTCAAAATTGGTTTGGAATTATCTTTCCAAATTTACAGAATGGAGACCGTACTTTCATGAAGTGCTTGTTGTAGTTGATGGAAAAAAAGTACCTGTTCCATTCAATCTCAATTCTATATATGCTCTGTTTCCAAAAGAGTACGCAGAAACTCTTGAAAAACTGCTGATCCAACATTTCGGTTTTGGAACAAAAGTACCTATTTTGAAGCTGAGAGAAAGCTCTAGTGGGGATCTGAGCTTTTTGGCGGATTATATCTATAAAAAAGTTTTCCATAAATATACACTAAAGCATTGGAATCTAAAGCCTGAGGAACTTGATCCTTCAGTCACCGCAAGAGTACCAGTTCATATTAGTAGGGACAACCGTTATTTTCAAGATACTTACCAAGCTATTCCAATACCAAGTTATGAATCCCTCTTTAAACGGATGTTAAACCATCCTAATATCAAAATTTTATTAAATACTGATTATCGTGAAATTATAGATGATGTTAAATTTAATCGAATGATTTATACCGGTCCCATAGATGCCTTTTTTGATTATAAGCATGGAGAACTTCCATATCGGAGTCTTCATTTCGATTTTGTTACGAAAAATCAGGAATACTTTCAAGAAGCGGGAACGATTAATTATCCTAATGAATATGACTTTACTCGTATACTTGAGCAAAAGCACCTCACTGGTCAAATATCTCCAAAGACAACCATAACGTATGTATATCCTCAAGATTACCTTATCGGAATAACTGATCCTTATTACCCTATACCAAAAAAGGAGAATCGCGAACTTTATCATCAATATCTCAAAGAGGCGGAACAAATTAAGGATAAAGTACTTTTTGCGGGGCGACTTGCAGACTATAAATATTACAATATGGATCAAGCAGTAGCACGTGCCTTAAACTTATTTAAGGAAATTTCAGGAGAAAGTAAAAAAGATAGTTCATTTTGAAATTACCTCGTGGCAAAATTCAAAGAATTGAATAAGTAAGTTTCATTGTAGAACGATGGAGACACATGGGCAGTAATGCAAGAAAAAGAGTTCATGGAGGGGTTGTACCTAACGACATCATAAGAATATTCAATGATAAAGTAATTGGTTTAAGTAACCTGTGTTACAGAAGGCTTTCAAGTTGTGGCGTTTATTTAATCCTTAATTTAAATTGGGGGGTATTCATTGAATAAAATTGAAAAAAATCGCTATCTCCTTGTATGTAGAGCCGGTGATAATTCCTTGCATAAGTCTTGGATTGAGCCGAAAGACTATAAGAATTTTGACTTGCTTATTGATTATTACGGTGATAAGCCAGATTTATTTGTAAATGATGGGGATTTTTATTACCAAAACAAAGGACCTAGATGGCCTGGGCACTATAACTTATTAAACAATTTAGGGGATTTCTTTTTTAAGTACGATGCAGTTTGTTTTATAGCAGATGACATCTATACTAACGCCTGCACTATTAGTAAAATGTTTGATTTATTTTCAGCACATGATTTATGGTTGGCACAACCTGCTTTAACTCGAGATTCCTTTTTTTCTCATTATATAACACTAGAAAATCCTTTATATATTTTGCGATATACAAATTTTGTAGAAATAATGGTACCCATATTTTCATCTTATGCTTTAAAAATGTGCTGGGAAACCTTCGGGAAGGTTAAATCCGGATGGGGTCTTGACTTCCTTTGGCCAATATTATTAGATAATCCGACAAATAAGATTTCGGTCCTCGATAGTGTTTCCGTAAAACACACAAGACCAGTAAAGAAAGGTAATTTGTATAAAAGTCTAAATGTTTCACCCTTTGAAGAACTAAAGAAAATCCTAAAGGAATATAATTTAAAAAATGAAAAAATTGAATATGGTGGAATTCAAAGACTTCATTAAGAATATTTTATTGGGCTTGGGAGGGTTGACTATTAATGAAATTGAAGATGGCGATGTCATGCTTTTAGACATTTGGTTTAAAAAAACCTCATTTAGGAACATTACGGTGAACCTTACCATAAATAGAGGCGGTTTTATAGAAGCAATAATTTGAGGTGATACAATTTTTTGTATCATCTTTTTAGGTTGATTAATTTTGAAGAGGAAAAAAATGTTTGCTAAGGGGACTCTTTCTAATTTAGTGAAATATATTAGTACTTTTTACTATTTAATACTCAAAATAACGGATACTTGCTAGAATAATTAAGTATTTTCATATAACAATATTCAATCGAGGTGAATTGTTTGAATAAATTAACCAAAAGAGAAGTCATGTTCATCGGGTTTATGTTATTTTCAATGTTATTCGGTGCTGGAAATTTAATTTTCCCTGCCTATTTGGGACAAGCTGCTGGAGAAAATGTATGGCAAGCGGTTAGTGGGTTTATTATTTCTGATGCGGGTCTTACATTATTAGCTTTTATAGCGATTGCAAAATCAGGAACATTCGATGCTTTAACTAATAGAGTTAATCCTATTTTTGCTTTACTATTTCCCATGGCGATTTATTTGTCAATAGGACCTGGACTTGCAATTCCGCGTGCAGGCAGTCTTGCTTATGAAATGGGAGTTAAGCCCTTTTTACCAAATGCAATCGAGTCTTCACCTATCGCACTTTTGGTTTATACAATAGTATTTTTTAGTATCGTCTTTTGGTTTGCAAAATCTCCATCTAAATTAGTAGACAGATTTGGAAAGATTTTAACACCTTCTTTATTAGTATTAATCATGATCGTTTTTATCAAAGCTTTATTTACTGATTTATCCAGCTTTAAAGAAGCTACTTTATCTTATAAAGAGAATCCCATCTCTCAAGGATTTTTAGATGGATATCAAACAATGGATGCCATTGGAGCATTAATTTACGGAATTATATTTACTAATATTTTCAAGAGTAAAAAAATAACCAAGCAATCAATACAAGTTAAATATTTAGCGATAATTGGACTTATTTGCGGTCTGCTTTTAACTATTTGTTATTTTATTATTGCGTACTTAGGAGCTTCCGCTTCAATACCAGGAAAAGTTGATAATGGAGCGATTGTTTTAAGTACTGTATTACAGCAATTGCTTGGACAGAGTGGAATAATTGTTTTAGGATTAATTTTTACACTTGCTTGTTTATGTGTTTGTATAGGATTAATCACATCATGCGCTCAATATTTTTCAAGTATTTTCCCAAAATTATCTTATATAAAATGGGCAATCCTTTTATGTGTGATCAGTGGTTTTGTAGCAAATCTTGGTCTCTCTCAAATATTAAAAGTATCTGTCCCAGTGCTCGGCTTAGTGTATCCAATGGCAATAACATTAATCATTTTAGGTCTATTACATGAGAGATTACCTTTTAATAATCGACCGGTATATGTCATGACAATCGGCCTTGTCGGACTATTTAGCTTAATTGAAATCATCAATTCCACATTTTTAAATGGTTCATTTTCAGATGTATTATCAAATATTCCTTTGCAAAAAAATGGCTTCGGCTGGGTGATTCCTGGTTTGCTAGGTTTAACAATAGGAAGCATTTTTGAAAAATTAAAAGTTAATAAGGAAACGACTATTAAGAAAGCGAAAGCAGCATAAATACTTATTAAATAATTGTAAATCGCACTGTGAATTACATTTGCAAAGTACGGATATAAACAACTTAAATAGGTATTGATAAAAGTAATTTGTGCTATTTGGTAGCATTAAGTTGAGTTTGGTGGCATTTTGGCGGCAAACTAGCTGTTTATTATGTATAGCTATAACAGTTAAAACAGAAAAACCCTTGCCGTAGCAAGGGTTTTTAGACGTCCTAGAGAGGATTCGAACCTCCGACCTACAGTTTAGGAATGTGTAATATTAAACTGTATTATATAGTGAAATGCTTGATTTTATTAGGTTTAGTTTGTTAAATGTTAGGTTGATTATGTTGGGTTTGGGAAGCAATTTGTACTCTTTGGTGGCAGATTGGCTGCAAAATTTATAAGGAAAATCTTGTTTATTTCAGCCTAGGTCATTTAAACATTCAAACTACAATGGATATCTATGATGGGGAAGTAGCATCTTTGGCTTGACTGCTTAGATATATTTGCTTCCCCTGACCAGTATGCTTATCAATCCTGGCATCCATTCGAAATCCCCATCCTTTACCCGTATTAACATATAGAAAACCTCCATTGTGAGATGGTACCAGGGTGCGTTAAACGGTCTAGGTTTCTAACAATGTTTTTCAACAAGGTGTGTATTTAAATTAAGCCTGTAAAGTTTCACCTTTTATAAAAACAAATGGATGTGGGCATAGTTTTGGTTTGACTCTTTTTGAACACCTTCTAAAACTGAGATGATACGGAAGGTATTATGCCAACATAAGGGTCTTGACATAATACCGATGTTCTCTCTGAAGTTTCGACATCAATGGTGATAACCATTGTCATATTTCGTGTCATGTGGTATTGGTCCATCCAGGGAATCCAGAAAGGAAACAGCTTGTGTAAAGTTCATTAAGAACAAGTGAGCCAAGTCCATAGAGAATCCATTTCGAACTACAACGCGCATAATCGTGACATCTTCCATGTCAGGGGGTAAAGGATAAGCCGGCACTTGCCAGCCAAATGTACGCAATTGGCGGGACAAGTCATAAAGATTCCAGTTTGATGTGTAGCCTTCTTTCAGTCGCCATGATAATACCGGAATATCCGACCCGTCAGTAAATAGGTCAAAAGGTCCCATCTCATGAATCGCTTTGCTAAGGAATTGCGCCACTGCCTGAGACGCCTTTTGCACCTCATAGTACCCTTCTTTGCCTAAACGCAAATAGTTATAATATTGCAGGAGTACTTGTGCGCCAGGCCGAGAGAAATTCAGGGCAAACGTCGGCATGTTCCCACCTAAATAGGAAACCCGAAAGATAAGATCCTCAGGGAGATCCTCAGCCTCACGCCAAATGACCCATCCCAGCCCTGGGTAAACTAATCCATATTTATGTCCGGAAACATTGATGGATTTCACCCTGGTCAACTGAAAATCCCAGACTAAGTCCGGCTGAAGGAACGGTGCTATAAATCCTCCTGAAGCAGCATCTACATGTATTGGAATATCAAGATCCGTTCTGGCCTGAAACTCATCTAAGGCTCGCGCAATAGCGGCGACCGGTTCGTAAAGGCCTGTGTAGGTCACCCCAAGAACCGGCACCACACCGATTGTATTTTCATCTACGACAGCGAGTACACCCTCGGGATCCAGATAAGGATGATCCGGGGTAATATTCACAAAACGCGGCTCAACGTCCCAATAGTTCGCAAATTTTTCCCAAACGACCTGAACAGCGGAACTAAATACGATATTTGGCCGGTCAATCGGCTTCCCTTGTTCTTTACGCGCTTTCTGCCAGCGCCTCTTTAACGCAAGACCCCCGAGCATACACGCTTCCGACGATCCCGTTGTCGAAACACCTACAGTATTTTGCGGGGAGGGCGAATGCCATAGATCGGCTAGAATTCGAACACACCGTTCCTCTATCGCCGCTGTCTGCGGGTATTCGTCCTTATCAATCATGTTCTTTTCGACTGATTTGGCATATAAGCGATCTGCGAAGGGTTCCATCCAAGTGGTAACGAATGTTGCAAGATTGAGACGGGCATTTCCATCCAGAGCAATTTCATCGTGGACAATTTGAAATGCAGTTTCTGGCAACATGCCTTGTTCACGCATCCGAAAACGTGGAACGGCCTCTTCTCCTTTGCGGGAGAAGAGAGGATTTACAGAAAATTCGGGAGGCAACATGCTTTGTGTGATTTGCTCGCGGCGCGGGTGCCATTGTTGCATACAATGATCATCTCCTTTACGTAATGTGACTTCTTATGTTGGTTTGTGAATAAATGCCATAAAATATTCATAACGCAGGTATGTCTATAGATGAAGGCGTAATTGTGTGAAGAAAATAAAAACAGTGATCTCAATCCACTAGTTGAATTAAAGTTTAGTAAAATAATACATCACGCCATATCAAAAAACGATGACACGAAAAAATGTCATGCGTTATTGCAACTCAATTACGGCGCCAACAGCTCAGGTAGTAGCCGTATGCGAACGCTCGTCAAAATACTTCCCCAACACCCGTCAAGGATGATGAAAGCTTTTTCATACATATCAATTAGATGTTAGCGAGTATGAAGAGGTTTCTAACTTTTTTCATATATAGAGACAAAACATTTTGATGTTGATAGCTTAGTTAATGATGCTGGGATTTATGCAAAATTTAAGTAGTTAATTCATCGAGGTTTAAAAAGCTAAGAAATTCTTGTCTAAGCTACCGATATTGTCAACAACTTGCTCTCCATATATCATTAGGTATAAAGAGAATGTTAAAAGGGGGAACACATTTATGATCCCAGCAAAAATAGATACTATGTCAATCACTACGATAAGTGAAAAAGGCGTGGAATCTATCGTTGATTGGTTCGATCAGCATAAACAATCGTTCTACACACTTGGTTGGTTCTATCTTAGGAATCAGCAGCAAGTGGAAGAGCTTTTTTACCGGTCCATTATAAAAGTGCACAAGGAATTGCCTCGATTTAAAAGAGAAACATCATTCGAAACGTGGATAACATCTATTTTTATACATACCTGCCGGGAGCTTTCTTATGATAGAAGTTTACAAGTTTCTGAGGAAAGTGAACAACATAAGGATTTATTTAAAGCACTCGATCAGTTAAAAGAGTATGTGAAAGAGGCGGTGGTCCTTACATATATAAAAGGAATTTCTAAGGAGGAAACTGCCCACCTTCTCCAAGTTTCAATGGAAAAGATGAAAGAGCATTTGTTTTCTGGAATTCAGTCACTAAAAAAAGAAATGGGGTACGGGTCATCTTTTAATGGTTGTAAGGAGTATCATAAGTATTACATCGATTACTTAGAAAGAAGCCTAGATCGGACGAAAAAGGTTGATTTCGAGGTGCATATTTATCATTGCCAAGGCTGTCAGGAGGATTTGGGTACCTTTCAGGATGTCATGTTAACTATGTTAAACCTTACTGAAAGGATGGAGGATTTCCATGTGCCATCTGGTTTCATGGAGAACGTCAAAGATAGGCTAGCAGAAAAGGAAAAGCACAGACAACAGAAGAACAAGAAACGTAAAAGAATAGGACTTATTTTTGCTAGTGTTTTCGCATTATTAATGGGTATAGAAGTTTTTACAGGGTCTTTTACCAACCTCTACTATACATATACAGAAGAAGATCAGCAATTGCGTGCCTTTCTGCAACAGGACCTGGGTGAAAGGCTGAACCTTGAAGCGGAAAGTAATGGGGTGAAAATTAGAATAAAGAGTGCGATTGCTGATGATGTTCAGACGCTTGTTTTTTATGAAATAGAAGATACAGCTCAAGATAATCAATATGTGATAGATTATCATGAGGGTGTTTCTGTGGATAACGAACATGAAATCATGAGTCGTGAAACATTTCCTAGGTACTTTCCTCCTGACCTAAAATCGGATGAAAATAATAAAGATAAGAACGTGTATCACGGAAAGATTAGTCTGCTGCCACTGATAAAGGATAACGGGACAATTAAACTTAAGATCACAAAGCTTCAGAAATTGATTCGTGATTCCTCTGACCGGAATAGTTTTAAGGCTTACCAGAAGATGGAATATGAAACAGGGGAGTGGAACTTCAAGATCCCTGTAACAAAACAGCCCTCTATCGAATATGCATTGGATGAAGAAACAGAAGTCGAGGGGATCCCGGTTCGATTTGATAAACTAACCATTGCTCCAACAGCGACGGTTCTGCAATTTGGTATTAATAATAAACAACCAGCGAAGCGGATAGAAGTTCTTAATTTTGACAATCTAGAAGTGAACAATAAAAAAGTGAAAGCTGATATGTATGGCAGCACTTTTATGGATTCACAGCAAGACATGAATTGGACTACTTTTCAAACACACTTTGGCCCTCTTATTGGAGAAAAACCAAAAGAGGTTAAGGTTCAATTTGAATCTGTTTATTTAACGTTTGAAGATAATAAAACCATAGAATTGGATACTACTCAGGAATATCCGCAAACTTTTGAATATGCAGGCAGTACAATCTCAATCGACAAGCTGGAAGTTGGCCAGCCTACCATTATTGTCATAAGCAATCATGATATTGAGAATCGAGCGTATGAGGTGCTTAACTTTAATATTGTGGGTAAGGATGAAAATGAGCCGAATTCAATGGAGATGAATTCTGAAGGAGTGATCGTTGATAAAAACGGGGCAGAATACGATATGAATGAATTACCTCTCTCATATGAAGAAATCGAGCAGCCCCGTCACTTCTTTACAATTCAAAGCATACGGATAGACGGTAATAACGCAGGAGAGAAAGTGATTCCTAAAAGGTTGGAGATTTATGGATATAATACAACAAAATATTTGGATGATATTGTGAAGGTTTCGTTGGAATAACCTTTATCGCTTACATGCTATGTCCCAAAAATTCTTGGTTCTAGAAGGTAAGAGTAAACCCCAATTCTGCCCCAATTGGGGTTGAGAAACAATAAAAACAGTCATTTTCTGGCGGTTACTTGCTTGCTTTTTTTTTAAAGAATGGATCAAAATGACTTGCAGCTGTTTGATCTGCTTCTGCAAGGACATGGCCGTAGATATTCATTATCGTAGAAATATCTGCATGACCAAGACGTTCACTAATTACTTTAGCATGAACACCTTCATTAATTAATATTGTTGCTGATGTATGTCTTAGTTCATGAAATCGAATATGTTTAAGTTTATATTTCTTTATAAAACGTCTCCACCATTGACTAATACTATCCGGGCGTATTGGTTTTCCAAATTCATTTGCAAAAATGAAGAAATGATCGGGCCATTCATTTTTATCACCAGCAAGAAGTTTTTCATGAGTCCGCTACACTTTCAATTTCTTTAACATTACTAATAAAGGAGTGGGAAGGGAGACAAATCTATATCTTTCATTTTTTGTTGATTTAAGTTTAACTCCTTCACCTACAACCTCGGTTAGGGACTGTTCAATGTTAATAACACCTTTTTCAAAGTTGATGTGTTTAAATTCAAGTGCAGCGATTTCCCCTTCCCTTGCACCGGCAGAAAGGGCAAGCATTATGAGAACTTGCCAATGAAATGGCTTTTTTTCCAAATGGTTCATTACTTCTGATATTTCTTCTTTGGAATATACTTCAGATTTTTTTACTTTGATTTTAGGTTGTTTTACAGAGGCAGCAGGATTTTCATTTAATAGATTCCATTCGGTTGCTCGTGCTAAAATATTATTGAACGGCGCGGTAACAATTTGCGATGGAAGAAGGGGAGAGAGGCCCCTTTTTCCCGTCTAATCTTTTTCCATCTTTCTTTAAATCGTTCACGAAATTAACAATATGAATGGTCTTAATATCAGTTAATTTCATATGGCCATATTTAGGTAAAATACGTTTCTTTAAGATGTTCACATAATTTTGTCTTGTATCAGGAGATAAGTTTTGTTCATCATTTGCGTACTTTTCAAGCCAATCGTTAAAGAAAAGGTTCAATGTCATTGTTTCCTCAACTTTAATGTTATTGTCCATTTAAGATTTCAGCTTCAAACAATGTAAGTAGTTTCTTAACTTCTGTTGGGTTTTTTGCTTTTACCGTTTTCCTTTCTCGTATTGGATCACCATTGGATTCATAACCGATTACAACCGACAAGCGGTAACTGTTCTTCCCTCGCTTTTCAATACTGGCCATGGAAATAAACCTCCAAATTATTTTTGTACTAGCATTTCTTCCGATTCCATTCTTTTAAATGTGCTTTTTAGGTGTTGTATCATCCCGATTGTTAATGGAGCATAACATGAAATGTCCTCTCCAAATTCTTTTAGGAATCCTCAATCATTTCAGGTGGGGCAGGTAGATCATCAACATCGCTGCCTAAATAGATTACCTCATTTGAACTTTGTTCTAGTTCATAGAGAGGAGTAGCTTCTACAATCTTTTCAAAAAATAAAAAGCTATCCTGCTGTTGGAGCCACTGTTCTAAACGAACCTTAGCAAAATTCAGTTCCACATTAAATGTTTTTGAAATAACTTCAATTGCTTCTTTTTTTATAGGAGGCAGGTCCAATCTTTCAAGCATAAAAGTAGGAATGCAGAAATGCAGAGCAAAGTTCCGTGCCTTGCTTTCTTGGTACATTACAAATTCCAGCGGCAAATTAAGCTGGTTGCCACTATGCATGAGGGCATGGCAAAGCTCATGGCCAAAGTCTTGCCACTGTTGCTGCGGAGATAAGCGTCTATCAATAAACATGGAATAGACACCGCTATGCTCTATTGCTTTGCTTGATAGGTCTTCAAAGTGCAGCCAGATGTCCAGTTTAGCTGCTATATCTATCATGTCGATTTCTTCGGGAACAATGGTAGATAGATGTTGGTACAATTTCTTTACTTGGTCTTCTAGTGGATTATAAATGTAATTCATTGACAGTCACCTCAAACAAATTATACAAACATACGTTCTATTTTACAATAACAAAAAAAGCAGAAGAAATATTCACTTCTGCATAATTTATTATTTTTTATAATCCATATTGAGCTTTATTTTGTAACTTGTTGCCCTGGAACATGAAATTAGCATTTGCTCCAAGACCACCCTTACCATTATACTGAATCATAATTGTATGAATATCCGATCCTTTTTCGCCCGACTCAGAAATAACTTCGCCTTCTCCACCGATGATTTTTTGAACTTCTTCATAAGTCATACCATTTTGAATTTTATCAAATTCTTCCTTGGTAATTTCAACGCCTGAATCTCCACCACCGAGTCCAAATTGGGCTTTGTTAATTAGTTTATTACCTTGGAACATCATATTTGCATTTGCACCGAAGCCGCCATCTGCTTCAAATTCATACATGACAGTATGTAGGTCAGTTCCTTTTTCGCCTGACTCAGACAAAACCGTTCCTTCACTACCCACGATTGCAACGACCTCTTCATAGGTCATACCATCTTTAATTTGTTCGAATTTCTCTTTTGTTAGTACGCCCTTCTTAGCAGCTGGTTTTTCTTCCTTTTTTGGAGTTTCAGTTTTCTTTTCAGTGTCAGCAGATTTACTAGAGGTTTCCTTTACCTTTTTAACTTCAGATTTTGGTTCACTGCTAGATTTTTCAGTAGAATCCTCTCCACCATTTGTAGCAATTGCCCCAATAATAATAACGACAACTACCCAAAACCACCATTTCTTAAAGATTGATTTTTTTACCTTTTCCTTAGCCATTGTAATTCCCCCAATTTTATTTTTATATATTTACACAGTTACCTGTGTGTAATAAATTTTTTATATTACTTCTTTGATGTAAAAGTTATTGAATTTTCTTAAAGAATTCATCAATATCATCTATCTTTGAAATAAGATTTGGAATCTCTCTGAAGGAAAGGTTGGTTAAGCAGCTCTTCAAATAGTATGTTTTTTCATTTGTAGTTTTGTTTGTTCGAGATCCCAGCCGGGCATTGATAAAGCCTAATTCCTCAACTATTGGGTTCTCTGACAGGAATTTAGAAATTTCATTTGACTTTACTGCGTACAATGTAGTGTCGTTTTGTTGATTATAGTACTGCCCGATTAGGTAACCTGCAATTGAAGACCCTTGAGTAAGAACAGAAGAAACGAAGAAATCACTTGAGGGATTTCCTTTTTCTACTGAATATTCTTTTGCTGATAATTTTAATAAATTTTTATAGGATTCTGTATTGGGGAGAACCACTTTAACACCCTCAAAATCTTCAAAGGTTCCTAACGTTTCTAATTGTTCCTGAGTATAATATATCTTTTTATTTTCTTGCGAGACTGAATCAACAGCTGCGGCTACCTCTTGAGGCGCTTGAGTTTGAATGTGATTTTCAAATTTCTCACTTATAATTTCAGATAGAGATTCTTGAATACATTTCTGTACAATAGGCCGAGCCATATTAATAAATTGCTGAGTTACTTTAAAATTGAATCGTTCTTTAATAACAAATTTAATAAAATCATCATTCGGACTCTCAATAATTTCTTTTATTACTGTTTTAAATGACTGAAAGTAGATCAGAGATTCAGCCATGGACTTTATGCCTTCATAGTCATAAAGGTTTTTAGAAAACTTAACTAAATTATTGAAATCCTCTTCATTAAAGTTTGTAATATTAAAAACAAAAAACGGCTTAGCATCCATTATGTTTGCATTATTTAAATCGGTAAAAAAGTGATACTCTATCCCGTTTGTTAAGACACCAAGACGCACACTTGGGAAAGTACTAAAATATCTACTTAACTGTGGAGCGCTTTTATTTATTTTAGTGTTGATCGTTTTAGCTTCAACAAATATTTTAGGAACACCATTAATAGAAATTGCATAGTCTACTTTTTCATTCTTTTTATGGAAATCTGCTGTGAACTCTGGAGTTACCTCTTGCGGGCTGTATACATCGTATCCAAGGCCCCTTATTAGAGGTAAGACCAAAAATTGTTTTGTTGATTCTTCATTTTTTATTAGTTCTTTGTTTTCATTTACAACTTTGTTCAGCATTTCTAAGGTTTCTTTAAGATTCACTTTTTGCGTTCTCCTTTACAGTGTTTTTTTTAACATATTAATTAAACAAAAAACACCCAAACCAAAAAAAGTGGTCTAGGTGTCTTAATTTCATCATTGGTGTAATATTAATTATTGTTTGTCCCCAGGTTTACGACCGTCTTCCCGATTCTTGAGAATTTCCCATATCTTTCGGAGCTCTTGCTCTGCCTCTGGATACTCTTTAAATTCTTTAGCCCAGAAGCCCAGTGTTGGGTCGTTTAAAAATTCCTGGAATTCTTTATCATTGTTATTGATGTTAGGATTATCTGTGTTTCCAAGTAACCAATCAGTTGATACCCCGAATGTATCTGCAATTTTATTAAGAGTTTCCTTCCTGGGTACCCTATTTTTCTCTTCTGATTCATATCCCGCAACAGTGGGTCTTTGAACACCCAGTTTTTCTGCCATTTGATCTTGAGTTAAACCAAGTATTTCAACCCGTAATTTTTTGAATCTATTTGCAAAAACAGCCATTGTATCACCACCGGAACATTCTAAATTAATTTTATTATTTTTTGTTCCTAAAAGAAACGTAAATTTTAGGAACAAAATTATTGATATAGTTCCTATTAGGAACTAAAATGAAATATAAATAGTTCCTAAATGGAACTGCGAAGATGAAAAAGTGGAACACCGCTCTAATTTAACCGAAAGAAGAAAAGAACGTGGTCTTACTCATGAACAAGTTGCAGAAAAATCCGGAATTACTCGTGCATATTACACAAATATTGAAGCAGGACGTAAGGATCCATCTATGGGAGTTGCCAAGAAAATTGCTGATGCCTTATAACAACTGTTGATCAAATTTTTTTTAATAATGAAGTTCCTAATCGGAACGAATCTTGATTATTGGAGGCACACCAATGGACTCATCCAGAAAGCCATATGGGCGCAGCTAAAGTTCTTGTTTTAGAATCGCCTATGATGATCAACGATGACTACACAAGCGAAGAAGTAATTTCAAATTTGTTGAAAGTCGTTGAACTTTTGGACCAAACAGAACCTAGGGAGTTTAAGTACAAAATTTCACAATCTTTACATTTAGATTAACATAAATACCTAATTGTCTTTTTGAATAGCATAAAAATATTGAATTTCAAACTCAAATTTACACAATTAATCACACTTAATTTACATACACTCCAATATAATGGATGTTCTAAAACAGATATCCAGCGCTGTTTAATTGTAAAAAATAAATCCTGCACCAACTCGACCCCAATTAAAGAAATATATGTAGTAATTTAAGGGAGAATAAAAAAAGAAACCCATGTTTACCAAGGGTTTCTTGTACGTCCCAGAGAGGATTCGAACCTCCGACCTACAGTTTAGGAAACTGTTGCTCTATCCTGCTGAGCTACTGGGACAAGTAGAAAACTATTTACTTTATTAAACACACACAATTAGAAAATCCCGTCCTGATCTCAGAAAGCTTAATCAAGAAGCGGCTCGATCAGTACGCTGAAGAAAATTCATTGAAGCATACTCGAGCGTGCTGAGCTACTGGGACATTTATTCACTTATTAGGAACGTTTTTTATTATAATGAGTTAATCGAAAAAGGTCAATAAAAAGTTGAAATTATTGAATGGGCAGATTCCTGGTCACTTTTGCTTTTTTCACATCCTTTTCGCGGAAAATCAACCAAACGATTAAACTTAATGAAATCAATAATCCTTCTAACGATAGAATATACCAGGGGTAGGGGCCGAGAACATCCAATAAACTTGCGCTCCTTGGCTTGTGACTTAAGAACATATAATTTCCGTCTACCAGCTTATTAATAAACATAATAACCGGCATTAGAACATTCAAAAAGATAAACAATTTTAGTACGGACCAGATGGATGGCCTGTATCCCTTTGCCCAAGTAAAATAGAGCGGCACCCAAATGATCATTAAATGGGTATAAAAGAAATGAAAGAAGCGAAAATGTGGGAAGTCATAATGTAACATCGGGGTGAATAACGCCTGAGATGCGCCTAGTAATGCAGTAAATAAAAGAATCTCATAAATAAATTTTTTTCTTGTCAGTAATAATATCACTGTTAACATCAGGCTGATGCTGCACAATTCCAGAGGAATGGCATGACTAACATTCCAGCTGCCGTTTAGTAACATCCATAAATGATAAGTTGTTTCCATTATAATTAACGAAATTGCTACCCCGATTTCTGCATATCTCCATTCTTCTGCTTTCAGCTTATCTCTAAACAAAAATAGCAAGATCGAAACTAAAATGAAGATGGAAATAACAACAAAGTGACTTAGGGAAAACATCTGAAAATCATAGTTTTTGTAACTCCGGCCAAACCACTCTGCCATCTACCCACCCCATTTACATAATTAATTCTTTTATTCAAACATTTAGTAAAGTATATTCGATGAAATAGCTTTTACTCCTCTAATGAAATTTATTGTTCTTACAGCATGAAATAACTATTAATAAGAAAATTATTTTTCTGTTAATAGGTAAAAAGAAAAAAATAATTTTCTATCATAAGACACTTCTCTTCTACAAAGTATTGCAAAAAAAGAAATTTACTAACAAGGATAATCGACATAATATTCTGACGGGTGAAATTATAATAATATGGATAGTGTATTAGCACTATTACTATTTATCCAAACTGTTAAAGGGGGTAATGTAATGAAAAAAATTTTTTCGCTTGGTCTTGTATTAGCAATGGTATTTTTCTCTATTGTTCCAGCATTTGCGAAATCAACTACAGTCACGAAAAAGGAATTTGCACCCAAGCTACCAGACTATCAAAAAGTTGATCCGAATCTCTCAAAAGATGTTTTATCGAAAGGCGGCGTGATTAAAGGAAAAGAACTACACGGCTATAACGGCAAATCGTATAGTAAACCACAAGAAACTGAGAGGTTACAGCCCAAAAAGGTAGAGGATCTGAAAACAAAAGGGATTGCCATTGTGGTGGATTTTCCTTTAGCTGCAGATGGAAAAAGTGCTGTTCCAGGTGTTGATTATGACCCAATCCCAATTAATCAATTTGATGATCTTATAAATGGAGATACTTTTAATCCTTATAGATTGGATATGTTTAAACATTTAGCAACCTACAATGGAAAGGCAGCTTCTACCAATCGCACAATGAAGAATTTCTATAAAGAGGTTAGTTATGGAAAATTCAGTATGGATATTGATGTTGCAGGATGGTATACCTTGCCGCATTCCTATGACTATTATTTAGGACAGAACAAAGGGTACCATAATGAAAATGGAGATGCACATATTGGGGAATTGGTAAAAGATGCTATTAATCTAGCGTCAAAGGATGTAGACTTCTCCCAATATGCTGTTCCAGCACAACCAGGTGATTTCTGGCTGCATGGCGATGCAACATCTTTTATAAAGGACGGGCAAACCATTGACAAAATTGTACCTAATCTATTAATCATCCATCGTGGAACGGGTGCAGAGTTTAGCTTGGATCCAAGCCTAATTTGGTCACATAAATGGGATATTACAAGTGCAAGCTATTTCGGACAATACTATCAAACTGGGGAAGAACCTGATGAGTCAACATTAGAGCACACAGTGGTTGATGGTGTAGCGGTGGATACGTATAATATCGTTCCAGAAGTGGGGCAGGATATTACAGGATATTTAAAAATATCAAATCCTGATCTTGTGGGACCGGATTATAATGGAAGAGAACCATCTCCGCCAAGCGTTGGGGTTTTTGCACATGAATTTGGTCATGTTCTAGGGCTGCCAGATTTATATGATTATGGTTATGATTCGGAAGGAGTGGGAATGTATAGTTTAATGGCTGGTGGTTCATACGGTCGTGACATGAATAACCGTTATTACTCAGGAAATTCACCAGTCCATCCGGATGCATGGTCAAAAACATATCTTGGCTTTGCAAAAGCGGTTGAAGTGAATAAAAATCAACAACTAACACTTCGTCCAGTAGAACAGCAGCCTGATATTTATAAGATTAATGCTCCTGGCTCAGATGGTCGTGAATACTTCTTATTAGAGAATCGACAGCAAACTGGTTTTGATGCTGGATTAGAGTACAACTTAGATGGTAACAAATTGCATGGATTAGTCGTCTATCATGTGGTAGAGGATATTCTCTCACGTAATTTCTGGAGGCCAAATGAAGCGCAAAACTGGGATCTAAACCATCTCGGTTTAGCACAGGTACCAGTAAATCCTGCAAATGGAGAGCGGCATTATGCGGTAAGTGTTATTCAAGCAGACGGTTCCTTTGATATGGAGCGCTATTTGAATGATGGAGATTCAGGTGATGTATTCCCAGGTAAATACAATGTAACCTCCATAAGTCCAAAAGGGAATGCGGGTCCAAATACAACCTCATTATACAAATGGTCGAAAAAGGGCACTGAAACAGGCATTCAAATAACTAATATTGTTGAACAAGCAAATGGTACTGTCACTCTAAATGTAATTTTTAATAAATGATAAGATATTGATTGTAAAGGTGCAGGAGTGGAATTCTTCTGCACCTTTACTTTTTCCATTGCTTAAATTGTATATTTTCCAATTTTCTATTTAAATTTATAATTCCCTTTTAATTTGGCGAATGATCGACGAGTGCCTGACACCTTCATTTTATGTTATAATAGTTTGTCGAAGATACTCGAAATGAATATAACCGTGGAGGTCATTATGGCTGCTTATACGCCGATGATACAGCAATATTTAACCGTTAAGGCAGATTATCAAGATGCCTTTTTATTTTTTCGCTTAGGCGATTTTTACGAAATGTTCTTTGAGGATGCGGTCAAAGCATCACAAGAATTAGAAATAACATTAACAAGCCGTGATGGTGGTTCTGAGGAACGAATACCAATGTGCGGTGTACCCTACCATGCAGCTCCAAACTATATTGAACAGCTTATTTCAAAAGGATACAAAGTAGCAATTTGTGAACAGATGGAAGATGCAAAACAAACAAAAGGCATGGTGAAACGGGAAGTTGTTCAATTGATCACACCGGGAACTGTAATGGATGGCAAGGGGTTAACTGACAAAGAGAATAATTATATTGCCTCGATTACCGCTTTTGATGATCAAACATACGGATTTGCTTACAACGATATTTCAACAGGCGAAAGCAGGGTAACCTTGCTTTCAAGCCATTTTGATGATGTATTGAATGAACTGTCGGTTTTAAGTGCCAAGGAAGTAGTTGTTTCCAGCAGCTTTGACGGAGAACTGCAAAAGAAAATGCGGGAACGCGATGTTCTAGCAATCTCATTTGAGGATAATAGTTCAATAGATATGAACTTTTCCCATCTCCTCAAAGATCTTAATCAAGATAAGTTGAAGCAAACAGCAGCAAGACTGTTTAACTATTTATATCGGTCACAGAAAAGAAGTCTTGACCATCTTCAGCCAGTCGCTACCTATCAAATCCATCAATATATGAAAATTGATTATTATTCAAAGCGCAATCTTGAATTAACCGAGACAATCCGTTCCAAAGGGAAAAAAGGGTCGTTATTATGGCTGCTTGATGAGACGATGACCGCAATGGGCGGAAGGATGTTAAAGCACTGGATTGACCGGCCGTTAATAAATCAGGCTGAGATTGAGCATCGCCAAACGATCGTTGAAGTCTTGATGAATCATTATTTTGAGCGCCAGGAGATTAGGGGAAAATTAAAAGAAGTGTATGATTTAGAGCGTTTAGCAGGGCGGGTTGCCTTTGGCAATGTCAATGCCCGTGATTTAGTGCAATTAAAGCGCTCGTTAATGCAGGTTCCATTTTTAAAACAAATCCTTCAAGTGATGCAGAATGATCAGGTAAAAAAAATTGCGGAGCAGCTTGACCCCTGTGAAGAGATTACAGATTTGTTGGAGCAGGCGATTGTTGAAAATCCTCCACTATCACTTAAAGAAGGAAATATGATTCGTGATGGATACAACGCTCGGCTTGATCAATATCGTGATGCCAGCCGAAACGGGAAAACATGGATTGCTCAGTTAGAGCGTGAAGAGCGCGAAAAAACCGGGATTAAATCATTAAAGGTTGGTTATAACCGCGTATTTGGCTACTATATCGAAGTCACCCGTGCAAACCTGCATCTTTTGGAAGAAGGCCAGTATGAGCGTAAGCAAACCTTAACAAATGCAGAACGCTTTATTACCCCTGCTTTAAAAGAAAAAGAGGCGTTAATTTTACACGCGGAAGAAAAATGCGGTGAACTTGAATACGATTTGTTTACCGAAATCCGCGAGATTGTAAAGGAACAGATTCCGCGATTACAAGCATTAGCAAAAACTGTCAGCGAGCTCGATGTGCTGCAATGTTTTGCTCAAGTAAGTGAGGAGCGCCACTATGTTAAACCGCAGTTTTCAATGGAACGTCGTGTAGCCATAAAAGATGGTCGTCACCCAGTTGTTGAAAAAGTATTAAACTCTCAAGAATATGTTCCAAACGACTGCCAGATGGATAGTGACCGGGAAGTTTTGTTAATAACAGGACCAAATATGTCCGGTAAAAGTACGTATATGCGTCAAATTGCGTTGACAGCCATTTTGGCACAAATCGGCTGCTATGTACCGGCTTCAGAAGCTGTACTGCCAATTTTTGACCAAGTGTTTACACGGATTGGTGCAGCAGATGATTTGATATCAGGTCAGAGTACCTTCATGGTCGAAATGCTTGAAGCAAAAAATGCGATTACCAACGCGACACAAAACAGCCTGATTTTGTTTGACGAAATCGGACGTGGAACCTCCACGTATGATGGAATGGCTCTGGCGCAGGCAATTATTGAGTATATTCATAAGCGGATTGGGTCTAAGACCTTATTTTCAACTCATTACCATGAGCTAACCGTTTTGGATGAAGAACTTTCGAAGTTAAAAAATATTCACGTTAGTGCGATTGAGCATAACGGTAAGGTCGTATTCCTTCATAAAATTAAAGAAGGACCCGCCGATAAGAGCTACGGGATCCATGTTGCACAGCTTGCCGAGCTGCCTGCAGAATTAATCAGCCGAGCGAATGAAATTTTAATCGCCTTAGAACAGCCTGATGTTCAAACTGTTCCTATAAAAACGGAAGCAGTTACCCAAATAGAACCTCAAGAACAACTGTCACAACTTTCATTCTTTGATGAACCGAAAGAGCCGAAAAAACACGAACCGACTTCAAAAGAAAAACGAGTGTTAGAGAAGATAAAAGATTTAGATTTATTAGATGTTACCCCGCTTCAGGCGATTAACATGTTGTATGAGCTCCAGAAAAAGTTAAAGTAGGGGGTGAAGGCGAATGGGAAAGATTATCCAATTAGATGATGCTCTTTCAAACAAAATAGCGGCGGGAGAAGTTGTCGAACGTCCCGCCTCTGTCGTAAAAGAGCTTGTAGAAAATGCGATCGATGCCGGTAGTACCGTGATTGAAATTGAAGTTGAGGAAGCGGGACTCGCCAAAATTAGGATTACCGATAACGGTTACGGAATTGACGAAGAGGACGTCTTAATCGCCTTTCAACGCCATGCCACCAGTAAAATCAAAGATGAAAATGATTTGTTTCGTATCCGCACCCTTGGATTCCGCGGCGAAGCACTGCCGAGTATCGCTTCGGTTTCCAGGCTTGAAATGAAGACGTCTACTGGAAAAGGTGCTGGAAATCGAGTGGTGATTGAGGGCGGAAAAGTGGAAGTGTTTGAAAAAGCTTCTGCTAGACGCGGCACGGATATCACGATTACCGATTTATTTTTCAATACGCCTGCACGTTTAAAATACATGAAGACGATCCACACAGAACTTGGAAATATTACCGATGTCGTTAATCGGCTCGCCCTATCACATCCTGAGGTCGCTTTTCGTTTAATCCATAATGAGCGGAAGCTGTTGCAAACGAACGGAAACGGTGATGTCCGTCAGGTGCTGGCGGCGATTTACGGGATTGCCATTGCTAAGCAGCTCGTCCCAATCAGCGAGCAATCGCTTGATTATACTATCAGTGGATTTGCCTCGATGCCCGAGGTAACAAGGGCATCAAGAAATTATATTTCTACGATGATCAATGGCCGATTTATTAAAAATTATCCGTTGGCAAAAGCGATACAGGAAGGCTACCATACTTTGCTTCCGATTGGGAGATTTCCGATTGTTCTTCTTAATATTGAAATGGATCCCCTTCTGGTGGATGTTAATGTGCACCCTTCGAAAATGGAAGTTCGTATTAGTAAGGAAGCAGAACTGGATGAGCTTGTTACAACAATTATTCAAAATGCATTTAAATCGAAGATTCTAATTCCGACAGCCTATACTCCTATGAAAAAAGAAGAAGCTAAATCGGAGCAGACATCTTTAATTTTGGATGAAGGAACACCTACAACAAATAACTATAATGAAAAATATAGGGAATGGCCTGTTCCTTCACAGACAGTTCAGGAAACTCAGACAATCCCGGTTCCACCATTTTCATCCAGTTCTGTAAGAACTGAAAAACAAGAAGAAACAGATAGTTGGGATTCAACAAAACCATTTTTCGATTCGGATGATCAAATTATCGAATCAATTGAAGATACACTTGAGGATAAACAAACTATAAATTCTAATATCGATAATGATCAAAGTGAAAGCAGAATCCCACGTCTATACCCAATCGGCCAAATGCACGGGACCTATATATTTGCCCAGAATGAAAATGGCTTATATATCATCGATCAACATGCGGCACAGGAACGGCTTAAGTATGAGTATTTCCGGGAAAAGGTGGGACAGGTTCAGTCTGAGCTGCAGGAGATGCTCGTCCCAATAACCTTCGAATATTCAACAGATGATTATGTAAAAATAACGGAGAATCTAAGTGAACTCGAAAAGGTCGGAGTGTTTCTTGAGGAATTCGGCTTGAATAGTTTTATTGTCCGATCCCATCCGCAATGGTTTCCAAAAGGGGAAGAAAAGCTGATTATTGAAGATATGATTGAGCAGCTTTTATCAATGAAAAAAGTCGACATCAAAAAGCTTCGTGAAGAAGCAGCAATCATGATGAGCTGTAAAGCCTCGATTAAGGCGAATCGCCATTTGCGTAACGATGAAATTCAAGCACTCTTGGATGATTTACGAAAAGCATCTGACCCATTCACCTGCCCGCATGGAAGACCGATTATCGTCCACTACTCTAATTACGAGATGGAGAAGATGTTTAAGCGGGTGATGTAACTAATTGTGACCGAGTTTCCATGAAAAAGGCTGAAGGGGTTTTGTCCTTCAGCCTTCTTTTTTATTGAAACCTTTCACAAACAATACTATTTTACAGTAGCTTGCAGCTTGCCTATATATTGCAGTGCCATACCAGTTCCTACTGCCACAGATTCTAGTGGGTTTGTGGCGAGTTGTACTGGAACAAAGATTTCCTCACTAAGCCATTGCTCCATACCATTCAATAATGATCCCCCGCCAGTTAGAATTACTCCTCTATCAACGATATCACCGCTTAGTTCTGCAGGACAATCTTCTAGTGTAGCTCGGACTGCTTCTAAAATATGCAGGAGGGATTCTTTAATCGCATTACGAATCTCGTATGATGATATTGTAATTGTTTTTGGCAAACCAGTCACAAGGTCACGTCCACGGACATCCTTGGAAAGCTCCTCATGGTCAATTAGCGCATACCCAATTTCCATTTTGATGTTTTCTGCCGTCCGTTCACCAATCAACACATTGTATTCTTTTCGAACATATTGAATAATATCGTCATCAAGGCGATCGCCGCCAATTTTGATCGAGTGGCAAGCCACCACACCACCAAAGGAAATAATGGCAACCTCTGTATTACCGCCACCGATATCAACGATCACATTGGCGACTGGTTCATCTACAGGTAAGCCTGCCCCAATAGCTGCAGCTACTGGCTCCTCAATCAAGGATATTTTTTTAGCACCAGCATTTCTTACCGCATCTTCAATTGCTCTTCGATCAACACTAGTGGAGCCTGATGGTGTACAGACGACAACATTCGGTTTACGAATGGCAAAACCCATTTTTTTAGATGCTTTTCGTAACACATGTTTGAGCATTTCGGTTGTAACATCAAAGTCAGCAATGACTCCATCCTTTAAAGGACGAATAGCTACAATTTTTTCAGGTGTCTTTCCAATCATTTCTTTAGCTTCGAGCCCGACGGCTACTACGTTTTTTGTTTCTATATCGATCGCCACTACCGAGGGCTCATTAAGCGCAATTCCTTTGTTTTTACTATACACCAAAATATTTGCTGTTCCTAAATCAATTCCAA
>NZ_JBALPG010000043.1:83604-83842 GCF_036965245.1 Neobacillus drentensis
CTAAATCAATTCCAATATCAAAAGTTGAAAGCATTTTTTCACCTTATCCCTTTTATTATTCAAAAATATACTACGAATAAGCCTAACATGAATATGGGGGTAATAAGTCGTTTGTAAATGAACCGTTATTGATTTGTAAATTTACATGAAATATTTTTCATCTTTGGTACAAAAATGGATAAAAAATTCATTCTTAAAAAACGCATAGAAAATAAATTTTTTGTATATACTTATTTGA
>NZ_JBALPG010000044.1:0-102725 GCF_036965245.1 Neobacillus drentensis
GTATTACAACTAGCTAAAGATAAGCTGCTGTATAATAAAAGTTGTTAGTGATTTTCTTGAATATAAAGCCTACAAATAAAAGCTTAACTTTTTTTGATCCTCAACAATTATTGTTTAAAAATGTTACAAATTGAGAATCCCAATTATACAAGTTCCTATTCGAACTTGTATAATTGGGGTTTTCTTCATGTAAATATTATACATCCGTAGGGTTCTTGCACAATCGTAAAACTCATAGTGAATTAATTATCAATTTCCACAACTTTAGATTTATTTTTACCTTTCAAGCACTTATAAGTCCAAAATTTGTTAACTTGCTAATGAATTGTTGCTCAATTGGAGTTAAAATTTTTATAATTCCATCTTTGTCTAACAGGAAAAAGACTGGTAAAAAGTCAACTTCTAATTCTCTTATGAAGTTATCTTTATAAAATAATATTTGAAAATCTTGTTGAATTAAAGAAAGATATTCTTTTGCTTCATGATCATCTTCGTGTAAAAATACATAATAGTCTTTAGGTGAAATTAATTGTGAACTAATATTTAAAAAATTTTCAAAATGTGGCATACAAGCTGGACATGAACTACTAATAATAATTCCTAATAAGTTACTGCTCGTGATAGTTTTAATATCCAAATTGCCTTCTCCATTATATACTTCTACCGAATTAACTTTTTTACTAATAGTACTGGTTTGAATACTCTCCTTTTTTTTCTTTAAAAATGCTTTGTCAATATTGTTTATATCTTTAATTACTAACAATAGAAATAATAAAACTATTAGAATAAGAATTAAATTTATATCAGTTATCATCTTTTTCCCCTTTTTCCAGAAAACTTAGAAATGTTCTCACGTAACGATTGTGCATATGGACGATTTTTATTTTCCTTCGGACCAAATTATCCATGCACCACCAACACAAAAACCCGTAGGTGCAGATTGTGATTGGAAACGGGTATTAAATCAGGTGGTTGATCCAATTAGTCAAGATCAAAAGGGGTATTATCAACGTTACGATTGGGAAACCGATCAGCTGGCAGAATGGCACACAGTTCCATTAGAAGGCATTGTCATTGTTGAAGGTGTGTATTCTACACGGAACGAATTATCAAACCTTTACGATTTTACTATTTGGGTCGATTGCCCGAGAGAGACAAGGCTAATAAGAGGCATTGAAAGAGACGGAGAAGAAGCATGTACATGAAAAAACACAGACCCCACAAACGTTCAGACCTCGTAGTTGGATAATGGACGTTTAAAAAAATTTCCCTTTTAAACGTCCATACAAAGCAATGAGCTTGCGTTTATTTCAACGTTTCCTTGAAAGTAACTTTAATGACCTTTTCAGTTTTATTGTTAAATTCAATATTTACGAAAACACCGAATTCTCTACTGTTATCTTTTAACCAAAGTTTGAATTTTTCAGTTGTGGAATGTGGGCCGCTTATTCTCCCGATATGCAGATAATCAATAATTTTAGCATTCGGATACTTTTCATGTGTTTTCTCCATTGCAAGGGTTCCCCACTTCGCATACGGAGGAATCGGTTTCTGTTGTGCAATAGCTGTATTCAAGAATTTCAGCGGAATTACACACGCAGAGAAAAAAACAATTGTTGCAAGCAAACCAGTCAGCAGTTTTCTCACGTCATTACCTTCTTTGCTTTTATTTTTATCATGTCATTTTTGGACTTAATATATGAAACCTAAATTTAAAAAGGTCTGTAAAGCTTAACTTGAGGAGGTTTTATTAATGGGGTCCAATGAGAACGGATTACCCTTTCGTAAACTACAGTGGTTCGGGAAGGAAGCTCCTTATATCAATCAAATAAAAATAGATTTATGTGATCAAATGATTATTGGGAGATATGGAGGGAATCGACAAGCAGGGGCTTATAAAAATGAAGATGGAGCAATGGTGGTAAAGGGGGCGGATTGGGAATTTGCCATGGTTCTAGATGGACATAACAGTGCTGAAAGTGTCGATTTGGTGCTTAAAACCTTAGAAAATGAGTGGAAAAAACTAGCCGCTTTTTTAGAAGAACCTGTAGAAAGCGCCTTTCAATTATTTGAGAACCATATCCTCTCTGTTTTTCAATCCCCGGCTTTTCTGGAAGCCTGTAAACAAATTCAAGGTGAAACAGCCTGCCTTCTATGTGTAAGAAAAGAAAATTACTTATGGTGGCTGTCAGTGGGTGATTGCGTGCTCTATCTCCTTCATGAAGACTTACATAAATTAGGACAATACGCCCTAAACCAGCGTCAATTTTTTGAATGGATTGGACAAATCAACACATTTTCATTACCAGTTCCTTGTTATTCATTTGGCATCCGTGAACTAAGAACCGGCCTAAATCGAATTGTCTTGATAACAGATGGAGTTTTAGAATGTGCTGGTCGATATTATGAAACTCCTTCGCGATTTTACACAGATTGTTATGAAGGAGAAGTCCAAACAAATGTAGAGCATATTTTGCAACATGTTCATGAAAACTCTGGCCAGGATAGTGCGACAATTATCTGCTGGGATTATCACAATCCGCTTCCCGCAACTTATCCTAGTAATCAACCAATGAGGTGAATAGAATGTATAAAATTTTAGAAAATCAAGTGGTAAGAAATGAGTATTCGACCATCCCCTATACGTGGATTCGAAGTGACCAACCGAATCAAGCAATCTGTATCATGCTGCCTGGTCTTGGATATAGTACTCAGCGGCCGCTGTTTCATTATGCGACAGGTATGTGTTTGAACCATAATATCGATGTTCTTCATATTAATTATCAATTTGCAAAAAATGAACAGTTTAAAAAGCTTAGCAAAACAGATCAAGACCACTGGATGTATGAAGATGCGAAGGCAGTGATTGAAAGGGTTCTAAAAGAGAACGTATATGAACAGTGTATCCTGATGAGTAAATCGATTGGAACAATTCCGATGGCAATGGAATGGACTGAAAAAAATTTCATCAAGAATACGATTGGTGTTTGGTTAACACCACTAATGAAAGATGACAATGTGTACCAGGCACTTTTAAATACCGATTTGCCTTCACTTTGTGTGATTGGGGATCATGATCATCATTTTATCAAAGAGAGAATTTCTTCCTTGAAAAATAATGAGTTTGTTAGCACCGTTGTGATTCCGAATGCAGACCATAGTTTAGAGATAAAAGGTGATATATTAGCATCGATTGAAGCCATTAAAGGAATTATCGAACGAGTCCAAGAATTTATGATTAAATTTAGTAAAGGATGATGACCGCGAAACCTTTTTTTGAATACTTCGTCTCTTCTTTTAAAAGGAGTGAATGACCATGTTCAAAAGGACGTTCTTCTTCGTTTTTATTACAGTACTATTTGCTCTTATCACGGGCTGCCAATTAGATAAAGCCAATTCAGATGACCACACTAAAAGCGAAGAAATTGAAAAACCTACTAAAAACGAAGTGATAGAAAGTCATGGAGGGCTAGAAAACCTAGAACGATTAGATCTTTTTGTGAAAAATACACAAAGTGGAAACAAGGATAAGGTTCGACTAACTCGATATACGATTGAGGGGGATCCTATTTTTCAAGATTTAGAATATGATGGATCCCAATTAGCGATTAAAATAGATACTACGAAAGATAAATTTGGCCAGGGGGAAATAAGAACCTACGTCTGTAAAGGGATTCAAAAACAGGAATCCAATACTGAAACAAAATATATAATTGAAGAATGTCCAGATCTAAGTGATTTATTAACCATTTCCCACGATGTCGATCAACAAGATTATTTTGCTTTTAAGTTAAAGTATGGTGTAGGTTTGAAAAACAAAATCGATACCAAAAACCAAGAAATAATAAAGGATTTGAAAAACGGAAATACCACTGTCATAGGGGATTTTCAGTTTTCAAAAGAGGAAATGAACAAAATCTACAAACTGATGATTCTATCCAATTACCTTGGTGAAAAGAATCTTTCAAAAAAATGTAATAAGCAGACATATGAAAGCTATGAATTGAACGTATGGATTAATGGAGGCGAACGCCACTTTGAGTGGTCGGAATGTGATAAGAGTGCGGACGGCAAGGAAATGACTCAGTTAGTCCATGACATACTTGAAATCTTAAAGAATAACTCGACCTATCAAACACTCGAAAAGTAGTTTTTAATACGTAAAAAACAAGGGGGATTTTTGTGTCAAAACAAAAAATAAAAGAATTAACTACTGTATCATCCTTACTAATAGGCGGTGGTCTTCTGCTGATGTTTTTAAGCTATTACTGGGGTACTTCTTTTGGCGAAATATGGCTTGAAAGTAATTTATCATCGGAAATAAATGATTATAATTTATTAGTTACCACTTTCGTGCGAAATTTTGTCATTATCGGCTCCATCCTATTTGGCTCAGGCGTATTAATGGGGGTTCTATCCTACCTTCACTTCGTGTATTCTATGGAAAAAGTGCATCCGACAAACATGGAAGCAGGTGCAATTGAAGTGAAGCAATAGGATAGGAGGCGTGTTTTACAATGATTGCACCAAAAAATATTCTGACTACATGGAAGAAATTTGATGATTTTCCGATGGAAACATTAACGAAAGCATGGTTTCATAAGAAAAGTAAAAATAAGAAACAAAGGGATGTTTCTCTAATGAAGGAGCATTGGGAGCAGTTTGGCATTACTGGTAATTGCTTTGATCTAGCGATATGGCTGCTGGATGAATTTCAAAAAGACGGGATTACCGCCTATCCCATCGGTCATCACCTAAACACCAGCCGGGCACATGTGGCAGTTGTTGCATTAGATGAAGCTGGCAATCGGTTTTTATGTGATTTGGGTGACCAATGGTTAACGCCAATTCTAATCGATGAAGATAACGAAGATTTTACTGAAAAGAGACTTTCTGGCTTTTTTCCGGGATCACAGGTTCAAGTGAAGCCTTTAAAGAAAACGGTAGAGGTTTTTTATCATAGACCCAATGGTAAACAGTCCAAACAGATTTATGATACTCACCCAATAGAAATGGGTGACTTTTTACAAGCAGCTGAGTATTCTCAGAATATCATTTATCCAAAACCATTATTGGAGCGTCGAATCCCCTATAAATCTGAAATCGCTCATTGGGAATTTTATAACTGGGAGAGTTTTTTTAGTACCAGTGAAGGTTTATTTCGTGAACATAAGCTTACTAGTATAGAAGATTGGGCATATAGAATTAATGAAAGAACAGGTTATGACATGCAATTTTTAATGGAAACTTTAGAGTTATATAAAGGTAAGGATTCGGAGGTTTTGGGATGAAGATTAGAAAAGCAGTGTTAGCTGATGCTAAAGGAATTGCAAAAGTCCATGTCGATAGTTGGAAAACTACATATGACAATATTGTTCCGGTCGAATACTTAAACAAGCTTTCCTATGAAAGCAGAGAGCAATTGTGGAAAAATAGTATCCCGAATGGCGGAGTTTATGTTGCGGAAACCTCAGAAGGGGAAGTTGTCGGCTTTGCATCGGGCGGGAAAGAAAGAACGGGGAAATACACTGGTTATGCTGGTGAGCTTTATGCAATATATATTCTTAAAGAATACCAAGGAAATGGACTTGGAAGTTTACTAGTGAAGCCATTGATAGATGAACTGCAACTTCAAAATATTTCGACTATGTTGGTTTTAGTGCTTGAGGATAATAGTTCCCGCCTTTTTTACGAGGCACTTGGAGCTGAAAAAATAGATACCATAGAAGTCGAGTTTTCGGGGCAAAGAGTGCAGGAACTTGTGTATGGGTGGAGTGATATAAGAAATATATTTAAAAAGTAGGATGTTGCTTATTAAACTGGCAGGCTTCTATGAAAAAAAGACAGAACATATTGTTTTAAGGGGTAAATTTAATGATTATTAGAGAAATAAAAGTTTCCGATGCGGAAAGCTTAGTACGCCTTATTCGGCAGGTAGAAGAAGAGTCAGAGTTCATGCTGATGGAAGCAGGTGAACGGCAGTTTACAACTGAACAGCAGAGAACAAGAATTGAGAATATGAAAAAAAGTGGCAGCTCAACAATATTCGTTGCAGAGAAAGATAATAATCTAACTGGATATTTGTTTGCTATTGGCGGCACTGCAAGAAGAACAAAGCATTCTGTCTATATTGTGATTGGAATTTTAAAGGACTATCGAGGGCAAGGGATTGGAACAAAATTATTTGCAAGACTTGAAGAGTGGGCAAGGGAGCAGAGGTTTCGCCGACTAGAGTTAACAACAGTAACTAGGAACGAGCCCGGAGTGGCATTGTATAAGAAAATGGGATTTGAAATTGAAGGAACAAAAAAGGATTCTCTGTTCATCGATGGTGAATTTATGGATGAATACTATATGTCGAAACTTTTATAAGTAGTCTTAAAATCTAGATTCGTTATCAGGAGTTTTACATTTAGTATCCAATAGGGTGTATTGAAACCCGTTCCGCCGAAAAAAGAGAGAGAAAGGTATCCAATAGAATGATTTGGAGCCCGCTCAACCGAAAAAAGCGAGAGGAGAGCTAAATGGTTTAGTGTATAATATTGTTATTACTTCACAATTATGGGGGTGTTGATTTGATGGACAGTATGGGAATGTTTGGCTTTTTTGCCATAATACCTATTTTGTTTTATTTGTTAATTCTCGGATTTGGTATTTATTTTATTATTAGAATAATAAGATTTATGAATGAAAAAACAAAATTAGATCAAGAAAGAAATGAGAAGCTGGATCTTCTGATAAAAGTCAGTCGTCATGGTAAGGATTCTATTGATTAATTACTGAAAACCAAGATGATCTCTTGGATTTTCCAGTATTCATAGTAATAAGGGAGAAATTGATAGAACAAAGGGGAGCATGATTATGGAAATTAGATTGCTAAATCCATCAGACGCTGAAAGTTATTGGGCATTACGATTAGAAGCACTGGAGCAAAATCCAGAGGCTTTTTTATCAAGCTATGAAGAATCCGTAAAAAGGGAAAACCCTGTTGAACAGGTTGCCCGTACCTTTACCGCAGAAGGAAACTACACCTTTGGAGCGTTTGACAATGAAGAACTAATTGGAGTTGTCACACTGCTTCAGGAGGATCGAGTGAAAATCCGGCACCGGGCAAACATTTTTGCAATGTATGTCACGCCAAAGAAGCAAGGATTAGGCGTTGGGAAAGCATTGCTGACAGAAGCAATCAACAAAGCCAAAGATATCGATACTATTGAAAAAATTAATTTAGGCGTAACTGCAAGTAATCAAAAAGCGAAACAGCTTTATCATAAACTAGGCTTTAAAACGTACGGAATAGAAGAAAAGGCACTAATTGTAGATGGTGTTTATTATGACGATGAATACATGGTTCTGCATTTAAAAAGGGAAAGGAAGATTACATGATTAAAGGAACAAACATTTATATAAGACCAGTTTTAACAAAAGATGCTGAATCCCTGCTTGATTTATTTATGGAGAATCGCGATTTCTTTGAAAAGTTTTCGATGGAGCGGAATGAGACTTTTTATACGATTGAATTCCAGCTTGAGAAAATCAAGCAATATGAAGAAGACAGTCGAACCGATCAAGCATATAATTTTGGAATTTTTAAACATGATGGAACATTGATTGGTACTATTAATCTATTTCAAGTCCTAAGAGGCGCGCTTCAAGGTGCGTTCATTGGATATTTTTTAGATAAGAAGCATAACGGAAAAGGCTATACAACAGAAGCAGTTAAGCTTTTGGTGGGATATGCGTTTAATGAACTGAAATTGCATAGAATTGAAGCTGGCGTCATGCCTCACAATATCGGATCGATTCGAGTGTTGGAGAAATCAGGTTTTCATAAAGAAGGAATCGCATTGAAAAATGTGAAGATTAATGGGAAATGGGAAGACCATCAGATGTTGGCGATAATTAATCCGGAAGATGAAAGTTAATAATCTTTTAATTTTCTAAATGGCACCACCCAATATTTTGGGTGGTGCGATTTGCATTTTGTGTTATTTAGGTTCCGCTTTTACAACCTGGATCGTCTTTATTTTGTAGATGAAATAATAGTATTTATACAAAACGATTAAGAGCAGCATGATCCTTAAAATGATATTGTCGAGGAAGAAGAAGGCGATGGCAATCATTGCGTCAGCAAATAACAAGATGGTAAGTTTCTGTTGTAAGGTCATAGCCCTCTCATTAACGAAGTTCTCCAAATAACGTTTGTAGAGTGCTGTTTCTTTGAACCAGTGCTCAAACCGTTCTGATCCCTTTACAAAGCAGAAGGACGCTAAAAGTAATAGCGGAGTGGTTGGTAATAAGGGTAAAATTATCCCCAAAATGCCGAGACCCAGAGATAAAAATCCTATTAATATAAAGATGAATTTAACGAAACTATTTATGGTAGCAAGCCCCCTTTCATGTGTATGGCTACTCCTGTCTTTCTTACATTATATCATTATAAATATTAGAAATTAATGGCTGGAACTCTTTAAAACTATGTAAGACTGCAAGAGATTACATTGAAGTCACATTGTTTATGGTAAAATGGGAGCATGTAAATAATGGAGGTTGGCACCAGTGATTACTTTCTACAAGGTTGTTGTATTCATTCATATTTTTTCAGCTATTTTGGGTATGGGGCCAGGCTTTATTTTAACGACAGTTGTTAAATCTGGGAATACAATGATCGAGTTAAGACATTCCTATAAAATTAGGCATAAATTACATATTTTTGTGATGATTGGCGGCGCCCTGTTACTGATTTCAGGTCTGACTATGGGATTATTAAATCCAAGCTTGTTTCGAATGGGGTGGTATGTAACAAGTCTTGTACTCTTTTTGGCAGCACTCGCCATTGGTCCGCTCGTCTTATCACCGAGGTCCAAACCTATTAAAGCTTTATTAGAATCTCATAAAGGCGATGAGATTCCTGAAGAGTATTGGCGATTATCAAAAATTCTGTTTCAATATGAACACCTTGAAAATGTGATTTTTTTAATCATCATCGCCCTCATGATCTTAAAACCATTTTAAAAATAGGGTGTCAGGCACCATGTGAAAAAATCACATGGTGCCTGACACCCTTTTGATTTTATTACTCTGTTATTTCTTGGTGAATAAGGATTGGTGCTTCTACTTTAGAGGCTGAGGTCTTGATATTTTGATAAAGTTTTTCTTTTACTTCTTCGATATTTTCAAAGTTGCTGTAAATCGTTACTAATGATTCGCCTTTTTTCACTTGGTCACCGATTTTCTTTCTTAATACAAGGCCAACAGCAAGGTCAATAACTGATTCTTTCGTTGCTCTTCCGGCTCCTAATTGCATCGCTGCAGTTCCAACCTCATCAGCAACAATTTCAGCTACATAGCCATCTTCCTTTGCTTCAAGCTCGAAGGTGTATTTTGCTTGCGGCATTTTGGAAGGTTCATCGACAATGGAAGCATCCCCGCCTTGTGAACTTAAAAATACTTTTAATTTTTCAAGTGCAGAACCATCTTTAATGACGTTTTCAAGCAAGGTACGTGCTTCTGATAATGAGCTCGCCTTTTCAGCTAAATAAACCATGTGGCTTCCGAGCGTTAAACAAAGCTCTGTTAAATCCTCAGGGCCTTCACCTTTTAGAGTATCAATCGCTTCCTTCACTTCAAGAGCATTTCCGATAGCGTATCCTAGTGGCTGGCTCATATCAGAAATGACAGCCATTGTTCTTCTGCCAACATTGTTCCCTATCCGAACCATTGCCTTAGCTAATTCACGTGAGTCATCTAGTGTCTTCATAAAGGCACCAGCACCTGTTTTAACATCAAGAACAATTGCATCCGCACCTGCAGCAATCTTTTTACTCATAATAGAGCTTGCAATAAGCGGAATGCTATCAACGGTAGCCGTTACATCTCTTAGTGCATAAAGCTTTTTGTCAGCAGGTGTTAAGTTACCGCTTTGCCCAATTACTGCAATTTTATTTTTATTAACTAGGTCAATAAACTCATTATTTTCAATTTCCACGTGGAAGCCTTTAACAGCCTCTAATTTATCAATTGTTCCGCCCGTATGACCTAAACCACGACCGGACATTTTGGCAACCGGGACACCTAATGCAGCAACAAGAGGTCCGAGAACGAGGGTGGTGGTGTCTCCCACTCCACCTGTTGAATGTTTATCAACTTTAATCCCTTCGATTTGCGATAAATCAATTTGGTCCCCAGATTCAACCATTGCCATCGTTAAATCTGCTCTTTCCTTTTCGGTCATTCCCTTAAAATAAATGGCCATTGTTAAGGCACTTACTTGATAATCTGGTATCGATCCGTCTGTGTAACCATTTATAATAAATTTGATTTCTTCTGTTGATAATGCCTGCCCATCTCGTTTTTTCTCAATTAGGTCAACCATTCTCATTTTTATCACCACTTCCTTTAATTAATTGCCAAATTATTTTGCAATATTTTTTACAATTTCTTTTACATAAGAAAGGAAATCAGCTTTTACTTTTTCAGTCGTTTCGATTACCTCATCATGGGTTAACGGCTGATCAAGGATTCCGGCTGCCATATTAGAGATACAGGAAATACCCAGTACCTTCATTCCACTGTGGCTGGCAACAATTACCTCAGGTACAGTGGACATACCAACCGCATCACCGCCCAGAACACGTACCATTCGAATTTCTGCCGGGGTCTCATATACTGGTCCTGAATTTCCGAAATAGACACCTTCTTTAACATTGATGTTTAAGCGGTCTGCAATTTCTTTTGCCATGGCTCGCAGTTCTTTAGAATATGCCTCAGACATATCTGGAAAGCGAGCACCTAGCTTGGAATCATTCGGTCCGATTAACGGATTTGTCCCCATATTATTAATATGATCTGTAATAATCATTAAATCTCCAGCGGAGAAACTTTCATTTACACCGCCAGCTGCATTTGTGACGATTAACATTTCAACCCCTAGTTCTTTCATAACACGAACTGGGAATGTCACTTTATCCATGCTGTATCCTTCATAGAAATGAAAACGACCTTGCATGGCGACAACTTCTACGCTATTTAGCAGCCCAAATACGAGTTGTCCGGCATGACCTTCTACTGTAGAAACAGGAAAATCAGGGATTTCATTATAAGGTATTTTGACCGGATTCGTAATTTCATCCGCTAATACTCCTAAGCCAGAACCTAATATTAGACCTATTTTTGGCGTATTTGGATATTTTTCTTTTAAAAAGCAAGCAGCATTTTGAATATTTTCAAAGTTCATTTTTATTCCCCTTCCTTATTTCAATTCATTTAAAAAGCTTTTACCATACTGCGGCATTTTCACCTTAAAGTTTTCAGCAACGGTTGCTCCGAGGTCAGCAAATGTTTCCCGTAAAGGTAGTTCCTTTCCTTCGGCAATTCTCTTTGAGTAAACAAGTAATGGTACATATTCACGTGTATGGTCTGTACCTGGAGCAACAGGATCATTTCCGTGGTCTGCTGTTATCATTAACAGATCATCTTCATTCATTTTTGCAAATACTTCCGGCAGGCGGGCATCATATTCCTCAAGTGCCTTTCCGTAGCCTTCAGGGTCCCGGCGGTGTCCATATAATGCATCAAAATCTACCAAATTTACAAAGCTGATTCCTTTGAAATCCATATCAAAAGTTTCGACAAGTTTATCCATACCATCCATATTCGAAACCGTTCTAAGTGATTGAGTAACGCCTTCTCCATCATAAATATCAGAAATTTTCCCGATTGCAATCACATCAAAGCCAGCATCTTTTAATTCACTCATTACTGTGCGGTCAAATGGCTTTAGAGCATAATCGTGACGGTTCGGTGTCCGTTTAAAGTTCCCTGGTTCACCTAAGAATGGACGAGCAATGACGCGTCCCACCATGTACTTTTCATCAAGCGTTAATTCACGAGCAATTTTACAAATGTTATAAAGCTCTTCAAGCGGGACTATTTCTTCATGAGCAGCAATTTGAAGTACTGAATCTGCCGAAGTATAAACGATTAATGCCCCCGTTTTCATATGCTCTTCCCCTAGTTCATCTAGAATGGCTGTTCCGCTTGCAGGCTTATTGCCAATCACTTTTCGGCCAGTACGTTTTTCTAATTCAGAAACAAGTTCATCTGGAAAACCTTCCGGAAATACTTGAAATGGCGTTTGGATATTCAACCCCATGATTTCCCAGTGTCCTGTCATCGTGTCTTTTCCGTTTGAAGCTTCCTGCATTTTTGTATAAAATGCTAACGGCTTCTCCGCTTTTTCAATCCCTTTAATTTCACGAATATTACTTAATCCTAATTTCCCCATATGCGGCATGTTAAGGCCATTCATTCTTTCGGCAATATGACCATAAGTATCTGCACCCTTGTCACCAAATTTCTCCGCATCAGGCGCTTCTCCAATACCGACTGAATCCATTACGATAATAAAAATACGTTTATATGTAGTTGACTCCATATGACTCTTCCTCCTTTTTACCTAGAAAACGTTTGCAAATAATATGTTACCCTTAGTAAATTAGGATTATGAAATCCAAATTCAAACCCATTTGTCAGAAGTCTGACATCTATATTGTACTAAATGTTTACGAAAATACAAGAAAAAACCGCCAAAATTTTATGGCAGTTCTTTGACATTTTTCTGAAACTATCATTCTATCAAGCACGCGGATGAAATTTACTATATACATCCTTTAGTCTTGTTTTCGTAACATTTGTATATATTTGTGTAGTTGAAATATCTGCATGCCCTAACATCTCTTGGACCGCCCTTAAGTCTGCACCATTTTCCAATAAATGGGTAGCGAAAGAATGGCGAAGGGTATGGGGGGTAAGCTCTTTATCTATACCAGCTTCTTTAGCTAATTTTTTTAATATTTTCCAAAACCCTTGTCTTGTTAACCGATGACCTTGATGGTTTAAAAACAAGGCGTCATCACGATGTTTCCCTGTAGTAAAATGGGGTCTGCCATAATCTAAATAATGCTTGATTGCTTCCGATGCAGTCTTCCCAATTGGAATAATTCGCTCTTTATTTCCACTTCCATTACAACGAACGAACCCCATAGTTAGATGAATATTTTCAATATCTAGTCCAATTAGCTCACTAACACGGATACCCGTAGCGTAGAGGAGCTCCAGCATGGCCTTGTCCCTTTTACCAAAGTGGTCAGAAAGGTTTGGTGAATCTAACAAAATCTCTACTTCCTGTAAACTTAATACCTTAGGCATCGCTCTTTCCAGCTTGGGTGTTTCAATAAGAACAGATGGGTCTTGGTCTGTTTCCTTTTTCCGTAATAAAAATTGATGAAATGCTCTTACTGAAGCAATATGTCTTGCCAATGTTTTTGCTGACTTCCCTTGATCCTTTAAAAAACTTAAAAAATGGATGATATGAACACGCTGAACATCATTTAAAGATTGGATGGATTCTACATTTTTTAAATAATGAAGATAGCTTTTTAAATCACGCTCATATGAAACAATTGTATTCTTAGCCAGCCCTTTTTCAATTATCAAGTAATCCATAAAATCTTTTATTTGATCTTCCATCACTTTTACTCCCCATTTAAATAGAACAACATCAGCCGATCTAACCAGGAAGAACTTTCTTCATTCACTGCGTTCGAAACCTTAAGCGCAGCTCCTTCCGGTTCATCATAGCGATGATAATTTTGGTATTCTTCAGATACCCACATGATACCATAATAAAAGAGAATAGTGCACCCTGTGAATAAGATAAAAACCTTTAAGGTTTGCAATGCTATTTTAATAATAGAAATCATCTTACTTCCCCCATTTTACGATTATCTAGTAAAAGGTATGCCATAATATACAAGTTTTATACCTAGTAATCGGATATAGAAGGAATATATTAATAATAAGCACCCACGTCAATCATGGGATAGAAATGAAAAAAGCCCTTTTGGTTAAAAGGACCTTATGTTTTTTATTCAGCTTTTTCTTATTCTTTTCCTTTATCCTGGCAGCGGTAACAGATTCCATGAAATGTAAGGCGATGGTCTTTTATTTTAAAATTCCATCTGCGCTCTACAACTGCTTCCACATCTTCAAGTAAATCTTCTTGAATTTCATCAACGGCACCACATTCAATACAAACAAGATGATGGTGAAAATGGGCAGCACCTTCTTGGCGAAGATCGTAACGGGAAACACCATCACCAAAATTAATTTTATCAACGATTTTTAATTCCGTTAACAATTCTAACGTTCGATAAACAGTTGCTAATCCAATCTCAGGCGATTTTTCTTTTACGAGGAGGTACACATCTTCTGCACTTAAATGATCCTCTTCATTTTCCAGCAAAACTCGAACGGTTGCTTCACGCTGAGGTGTTAATTTATAGCTTGCTGAATGCAACTGTTTCTTAATTCTTTCAATTCTTGTTTCCATTCTGAAGGCCCTCCCTCGCCACTGTTAATTCTCATTATAACAGATGACAAAAGAGATTCAAAATAAAATTATTATAAACAAGAATTTATATTATTTATTATTTAATAATTATCTTAAACTAGTAGAACTAATGATAGTTTTCATCAACCATGGTGATAAATAGGCCTCAATACCTGATGCTGCGGAAATAAAAATCACCGCTGCTAGTATGGCAAAAATATATCTTTTGAAAAAAGGCATAATGGGTTGTGCATATTTTTTAATAAACTGCCTTTTTATCATTCGGATTGAGAAGATCACTGATATTGCGGCCATCATAATAAACACAGGAATGATAATCAAGTTTTGCGGCAGTATCGAAACAAAGGCTAACATAAAACCTTTCCAGCCCATTTGACTGACAAGAAAGCCGACTGTAAACCCAACAACCATTCCCTTAATAAATAATAGAATGAGAATGACAGGCAGACCGATAATCGATATTCCCAGGATCCACATGAGGCCTATAAACTTACTATTGTGGAAAAAACTTTGTAAAAATAAATCGTTGTCTTCTGCCACTTTACCGTCAGAGACTTGGCCAAAAAATTGTGATAAATAGTAGAATAAATCTTCCTTCTGCGTAATGCTCATGCTATTAACCACTATCGCTCCAAAGATTACCCCCATTAAAAATAAAACGATAATAAATAAAAAAATCGAGGAATGTTCACGGAAATAACTAGCGGCATCTGACTGGTACAATCGTTTTTTCATCTACTTTTTCCTCCTATTTTTCTCCATTCAGTTATTACATTCTATGCCAGACTAGTTTTTCTATGACTAAATTATAGTAGATTTCAGATTAAGAAATAATAGAAGATTTACAAAAAATGGATTCATAAAGTAAAATACCCGACAGCCTGGGCTATCGGGTAAGATTTATAAGTTATTGATCAGCGATTTTTCCGTATTTTCCGCCCCCACCGGCTGCAAGGTTAACTTTACCTTCTCTCGCTTTCAAAATAAGGTCAGCAATTTTCTCTGGAACGACTTCCTTTAATGCCTCAAATGGCACTTCGTGGAGAATCGCCATTTCACTGCCAAAATGATTGACAAGTTTCTCTAGTAATTTTGGCCCTAAACCGGGGATGAACTCAAGCGGCACTTGATGAACATAGGGCGGTCTTCCTTCTGGACTTGTCTCTGCCGTCTTCAGTTCAATAATTCGGTCAGCTACCCCTTTAATGATTTTTTTATGACCGCAAAGAGTACATATTTGGTCATCATCGGTTGCAGGATTTAAACATTCTGCACAAACCGTTTTGTGATATTTACCCAGCAGGGGATCAAGTCCATAGTTGGCAATGATTTTTCGGCCATCTATCCCTTTTAAAGCTTTATGCAATTCTAGAAACGTCGGTTCCTTCATTGCTATCACCTGATATTCACGGGCAATTTTTGCAAGCGAGTGAGCATCCGAATTTGTTACAAACGTATAGTTGTGTAACTCTCCTAATTGATCCGCCATATTTGTATCTGAGCTTAATCCCAGTTCAATCGCATCAATCAAATCGGGGTCTAACACCTCTGTTAGGGACTTATTAACTCCTTTGCCATATAAACTTTTAAACGGCGTGAACACGTGGGCGGGGATAAAAATACCACCTAAATCCTTTACCTTTTTTTGCAAATCAAGACCAGTACTGTAAATCCTTTGTGAACTTAATTGAATATTCTTCAAATGACCCGACAGCCACGAGGAGAACTCTCGCATCACGAAAAGATTCGGAAAGTAACAAAGCAGGTGGATCGGGCCGTTACATTGTTCATCGTAAATCTCCAATTCCGACCCAGGGATAACGGTCAAATCACCAAAAATCAACCCTCCGTCTGGATGTTCAACGATTTCTCCACTTTCGATCAGGCTTTCTATTTCGAGAATCACTTCAGGAGAATGGCTGTCAATGATTCCAACCATATTGAGCCCTTTTTCATGCCGGGCATGTTCAATGATATTCGTAAACGTCAGTGACTTGGCTCCAGTGATTTTTACTGGCTTTCCTGTCCATGTTCGTCCGATGTGAATATGTAAATCTACATAGTAGTGATTCATTTATTTTTCAACGCCTCTTGTAATTGTAAATATTGAACGGCAAAAATGGTTTTCGCGTCATAAATCTTTTGTTCCTTTACATATTGCTCAACCTCTTCAAGGGTTAATTCCTCAAGATTAACAAACTCGTCTTCGTCAAGGGCAGCAGCATTTTCTTTTTTCGTCAATCCTTTTGCTAAAAATACATGAATGATTTCATCAGCAAATCCAGGGGAGGTGTAAAAGGATGTGAGCAATTCAAGGTGTTCACATTCATAGCCTGTCTCTTCCTCTAGTTCTCTGCGTGCACAAACAGCTGGCTCTTCCCCTTTTTCCAGCTTACCCGCAGGGATCTCAACAATCGTTCTTTCCAGTGCTTTGCGGTATTGTTCGACCATTACCACTTTGTTGTCATTGGTAATGGCCAAAATAGCGACAGCCCCTGGATGTTTAATAATTTCTCGTTTCGCTTGTTTACCGTTTGGCAGCTCAACATCCTGTAAATGAAGACTGATTACTTTTCCTGAAAAAATTTCTTCGCTTTGGAGCGTTTTTTCCTCAAGTTTAGTCATAACTGTCTCTCCTGTTCTTTCCAATTATATTTCGTCATACATTTTACCATACTTTAATTGGAGGGATATGGGATGAAGGTAGTAGTGCATGAAAAGGGCATCATCCTTGTGGGTAAAGGATGGGAAATACTGCAAAAACTGAAGGAGTATAACAAGGAATATGTTTCTGTGTCTGATTGGGTTCAAAATGTGACACAAAAATAAGACCTCTTGTTTGAAAGTCTGCCCCTAACTTTAATAAAATTGTAGAAAAAGGACGGGGTGATTTTTTGAGAAAAAGAAGACTGGGTAATTCAGATTTATACGTAACCGAGTTAGGACTTGGCTGTATGTCTGTTGGTACTGAAGAGAAGGCTGCACGAAGAATCATTGAAGCAGCCCTTGAAGAGGGCATCAATTATTTTGATACGGCCGATCTATATGATTTTGGTGAAAATGAAAAAATTGTCGGGCAGGCGTTAAAGGATGTCCGGGAACAGGTCATTATTGCAACAAAGGTCGGCAACCGCTGTCATTCCGATCATTCCAGCTGGACATGGGACCCATCGAAGGCATATATAAAGGAAGAAGTGAAGAATAGCTTAAAACGGCTTGGGACTGACTATATTGACCTTTATCAATTACATGGCGGTACGATTGAAGATCCGATTGATGACACAATTGAAGCGTTTGAAGAATTGAAGGCAGAAGGTTTTATTCGCTATTATGGTATTTCGTCGATTCGACCGAATATGATTAGGAAATATGTAGAGAAATCTAATATCGTGTCCGTGATGATGCAATATAGCATCCTAGACCGACGCCCTGAGGAAAAAGCATTACCATTTCTTCATGAACATGGTATTAGCGTTGTTGCCCGTGGTCCCCTTGCCAAGGGTCTATTAAGTGATAAGCTGTTAGAAAAGGTTTCTGAAAAGGGCTACCTGGATTACAATTATGATGAGTTACGTGCGATTTTACCCTTGTTAAAAGAAAAAGTGGCTGCATCCCGTTCGTTTACGGAAGTTGCTCTTCAGTATAATCTTGCAAACCCTGCTGTGGCATCCGTTGTTGCCGGCGCTAGCAGCCCGGAACAGATTAGGAGTAATGCCAATGCTCTTAGAAGCCAGCCGCTGTCCAGTGAAGAGGTTGCCGTAATTAAAGAGATAACGAAGGCAAGTATTTATAAAGAACATCGTTAAAAAAGGGGAGCCTTAGCTCTCCTTTTCTATTTAAACATTATTTAAATTCTTTCCAATTCATCCCGCTCTCGTTTAATAGTTCTTCAAACGATTTGTTTTTTTCCTTTAATCTGCGTTCCTCTCTCTTTCGCGCTTCTTCCGCTTCTTTTCTTCTCTCTTCCTCAGCTTTAAGCTGATCCTGCTGCTCTTTTAATTGTTTCATTAAGTTTGGATCAATCAAATCTTTAAGCGTTACCGCTGTATCTTCCTTTTTTAGTTTAGATTGATTATTTTGTCTCTTTTGTTTTTTCATTCTAAACTCCTCCATTATTAAAATCCACATTACTATTATACCATTTCAATTAATCGTCATTACATTAAAAAGGCAGACTGTCCTTGTTCAGTCTGCCTTCACTATTAAAAAGCTTCTAATTTAACGTTCTCATCCACATACAATGCTGCTTCTGTTGAATTTACGACGTCCTCAACTGTATATCCACTAGCTACTTCAACAAGCCTTAATCCGGAATCAGTAACATCCATGACCGCGCGCTCAGTGATAATCCGATTAACTACCCCTTTTCCTGTCAAGGGCAAAGTACATTGTTTTAATATTTTTGATTCGCCTTTTTTATTTACATGCTCCATAATGACAATGATTTTCTGGGCTCCATGGACAAGATCCATCGCTCCGCCCATACCTTTTATCATCTTTCCCGGAATCATCCAATTCGCCAGGTCCCCGGTTTCGGATACTTCCATCCCACCTAGAATCGCCAAATTGACATGTCCGCCACGAATCATCGCAAACGATTCAGCACTGTCGAAATAGGCTGCACCGCTTATTGCAGTCACCGTTTCCTTCCCGGCATTAATTAAATCAGGATCGACCTCATCTTCGTGAGGATACGGACCGATACCGAGGAGTCCATTTTCCGATTGCAGGACAACTTGCTTATTTTCAGTTATATAGTTGGCAACGAGGGTTGGAATACCGATCCCTAGATTTACATAAAAGCTGTTCTCTATTTCTTTTTCTGCTCTAATTGCAATTCTTTCTCTAACAGAGGCCTTATCATTTGCCATAGATTTTTCTCCTTCCCCCACTCTAATTTTTTACGGTTAATCTCTCAATTCGTTTTTCCTGCGTTCCTTTTATAATTGCCTGAACATAAATGCTCGGGGTATGAATAAAATTAGCATCCAAGTCGCCGATTTCATAAAGTGTTTCCACTTCGGCAATCGTCACTTTTCCCGCGGCAGCAATCATCGGATTGAAATTTCGAGCTGTTTTGTGATAAACGAGATTTCCCATTTTGTCGCCTTTCCATGCCCTTACCAAACTAAAATCAGCCGTCAGGGCTTCTTCTAAAAGATATTCTCGTCCGTTAAAAATTTTCGTTTCTTTTCCTTCGGCAATCGGGGTTCCTACCCCTGCAGGCGTATAAAATGCCGGAATACCCGCTCCACCTGCCCGAATTTTTTCAGCTAATGTGCCTTGCGGCGTTAATTCTACTTCAAGTTCTCCTGTTAAAACCTGTCTCTCAAACTCTTTATTTTCACCCACATACGAGCCAATCATTTTTTTGATTTGTTTATTATTTAATAAGAGCCCTAATCCCCACTCATCAATTCCGCAGTTATTGGAAATTACCGTTAAATCCTTCACACCTTTTTCCGCTAATGCTAAAATCAAGTTTTCTGGAATCCCGCACAAACCAAATCCTCCGACCATTAATGTTGCCCCATCTTGAATATCGGCAACTGCATCCTGGAAGGATGTACAAATTTTTTTCATTTTGCTCTCTCCCTCAAATTAAAGGTTTTATGCTAGCTCAACAATCGTGGCGACCCCTTGACCTCCGCCAATACAAAGAGTAGCCAATCCTGTGTGTGCATTTCTTCGCTTCATTTCATGAATTAAGGTTACTAGAATTCTTGCACCGCTTGCCCCGATCGGATGGCCTAGCGCGATGGCGCCGCCATTTACGTTTAGGATTTTTTTATTAAAATGAAGCTCACGGTCTACCGCCAGCGATTGTGCAGCGAAAGCCTCATTAGCTTCAATTAAGTTAATGTCTTCCATTGAAACAGATGCCTTTTCCAGTACCTTTCTCACCGCCGGAACCGGCCCAATCCCCATGATGCTAGGGTCTACACCGGCACTGGCATTTGCTTTAATTGTGACTAATGGCTTTAGCCCTAACTCATCTGCTTTTTTCTTGCTCATCACCACGACAGCTGCAGCACCGTCGTTAACTCCTGACGCATTTCCTGCCGTTACAGTACCATCCTTTTTAAAGGCAGGACGCAATCCAGCTAACTTTTCTCCTGTAGTACCTTTTTTCGGATATTCGTCCGTATCAAAGATGATCGGCTCTCCTTTACGCTGCGGAATCACAACCGGAACTATTTCATCATTAAATTTACCCGCTTCAATTGCCTTGACTGCCTTCTCCTGACTCCATGCCGAAAATTCATCCTGTTCTTCTCTAGAAATTGAATATTTATTTGCAAGATTTTCAGCGGTAATCCCCATATGATAGTCGTTAAAAACACATGTTAGTCCGTCTGAAGTTAACGTGTCGACTAATTTTTGGTCACCCATTTTAAAGCCGTCACGGGCATTTTTCAACAGATATGGTGCCTGGCTCATATTTTCCATCCCGCCAGCCACGACGACCTCGGCATCTCCTGCTAAAATGGCTTGTGTAGCAAGGTGCACAGCCTTTAAGCCGGAACCACAAACTTTATTAATCGTCATTGAGGAAACGCTTTCAGGAATCCCCGCTTTAATAGCTGCCTGTCTTGCAGGGTTTTGTCCAATCCCTGCTTGGAGAACATTTCCCATAATCACTTCATCGACTTGATCCGGCATTACCCCGGCCTGATCAAGAGCTCCTTTGATCACTGCCCCACCTAATTCAGGTGCAGATACATTTTTTAAGCTGCCGTTAAAATTTCCAAGAGCAGTTCGAACGGCACTGACAATAACTACCTCTATTTGACTCATTTCGTCTCTCCCCTTCTACCATTTTTAGCTGATAAGAAAGTATAACTTTCTTATCAGGTATTAGGGCGACTCCCCCTCTGTCTTCGCCCTTCCGGACTCGCCAATCGGCGAGTCTTCTTTACCTCTACTACTTCTAGTAAAAATTAAAAATTCCTCTAATTTTGTCAAAATTTCATTATTTCTTGATTTTTTGAATTTAATCCCACTACAATGAAACTATGAACATTGGAGGGAGAAAATGATGTTTAATTTACCTAAAAAAGTGACGATTATCGAGGTTGGTCCTCGTGATGGGCTGCAAAATGAGAAGTTATTTGTTCCGACTGAGATAAAAAAACAATTTATCGCTGGTTTAAGAACCGCCGGGCTGCAGGAAATGGAGCTGACTTCGTTCGTTTCACCAAAATGGGTGCCGCAAATGGGGGATGCTGCAGAAATTGTGGCTGACTGCCTTGATAAGGATACAAGAGACATTGTCTTAGCCCCAAACCGTAAAGGGATTGACAGGGTCTATTCCACTAATTGTAAAGCCATTGCCGTGTTTGTTGGAGTTAGTAACAGCTTTAATCTAAAAAATATTAACAAGACAACACAGGACAGTATGGCGGAACTGAAGCCGATTATCCACGAACTTAAAGAAAAAAAATATTTTGTCCGTGCCTGCATTTCAACTGCGTTTTATTGCCCCTATGAGGGGAAAATCGATGAAAGTGATACATTAGCGCTTTGCCGCGAATTTGTCGAAGCGGGTGTTGATGAATTAAGCGTGGCCGATACGATCGGAATGGCGGCACCAAATGAAGCCTATTCTTTGTTTTCCACATTAAACAAGGAATTTACTGGGACGCTTTTAACAGCCCATTTTCATGATACACGCAAGCTTGCCCTTGCAAATATTTTGGCCTCTCTTCAGGCTGGAATCGACCGGTTTGATACGTCTGCCGGTGGGCTTGGCGGCTGTCCATTTGCGCCCGGTGCCAGCGGAAATGCCGCTACCGAGGATGTTGTTTACATGCTTGAACGGATGGGTATTGATACCGGCGTGGATCTTAAATTGCTAATGGAGGCCATCGAAATCGTCCGCCCCCATCTTTCACGGCAGATCGAAACCGGCTATTTTCGACTTCATGTCCAAACAGTTTAAATTAAGTTTTCATGAATAATCAGTCTTTTAGTAATCCATCTTATTAAGTGAGATCACCAAGAAGGGAGACTAAGACTATGAGCCAGAAACGTGAAAAAGGAAACAGTCAAAGTGGGAAAAACTATGCCGACACAGCAGGTGGAGGCAAGCGAATAATTGCAGCTGAGGAACTCGAAAAGGCACTCCATCCAACGAAACGACAAAACGCAGAGCAATAATTACTAATCAAAGCCGCCCATTGGTTTCCGCGGCTTTTTTTGTGTTAAAATAAAAATTATTACCACGGGCGTAAAGGACTTGTTTTTCATATTTTTATATTAGTCGATGTAGATGGTTCTACGTTGGGATTTCCCCAAAAATATTTAGCAAACATCGATGTAGACGACTTCTACGTTGGATTTTCTACAAAAATATTTAGCAAACATCGATGTAGACGACTTCTACGTTGGATTTTCTACAAAAGTATTTAGCAAACATCGATGTAGACGACTTCTACGTTGGATTTTCTACAAAAATTTTTGGTAAACATCGCTGTAGACGGTCTCTACGTTGGGATTGCCTCAAAATATTTACCAAACATCAATGTAGACGACTTCTACGTAGGGGTTTTCTTCGAAATATTTGGCAAACATTAATGTAGAGGCTGGTCCATAAGACTTCCTCTTAAAATAAAGGCAAAAATTACTCTTGGAGGTGCCATTTTTTGAAAAAGGCATTTCGTGCTCTGTTTATGATATTATTTTTCTGGCTATTACTTGCTTTGTACTTTACAAACCGTCTCATGTATATGAAAAAGAAGGATGAAGAATTGATTTTAAAGCGGGAAAAGAACGCTGGCAGGTACAATCCCGATGAATTTGAGTCACTGCCACAGCGCGATGTTAATATTCCTTCACCATTTGGTTATATGATAAAAGCCGTTCTTGTGGAGCCGCATAAGACCAACCGCTATATCATTATTTCTCATGGGGTGACGGAAACGAAAATTAATTCGATTAAATATGCGAATCTTTTCTTAGAGCGCGGGTTTAATGCCTTGATTTATGACCATCGCCGCCACGGGGAATCTGGCGGAAAAACGACCAGCTTCGGTCACTATGAAAAATTCGATTTAAAAACGGTCGTTGACTGGCTCAAAAAAGAACAAGGCCCTGAACTGAAACTGGGAATACACGGTGAATCGATGGGGGCAGCTACAATGCTGTTATATGCAGGTCTCCTTGAGGACGGGGCAGATTTTTATATTGCCGATTGTCCATTCTCTGATTTTAAGGAACAGCTTGCTTATCTGATAAAAAAAGACTTCAAGCTCATTCCTGGGCTGTTACTTCCGGTTGGAGATGCCCTTTTACGCCTGCGGGACAAATATTCGATTCGAAATGTCTCACCGATTTCGGTCATTGAAAATATCAAACATCCAGTCCTTTTTATCCATAGTCGGAAAGATGATTTTATTTTGCCTTCGATGTCGAAGGATTTATTTGAACAAAAAAAGGGTCCAAAAATGCTTTATATTGCCGAAAATGGCCGGCATGCCCAGTCATTTAACGAAAATCGTGCCGATTATGAACGGGTTATTGATGAATTTTTACAGAAATATGTTGATCATGCTTTACCGAGCTAAAAACAGACTGTCCATTAGGATAACGGGTTCACTTCAGGGGTGCAAACAGTTAAATCACAAAGGGAAACACACTCGATTTCACATATGATTTCGTAGTGTGTTTTTTTATTGCAATATAAAGGATTATCCGTGTTTTCTCCATTTTTTTACATATGAATTTACAAGGGTATTCTCAAGGGTGGAAATAATTATTGGAGTGAGTGTGAATTATGGTGTGAATTCAAGTGTGAAATTCAATATATTGGTGTTATCTGAAAAGGTGATATGTTAAAATAAATATGAAGATTGTGAAATCTTTCACTTAACCAACGGGGCAGTTTACTTCAATTTGAAACTTCATCTATTGGGGAGGTTAAAGAAAAGTAAAACTTAAATAATGTTGAGATTGTTAATTTATAAATTTGAAGGGGGAAAAGAGCAATATGTTACAACTATCAGTAGGTATGGGAGTGGCTATTGGTGCAGGTGTTGGAATTATCATTGGATTGATATTTAATTTAAATATTGTATTTACAATAAGTATTGGAGCAGGATTAGGTCTCATAGGAGGTTCTGTGATAAAAATGTTATTTCGTTAAATTTATTGATTCCAAGACGGATTCGAGAAGTTTTTACTTGGGGATGGATAGCGTTATTTTAGATTTAGCTATTAAACATTTCTCGATAGTTCCATTTTGAGGAAAATTTCTTTAGTAATTAGTAATGTGAACTTTTTCACTTAAACAAACTGGGTGCTTTAGTTGAACAATAAATACTTAAAATAGCTCGGAAAATTTCCAAGCCATTTTTTTGTGTGAATTATATTATGAATTGATTAGTGAATTTATTGTGATTTGATGTGTGTTTTACGTTTTTGCACCTCACAAGTGAACCCGTTACCATTAGGATCAGTCTGTTTTTTCTTTGATGATGAGGCTCATGTGTCCATTTAACATTTGCTGCGGACTTTTTAATTGAAAACAATTTGTTACTTCGGAAAAATCGATCTTCATTTGCTCATCAAAGAAAATGATTTTTGATTTTTCTAGATAAACTGTTCTGTCATTTGTTTCAATGGCGATATCGGTATTATCCAGCTCAGGAACAAACCACAAGGCCACTACCCCGTTTACGGCGCAGCCACAGCCATCGGTATCGTATTTTAGTTTTAGATAGCCTTCTCGGCCACCGGTTCTCGCATTTATTTTTTTAGCTGCCGCTTCTGTAATAATTATTTCCATGTTTAAAGCCCCCCTCATTCAGCATATGATGATTCTATCACATTTTTTTTGGGCCGCTTATTTTTATGCTTATAGCCTTTTGTTTGCATTTTCCTCTTATACCAGTTAATCTCAAAGTTAATACCAACATTTTAAAAGGGGTGCTCTTTATGTCAAAAGTTCAAATTAAAGTAAATGATAATGGTTCACTTCGAATTACCGGTGATGTTGAATTGCTCGATGGTGAAGGCAATGTATACACAACTAAACCATCCTTTTCTCTTTGCCGCTGCGGTTTGTCAAAAAATAAACCGTTTTGTGATGGCTCGCATAAAGGGAATTTTGAATCCCAAGTTCGCGTTCTAAAAGAGGATTAAATTCAGTAGAGCGGCTTTCCGATTGGGAGCCGCTCTTTTTTTAAAGATAAGACAGTATAAATTTCGACTTTGAGAAATGTCCAGCTCCATAAGAATAAGCTTCGGAAGCGATACCTCGCACGAAGGAAAAGCGTTAGCTTTTTCGAGGAGTGCCCAGCGGCTAGTAGACTTCGCTCTTCTCCCTACGATAAGTCAACATCTGATCGCTTGCGCTTTTTTTATAAATTAGTCATCCTAATGTCAGTAATTGCATCAATCGGAATCCGGTGCACCTCTTCAAAGCGGTCTACAACATGAAGCTTTTGCGCTAGTTCATCCCAGTAATGAATTTTACCAATCACGATTTCATAGTTTCGATTCCGATAATGGGTAATCGTGACGAACTGATCGAACTCAATTGCCTCAGATAAGGTCTCGTTCATGAGTTCCAGCTGCTGCTCATCCATTTCTCTTTTGTGTTCGTATCCATCTTCTTTTACCCAATCCCTGAGCAGTTTCACATGCTCAGGAAGCATCATTGACGTCCACTTGATTCTCCCGCGATCACGAATCATATGTTCTTACCTCCCTACCTTTTATGCCCGCCAACAAGTGTTGCCCGGTGCTTAGCGGTTCCTGCAGCTGTATAAGAAACAGCGCGCAGCAGGGAACCTGAGCCGAAGCGCTTACGGACAGAGTCCACTACATAACCAAGCTCCCGCCTCTTATAAGCACCCATATCAAAAAGATCGAGCTGAAGCTCGCGGTCGTCGACAATATTACTGATTGCAATCGAAATCTGCCGCACCGTCTTTCCAGTGTAATGCTCATGAAATAATTCAAGGCAGACGCGGTAAAGTTCCATCGTCACATTGGTTGGATGCTGGATCGTTCTGGAACGGTGAAAGCCGCCACCAAATTCATCTTGACTATAGCCGACTCCAAGACTAATCGTTCTTCCCGCCTTACGATGCGTCCGTGCTCTTCGGGCGACTTCTTCACACATTTCTAAAATAACAGCCTTAATTTCTGTTTCCTCTTTATAGTCCCTTAAAAGAATTTGGCTTTTTCCAAAGCTAATCTGCCCTTGAATGATTGGTGCCCCTAAATCAGAAAGATCAACTCCCCAAGCATGATAATAAAGCTGGTTTCCCATAATGCCGAATTTCTTTTCCAGCTTTTCTAAATCATAACGAGCCAGCTGACCGACCGTGAAAATGCCCATGCTATTTAATGTTTTTTCGACACGTCTGCCAATTCCCCACATTTCCCGAAGTGGTGACACATTCCAAAGCTTTGTTTGAACATCTTCATACGTCCACTCGACCACTCCTTTTTTCTTGGCATCAAGATCGAGGCAAAGCTTCGAAAGTAACATATTGGGGCCAATTCCAACTGAACATGGAAGCTGAAACTCCCGTTCAATGTCATCCCTTATTTTTTGGGCAATGGTATGAGCATCGCCCCACAAATGAAAGGCCCCATCCACTTTAATAAAACTCTCATCGACACTGTATGTGTGAATCGCTTCCTTCGGCACATAGCGGTTAAAAACACGGGAAATTTCTGTAGAAATACGCAAATATGTCGCCATTTTCGGCTCCTCTATTTGAATACGCGGATCTTCGGGAATCTCAAACAATCGGGAGCCCGTTTTGATGCCAAATTCTTTTTTTAGCCGCGGTGAAGCGGCAAGAACAACACTTCCCTGCCGCTCCTTGTTACCAGCCACTGCTAAATAGCAATTCAAAGGGTCAATTCCGAGTATGACAGCGGCACAGCTTGCATAGAAGCTCTTCATGTCCACGCATAAAATTTTATTTTTCGGTAATGCGCTGTAATCGACCATGACTTTTCCCCCATAGTTAAATTATCGAACGTTAGTTCTTTATTATCATATTCACATTTTATGCGAATATACGTTCGTATTCAATAGGAATTTTTTTACAGTGTTATAATGTGGTGATTGACTGAAAAAACGGTATAATAGTTTTTGAGGTGCATCCCTATGGAGAAAAAGCTGGTTAACAAAATGATCATAAACTGTTTTAAACAGTATTATGAGGCTGATTCCACGCCTCTTGGCGATAAGGATTTGGAGGATCTGACAAATCGAATTTTTCGAATAAAAGAAGAAGAACCGACTGCCGATTTATTTGAGTTAGTAAATGATGCGGTCTATGAGTTTTTAACAAATTAAATCTTTAAAACCCAGAAAAGTGTCCCTATGAAGGGACCATGATAACAATTCTAGAGGTTCCCGAGAATTCCATTATAAAAAACTCATGAGGACAAAACGGTAATAAAACCAAAAATTCTGTCCTCATGAGTAATTTTATTTTTAAGATAATATTTCTCGAATATCCTCTTCAGTTAAAGCAGAGGTCCCCCTCTCCTCAGAATAAATGATCTCTTCAATCAAATGTCTCTTTTTATCCTGCAATTCGCTGATTTTCTCTTCAATGGTACCGCGGGAAATAAGCTTGATAACTTGGACGACGTTTTTCTGGCCGATACGGTGCGCCCGGTCAGCGGCCTGCTCCTCAACCGCAGGATTCCACCATATGTCGTACAAGATAACCGTATCCGCTCCCGTCAAATTAAGACCTGTTCCTCCAGCCTTCAACGAGATTAAGAAGAAGTCACGTTCCCCCTCATTAAAGCGCTGGCAGAGTTCCAATCGTTTTTCAGACGGGGTCCCGCCATTCAAGTAGAAATAAGGAAGTCCCTTCAACGCTAAATTTCTCCCAATCAGCTCAAGCATTTTCGTAAACTGCGAGAAAATCAGCACTTTTCGTCCAGAAAGCCTTGATTCCTCTACGATTCTCAGCAACATTTCAAATTTTGCTGAACTGCCTTGATACCCTTCCACAAATAATGACGGATGACAACAAATCTGCCGCAATCGCGTTAAACCAGCAAGAATTTTTATCCGGTTCTTCCGAATCGTCTCCTTATCAAGACGCTTCAGCGTATCTTCCCGGAGCTTCGCTAAATATGCAGCATACAGTTTCTTTTGTTCCGGAAGCATCTCTGTTGATTCGATGAACTCCAATTTTTCCGGAAGCTCGGAAGCCACATCCTCCTTCATTCTGCGGAGCAAAAAAGGACGGACTCTTCGTGCGATTTTCTTTCTTGTTAGATTGCTGTATTCTTTTAATCCCTTAAATAATTCAGGAAACACTACGTGAAAAATGGACCATAGTTCTTCCGGCGAATTCTCCACCGGTGTACCCGTAAGCGCAAAACGATAATCAGCCTTAAGTCTCTTTACCGCCCGTGCAGTTTGGGTCACCGGGTTCTTAAAGGCTTGGGCCTCATCAAAAAAGACCGAATGAAAAGTTTGTTTCTCATACCATTTGATATCCCGCCGCAGTAATGGATAGGAGGTAATAATCACATCCATTTCCATGACCTCCTTTTGGACACGATATCGTTCTGCCCGATTACCATCCACAACAACAGCCTGAATTTCCGGGGAAAATTTCATCAGTTCGCTTAGCCAGTTATACGATAAAGAGGCAGGACAGACAATCAGAGCCGGCTGCTTCTTTTCGCGAATATCGGATAGCTCAGATAAAATAAAGGTAATGCTTTGCAGTGTTTTACCAAGCCCCATATCATCGGCAAGAATGCCTCCAAACCCGTAATGGGCCAGTGACTTCATCCATTGGTAACCGCGTTTTTGATAGTCACGCAGTACTGGCTCCAGACTTACTGGCACCTTGAACATCAAATTCTCTGGATTACGAAGAGTTTCAAGGAATTGACGAAATGAGTCCTCCACTATGAACACCTGGCTGTCATCAACAGAATCTAGGAGTGGTAGCCCCTGCATGATTGATACGGCGAACCCGTTTTCTAGATTTTTATTCTCCACCGAAATCCCATTTAGGAAACGTTGAATTTCTTCAAACTCCCTTGTCTCCAATGAGAGGAACGATCCGTTCCGCAGACGATAATATTTTCGTTTTTCTTCAAGAGCTATTAAAACCTCTTTGATTTGCTGCTCCGGGATTCCAGCCAATTCAAACTTAAATTCCAGCCAATTCGTCCGTTCTTTTTTCAGCCTCACTCTCAATGCCGGAGGGGTATTTCCTCGAAAAATTCGATTACGTACCGCAGTCGTTGCATAAATTTGCACCAGCTTTTGAAGCTTAGGAACAACATGGTAAAGAAATTCATATTCTAATTCCTCATTATGCAAAAAATAACCGCCATCCGTTTTGGTAAACGAACTTTCCTCGATCAACTGTAGAATTTCCTTCTCCTTCTCTTCATCCCTGATCAACCTAGAGCCTGCGAAATTACTCCGGTCCTCTAAAGGATTGACAACAATATTTTCATAATGAAACTCCAGCCCGGCAAGCAGCCGATTTTTCACCCGATCTAAGTAAAGTTTAGCAATCAGCGGTGTTTTCATAAATTCTCTTGCAAGGGCACCAGATAATTGGACATGACCCAATTTTTTTAAACCCGGAATTACTTTTTCGAAAAAGTGCTGGATTTGCCCTTGAGGAATGAGAATTTGGTTCGTTCCTGAGGTATCCAGCATTTGTTTAAGATCAGCCAAGCGCTGACAATCCTCATTTTTCATTCTGATTATTTTTCCTGCTGATAAAACAGAACCATATAAATCTAAAATAACCATACGAGATAACCCTTTTACCTTTAAACAATAGCTTTTGCCGTCAGCTTCAATAAAATCAAACTGTAAAGGGGGCAGCTCGTCCGTTATGGTTAAACCATCAAATTTATGACCATTAAACTCTAGTTTCACCGATGGTGCCTTGGTTAGCAGAGCTTGCAGCTGTTTCCAAGAAGATGGCGGAATCAGCAGCAATTCCATACTGGTATAATCCGATATATCTGATAGAGTGCTCTGATCATCTTGAACTACCTGAATGAGATGTTGAATCACAGGATCAGTCTCTTTTTGGAAGCAGTGAAGGCTTGGATTGTACAGCAATGAGCTTGAATGACCATGTTTCACGGCCTCTAGAAAACGCCTGATATTTTCTACTTTCATTTGTCCTATGAACAGCTCAATTCCGATCATGCAGGATCCTGTTCCGATCATGACAGGTTTACAGATAAACTCCACATCAAGTACTTTCCTGTTTTCAAAATGAAGCTGATGCCCGCTTGACCGTTTTGACTGATTATTAAAGATGTTCAGCAAACCTACGGCCAGGTTCGACTCGTCGGTTATAGTGTCTGTGTAGAAACCCAGCGGCGTAGTCCCCTTGCGTTGATAGTCGTCAATTGCTAACAAAACCGCAGCAATATGCTGACAATCTTTTTGAAATGAAGCAAGCTGAGGACAACTGCACTTGGATCGAAAGCCATCATGACCTTTCCTTTCAATGACCACATGGAAATCCTCTGCACCCGATACTATTGCTTCACATAGGTCGGAATCATAATGCTCGAATGTCACTTTATTCGTACGGTAAAAAGCCTCCCCTCTTTTGAAGGAGACAGTCCCGCACAATTCTTTAATCATTTTTTGATTTAATCTGATATTCAAATAACTGACTCCTTTCCGAGGACACAATCTACCGTGAAGAATAAATTTTACCCAGGGCGGACGTTATAATCCTTCTCACCCATTCATGCCACTTATTTTGGATTAACCCATTATACCATTTTCAATAGAATAATCTGGCATTCCCATACAAAAAGCTGCCTTGACCAGGCAGCTTTTCCATCTACTTAGAATTAAGTACTCGTTTGCCAATCCGTTCAAATAGCCGTGGAAAAAGAACGTAAACAACGCTCCCCATGCTCATCCAGCGCGGCAGATTAATCTCCCTAGTTTTAGTCAGCATGCTATCTACGACCTTACGGGCAACAAATTCAGGCTGAAGTATGAACCGCTGTACATTTTTTACATATGTGCCTTGTTCATCAGCAATGTTAAAAAAGTTGGTGGCAATTGGCCCAGGGTTCACTGATGTCACTTGCACATTATAATCAGCAAGTTCCATCCTTAGTGAATTCGTGTAACCAAGAACGGCATGCTTCGTAGCAGAATAAACACTTGATTTTGGCGTCGCAATTTTCCCCGCCTGTGAAGCAATATTAATAATATGACCAAAACGCCGGGCACGCATTTTTGGCAAGACCATGCTAGTACAAGCCATCAGTCCTACCACATTCACTTCAAACATCCCTTTAATTTCGTCGATCGAAGCTTCATGGGCCTCACGAAATACCCCAAAACCGGCATTATTCACTAGGATATCAATATCCCCAATTGTTTCAAATATCTGCCGAAAAACTGCCTGCACCTGATCTGTGTTTGACACATCGAGCTTGAAAACATCCACTTTCACCTTATGCTTTTGCTGCAGTTCGGATTGCAGCTGTTCGAGCTTATCGAGACTTCGGGCCAGCAGAATAAGATTCGCACCACTTGCCGCACAAAGCTTGGCGATTTCCGCGCCAATTCCACCGGATGCCCCAGTAATTACAATATTTTTGGCTATTAATTGTTCCCTAATCATTTTAACACCTCATCAGAGTTAAACCCGTTCAACTTAAAGCTTTGCTTGATAGAGAACAGGCTGACTATTACTACTTCTAATTTCCCCGATTGAGGCTAAATAGTCAAGCTGGGCAACTGTTTCTGAGATTGTCAACATCGGCTCACGCTTATAGACAGATGGAAAAAGGCGTTGGCAAATTTCAAACACAGTAAGCTGCTCATCTTTAAGCCAGTTATTGACCATCATTGCCCGTTCATGCTGGCGCGAAAGTCTTCTTTCAATCAGTTCCTCCAACTGATAAACCTCCTCGCCATGCCCCGTGTAAACACATTGAATCGGATAAGCCAACAACTTCCTCATCGAGTCGTTATGCTGCAACTGAGGCTTCGGTCTTTCTTTTTCACCAGGTGCAGGGGGCTCAAGCAATGGATTTGGTGAAATATGAGCGAGAATGAGGTCGCCGCCAATTAAGATTCCGTCCTTTTCCCGGAAAAGCACAATATGACTTTGGGCATGACCTGGTGTTTCAATTACTTGCCAGTCACTCAACCCAGGAGGTCTCATCCCCTCAACGAGTTGTCCAGTCAAGGAGCGATTACACGATGACTTCAGTGTTTTTATTAACTTAGAGATTAATGGGATATATTCCGCAGGCAGTCCGAACTCCCGAAAATTCACTTTAAAAAATTCTTCTTGTTCTTGGAAAAATTCTTTTGTTGGATGAATCCATCGTTCGTTTAGCGGATGACCATATACCTCTACCGAGTCTGGAAAAAAGTCGAGCATCCCCACGTGGTCGGGATGATGATGAGTAAGAACCACCTGTTCAATATCGTTAGGAGTTAAATGTAATTCAGCCATCTGCTCAGTGAGTGAATTCCAGCATTCTTCCGTTTTCACTCCTGCATCAACAAGCGTTAACCGCTCCCCTTTAATCAAATAAGTGTTTACATTACCAACATCAAAAGGCGTTGGCAAAGTAATCTTGGCAATTCCATCTTTCCATTCTGTCATATCAAAAACTCCTTATTATAGCTATATATTAAATCCAAGTAAACATTGACTTATAAATTAAAGTGTAGCGATTTTTCCCTTAATTGTCATTATTTTCGCATAATTTTTTAGAAGTAATAAAAAAACATAATATTTACCTCTTGACAGACAAGCTGTTTTTCAAGGATAATCACTATTAAAATTTAATTCGTTAAAAGCAATGAGTAAGGCTAGTAAATGAGAAATGGCGAAAGAGAGTGAAGTTCGACGGCTGAAAGACTTCACCGCCCTCTTGATCATTGAACCTACCTTATGAGCACTTAGGAAAACCTAACGTAATCCCACGTTATCGGGAGTCGAGTGAACCCTTGTTGCAAGCATTCAGCTAGGGTAAATGAAGGTGGTACCGCGGAAGCTAGACCTTTCGTCCTTTATGGATGAAGGGTCTTTTTGTATTTTTTCGAAAAAAAGGAGGAATATCAATGAGAAAAATCGCAATTATTGGTGCTGGTTCGATGGCTGAAGCGTTTATTTCAGGTATTCTTGAAAATGGTTTAATTGATAGACAAAATGTTTGGGTGACAAATAATTCAAATGAAAAAAGGCTAGAGTGTCTTAAAGAGCGTTATGGCATTCGCAATACCTATGATTTAAATACGCTTTTTGAAGGTACAGATATTGTCATGTTAGCAATGAAACCAAAGGATGCGGACTTAGCAATCGATACTATTCGCGAACACCTGAGCGAGCAGATGCTTGTGGTTTCAGTTTTAGCAGGTGTTTCGATGAATACCATCGAAACATTAGCAAGAAAATCGCTTTCAATTGCAAGGGCGATGCCTAATACCTCTGCTGCGGTCGGAAAATCGGCGACTGCCATTGCAGTAAATGGCCGCGTCTCCGATGATCAACTGGAAACAACAAAGAAACTATTTAGAACCGTGGGTTTAGCCAGGTTTGTCGAGGAAGAACAGCTTGACGCCGTAACAGGACTGTCTGGAAGCGGCCCCGCCTATATTTATTATCTTATCGAGGCAATGGAAAATAGTGCAGTCGAGATTGGCCTCGAAAAGGAAATGGCTAAGGAACTTATTGTGCAAACACTTATCGGTGCAGCAGAAATGGTAAGAAACTCCTCCAAATCATCTGAGCAATTACGTCGGGATGTAACAAGCCCTGGCGGGACAACTGAGGCTGGGATTCGTATTCTGGAGGAAAATGGGGTCCAGCAAGCATTCATTTCTTGTATTCAAGCAGCCACAGCCCAATCGAAAAAGATGGGAAACACCTTATGCTCGCAGCTTACGGTTGGGAAGCCCTCTTAAAGTGAAACTTCCATCAGCGAGGGTTTTGCCTCTACTCCGCTGAAGGCTGGTTAAGCTAATCGGGTTTTTACGGGCAGTTGCTCCCCCCACTTATCCTATCTGTCCCTAGGTCTTGAAGTGGGGATTCTACTGCCATTAATGCGGGATAAAAGTGGTATGTTTGTCCCCCTTTACCTTAAACTAAACATAAGTGGTTAATTTCGATAAAAAGGGCTGGGGAAATGGAAAGCATTCTATTCGTTTTATTCACATTGGGTATTCTTGTTTGGCTTGTTTTTCTTTTAGATGCACTGATTGGTTTACGGAATTTAGACTCCCTTGAAAAAGAACCAGAACTCAATACTGGGCCATTACTGTCTGTAATCGTGGCAGCGCGTAATGAAGAAAAACAAATCAAAACAAGTATCCTAAGTCAGTTAAAGCAAACCTATAAACATGTCGAATGGATCCTCGTCAATGACCGTTCCACAGATGGCACCGGCATAATCATGAACGAATTACTAAAGGAAGACCCAAGAATACAGGTTATTCACATAAATGAATTACCTAAAGGCTGGCTTGGTAAGAATCACGCCCTGTATAAGGGAGCACTTCAAGCTTCAGGGAAATGGATATTGTTTACAGATGCCGATGTAAAATATAAGAAAGAGGCATTCGCTAAAGCTCTGTATTACTTTGAAAAACATCAACTCGACCATTTAACGGCAGCACCCAATTTACACGCAAAACGTTTTTGGCTGAAGTCATTCGTTGCCTTTTTCCTTTTTGGATTTTCCTATTTTAAACGTCCATGGATGGCAAACAATCCAAAATCCAAGATTGGAACCGGAATTGGGGCGTTCAATCTTGTTTCCCAGGAGGCTTATAAAGCTTTTGGCACGCATGAAAAAATTAAAATGAGACCCGATGACGACTTACAGCTGGGGATGAAAATGAAAAGGGCAGGCTTCCGTCAAAGAATTGTCACTGCACTCCACCTAATCGAAGTTGAATGGTATGGAAGCCTGAAAGAGGCGTTTATCGGGCTTGAAAAAAATACATTTGCTGGGTTAAATTATCGTATCAGTATGGTATTCTTTTCAATTTTCGGTGTATTTGTCACGAATGTCCTTCCATTCCTGACCATTTTTTCCGCAAACAAAACGATTGTCCTTCTTAGCTTAGGGAATATTGTGATCAGCGGAATTCTTTACATCGTCATCATTAGGAAAATGACAGTTTTCCCACCGGCCATGTTTCTTGTTTTACCGATTACAGCTTTACTATTTATCTATTCCATTATCCGGGCAAGCTTTCTGACCTTTAAACGCGGAGGGATTGTCTGGCGAGGAACAACCTATCGGTTAAGTGAGCTCCGAGAGAAAGACTAAAAAGCAGAATTTTACATTATTTTTTGGTCATTTGCTATACTAAAAGTGGTTTATTAACGTACAGGAGGGATAGCAAAATGGCAGCAAAATTATTCTCACCCCTTACAATTAAGGGGGTTACGCTAAAAAACAGAATTGTGATGTCACCAATGTGCATGTATTCCAGCCACAACAAAGATGGGCACGTACAGAACTGGCATCGCACTCATTACACAGCAAGAGCAGTTGGTCAGGTCGGTCTTATTATTGTGGAAGCAACTGCGGTAACACCTCTAGGGCGGATCTTACCACAGGATTTAGGAATCTGGAGTGATGAGCATGTTAAAGGCTTTCAGGAGCTTGTTAGTCTAATGAAAGAGCATGGAGCGAAAACGGGGATTCAACTTGCCCATGCCGGCAGGAAAGCCGTTTTAGAAGGCGAAATTGTCGCTCCATCTGCAATCGCCTTTAATGAAAAATCAAAAACACCTAAGGAAATGACAAAATCAGATATTGAAGAAACAGTCGAAGCCTTTAAAAAGGGGGCAGAACGAGCCGCAAAAGCAGGCTTCGATGTCATTGAGCTTCACGGTGCACACGGATATTTGCTTAACGAATTCCTCTCACCCCTTTCTAATAAGAGAAGCGATGAATACGGTGGTTCCGTTGAAAACCGTTATCGGATCCTGCGTGAGGTAATAGATGCCGTTAAAACTGTTTGGAACGGTCCATTATTTGTCAGAATATCTGCCCATGATTACCATGAAGCAGGCTTAACCGCAGAAGATTACATAACATTCGCTGAGTGGATGAAAGAGCAAGGCGTCGATTTAATTGATGTAAGCTCAGGAGCTGTTGTCCCTGCAAATATTAACGTCTATCCAGGCTATCAGGTAAAATATTCGGAAACGATAAAGAATGGCGTTGATATTTTAACAGGTACTGTAGGTTTAATCACTTCTCCGATACAGGCTGAGGAAATTTTACAAAATGATCGAGCGGACTTAGTCTTTTTAGCCCGCGAATTACTGCGCAATCCCTATTGGCCAAGAACAGCTGCCAAAGAACTCGGTGTAAGCATTGAAGCACCAAAACAATACGAGCGCGGCTGGGTATAAAATGACAAAAACGAAAGCACTTGCCATGTTTGTGGTAAGTGCTTTTTATATTACTTGAGTGGGATATTTATTTCTTTAAAATCCTCCGCGATTTCCGTATTCAGAAAAATTTCCTTCGCCTCATCTACTAATTCACACCAAGTATTTCGGTCATAACGAGAACTAATATGGGTCAGACACAACTGCTTACACTCAGCCTGTAAAGCAATATCTGCAGCCTGATGGGTTGTTGAATGGAAATAATCGAACGCAAGCTTTTCTTCCCCTTTTGAGAAGGTTGCTTCATGGATCAAAAGATCGGCATTTTTTGCTAACAACAGTGCGTTTTTACAATATCTGGTATCACCAAGAATTGTGACTATCCGACCTTTTTGGGAAGGCCCGAGAAACTCACCTGGCTCAATTACCCGGCCATCATCAAGATTGACGGTTTCACCATTTTTGATTTTCCGAAAAATGGGCCCTGGCTGTACTCCTGCCTCCTTCAGCTTATCGGCAAGCAATGTACCTGGCCGGTCCTTTTCTATAATTCGATAGCCGTAAGAAGGAATCCCGTGTTCAAGTATGCGTGCTTCGACTGTAAACTGTTCATCTTCAAAAATAATGCCCTCAGTAATTTCGATCACCGTTAACGGATATTTTAAATAAGTCTGGCTTAGGGAAAGACTTACTTGAATATATTCTTTAATCCCTTTGGGCCCGTACACTGTTACCTCTGATTCCCCGCCTTGAAAAGAACGGCTCGATAACAAACCAGGCAGACCATAAATATGATCACCGTGAAGGTGGGTTATGAAAATTTTTTCAATCCTACGCGGTTTGATTGATGTATGTAAAATTTGATGCTGGGTAGCCTCACCGGCATCAAATAACCAAACAGCCCCCCGCTCTTCCAGTAATTTAAGTGCAATCGATGTCACATTGCGAAGCTTGGCTGGCATTCCTGCTCCTGTGCCTAAGAAAAAAACATCCACAATCAAAGCTCCTCTCTTTTCCGTACCATTATTCAATAGTGATAATATATCACAAACTCCCTAAAAATGCTCTTCGATCTAAATCTAGAAAAAAGAATCACCTATAAATGTTTACATGCAAAACAATATATTTGCGAAACCTAAACGAAACAGCTAAATTTAATAATTGATAAAACTATTACATAAGCATCAGGCTTTTAGAAGAGAGGGTTCAAAACGTGGAGCAAAACATGACTTCATTAATTATGATTTTTGGAGCAACAGGTGATTTAGCAAAACGGAAGTTATTTCCTTCCCTTTACCGATTATTTTCGCGAAATAAATTAGATAAGTTTGCGGTAATTGGTGTTGCAAGAAGAACTTTAACGAATGAAGAGTTCCAACAATCAGTAAAAGAATCGGTCGAATCCGCTTTAGGGAAGAAGGATAATCTTGATGAATTTATCTCCCATTTTTACTATCAATCACATGATGTGGCGGATTCAAACTCATATGTACAATTAAGAACATTTGCCGATCAGATTGATGAAAATTATCACCTTGAGGGGAACCGCATCTTTTATCTCGCAATGGCACCGGAATTTTTCGGCCCGATCGCCTTACATCTAAAATCTGATGGGTTAACAGATGTGAAAGGCTATAAGAGGCTTGTGATTGAAAAACCATTCGGACACGACCTAGAATCTGCCAAAGAATTAAACAAGCAAATTAGAAGTGCTTTTTCCGAAAAAGAGATCTACAGGATTGATCACTATTTAGGAAAAGAAATGGTTCGAAACATTGAAGTCATCCGTTTTGCCAATGCTATTTTTGAACCGCTTTGGAACAACCGGTATATCTCTAATATCCAAATTACCTCGAGTGAAACCCTAGGTGTTGAAGAACGAGGACGATATTACGAAACAAGCGGGGCACTAAGGGATATGCTGCAAAACCATATGCTGCAAATGGTAGCATTGCTGGCAATGGAGCCGCCAATTAACCTAACAACGGATGAAATCCGTTCCGAGAAGGTAAGAGTATTTAGAGCGCTTCGAACTATCGAAGGTGATAAAGTGAATGACTATTTTGTCCGGGGACAGTATGCTGAGGGCACAATTGAGGATAAGCAGGTTCCAAAATACCGTGATGAAGCAATGGTGGACAACGAGTCGAATACCGAAACCTTTGTTGCCGGCAAAATCATGATTGATAATTTCCGCTGGGCCGGTGTTCCTTTTTATATTCGTACTGGCAAAAGAATGTCCGCGAAATCAACGAAAATTGTGATTCAGTTTAAGGATATTCCAATGAATTTATATTATCAGCCTGAAAAGATGCTGAATCCAAACCTACTCGTGATCCATATCCAACCCGAGGAAGGGATTACCCTCCATCTTAATGCTAAGAAAGCAGGCGGGCACTTGGATGCTCAAGAGGTGAAACTTAGCTTCGCCAATACGGGGGTTCATGCCATGAATACTCCCGAAGGCTATGAGAAACTTCTTTACGATTGCATGCGCGGTGATGCCACCAATTTCACTCATTGGGATGAAGTGGCCTATTCCTGGGCTTTTGTTGATAAAATCTCGGCTGTTTGGGAAAAAACAAAAGCAGAATTTCCTAATTACGAGTCCGGATCAATGGGTCCTAAGGAAGCGGATGAACTCTTAGAAAAAGACGGCCGCTTTTGGTGGCCTGTATCAGATTTAGAAGTAGATATTTGTAAGTAAGCAGCAAAAGCTCCACTTTGTTAAGCTGGCAAAGTGGAGCTTTTTAGTCCTTATCTTTCTTTTTATCAGGGTAAGAGCGCAAAAAATCTTTATTAAAGCTCGTCCCGGTTCCTATTTTATGAGCGGGATCTACATTATGTGATCCTGCATTTTCAATAATATTTTTTCCATACTTATCACGTAGACTGGAAAGGGTTTTAAACAGCGGTTCTTTTTTGGCATCCTTTTCATAAGAAAACAAATCTAACTGTTTGTAAGCATGATCATGGTCAACTAATTCATTCCCGGTAATCCCCAACAACCGAACGGAATCCCCATTCCAGGATTTAAGAAAAAGCTGTTTAGCAAACTCCGAAATGTCCTCTTTTTGATGAATAGGATTCGAAAGTTTCTTGCTTCTAGTAATTGTCCTCCGATCTTTATATCGAATTGTTATAGACAATGCAGATGCAAGGACATTTTTTCGCTTCAATCTGACAGAAACGGTTTCCGCCAAGGACTCCAGTACATGAAAAAGCTCTTGTTGATTACTAATGTCTCTAGGCAAGGTTGTGGAATTGCCAATACTTTTAAACTCTTCAATTGATTCCGGGTCAACTGGACGGTGATCGATGCCATTTGCCCTCTCTTTTATCCGAAGCCCATTAATACCAAGAAGTGATTTAAGTTGAATTTCATTACCTTTTGCTAAATCGCCTATCGTGTAAATGCCAATCGTTGTCAGCTTTTCAGCTGTCTTTTTTCCAACCCCATGCATTTCATTCGTATTCAATGGCCAAAGAACCTTAGGTATTTCGCGCTTACGAAGGATCGTAATCCCCATTGGCTTCTTCATATCAGAAGCCATTTTTGCTAAAAATTTATTTGGGGCAATGCCAATGCTGCAAGGTAAGTCGAGCTGTTCAAATACTCGTTTTTGAATACTTTCAGCGATTTCGATAGGGCTGCCAAATTCAAAACTTTCCGTAATATCCATATAGCCCTCATCAATCGAAACAGGTTCAACGAGAGTAGTATATTGCCTAAGAATATCGAACATTCCCATCGATGCGGCCCGGTAACGGTCAAAATTTGGTGTCCTAATAATTAGTTGTGGACAAAGCCTTTTCGCTTCCCACAGCGGCATTGTTGTTTTGACGCCAAACTTCCTTGCTTCATAGCTGCAAGTAACAATAATCCCTCTCCGCTCCTCAACGTTCCCGGCAATCGCCAGCGGTTTGCCCTTAAGTGTCGGATCATAGGCCATTTCAACCGAGGCATAAAAGCTATTCATATCCACATGTAAAATGACCCGTCCGTTCTTAGGATACATTTCCTTCACACCGAACACACCCTTAAAACATTTATTCCCCTTAAGTATAAAGAATACTTGCCGATTGGCAAGCCGTTAGGCGCAGACAGAGGCATAGTTGCACTTATACCTGAAAGGAAAGTTATACTTTCCTTTCGGTAAAGAAAACTCGCCGATTGGCGAGCCCCTAAGGGCGAAGACAGAGGCGTAGTTGCACTTATACTTTCTTATTAGCCTAGCAAAAAGGAGAACCAATGGCTCTCCTTCGCTTTGATACAATTATTAATTTGTCACTTCGTCGATAATCGCAATCGTCATTTCTGCGAGTTTATATAATTCTTCAATCGGCATACGCTCGTTAGTGGTATGGATTTCTTCATAGCCAACTGCAAGGTTTACAGTTGGTATGTTAAAACCATTAAATACGTTGGCGTCACTGCCGCCGCCGCTATGCTGCAGTTCACAGCTGCGTCCAATTTTAGCAGCTGCTTTGCGGGCAATTTCAACTACCTGGTCGCCCTCGCCAAATTTAAAGCCTGGATACATAATTTCTATATCAACTTCTGCACTGCCACCCATTTCTGAAGCAACTGTTTCAAATGCTTCTTTCATTTTGCTTACCTGTGCTTCCATTTTTTCAGGAATAAGCGAACGCGCTTCTGCTAAAATATCAACGCGGTCGCAAACGATATTCGTTGCTTGCCCACCTTCAAAACGACCAATATTTGCAGTCGTTTCATGGTCAATTCTTCCGAGCGGCATCCTTGCAATCGATTTTGCTGCAATCGTAATCGCAGACACTCCTTTTTCTGGAGCGACACCAGCATGAGCAGTTTTGCCGTAAATAACAGCTTTTACTTTTGCTTGCGTTGGGGCTGCGACAACCACGTTCCCAACTAATCCATCACTGTCAAGGGCATAACCATATTTCGCTTTAAGCAATGATGGATCTATCGCTTTCGCACCATGTAGACCGGATTCTTCGCCGACTGAAATCACAAATTGAATTAAGCCATGCGGCAGATTTTGTTCTTTCAAGATACGGATCGTTTCAAGCATAACGGAAATACCTGTTTTATCATCGGCACCTAAGATGGTGGTGCCATCGGTAACGACGTAACCATCTTTAATTGATGGCTTTACACCTTTCGCCGGTGTCACGGTATCCATGTGGCAGGAAAAATAAATTGGGTCGACGCCCTCTTTTGTTGCTGCAAGCGTGCAAAATAGGTTTCCTGCACCATGTCCTGTTACAGCGGTTGTATCATCTTCAAAAACATCAAGACCTAAATCAGTAAATTTTTGTTTTAATACCTTGGCAATCTCAGTCTCATATTTCGTTTCTGAGTCAATTTGCACAAGTTCTAAAAATTCATTCAAAAGACGTTCTTGATTCACCATTATTATTGATCCTCCAATTTATGTACTCACTTTTGTCCAGCTCCAGCACCCAGCGGCGTGAGATCGGCCCTCTCCTCATTCCGATAAGTCAACAACGACTAGCTTACTTTCATCTTGTTTACTTTATCTCATATGGAGCGGTCCAATCCATATGTCGCTAAACAGTTGCTTACACTTTTCTTATATCAGTATACCTCTTTCATATTCATATCATCAAATGAAAGAAATAGTGAATCAAATTAAAGTGGAATATTACCATGTTTTTTATATGGTCTCGATTCTTTTTTATTCCGCAGCATTTCCAACGCTTGAATAATTTTTATTCTTGTTTCCCGAGGATCGATGACATCATCGACCATCCCTCTGCTTGCTGCTACATACGGATTAGCAAACTTTTGCCGGTATTCATCAATTTTTTGTTGTCTTATCATTTCAGGATTTTCGCTATTAGTAATCTCTTTGGCAAAAATTATATTGGCAGCCCCTTGCGGCCCCATGACGGCAATTTCCGCATTTGGCCAGGCAAATACCAAATCAGCACCAATGGACTTACTATTTAACGCCACATAGGCACCTCCATAAGCCTTTCTTAAAATCACCGTCAGCTTCGGTACTGTTGCTTCTGAATAAGCAAATAAAATCTTCGCCCCATGGCGGATGATTCCCCCATGCTCCTGCTTAACCCCCGGGAAGAAACCGGTTACATCTTCAAACGTAATGATTGGGATATTAAAAGAATCGCAGGTGCGGATAAATCGAGCCGCTTTATCTGATGAATCAATATCCAAGCCTCCAGCCATCACCTTCGGCTGATTGCAGACTAATCCAACTGTTTCACCTTTAATTCTCGCAAATCCGACAACAATATTTTTAGCAAAATTCTTTTGAATTTCCATAAAGGAGTCGGCATCTGTAACTTGTTCAATCACTTTACGGACATCATAAGGCCTTACAGCATCAAAAGGGATCACATCCGTTAAATCAGGACGATAATCGTAATCGTCCTCCACCTCAACTGTAGGTGGCTTTTCTTCATTATTTTGCGGAAGATAGCTTAAAAGCCTGCGGACATTTTCTAGAACCTCAGCTTCAGATTCAGCTTGAAAATGGGCATTTCCACTGATGGAGTTATGAACATTCGCACCGCCAAGGTCTTCTGCAGAAATTTTTTCCCCGGTTACCGTTTCAATAACTTTCGGGCCGGTAATAAACATTTGGCTCGTTTTTTCAACCATGAATACAAAATCGGTAATTGCCGGTGAATAGACGGCGCCGCCGGCACAGGGCCCCATAATGACAGAGATTTGTGGAATTACACCAGAATAAATGGCGTTCCGATAAAAAATATGCCCATAGCCATCAAGCGAAACAACCCCTTCTTGAATCCGTGCTCCGCCGGAGTCATTTAGACCAACAAATGGCGTACCATTTTTAGCTGCTAAATCCATGACATTCGCTATTTTTTTCGCATGCATTTCCCCTAGTGCACCACCAAAAACAGTAAAGTCTTGTGAGAATAGATAAATGGGCCTTCCATTTACTTTTCCGAATCCTGTCACAACCCCGTCGCCAGGTCCTTTTTGTCCATCAAGACCAAAATCATTCGTGCGGTGTTCAATGAACGGATTCAATTCGACAAACGTGCCCTTATCTACTAACATTTCAATTCTTTCTCTTGCTGTCAATTTTCCTTTATCATGCTGTTTCTCGATTCGCTCGTCACCGCCACCAAGCTCGACTTCTCTGCGCTTATCATATAATTCATTTATTTTTTCATAGATATCTAGCATGTTACCCCTTCATCCCTTTCTTTTCACAAAGCTCGAATAATACCCCTGATGCTGATTTTGGATGCATGAAGGCAATATTTGCTCCTCCTGCACCGGGTCTAGGCGCCTCATCAATCATGCGAATCCCTTTTTCTTTTATTTCGGTAATCCTTTCTTTAATTGATGTAACACCAAGTGCCACATGATGGATCCCCTCACCACGCTTTTCGATAAAAGTAGCAATTGAACTTTCCACTGATGTCGGCTCAAGCAGCTCAAGTTTCGTTTCACCTGCTTGCAAAAATGCGACCTTGACCTTTTGACTTTCAACCTCTTCAATGCCTAACAAAGACAACTTCAACACCTCAGTATAAAAAGGTAATGTTTCATCAAGAGACTTCACAGCAATTCCGATATGATCGACCTTTTTAATCATGTTTACCCCTCTGTTTCACTATTAAAATTAATTCGACAATTATTGTATTCGGTAAAAAATTCATAAATCCTTCCCAAATTGCTAAGTAGTTCCGTTGTCCATTTGGACTTTTCCCTGTACAATATAAATAAAACCTAAATGTTTGGGAGGTTCTATATTTGAAAAATAAGAAAACAAGAAAATTTATTGTTTATTTAATGCTTTTCGCCATGCTTGCCTCAACTCTCCTAATTGGAATTGGTTCATTTCTTTCCTAAACATATATGAAGGGACTGTTCGTATCGAACAGCCCCTTTCCTTTTTTTTAGAATTTATTTTACTGGACTTTGAGAAATTTGCATCAAACAAATAAAGACTATTCCTCGAGTTAATGAAAAAAGATGATCATCAAGACCATCTTTTAGAAATTTTATAGCATTTTTTGTAAGAAATCCTGGGCACGCTGGCTCTTTGGATTAGCAAAGAATTCTTTTGGTGATGCATCTTCAACGAGCACCCCTCCATCAAGGAACAAAACCCTGTCAGCTACTTCTCTTGCAAAACCCATTTCATGTGTCACGATTGCCATCGTCATCCCTGTATGGGCCAGTGATTTCATTACCTCTAAAACCTCTTTTACCATTTCCGGATCAAGAGCGGACGTTGGTTCATCGAAAAGCATAACCTCCGGCTCCATCGCTAATGCTCGGGCAATAGCCACCCGCTGTTTTTGTCCACCAGACAATCTTGTTGGGTATTCATTCGCTTTTTCAGATAGCCCTACTTTTTCTAATAATTCGTAGGCAATCTTTTCAGCTTGATCCTTTGACAACCCTTTTACCTTCATAGGTGCATAAGTAAGGTTTTGCAAAACGGTTTTATGCGGAAACAAATGAAAGTGTTGAAAAACCATGCCGACATTTTGCCGTACCTTCATGATATTTGTTGTTTTATCAGTTACATCTTGATTGCCAATCCAAATTTTCCCGTTTGATGGTTCTTCGAGTAGGTTCATACAGCGGAGGAAAGTAGATTTCCCTGAGCCTGAAGGGCCAATTATTGCTACGACTTCACCCGTATTGATAGAGGTTGATATTCCCTTTAAAACTTCAAGTTTTCCATAGCTTTTATACAAATTCTCGATCTTAATCACTGCGTCTCATCCTCCCCTCAAGCGCTTTTCCTAAGAAGGTCAAGGTAATCACCATTAAATAATAGATTAAGCCGGCAATTAATAATGGTTCAAAAAACGAGTAATTTTCCGCTCCCACTTGATATGACCGGCGCATAATGTCCATAACCCCAATCGTTGTAACAATTGCTGATTCTTTTGTTAAGGAAATGAATTCATTCATCAAGGCTGGGAGAATATTTTTAAGTGCCTGCGGCAGGATGATATCCCACATCATTTTTCCATAGGGCACCCCTAACGCCATTGCTGCTTCTTGCTGTCCTTTATCAACGGCAAGAATTCCTGCACGAATAATTTCGGAAATATAGGCCCCAGAATTAAGTGCAAACGATAATATGGCTGCTGTATATGGTTCAATTTGATAGCCAATAACCTGCGGCGATCCATAATAAATTAACATTAATTGCAAAACTAACGGTGTCCCGCGAAAAATCGAGGTATACACATTTGCAACCCAGTTAAGAATTTTTATTGAGCTAATTTTAAATAATGATAAAATAATTCCAAGTACAAACCCCAATACCCCGGCTAAAAGCACAATTTGAAGGGTTACTAAAATCCCTTTTAAAATATATGGCATGGAGGGAATGAATGGAGTAAAATCTAAGTTCATTCATCATCCGTCCTCTCTTAATAAAAATGGTAAAGACGTTCAGAATCGAACGTCTTTAATGAATCAAGGATTATTGTTCCCCGCCGAACCACTTTACAACCAATTTTTGCAGTTCGCCGTTTTCTTTCATTTTCTTTAATTCTTTGTTAAACTTCGCTGTTAAATCACTATTTTTCGGAAACGCAATCGCAGAACCAGCTTCTTTTGGATCATCACTAATAGTAAAGCCCGCAAAATCTTTTTCTTTTTCAAGATAGCCCTTTGCAACAGTGTCCTCAATGATAGCAGCATCCAAACGGCCTGATTTAATTTCTTGGATTAGATCCGGAATACGGTTACGGTTTTCAATTTTAATTGGAACTTGTTTATTGATTTCCTCTGCTTTTCCTTCTTGAATTGAACCAAGCTGTACTCCAACTGTTTTACCTTTTAAATCCTCAATTGTTTCAATACCACTGTCTTTTTTAGAAATAACCAAGTGCTGGGCTGTATAATAAATGTCACTGAAATCAACGTTTTTCTTTCTTTTTTCTGTTGGTGTCATTCCCGCTAAGACAATATCTGCTTGTCCTGATTTAAGCGATTGAACTAAACCGCTAAAGTCCATATCTTTGACTTTTACTTCATAACCAAGATTTTTCGCAATTGCTTTTGCCAGGTCAACATCAAAACCAACGATTTCATCACTTTTTCCAGTTTCAACATATTCAAATGGAGGATAGTCGGCAGACGTTGCCATCACTAATTCCTTCTTATCTCCGCTTTTCTTACTTGCTTTCTCACTTGTTCCACAAGCTGCAAGTAAACCTACTGACATCATCATGGTTAATAATAAAATAATTGCCTTTTTCATATGTTTTCCCCCTATAATTTATCTGAAAATTAAAACATTATTATTTACCTTAGATATTATAATTTTCAAGATTAATAGTTTGTTTTATTAATAATTATTCAATGTAATGTATTTTAACACAAAGTAATAATTATGCAAATATATTTTTAAAAATTCGTTTATGCTTTTTACAGTAACTTTTTTCCATTAAAAAAAGGACCAATCTCCATTTAGGAAATTGGTCCTTTCGATGTCATGTTAAAATTCTTCACAGTATTCATCAAATTCTTTTTGTAATCTTGAAACGACTGTTGCAGGATCGAAGCCTTCGATTTGATGTCTTTCGACCATTGAGCAGATCTTTCCGTCCTTCAATAGTGCAAAAGACGGAGAGGATGGCGGATAGCCGGTGAAATAGCTCCGTGCTGTTTCAGTTGCTTCTTTATCCTGCCCGGCAAAAACGGTAACCAAGTGATCAGGACGTTTATCATAATGAACTGCATGTGCTGCTGCAGGTCTTGCCACACCACCAGCGCATCCACAAACGGAATTGATCATGACTAAAGTTGTTCCCTTTTGTGATAACGCCTCTTCAACATCCTTAGTTGTTTTAAGTTCTTTATACCCAGCTGCCACGATTTCTTGACGTGCCTGGTTAACCACATCATTCATGAAAAGGTTAAAATCCATGCTCATAAAAAAATCACTCCTTTACATTATGTCCATAACTACATCATAACAGTTAAAATGTGTTTTTTCCAAATGAAAATAATTATTTACGAAGGGAATAAGAAAACAGCCCTAAACGTCAGCTCATTCTTTTATTGCTAAAAAGGTATTGAATAAAGTTTCAACAGCAGAAGCAACAGTTGTTTCCCCTGCAATCACTTTATTTTCTAATTTTGGCAGCTCACTTTTTACACCCTTGTGATGATAAAAATGGAATTGAAGCTGGTCGGTTATCATCGAAAAGAGCCATTCCCGTGCTTGGTTTTTTCTTCTATTATCAAATACTCCGGACGTTTTCCCTATTTGTTCAAATGATTGGATGACGTTCCAGATTTCACTGATCCCCTCATGGGTTAAAGATGAACATGTATAAGCCTTTGTTGTCCAGCCTTTTGTTGCAGGCTGCAGGAAGTGGAGGATTCGATTATACTCATTTCTTGTTTGCTCTGCTTTCGGTTTATTCGCTCCGTCTGCTTTATGAACGAGAATCGCATCAGCCAGTTCCATAATCCCTTTTTTCATCCCCTGAAGCTCGTCGCCTGCACCCGTCAGCACGAGCAGCATGAAAAAATCGACCATATCCCGAATAATGACCTCACTTTGGCCCACTCCAACCGTTTCGATTAAGATGACATCAAAACCGGCAGCCTCACATAGTAACATCGCTTCCCTCGTTTTTCGATGAACCCCGCCAAGCTTTCCCACCGTTGGTGAAGGGCGAATAAAGGCTCTTGGATTTCTTGACAATTGTTCCATTCTTGTTTTATCCCCAAGAATGCTGCCTCCGCTAATACTTGAGCTTGGATCAATGGCTAACACGGCTACTTGATGTCCTAAGCTGCAAAGGTAGGTGCCAAACGACTCGATAAAAGTGCTTTTACCAGCACCAGGAACTCCGGTGATGCCAATCCGAATCGATTTCCCGCTTTTATGCAGCAGTTTTTGCAGCAGCTGCTGTGCCTTTTTAAAATGCTGCTCGGCATTGCTCTCCACAAGCGTGATCGCCCTTGCGAGAATACTTCTATCACCTTTAATGACCCCTTCATAGAGCTCCTCAACCGTAGGCTCAGAAGAAATGAGTTTTTGAAAGCGGATATTTTTTTTAATGATAGCAGCTTGACTCTCAAGCTCCTCTCCCTTTCTGACAATGCTTGAACAGCTTTCAGGGTTATTTGGGTCGCTCCATTCCGGTTTATGATCCGTACCCATTTATTGTGCCACTTCCTCATAACCGAGTTGTCTATATATCTCCTTGATTACCTTTTGCGCCGCAACAGGGATAATGGTTCCCGGACCAAAGATGGCCGATGCACCGTGCTCAAATAAAAATTGATAATCCTGCGCTGGGATGACACCCCCAATGACGATTAAAATATCTTCCCTTCTTACATTTTTTAATTCTTCGACAAGCTGCGGTAATAATGTTTTATGTCCTGCAGCAAGCGAACTGATCCCTATTACATGGACATCGTTTTCAACAGCCTGCATTGCTGTTTCTTCTGGTGTCTGGAACAATGGGCCAATATCTACATCAAACCCAAGGTCAGCGAAGGCGGTGGCAATCACCTTTGCCCCGCGGTCATGTCCGTCCTGTCCCATTTTTGCAATTAGAATCCTCGGCCTTCTTCCTTCATTCTCAAGAAATTCATCGGTCATTTTTTTCACTTCTAAAATCTCTTCTTCATTACTAAATGCGGTACTATAAACACCACTAATCGAACGGATTACAGCTTTATGTCTACTGGCAACACGCTCAATCGCATCGGAAATTTCTCCTAGTGTTGCTCTCACTCTTGCCGCTTGAACCGCAAGCTCTAATAAATTTTGCTCTCCTGTTTCCGCTGCTTTTATTAATGCGCTAAGCGCCTCTTCAACCTTTTGGTCATCACGGCCTGCCTTTAATGCATGTAATTTTTCGATTTGCTTTAACCGGACAGCAGTATTATCAATATCTAAAATATCAATTGCTTCTTCTTTTTCAAGGCGATAACGATTAACACCGATAATTGTTTCAGTCCCGGAATCGATTTGGGCTTGTCTTCTCGCTGCTGCCTCTTCGATTCTCATCTTAGGAAGGCCTGTTTCAATTGCTTTCGCCATACCCCCAAGACCTTCAATTTCTTCAATATGTGTCCAAGCTCTATTAACTAATTCATCGGTCAGCTTTTCTACATAATAAGATCCTGCCCAAGGGTCGATTACGTTTGTAATTCCAGTTTCTTCTTGTAAAAACAACTGAGTGTTACGGGCAATTCGGGCTGAGAAATCTGTTGGTAAAGCTATTGCTTCATCCAAGGCATTCGTATGCAGTGATTGTGTATGACCCATTGCTGCCGCATGTGCCTCGATTAATGTTCTTGTAACATTGTTAAAAGGATCCTGCTCAGTCAAGCTCCAGCCAGATGTTTGCGTGTGGGTACGAAGTGCTAATGATTTCTCATTTTTAGGGTGGAAGGATTTCATCATTTTTGCCCAAATCAATCGTGCCGCCTTCATTTTGGCGACTTCCATGAAATAATTCATTCCGATTGCCCAGAAAAACGACAGCCTTGGGGCAAATAAATCGATTTCAATCCCAGCTTTTAGACCAGTCCTAACATATTCCAGTCCATCAGCTAATGTATAAGCCAATTCCAAGTCCGCTGGTGCACCTGCTTCTTGCATGTGGTAGCCTGAAATACTGATACTATTAAACTTCGGCATGTATTTGGACGTATATTCAAAGATATCCGCAATGATTTTCATTGACATTTCTGGCGGGTAAATATACGTGTTACGAACCATATATTCTTTTAAAATGTCATTTTGGATCGTTCCCGAAAGTTTTTCTTGACTTACACCTTGTTCTTCAGCTGTCACGATGAAGAATGCTAGGATTGGCAAAACGGCTCCGTTCATGGTCATCGAAACGGACATTTGATCTAACGGTATCCCTTCAAAGAGTGTCTTCATATCAAGTATAGAATCTATCGCTACACCCGCTTTACCAACATCTCCCACTACACGTGGATGATCAGAATCATAGCCCCGGTGGGTAGCTAAATCAAAGGCGACCGACAATCCCTTTTGTCCCATTGCAAGATTGCGGCGGTAAAAGGCATTGCTTTCCTCAGCAGTTGAAAACCCTGCATACTGTCTGACCGTCCATGGACGGTTCACATACATCGTCGGATAAGGCCCTCTAGTATATGGCGGCAGTCCTGGAAGATCATCAATATGTTCTAACCCTTCCCGATCCTCTTTTGTATAAAGCGATTTAATGGCAATTTGCTCATTTGTTTCAAATAGTAAATCGTCAATGGAAGTTTCAATTTCCTGTTTTATTTTTTCATGCCATTCCTCTTTTGTTATGAGTTTCTGCTTATCAAACAAAGATATATTTTGAAAATCAGGCTTTTGTTTCTTCAATTGTCTTCACCTCCATATCATTAAGGATTACCGATAGGGTTTCGTAACAGTTGCTTTTTGTGTGAATAAATTGGGTTATTCCATCATCCATCCACCGGGATTGGTTTTCTCTTTCAGGAAGTCCCGCTAAATAAAATTTTCGCTCAGGGAATTCAGATATTAATAAGGTTAGAATTTCGTGCCCTATCATTTCATACTGATCATTTGTGCCACAAAGGCAAAAGCAGTTAACAGATTGTTCTGAAATAAACTGTCTGGCATTCTCAATTGATAAAATAGGTTTACTCTCTACTGCTTTTATACCACCAGCTGCAAGAAATCCCTTCATGAAATCAAGCCTGGCTTTATGCTGTTTTAATTCACCAAGACAAAGCATGCCAACAGATGGGGTAGTACCTATTTTTTCTTTAAGACTCTTTGCCTTACTTCGTAATTCTTCAAATGGTTCGGCTAATCTCCTTCCGTAAATAGCCTCAATTTTTATTAACGAATGATCTCCGCCTGCAAAATGGGAATTTTCCTTTAAAAGTGGTTTTTTAGCTACATTTTCATCTAAATTAGCATAGACATTTGTTCCGACAATACTTTGCTTTCTTGTTTGAGTATCCATATTCATTTTTTCATAAACAGCAGCAATTTCCTGCTGCAGCCAATTGGATTTTAAAACTTCAAATATACCCCCGTGAGCTTCGATTTGCTGGAAAAATTGCCACGCTTTTTCAGCCAGCTGATTTGTTAATTCCTCCACATACCAAGAACCCCCAGCAGGATCAATCACTTTTTTCAGATGTGCTTCATCTTTTAAGAGAAGTTGGATATTTCTAGCTATTCTCTCGGAAAACGGAGTTGCTCCAGTATATTCATCGTAAGGACTTACATGTAAATATTGTACGCCCCCAATTACAGCTGCAAAGGCTTGATTCCCAGCCCGAAGTAGGTTTACATGCGGGTCATGAATGGTTTTAGTAAAAGAAGAAGTTTCAGCTGCAATGATCATTCCACGGACGTCATCTTTCGCACCATAAAGTTCAGTAATTCGATTCCACAGTACTCTTGCTGCCCGTAGTTTGGCAATCTCCATGAAATAGTTACTGCTAATAGAGAATTGGAAAATCATTTTCGTTAGAATTTCTTCCAGATCCATTCCGGTTTCCTGCAGCTTTTCGAGATAATATACCCCTTCTGCAAGAGCAATCCCAAGTTCTTGAACGGCATTTCCCCCTCCATTATGATAGGGAACAGTATCAATTAAAATCGTGCGTAAGTTAGGGAATTTTCTCATTGAGATCTGAATGTCCTTTACCCATTCAGTGAAAAATTTTTCAGAAATAAGACCTTCTTCAACAAATAACGCAATTGGATCGGAACCGATATATCCGTTAATTTGATCGAGCTTATCCAATCTAGCTGCCACGGCAAGAAATGAAGTTTGTAAATCTCTAGCGTTAATAGCAAATGGGTAGTGTTGATAAGATTCCACTATAATGTTTACCAGGCTTTCTTCCGACTCAAACAATACCTTTTTTACTTCAAAAGAAATAGCAGATTGCCCTTTTTCAAATGATTTATGAAGTTTCTCCTGCAATTCTCCCAGTGTTTGATAGGAAATACGCTGTGCTGCCTTCCATTCATTTGTTATATATCCAAGTGGGTAAATTCCTCTTCTGAAATCTGAACCACCTGGAAACTCTCCAACGGGCTGCTCATCCTGTTTGGTGTAAAGCGGTTTCAAAATTATATTTTCATATGTAGTTGTTTGTAAGGATTCAACCGTTTTTCCCTTTAGAGATGCCTCCGCTTTTTCTTTCCATTCATACTTTGTCTTTAGAGCAAAAGACTGACTTTTTATTTTCTCCAAAATTCTCTCCTCCTTCCGCTTAGCTAATTAAATTAAAATTCAATTAATTCTACTAAATACTATTTTATGGTACAAACACAATTCAGGCAATGAAAACCGTCATTAGTTAAGAGTTACAAACATTTAAAAGTAGTGACTGGGTTCAGTGATTGTTCTCTATTTTGGTAGACAATAACTCCAATTGGGTACATTTCACCCGCTATTTCCTCCGATTTGGCCTCCAAATTACCTGATTGGATACAGCACTTCTTTAATTTTCACCATTATGGGCGACTATAAAAAAATCACCGCTGCATCTGTTGCAGCGGTGATTTTTTAGTAAATCGAAGTTGTTGATTTTGAAGTATTTTCCAGAATTTCCTTTACACGTTGTAAGAATCGGCCGCAAACAAGTCCATCTAATACTCTGTGATCAAGAGACATACATAGGTTCACCATATCACGGGCTGCAATCATGCCATTATTCATAATCACCGGACGCTTGACAATGGACTCCACCTGCAGAATCGCAGCCTGTGGGTAATTAATAATCCCCATTGATTGAACAGAGCCAAAAGAACCTGTATTGTTCACTGTGAATGTTCCACCCTGCATATCGTCAGACTTCAATTTCCCCGTTCTAACCTTTACAGCAAGCTCTGAAATTTCACGGGCAATTCCTTTAATTGTTTTCTCATCTGCATTCTTAATAACAGGTACAAATAAAGCATCATCTGTAGCAACCGCAATTGAAATATTAATATCCTTCTTTTGGATGATTTTTTCTCCGGCCCACATCGAATTAATCTGCGGGAATTCTTTTAAGGCTTGCGCAACTGCCTTCACAAAGAAAGCGAAGAAAGTTAAATTAAAGCCTTCTTTTTTCTTGAACTCGTCCTTGAGAGAGTTTCGATATTCAACCAAATTCGTTGCATCGACTTCAACCATTGTCCAAGCATGCGGTGCTTCATGCTTGCTGCGCAGCATATTTGCAGCAATTGCTTTTCGAACCCCTGTAACTGGAATTTCAATGTCCCCAGCGGCAACTGGAATATTCACTGCAGGTGCAGCTGGCGTTGAAGCCGGCTGAATGGAAGCAGACTTTGTCACTTCTAGTTTGGAAGCCGAGACAGCTACTGGCTCTTTCTGCTGTTCTATCTTTTGTCCGGCTGATGGAATATTTCCTGACTCAATTAATTTCAGCAGGTCTTTTCTTGTAATGCGTCCACCTGCACCGGTACCTGACACTTGTGTTAAATCCATGCCATGTTCTTGAGAAATTTTAAGCACTGCTGGTGAATAACGGGCCTTGTTACCTTGCTCTTCTTGAGCCAGCACTACAGCATCGTCAGTCGATTCCTTTTGTTCGATGCTCGCTGCTGGAGTCTCCTCAATGTTGCCGCCATCCACTTCAATCGTACAAATAATTTCTCCCACCGCTAAGGTATCGCCTTCACCTGCAATTAGTTCTTTAATCACACCTGTAAAGGAGGATGGGACTTCTGCGTTCACTTTATCTGTCATTACCTCTGCAAGGGGGTCGTATTTATTGACTTTGTCGCCGACAGATACTAACCACTTACTGATTGTACCTTCGGTTACACTTTCCCCTAATTGAGGCATTTTGATTTGTTCTATTGCCACTTTTTCCAAACCTCCTTAGTACTCAGCAAGCTCGCGCATTGCTTTTTCCACTTTATCAGGATTTACCATAAAGAATTTTTCCATTGTTGGTGCATATGGCATTGCCGGTACTTCCGGTCCAGCAAGACGCATAATTGGAGCATCTAACTCAAATAAGCAATTTTCAGCAATAATCGCAGACACTTCACTCATAATGCTGCCTTCTTTTGTATCCTCGGTAACAAGGAGAACTTTACCTGTTTTTGATGCCGCTTCAATAATCGCTTCCTTATCAAGTGGATAGACGGTACGCAAATCTAGAATATGTGCAGAGATTCCATCCTTTGCTAGTTTCTCTGCGGCTTGGAGAGCAAAATGAACACATAGTCCATACGTAATAATGGTGATGTCTTCTCCCTCACGCTTGACATCGGCTTTTCCGATTGGCAGCGTATAATCTTCTGTCGGTACCTCACCTTTAATTAAACGATAGGCACGTTTATGCTCGAAAAATAACACTGGATCATTATCACGAATTGCTGCTTTCAATAGCCCTTTTACATCATAAGGTGTGGAAGGCATAACAATTTTCAATCCAGGCTGGTTGGCAAATACTGCTTCAACTGATTGGGAATGATAAAGTGCTCCATGAACTCCGCCACCGTATGGTGCCCGTATGACCATTGGACAATTCCAATCATTATTCGAGCGGTAGCGGATTTTTGCTGCTTCCGAAATAATTTGATTGACTGCTGGCATGATAAAATCAGCAAATTGCATTTCAGCAATCGGACGCATGCCATACATAGCCGCACCGATTCCTACCCCCGCAATTGCGGATTCGGCGAGTGGTGTATCAATCACTCTTTCTTCGCCAAATTGCTCATACAAACCTTGAGTAGCTTTAAAAACGCCACCTTTTACTCCAACATCTTCACCAAGGACAAAAACCTTTGGATCTCGTTCCATTTCTTCACGAATAGCCATTGTTACTGCATCAATATAAGAAATTACTGCCATGTTCCGTCCCCCTTACATATCCCCATAAACATATTTCAATGCATCCTCAGGTGCAGCATACGGAGCATTTTCAGCATAATCAGTGGCCTCATTTACCAATTTCATGACGCGATCATTGATTTCTTTTTCTGACTCATCATTCATGACACCGGCTTCTTTTAAATATGCACCAAATGTGATGATTGGATCTTGTGTTTTTGCTTTGGCAACTTCATCAGGAGCCCGGTATGAACGGTCATCATCATCAGAAGAGTGCGGTGTCAAACGATAGGAAACTGTTTCAATTAAAGTAGGACCTTCGCCGCGGCGTCCACGGTCTGCAGCTTCTTTCACAGCTTTATATACCTCGAGTGGATCGTTCCCATCAACTGTAAACCCTGGCATTCCATAACCAATTGCCCGATCAGATACCTTTTCACAACCTAATTGTTTTTCAATTGGAACGGAAATCGCGTATTTATTATTTTCACACATGAAAATGACCGGAAGTTTATGCACACCGGCAAAATTCGCACCCTCATGGAAATCGCCTTGGTTAGAAGAACCTTCACCAAAGGTAACAAAGGTAACAAGGTCTTTTCTTTCCATTTTACCGGCAAGTGCAACCCCTACTGCATGCGGAACTTGAGTGGTAACCGGAGATGAACCTGTGACAATCCGATTTTTCTTTTGACCAAAGTGTCCTGGCATTTGCCGCCCGCCTGAGTTTGGATCTTCTGCCTTGGCAAACCCTGAAAGCATTAGTTCCTTCGGAGTCATCCCAAAAGTTAACACAACACCCATATCACGATAATATGGAAGGACATAATCTTTTTCCTTATCTAACGCAAAAGCTGCTCCTACTTGAGCTGCTTCCTGACCTTGACATGAAATAACGAATGGTATTTTCCCAGCACGGTTCAATAACCACATCCGCTCATCAATTCGGCGGGCCAAAAGCATCGTTTCATATATTTCCAACACTTTTTCGTCGCTTAAACCTAAAGCTTCATGACGCTTTTCTATCATATAATTCTTACCTCCCATTTGTTCAGAAAACATTATTTAGGAATGAATCGCTTTCCCATCGACGGCCAGTGCAGCTTCACCAATTGCTTCTGACAAAGTTGGGTGTGGATGGATCGTATGAGCGATTTCCCATGGTGTTGCATCTAATACCATAGCGAGACCAGCTTCAGTTATCATATCAGTAACATGTGGACCAATCATATGCACCCCTAGAATATCATTGGTTTCCTCATCTGCAACAATTTTAACAAATCCATCTGATTCTCCAAAAACTAGTGCCTTTCCAATAGCCCTGAAAGAGAACTTACCAACCTTCACCTTATGGCCTTTTTCTTTTGCCTGATCCTCTGTTATTCCTACACTTGACACCTCTGGATTACTATAAATACATCTAGAAACTAAATTATAATCAAATGGAATCGGGTCCTTTCCAGCAATATGCTCGACAGCTACAACCCCCTCATGTGAGGCCACATGTGCCAACTGCAATCCACCTATTACATCGCCAATCGCATAAATATGTGATTCCTTTGTTTGGAAAAATTCATTTGTGGCAATAAAGCCTTTTTCTACTTGAATTTCTGTATTTTCAAGTCCAATTCCTTCTATATTTGCCTGACGACCAACAGAAACTAGGAGTTTTTCAGCTTTAAATTCTTTCACTCCACCTTTTACCTCTGCAGAAATGACAACCCCGTTATCCTTAACAAGCGTTTCAGGGAGAACCTTAGCACTTGTTACGAGTTTAATCCCTTTTTTCTTCATCAATCGTTGCATTTCCTTTGAAATTTCCTTATCTTCTGTAGGAATAATGCGATCGGCATACTCTATAACCGTGACCTCCACTCCAAAATCAGATAGCATGGATGCCCATTCAATGCCAATTACACCGCCGCCAACAATGATAATTGAACTTGGAAGTGCTTCTAGCTGCAATGCTTCGTCAGAAGACATCACATAATCTCCGTCGATTTCAAGTCCTGGAAGCGTCCTTGGCCTTGAACCAGTAGCAACAATTACATTATTAGGTATCAGCATTTCGTTTTCATCGCCATTGTTCATTTCAACCGAAATTGTTCCCGGCATTGGTGAAAAAATCGATGGGCCAAGAATCCGGCCAAGTCCTTCATACACATCAATCTTCCCTTGCTTCATTAAATGTTGGACACCTTTATGTAGTTGGTCGATAATTTTATTTTTTCTTTCTTGTACTTTACCAAAATCCAAAGATACTTCGCTAGTAATAACCCCAAAGTCGTCACTATGTTTCGACGTAGCAAAAACCTCTGCACTTCGTAGAAGTGCCTTACTTGGGATACAGCCTTTATGAAGACATGTGCCTCCTAGTTTTCCTTTTTCAACAATAGCAGTTTTTAAGCCAAGTTGTGAGGCGCGAATGGCAGCTACATAACCGCCTGTTCCACCGCCAAGAATGACCAAATCGTATTCTTGTGCCACTTATGTTACCTCCCCTATTTCCTCAAATTTTTGCAGTTTTAAAATTTCTTGGATATACTTTTACTTCTTCTTCACCACGCAAGACACGAAGTGCTCCTTCAGCTAATGCTTGGAGTTCATTTTCACCCGGATGAACAATAACATCCGCAATCCAATTAATTCGATCGGTGATCGATTTCACAAAGCCTTTTCCATATGCAAGACCGCCTGTTAAGACAATAGCATCCACTTTGCCTGAAAGGACAGCACTTGCCGCCCCAATTTCCTTGGCAACCTGATATGCCATAGCATCATAAACATGCTTTGCTTCTTGATCTCCAGCTTCAATTCTCTGTTCCACTTTTACTGCATCATTTGTGCCTAGGTAGCCAACAAGCCCCCCTTGGCCAACTAGTCTTTTCATGATTTCTTCCCGATAATGTTCACCTGAAAAACAGAGCGCTACTAAATCACCTGCAGGAACAGTTCCAGCGCGCTCAGGGCTAAAAGGCCCGTCACCATGTAAACCATTGTTGACATCCACAACTTTACCCTTTTTATGAACACCAACGGTAATTCCGCCACCCATATGGGTCATTATCAAATTTAATTCGTTGTATTTTTTTCCTAATTCCTTTGCGACTCTCCTTGCGACAGCTTTTTGGTTTAACGCATGGAAGATACTCTTCCGTTCAATTAAGGAGAAGCCCGATATCCTTGCAATCGGGTCAAGTTCATCTACAACAACCGGATCGACAATAAAGGACGGAATATTAAGGGCTGAGGCAATTTCGTAGGCTATTATACCTCCGAGATTCGATGCATGCTGACCGGAAAAACCAGAACGTAAATCATTTAACATCGAATCATTAACTGCATATGTTCCTCCCTCAATCGGACGCAGCAATCCACCGCGTCCACAAACAGCCGATAATTTAGAAATATTAATTCCTTCATTATCCAGTGTTTCCAAAATGGTATTTTTTCTAAATTCATATTGATCAATTATATTTGCATAGGAATTTATTTTTTCAGACTCATGGCGGATGGTTTTTTCAAAAATGGAAATTTCATTATCGAAGACTCCGATCTTGGTAGATGTTGAGCCTGGGTTGATGATGAGAATCCGATACTCTTTATCTGGCAACGTAGTGACCTCCATTTAACAAAAACATCTAATTTAAAGGCAAACGCGCTGAATCTCTATTCAGCGCTCTGCCATTTTTTTTATGCTTATCTTGAGATTCTATGACTTAGAATGTGATGGCCATTTTGCAGGAATTGGCTTCTAGAATTACGGATTCTTTCAATCCTTTCTTCCGCCATCCGGTCAGCGGCAGCGTATGTTGGAATACCATCACGTTTTGAAATTTCGATAACTTTTTCTATCGTTGCATAAAGCTGTTCCACTTTTTTCATTGCCCGTTCTTGGTTGTAGCCATAAAGCTCATCGGCAACATTGATGACACCACCGGCATTAATTACGTAATCCGGAGCATATACAATACCCATTTCATGGATAATATCGCCGTGACGAGTATCTTTTAATTGATTGTTAGCCGAGCCTGCAATTACTTTTGCTTTTAATTGAGGGATTGTTTCATCATTTATTGTTGCCCCTAAAGCACATGGAGCGTAAATATCACATTCAACACCATAAATTTCATCCGGATCTACAGCACGTGCACCAAATGCTTCTACCGCTCGATTAACAGCCTCTTTATTAATGTCCGTTACAATCAACTGTGCGCCTTCTTCATGTAAATATTGGCAAAGAGTATAAGCTACATTCCCAACACCTTGAACTGCAACTATTTTTCCTTCAAGTGAATCAGATCCGAAGGCTTCTTTCGCTGCAGCTTTCATTCCACGGTAAACACCGAATGCTGTTACTGGGGAAGGGTTGCCTGATGATCCAAATGCCGGAGATATTCCCGTAACATAATCTGTTTCTTCGTGTATTAAATCCATATCAGCAACAGTTGTACCCACATCTTCTGCTGTAATGTATCTACCATTTAGCCCTTGGATGTAACGGCCAAATGCGCGAAACATCTCTTCATTTTTATCTTTGCGAGGGTCGCCAATGATAACTGTTTTACCACCGCCAAGATTTAAACCTGCTGCTGCATTTTTATACGTCATTCCTTTCGCAAGGCGAAGGGCATCTTCAATGGCTGCTTCTTCTGATGCATATGTCCACATACGGGTACCGCCTAATGCAGGACCGAGTGTTGTATCATGAATTGCGATAATTGCTTTTAATCCTGATTGCTTATCTTGACAGAATACCACTTGTTCATAATCATATTTTTCTAAGTACTTGAAGATTTCCATGAATATTTCCTCCTCGAATGTTGAATATCTATTTTTTTATACAGCATAACGCTAACGCAAGAGAATAGAGCTTACTTTCAGCAGAATCAGCTCTAGATGTTAACACAATCGGTGCTTTAGCTCCAGCAATCACGGCACCCACCTTTGCCTTGGCAAAATAAATTAATGATTTATATAATACATTGCCAACCTCAATAGTAGGTACCAATAAAATATCAGCTTTTCCGGCGACTTCACTCGATATCCCTTTGTGTTCAGCTGCCAGTGCTGAAACTGCATTGTCAAGGCCAAGAGGGCCATCCACTATGCAGCCTGGTATTTGCCCTCGTTTATTCATCATTGTTAATGCAGCCGCATCCACAGTTGCCTGCATTGCAGGATTTACTACCTCAACAGCAGCGATAGGCGCCACTTTTGGAGTATCGATTCCAACGGACTTGGCTAATGAAACAGCATTTTTAATTATTTGTGCTTTTTGTTCTAAGTCAGGGGCAATATTCATAGCAGCGTCCGTTACAATGGTAAAATGATTGTAACCAGGAATTTCAAAAAAAGCAGCATGCGATAAAACATTTCCTGTTCTAAGTCCATATTCCTTATTCAGGACAGCTTTTAAAAGGATATTAGTTGGAATGTTGCCTTTCATTAAAACATTTGCCTCTTTGTTAGAAACAGCCTTAACAGCTAATTCAGCGGCAGCGGCAATAGAACCGGCTTCAACAATTTTTATAGTATTACTGTTAATTAGTTTGTGCTTTTTCATTTCGATGAGGGAAATAATTTTTTCTTTATCACCGAACAGGATAAAATGAGCAAGATTTCGGTCTAATGCATCGAGCACAGCTTCGATGACTTCAGTATCTTCAGCCGCGGCCACTGCAACCGTATTTATGCCCTCCTGGGTTGCTTTCTCTATAAGTGAATCCAACAACAAGTTGTCATCAACCCTTTCTCCTCTTACTACAACTCCGATATATTAATATGCAAGAACTGTGCCAAAACTTTTTTATGAAAACGTTTTATTTCACTTGATGATACATTGAAAAAAATTTCATACCATGAAATTTATTGCGTGCTATTTTTTTCAAGATTATATTTTTCGAGTTTATAATACAAATTTCTCACAGACAAGCCAAGTGTTTTGGCTGTTAAAGTTTTATTACCGTTTAAACGTAAAAGTGTTTGCTGAATAATTTTTGCTTCGTACTCATCCAGCATTTCTGATAATGATTGGTCTAATCCGAAGGAATCACTTGAATTTGTTATGGAAGGTTCACTACCAATTTTTTTATTTTTTATCTCTGGTAAATGATGGACATCGATGAATGTCTCATAATAATTCATAAAAATTATTGCCCTGCCTAGAATATTTTCTAATTCTCGTACGTTTCCCGGCCAGTCATACCCAAATAATTGAAGTAATGCGGCTTGCGTAATCCCTTCAACATTCCGGCCATAATCTCGATTTATTTTTTGAATAAGCCTATCACATAAAACAGGAATCTCTTCTTTTCGTTTTCTAAGCGGTGGAATTTGAATAGGCATGCGATTTAAACGATAATATAAGTCTTCCCTAAAGGAACCTTTGGCAATACCCTTTTCTAAATTAACATTGGTTGCTGCAATGACCCTGACATTAATTGTGACAGGCTTTGTGCCACCGACACGGGTGATTTCATTTTCCTGCAGGACCCTTAGCAGCTTTGCCTGAGTATTCGCAGAAAGTTCCCCGATTTCATCTAGAAAGATACTGCCATTATTCGCTTCTTCAAAAAGACCCCGTTTGCCTCCACGGATGGCCCCCGAAAAGGCTCCTTCCTCATAACCAAATAATTCACTTTCTAATAATGTTTCTGAAATAGCAGCACAATTGACGCGAATAAATTTGTTGTATTTCCGATCACTTGCATTATGTATCGCATGGGCAAATAACTCTTTACCTGTTCCCGATTCTCCTCGGAGAAGGACGGTTGCAGGTGTTTTTGCTCCTAGCTTTGCCTGCTCAATCGCAAGCATCATTTCCTCAGATTGACCGATTATATCCTCAAAGGTGTATTTAGCCTCAAGAGTACGGATAATTTGCCTGGCTCGGTTTAATTCTCTGCTTAATGATTTCATCTCTGACATATCATGAATGACACCAACACTGCCCTTTAATTTCCCTTTGACGATGATCGGTGCGACATTTACAATTACCTCCTTTTTATTTAACCCTACTCTCATCGGCACGCCACGTACAGCTCTCCTGGTTTGCAGCACCTTCATATGCATACTTTCACCCTCAGAGATATCTGCTGTTGCATGTTGCCCAATTACTTGTTCTTGAGAAAGACCTGTAATACGGGTATATGCAGGATTAATAAGGATTCCCCTCCCATTCTCATCGACAACGGAAATGGCATCATCACTTGAATGGATGATCGCTTGCAGCATGGTTTGGATTTCCTTTAAATCGGTGATTTCTTCTGCTAAATTCACAACTTCTGTAATATCCTTAAAGACTGCGAAAGCCCCCATTAATGTTCCATTTTCTTCAATAATTGGAATCCGGGTTGTAATGATTTTTCGATCATTACTCAATACCATTTCTTGGTTTGCTTCAACTCTCCTTGTTTCAAGAATAATTGGAAGCCTGCTTGTTGGAATGACTTCTAAGACAGCTTTTCCAATTGCCTGCTCTTTTTTTACCCCCATAATTTCTTCTGCTCGTTTGTTAAACAAAATCACCTTTCCATGATTATCAATCACCAACATTCCATCATTGGTGGCATTGAAAATCAGTTCCTGCTGATAAGATTCATTTTTGTGCTTAGCGACGAGTTCTTCTTTTTCCTCCATTAATTTTGAAACAAGGAAGGCAACACTACCTGGAATTAAAATTGTCTTCTTATTTTTAGCATCTCGCAATTCTTGAAAAACGGTGTCATTCCCAGTTACCTCGATAATAATATCAATGTCTTCAGTAAGAAAGGGTCTCCAGTTTGTTCCTGTTTTAATTCCTTCTTCTTGAGCCAATAAAACACCTGGCGCATCCAGGTTCCGGTCAATGACTACATCGACCTTTAGAACTTCTGATTCTTTCAAAATTTTTAAGATTGCCGTTCCACCTTTTCCGGCGCCAACAATCATAATGTTTTGCATCTTTTCTACCCCTTTTTTAAGTCGAGAAATTTTTTTCATCCCATCTTAGATAAAACATGCAATTTTCTTCATAACTATTTTATATCTAAAAACAAACCTTGACAATTTTCATCTATGTAATAATATTTTCATGAGTTATAATTGAAATATGCTGCTATATGAAAACTGATATCGGAAGGATTTATTTATGATACGTATTATTGCCCTCATAATATTAGTGATTCCAGGTGCATTAGCTGCTTTTGGAATAAAATTAATGCGCGATATGACTTTTGGAATTCTTCAAGCACCCTTTCCAAATCTCTGGCTGCAATTCCTGGTCGGTTTACTCTTATTTATTGGCGGTCTTGGGTTTGTAGCAGGATTTATTTTTCGCCGGGACCGTAAAAGAAATAAGGTTCAAGAAAGGTTTAAAAAGTAAAGAAAACTCGCCGTTTGGCGAGCCCTAAGGGCGAAGACAGAGGCGTAGTTGCACTTATGCCTGAAAGGAAAGTTTACTTTCCTTTCGGCGAAAAAAGAGGCCGTTATGGTCTCTTTTCATATTGTTTTCTTATTCGAAGTGCCTTAACTGGATCGTCTGTTATAATTGCTGTGCAATTAATATTAAAGAGCCGGTGCATATCGAAATCTTTATTAACGGTATAGGGACGAACAGCAATCCCATTTTCCATTGTATTAATAAAAATATTATCTGAGATTGCCGAATGCTTTGGATGAATCCCCTTCGCTCTTATTGACTGTGCATAAATCCACGGCATATAAATTCCTTCAATAAAAAGTGGAGCCGTTTCAATTTCCGGTGCAATCCTATAGCAATGGACGATACTATAGTGATTAAAAGAGGAAATAATAATTCTGTCCATTAGACCATATTTACGAACAAGCTGGAGGACCTTTTCTTCCATGCCTTCATATGGAATCAGGCCATTTTTTAGTTCGATATTACAAATCAGCTTATTTGTTTTCATCCATTCAAAAACTTCAGCTAAAGAAGGGATCACTTCCTTTTTAACACCTTTTTTATTAGCATTTAATTTTCTAATTTCCTTATATAAAAAATCTTTAACAAATCCGGTCCCACTTGTAGTTCGATCCACTTTTTCATCATGGATTACAACGATTTCACCATCTTTTGTCAATTGGACATCGAGTTCTAATCCATCTGCACCTGCCTTTTCAGCTTCTATAAAAGCACCCATAGTATTTTCAGCAAAAGAAGTCGAGTAACCACGATGTGCGAAAATTTGTGTCATCATTTCACTTCCCAACTTTAAATATGGAGGAATATCAAATGAAACCTTTACAATTATCACCCGAAACAGCTCTAAAACTATCTCAGAAACTAAATTTACCGATAGAACAGCTTATGCATATGCCACAACACATTCTCATTCAAAAACTAATGGAATTGGAGAAGGAAAACAAAAATTGATTTCTACCTCATATAAGTAATATAAAGAAAAAGCCCTCATTCATTGAAATGAAGGCTTTTATATATTTACTGTTCATTTCAAGAGGCCTTATGTTCAAGTCGTAATTTATCTGCAACCATCGCGATAAATTCGGAATTTGTTGGCTTTGCTTTTGACATACTAACGGTATAACCAAAAAGGCTGGAAATAGAATCGATATTTCCGCGACTCCATGCCACTTCGATGGCATGACGAATGGCCCGTTCTACACGGCTTGCTGTCGTATTATATTTTTTGGCAATATCCGGGTACAACACTTTTGTGATTGAACCTAAAAGCTCGATATCGTTGTAAACCATAGAAATGGCTTCACGTAAATATAAATAGCCTTTAATATGCGCCGGAACTCCAATTTCATGAATAATGCTTGTAATACTTGCATCTAAATTTTTCGGTTTTTGTTCTGATTGAGACCTGTAACTTGTTGTAGGTGCCTTTCGAGAAAATGTATTAGTATTTCCGCTAACTTGTCTTATGTGACTACCAAGATTCTCCATATCAAATGGTTTTAGGATAAAATAAGAAGCACCAAGTTCAACAGCTTTTTTTGTTACATCTTCTTGGCCAAAAGCTGTTAGCATAATGACATTTGGAAGTGTGCCTTTTTTTATCTCGCGTAAGCGCTCAAGCACAGCCAAACCGTCAAGATGCGGCATGATAATATCTAATACAAGTACATCAGGGTCGGTTGTTGCTAACATATCTAGGCATTCCTGACCATTATGAGCAATTCCTACAACTTCCATATCATCCTGGGACGAAATATAGTCCTCTAATAATCCAACTAGTTCCCTATTATCATCCACCACACAAACCCTTATCTTCTTCAATTCCAGTTCCTCCTCATTCAGATCAGATCTCTATTTTCATTTACGCTCTAATCATATGTCATCTCTTAATTCTATTCTAAATTAGAAATTCGACAATGCAACAAAAATTCCTCTCATTTTTTTAATATTTCTTAAAATAGTGATAAAATCTTATCTTTTCTTTGTTTTCCTTCTCTTTTCGACTAATTTCGCACTATTTCCAAAATGTAACTGAATTTTGTCGAATTATTTTTAGAAAAAAAAGAAGCAAAATAGGGGAAATATACCTATTTTGCTTAAAAGGCTTACTAGGTCAGCACCCATCGGCTAGTGCAATTCGCTAAAACTGTGCTACCCTTTTCAATTTTAACTCGCTTTATTTTTTGGTGTTTCGTATATATTAATTCCAGCTTCATTTAGCATCCACTCGATATGCACCCCATATCCTGAGGTAGGATCATTGACAAAAACATGTGTAACGGCTCCAATCAGCTTTCCATCTTGAATGATCGGACTTCCACTCATGCCTTGAACAATTCCACCTGTCTTTTCGAGGAGCTTAGGATCAGTTACTTTTATAACCATACCCTTTGTAGCTGGAAATTTTTGCGGAATTGTGCTAACAATTTCGATATTAAATTCTTCAACTTGGTCATTATTCACCACTGTTAAAATTTTCGCTGGTCCTTCTTTTACTTGATGGGATAAAGCTATTGGCAGTGGTTTATCCATGACACCATTTTTTAACTCTTTATTTAATTCACCAAAAATACCGAACGGACTATTTTTTTGAATATTACCAACAACTTCACGATCTGTAGAAAAATGGGCAAGCTTTTCACCTGGATCTCCATGACTTCCCTTTTCTATGGATGTTACCGTAGAACGAACTATCTGGCCATCTTCAACCACAATTGGTTGTTTTGTATCCATGTCTGAAATTACATGTCCAAGGGCACCATATTTTTTAGATTGAGGATGAACAAAGGTCATTGTCCCAATTCCAGCTGCTGAATCTCTAATATATAAACCAAGTTTATAGGTGTTTTCCTCTTTATCTTTTAATGGAGTAAGTTTAGTGATAAATTTGCCGCTTTCTCGACTTATTACCATATCGAGGGCTTTACCATCTTGTCCTGCTGTTTGCACAAATGGTGCAACATCAGTCATTTTTTCAATTTTGTTTCCATTAATTTCTGTGATAATATCTCCAATTTTTATTCCTGCAAGTTCACCTGGAGACTTTTTCCCATTAACGGTGTTAATTAAATGGTGGCCAACAACCAAAACGCCTACAGTATTTAACTTAACACCGATTGATTGACCGCCAGGTATAACTCTAAAATCATTTAAGACATGTACATCGACCTTTTTAATAGGGATACCTGCATATTCTAAAAGCACTTCATTTTTGCCTTTTTCAGTTGCTATCACTGATACCGAATGTTTATCCTGATCAAGTGTGATATTCGATTTATGAGAATTGAATTTTAGAGCGGCTGATACCGGAGCAGCCTTTTGGAATGTGTAATCCTGTCCTTTAAATACTGTAATGTTTTTTGGTATTGCTAGGTATTGCTGTAAAGGCTGAAAAAAAATAAGGCTAATTAATGAAACAAGGAGAATTCCACCAATAATCTTTCTAATTATTTCTAACTTCAAACTTTTCACTCTCCTCGCTTCTTTTCACTACATTTAAATGGCTACATCTATAATTTTGCCTCCTTGACAATCATTTATAACTGGTATAAACATAAAAAAAGCTACCCTTATTGGATAGCTTTTCAAATTTTCCCGCTTTTACGAGCAGTAAGACCCCTACTAAAGACTTTCAAGGCACTAAAAAAGAAATATTTAGTATAAACTGCCCGTAAAAATCCGATTGGTGAGATACAGTGAAAATTGCCGCTGAGGTCTTTTTAGCGGCTTAGTAGAACCAATCGGGTTCGTACTGTCTCTTTATTAAGGGCATTAGCCTTGATATTAGATACAGTAGAACGGGACGGGACTAACAATCAGTGGGATAAATTAACCACTGAGTAAAGGTTCACCTTATTTTATTTTCTTCTGCTAAATACAGTAATTCCTCTGCATGTTTTTTCGTTAAATCAGTGATTTCTGCACCAGAAATCATCCGGCCAATTTCTTTAATTTTTTCTTCAACACCTAAAGGAGTGACAGATGTTTTTGTTCTTCCCCCTTTAATAATCTTGGCAATAAATAAATGTGTATCAGCCATAGCTGCCACTTGTGGTAAATGGGATATACACAAAACCTGTGAACCTGACGCAACTTTATAAATTTTTTCTGCAATAGATTGAGCAACCCTCCCACTAACACCAGTATCCACTTCGTCGAAAATAATGGAAGTAACTCCTTGATGCTTGGAAAAAATACTCTTTAGAGCCAGCATGATTCGTGATAATTCTCCTCCAGATGCAACTTTTGATAATGGCTTCAATGGTTCTCCTGGATTCGTTGAAATATAAAATTCGACATGGTCGACTCCATTTTTTGAAAAATGCTGAAGATTGGATTCAAAACGAATTTCAAAAACCGTTTTCGCCATATACAATTCTTTTAGTTCTTTATGGATTAATTTTGTTAGCTTTTCAGCCCATTTATGACGGAGTTCGGTTAATTGCTTAGCTTCAAGAACTAAGTCTTTTCGAATGGAAGTTAGTTCTTTTTCCAATTCTCCAATATGTGTTTCTTTATTTTGAAGTGTTTCAATTTCTTCTTCAATTTTTATCGCATACTCAACTATTTCATCAATTGTTTTGCCATATTTGCGTTTTAGTTGGTTAATTTCATTTAATCGGTCTTCAATTTCATTTAACCGCCCAGGATCGTACTCTAATACATCTAATTCATTTCTTAAAGAACGAGCTGTATCCTCCAATTGATAAAAGCTGTTTGATATGGATTCAAATATTTCTTTATAGGCCGAATCCAGTGTGGCAGCATCTTCAAGGTAGCCCATGACCATCCCAATCCAATCAAGCCCCTTCTGTTCACCATGTAAGGCTGTATAGCCTGATTGGATCGCTTCAAATACACGTTCGAAATTGCCCAGTTTTCTTTTTTCCTCGGAAAGTTCCTCATCTTCACGGGGTTTTAAATCGGCCTTTTGAATTTCATCTAATTGAAATTGAATTAAATCCAGACGATGTGCTGTTTGCTGATCATTTTCACTCAAATGTTTAAGCTTATGTAATGTATGCTCATATCGTCGAAATACCTGTATGTATTCGCCCAGTGAATCTTGTATTTCTTCAGATCCGAATTGATCAAGCAATGGCAAATGTCTTGTCTCATCCATCAATTCCTGATGCTCATGCTGGCCATGGATATCAACAAGGGTGCCGCCAATTTCTCGAAGCGTTGATATTGTAACCAATTTTCCGTTTACACGACAAACACTTTTTCCTGTTCTGGAAATATCTCGACGTAAAACTACCATTCCTTCTTCAATGTCAATCCCAAATTCGAGTGCTCTAATCATAACTGGATGGTTTGGGTCATCAAGTTGGAATAAACCTTCTATTTCTGCCTTTTCTTCTCCGTGACGGACGAAATCGGCTGATCCCCTTCCGCCTACTAGTAAATGAATCGCATCAATTATAATGGACTTTCCGGCGCCTGTTTCACCGGTTAAAACGGTTAATCCTTTTTCAAAAGAGATGGATAGGGCTTCGATAATGGCGAAATTTTTTATTGATAATTCTGCTAACAAGAAACTCTCCCCCAAATTAAAGCATGTCAAGGAATCGATTTGTGATGACTTCTGTATCTTCCGGTGTTCGGCAAATAATTAACATCGTATCATCACCACAGATCGTTCCTAATATTTCTTCCCAATCAAGGTTGTCGATTAATGCACCAATTGCCATTGCATTACCAGGCAGGCATTTCAAAACGAGCAAATGACCAGCTGAATCAATTCTAACAAAGGCATCGATTAATGATCTTTTTAATTTTTGTAATGGATTAAATCTTTGGTCTGCAGGCAAGCTGTACTTATAACGGCCATCAATTAAAGGAACTTTAACAAGATGCAGTTCTTTAATATCTCGTGACACTGTGGCCTGCGTTATATTATAGCCTGCATTTTTAAGCTCATCTACTAACTCGTCCTGTGTTTCAATATCATTGCTGACAATAATTTCTCTAATTTTTATATGGCGTTGACCTTTATTCATTTTTTCACCTCATAGTTATAGGAACATTAGAGTATTTTGTACTATAATGTTGTATCTACCCATATGTTAGCCGATATTTCCAAACTTGTACATTTATTCTTAATAAAAATACATGAACATGCAATAAAAGGATAGGCATTGCCTATCCTTTTTAGTTTTGTTTCGTATGAAATTCTTTATGTGATTCATTTACAACATCAGATGGACTGACTGGTAATTGAAAAACCCCTGCTTCCCGGTCACCTTCCCATTTAAGATGAAGTAAAAACTCAATATTTCCATCACCGCCGGTAATAGGTGAATAAGACAAGTTTGTCACAGTGAATCCTTGTTCAATAGAAAAATTAATTATTTTTTCTATTACTTGTAAATGTACCTTTTCATCCCGAACGATCCCTTTTTTACCCACCTGTTCACGTCCTGCCTCGAATTGCGGCTTTACAAGGGCAATAATATCACTTCCAGGTATTAGAAGTGTTTTTAACACAGGCAATATTAAGGTTAAGGAGATAAATGATACATCAATCGTCGCAAAGTTCGGCATTTCCCCGCCTAAGTCTGCAGGTGTTACGTAGCGGAAATTTGTTCTTTCCATCACCACTACGCGTTCATCCTGTCTTAGCTTCCAAGCAAGCTGATTGTATCCTACATCTAAGGCATATGACATTTTCGCTCCATTTTGCAGTGCACAATCGGTAAACCCTCCAGTTGAAGCACCAATGTCTAATAAAACTTTTCCTTCGACATTTACTGCAAAAACCTTTAGTGCCTTTTCAAGCTTTAATCCTCCACGGCTGACATAAGGGAGCGTATTCCCCTTTATATTTAGCGGAATATCAACCTTTACCTTTTCACCAGGTTTATCTAACCGCTCTTCATTTGAATATACTTGCCCTGCCATAATAGCTCTTTTTGCCTTTTCCCTCGTCTCAATTAAACCTCTTTCCACGAGTAACACGTCTAATCTTTCTTTATTTTTCATTTTTTAAGCCCTTTGCTGTTTTTTCCTTGCCAGAATGGAAATCCTTTTGATTACTTCTTCCGTCGTTAAGCCAATCTCTGCAAGAAGGGAGTCTACATCACCATGTTCAATAAATTGGTCTGGGATTCCGATTCGGTCTATTTGTGTGTGATAAAATCCTTGGGACTGGGCGTATTCAAGGACGGCACTTCCAAAACCTCCTTGTAAAACGGCCTCCTCAATTGTGAGAAGCGGGATATTTTTTTCTAATAGGCTGGTCAACATTTTTTCATCTAGCGGCTTTATAAACCGTGCATTTACAACCCTTATAGAAATCCCTTGCTTTTCAAGAGCCAAAGCTGCTTCCATGGCCATAGGAATCGTTGTACCAAAGGTTAAAATAGCCGCATCATCGCCGTCTTTTAAAACCTCCCAGGTACCAATAGGTATCTTTCGGAATTCCTCGTCCATTGGGACACCAACTCCATTGCCGCGCGGGAATCTCATCGCAATTGGGCCATCATTATATTTCATGGCAGTATACACCATATGCTGTCCTTCATTTTCGTCTTTTGGCATCATAAGGACGATATTGGGTACATGCCTTAAAAAGGCAATATCGAATACACCTTGGTGTGTTTCACCATCAGCACCAACCAAACCCGCACGGTCAATTCCAATAAAAACATTTAAATTTTGGCGGCAAATATCATGGACAACCTGGTCATAGGCTCTTTGTAAAAATGTAGAGTAAATCGCTAAAAATGGCTTCATGTTTTGCGTTGCTAATCCTGCCGCGACTGTTGCTGCATGTTGTTCGGCGATCCCAACATCATACATTCGGTCAGGGAACTCGCTTGCAAACCCTTCGAGCTTTGAACCAACCGGCATCGCTGGAGTAATCGCCACAATTCGTTCGTCGCTGCGTGCTATCTTTCGGACTGTTTCACTTACTAAACTGCTCCATGCAGGCGGCTGCTTTTTAGCTGGTTTAACAAAAACACCAGTATCCATCTTATATGGACCTGTTCCGTGCCACGTACCTGTTTTATCGCTTTCTGCCGGTTGAAACCCTTTTCCCTTCTTTGTAATTACATGAAGGAGAACAGGGCCTTTCGTCTTTTTAGCGAAGCTTAAGTTCTCAAATAAATTGTCAAAGTTATGACCATCAATCGGGCCTAAGTAGGTAAACCCTAGCTCTTCAAAAAACATACCCGAAACCACTAAATACTTAAGGCTATCCTTAATCCGTTCTGCAGTTGCTGCCAATTTACCTCCGACAGCAGGTACTTTTTTCAATAATATTTCTAGTTCATCTTTAACCCATTGATATTTTCCTGCAGTGCGCAATTGGCCTAGAATATTATGAAGGGCACCCACATTAGGAGCAATTGACATTTCATTATCGTTTAATATAACGATCATATCTTTCTTCTCATGACCAATATGATTTAATGCTTCTAATGCCATTCCTCCTGTTAAAGCACCATCACCAATTACCGGTACGACAAAGGATTTTTCTTTTTTTAGGTCCCTGGCTATTGCCATTCCCATTGCCGCTGAAAGTGACGTAGAACTGTGGCCTGTTTCCCATACATCATGCTCACTTTCAATCCGTTTTGGGAAACCACACAGTCCTTTAAACTGTCTCAAGGTATCAAAATCACGTGCCCTGCCAGTTAAAATTTTATGCACATAGGATTGATGGCCAACATCCCAAATAATTTTATCCTTTGGGCTGTCAAAACATTTATGTAAAGCAATGGTTAATTCTACTACACCGAGATTCGGTCCAATATGGCCTCCTGTGACAGATAGCTTTTCCACTAGGAATTGGCGAATATCCTGACTTAAAGCCTCCAACTCTTTATTCGACATCCTTTTTAAAAAGGATGGGTCCTTTATTGATAATAAATCCATTTTGGGACCACTCACTTTCATACATTTTCTTTCTAAAACTTTTTTTAAATATATTCTTACTATTGCTAGGATTTCACTATTTCTGAAAAAATAGCCGCTAACACAAAATGTGATAACGGCATTAACAACGTTCTCTACATTGAAAACGATTATAACACACTAAATTGATTGCCTCAAACACCCATTATTAGTGATCTCTTGTAGCAACTAAATCCGTTATTTCTCTTAACAAATTTGTATTTAAGCCTGTCTTTTTCAGATATTCCTTTGACATGTTTATTTGATTACGTAAAGCATCTTTTGCACCTTCCAAAGTTAACAATTGGGGATAAGTACTCTTAAGGTTTGCGGTATCACTTCCAACAGGCTTCCCAATAATTAGCTGATTGCCGACCAAATCTAGAATATCATCTTGTATTTGAAATGCAAGACCTAGGTGATGGGAAAAAAGAGAGAGATGATCAAATTTGCTTTGACTTGACTTCGCCATAATAGCACCCGCTACCACACTAAACCTGAGCAGCTTACCCGTTTTATGGATATGTATATAATCAAGTTCCTCAAGAGAGAGTTTCTTTCCTTCTCCTTCCATATCCGCAACTTGACCGCCTACCATTCCTTCTGTCCCCGCCGCTTTTGCCATTTCAATCACTAGCTTTAGCTTTGTATCGGCCGAGGCAAATTCATTTGCAAGCTTACTAATTACTTCGAAACTATAGGTTAATAAGGCATCACCAGCTAAAATTGCAATTGCATCACCAAATACCTTATGATTGGTCGGTTTTCCTCTCCTTAAATCGTCATTGTCCATACTCGGCAAGTCATCATGGATTAAGGAGTAGGTATGAATCATTTCAATCGCAGCCGCAACTGGCACTCCTTTTTTAGGGTCTATTCCAAACGCGTCCAAGGTTGCAAATAGCAATAGGGGACGGATTCTTTTGCCGCCTGCTTCAAGGGAATAAATCATGGATTCCTTGATAACAGAAGGAGCATCAAGCTTTTCAACCAGTGCACGAAGCTCCATATCAAGCAGCTGCTTATATTCTTGTGCAAATGCGTCTAGTAACCCGGTTTCCAAGTCTTATTCCTCCTCGTCAATAGAAAAACTTTCCGTACGTCCATCCTCCGTTATGATTTGCGTAAGTTGTTCTTCCACACTTTTCAATTTATCATGACATAGTTTTGAAAGTTCCATACCGTCTTTATAGAAAAGAATCGCCTCTTCTAATGGCACATCACCTTCTTCAAGCTTATCCACAATTTGTTCCAGTTTCGTCATTGCCTCTTCAAAGGTTAATGTTTTTTCATTGGTCACAATTTTCTCTCTCCTTTATATTCTCCACATTACAGAAAAGACTCCCATCCGTTAATTGAATCTGCACACGCTCATTTACTTTTACTTGTTCTACACTTTTCACAAGAATGTTTTCTTCTGAATAAGCCAAACTATAACCGCGCTCCATTATTTTCAATGGACTCAATGCTTGTAAAGTTGAAAGAATTCGATCAAAATTAGTTTGTTTTTTTGAGAGTATTTGAAGCATAGAGCGGTTCATGGCTTTTTGTATACGATCAAAACTTGTTTTTGCTTCTCTCATTGCTTCGTTAGGATGGTTCCGTTGCAACCGTTTATGCAGAATCTCATGCTGACCTTTTTTCAAGATAGTTAATCTGGAAGTTCCGCGAACAAGCATTTCTGTTAATTTGTCAAGCTGTTCAAGTTTTTGTTCATAAAGGCGGTGTGGATAACGAAAGGCATATGATTTTTGAACACGGTATAAGCGTTCTTTTTCAAACTTGAATTTTCCATTCATCGCACGGAGCAAGCGTGTTTGCCGCTGCAAAATCCTGTCCATTAACTCTTCCAAATGTGGAACAGCTAATTCTGCAGCACCAGTTGGCGTAGGAGCACGTAAATCCGCAACAAAATCGGCAATCGTAAAGTCTGTTTCATGACCAACAGCTGAAATAATAGGGATCTTAGATGCAAAAATAGCACGAGCGGTTAGTTCCTCATTAAAGGCCCACAGTTCCTCAATCGACCCGCCACCACGTCCTACAATCAAAACATCAATTTCCTTCATGTTATTTGCTTGTTCAATTGCCTTTACAATGGAGGGGGCAGCCTGATCACCTTGTACAAGTGCCGGGAATACAAGAATATTAGCTATTGGATAACGTCTTTTAATTGTTGTTATGACATCCCTTATTGCAGCGCCTGTAGGAGAAGTAATGACGCCAACGGTTCTTGGATACAATGGAATGGCTTTTTTCGTTTCAGATGCGAATAATCCTTCTGCCTCAAGCCTTTGTTTTAACTGCTCATAGGCCAGAAACAATTCACCGATGCCATCTGGCTGCATTTCTTTTATATAAATTTGGTATTGGCCGCTAGGCTCGTATACAGTGATATCACCTTTTGCAATCACCTTCATACCGTTTTCAGGCGAAAACTTCATAAAGCGGGACTGACTGGAAAACATTACGGCAAGAATTCGGGCTTTTTCATCTTTTAATGTAAAATACATATGTCCGCTCGAATGCTGTTTAAAATTTGAAATTTCCCCTCTTATATGAACATCGCTCAAATGAGGATCGGCATCAAATTTCCTTTTTATGTATTTGGTTAAAGCATTTACAGATAGATATCTTTGCTCCTGCATAACAAGTTCCTCTTTTCACCAATTAACAAAACTGTCCTTATCTATTATAAAGTGAAAATTCAACCATAAAAGATAAGGACAAGAGTCTGCTTAATTTATGTCTAAACTTTCAGCTGCGGATTTAAGTGTATTGTACATAAGCATCGTAATGGTCATAGGACCGACTCCTTTTGGAACTGGAGTGATATATCCTGCTTTCATGGAGACCTCATCAAAAGCTACATCACCACAAAGCTTTCCAGATTCATTACGGTTAATGCCTACATCAATTACGACTGCGCCATCTTTAACATGTTCAGCCTTAATAAAGTTTGGAACTCCAACAGCGGCAACAAGGATATCCGCATGTTTTGTATGGAACTTTAAATCTTTCGTTTTTGAATGACAATAGGTTACGGTTGCATGTTGATTAAGGAATAATTGACCTACAGGCTTGCCGACAATATTGCTTCTTCCAACCACAACAACATGCTTCCCTGAAATGGAAATACCTGTTTCTTCAAGTAACACCATAATTCCGTAAGGTGTACATGGCAAGAAAGCATTTTGCCCAGTCATCATCCTGCCAATATTAATCGGATGGAAACCATCGACATCCTTTAATGGAGAGATAGATTCAATAACCTTTTTTTCATCAATATGTTTTGGAAGTGGGAGCTGGACCAAAATACCATGAATCTCAGAGTCTGCGTTTAATTCTGCTATTTTTGCAAGTAGTTCTTCCTCGGATACCTCTTCTTGCATTTCTATTAATAAAGAGTACATACCAAGTTCTTTACATGCTTTTTCTTTACTTGTTACATATGTCCGAGATGCATGGTTATTTCCTACGAGAATAACAGCTAATCCAGGTGTAACACCCTGGCTTTTAAGTTTTTCAACCTCTTCAGCAATTTCTAATCTTTTTTTTGCAGCTATTTCTTTTCCATTAATAATTTGTGCAGTCATTGTCATTTCTCCCCTTATCCCAAGAGACCCAATCAATTAATTGTTGAGAAGCTTTTGTTTCACCTTCGAAAGAACACCATTTATAAACTTACTTGATTGGTCATCCCCATAAATTTTAGCTATCTCTATGGCTTCATCTAAAATTACATTTTCCGGAACTTCATTTCTGAAATATTTCAATTCATATGTAGCAATTCTTAATAAATTTCGATCAACCGTTGCTAATCGATCGAGTGACCATTTTTCAAGGCTTTGAGTGATTAATTCATCAATTTCAGCTTTCTGCTCGATAACCCCTAAAACCAGTTTTGATAGATACTCATCACCTGCCACCCCTTCCAAAACATGTTCAATTGCTAATGATGGTTCGGTGTTACTTACATCGATTTGAAAAAGAGCCTGTAGTGCTTTTTCCCTTGCTGTTCTTCTTTTCATTATACCGTTAACTCCTTTAGTTATATTAAATTATTTTTGTCGATATTTCATACATGAATTGTTATAAAAGCAAATAAACTAGCTTGTACATAAAAAGATAATAGCATAACTAAAAGAGAATCGCACACTAAGGTAAATTTTTTATTATTTAGAATCATTTAATAAAAAAAACCAAAGGAATTATTCCCTTGGTTCAACATGTTAAAGTTCTGAATCAATCTCAAGTTCGTTTTTTTGCGCTTCAAATTGAATTCCTACAACGTGAATGTTTACTTCCTCTGCATCTAATGCCGTCATATTTAGCAGTGCTTGACGAATATTATCTTGTATTTTGCCTGCAACATTCGGAATAGAAATGCCAAACTTCATTAAACAATACACATCAACTTTTATTCCTGATTCAGTTAGTTCCACTTTTACGCCTTTACCGTGGTTTTTTTTCCCTAAGCGTTCTACAACACCTGTAGCAAAATTACCGCGCATTCCTGCTACACCTTCAACCTCGGAAGCAGCAATCCCTGCAATAACTTCAATTACCTCAGGGGCAATTTCAATTTTCCCATGTCCATTATTTCCTTGATCCATTTCCAAGACACTAAATTCGCTCATTTAGTACACCTCCAGATATTAGATAGACCTCATCACATCATGTAATTCCAGAAATTTTGTATTAAAGCTGCCTTCTACAAATTTTTCATGTTCGAGCAATTTTAAATGAAACGGTATCGTGGTATGGATGCCTTCAACAACAAACTCACTTAGGGCACGTTTCATTCTTGATATTGCTTCATCCCTGGTGCTGCCATATGTGATAACTTTCGCAATCATAGAATCGTAGTAAGGCGGAATCGTGTATCCTGGATAAGCTGCTGAATCAATACGAACACCTAATCCACCAGGCGGTAAATACATATTAATTTTCCCAGCAGAAGGGAGAAATTTCTTCTCCGGATTTTCTGCATTTATCCGGCATTCGATTGCCCATCCTGTAAAAGTGACATCCTGCTGATTAATCGTTAGTTTTTCGCCGCTTGCCACTCGAATCTGTTCTTTTATCAAGTCTATTCCAGTGACCATTTCTGTTACGGGATGCTCCACCTGAATCCTTGTGTTCATTTCCATAAAATAATATTTACGATTGCGGTAGTCATATATAAATTCTACCGTGCCAGCACCAGAATAATCAACTGCTTTTGCAGCTTTTACTGCTGCTTCACCCATTTCAGAGCGAATTTCTCCGTCTAATGCAGGTGAAGGCGTTTCTTCAAGAAGCTTTTGCAGCCTGCGTTGGATGGAGCAATCTCTTTCTCCTAAATGAATGGTGTTACCGTAAGTATCACCCAGGACCTGAATTTCGACATGGCGGAAATCCTCAATATATTTTTCTATGTATACGCCTGGGTTTCCAAATGCCGTCAAGGCTTCTTGTTGGGTAATATTGATGCCTTTAATTAATTCCTGTTCATTCTTAGCTACGCGGATACCTTTACCGCCGCCGCCTGCAGTCGCTTTTATTATTACCGGGTATTCAATCTTCTTAACAAGTTCAAGAGCTTCATCGATATCATTAATGATTCCAGTTGAACCAGGTACGATTGGAACGCCGGCTTCACGCATTGTTTCTCTGGCGATATCCTTAGTACCCATTTTTGTGATGGCCTCAGGACTTGGGCCGATAAATGTAATATTACATTCGCGGCAAAGTTCTGCGAAATCTGCATTTTCAGCCAGGAAACCATAGCCCGGATGAATGGCATCACAGGCAGTCAGCTTTGCGACACTAATAATATTTGTTACGTTTAAATAACTGTCTTTTGATGGTGTGGGTCCAATACAATAAGCTTCATCTGCCAATTGGACATGCAATGCCTCACGATCTGCTTCGGAGTAAACAGCTACGGATTCGATGCCCATTTCTCGACAGGCACGAATAATCCTCACCGCAATTTCTCCTCTGTTTGCAATTAACAGTTTTTTTATCATCCTGTTACCGCTCCTTACTCAGGCTTTACTAAAAATAAAGGCTGTCCGTATTCTACTAATTGGCCATTTTTAACAAGTACTTCAACAATTTCACCGTTTACCTCTGCTTCAATCTCATTGAATAGTTTCATCGCTTCTACAATACAAACGATGGAATCCTTTGAGACCTTTGATCCCGCTTTTACATATACGTCTGCTTCTGGGGTTGGCGAGGAATAGAAAGTTCCTACCATAGGCGAGGTTATTTTGTGTAAATTTGCAGTATCTGCCGGCTTTGCCGATTCTTCCTTAGGAGTCTCCAGTATAACTTCTTGAACTGGGGCAGAAGTTGCTGCAGTAGCGACAGGCGCTGGTTGGACAACCGGTGCTATTTCAGCTACAGGTACTGCCGGACTCACTTGTGAGACAATTGTGGTTGAGGTATTTTTCTTCATTTTAATTTTTGAACCGTCATATTCATATTCAAATTCATCAATACTAGACTGGCCAACTAATTTAATTAATTCGCGAATTTCTTGTACTTTTAACATTGAGTTACACTCCTTGTACAACATTAATTAGGACTTACTACTAATACTATACGATAATATTTAGTAATAGTTCAATATTTTAAATCCAAAGTGTAAGAACATTTCACTATTTTCCCCTTCTATCATCATAATCTTTTTATTATTAAAAAGGAATTTTGAATGTTCTAATCACCTCAAATGATTATTTTTCCCTATGAATTATATTATTAATCAATGGAAAAAAGGAAAGCCTTAGACTTTCCTTTTAATGAATTAATTCATGGGACTTTGAGAATTGTCTAGCTTCAGCGCCTAGGGGCTTCCGGGTTTCTTAGTTATTTTGACGGCTGGTATTCAACTGTTACATAATTGGTTTCGTCAATTTCTTTTTTCACTTCTAGCATAATCTTGTTGGCCTCTGAGGCGGAAGGCTTTTTCTTGGATTTAACCGTTACAATTACTTTCGCTCCGTCGGCTCTAACAAGGACATCATCAAAACCCATTGTTTTAATAAAAGATTCAAGCAATTCTTCACTTCGGGCTGTTTTATTCAATTTATCCATTTGGTCTTTCACTTTGCTTTTTTCATCTGGTGAAAGATCAGTGGAGGCTATCTCGTCTGTAAAATCTTGTTGCTGCTTGCTGCGCTGGTCCTCGAGCTTCATTCGGAGTTCTTCAAATGCGGCATCACCTGCTACAGAAGTTACAACTGTTTTTCCGTCTTTGGTTTCTGTTTTTGTTTTACCTTGATTTTGATCTTTAGGCTTTTGTTGTACAGCAGCAATGTCTTTGTTCTTTTGCTCAGGAGACGTAATGTAATAAACCGATAACACCACTACTAAACTCAACATTGTTAATAACCAAACAGTTTGTTTTTTCAAAAGCATATAGGAAATCCCCCTTTTATTTTTTAGGCATGACAGCAACTCGATGGCTTGGCACTCCTAAAGCCCGAGTGACTGCTTCCCTAATCCATTTTTTTACCTCGATATTATCTGCTCCCTTTGCAACCACCAGTACACCGCGAATCTCAGGCTTTTTGGTTTCTACAATAATTGGAACCTCTTTTTCTCCTTCACGGATAATGACCAGTTGTTCATCTGTTGAAGAATCTACAACCTTACGCTGCCCGCCTTCACGATCCGTTTCATCTGTTGTTTGTGATTTGGTCACCCTATTTTTCTCAAGTACTTTTTTATCAGTTGAATCTATTGTCACCAAAACGGTAACATCCTCATCCCCCAGCATTTCCTGTAAGGCTTTCTTCATCTGATTTTCATATTTTTCCTCATATTCAGCGATCGCCTTATTGCCGGAACTCTTTTTAATGCCGAATGCCGGAACATCTTCAGAACCTGCTTTTTCATTCGTTGCCGTGGGTACCGAAGCAGGATTTGTGTCCTTTTTAAATAAAATATTCCCTGCAAGCATAAACGCGGCACCAATACATAGGACAAGGAGCATATATTGGTACTTACCGAGTTTCTTATCGCCCTTATCATCCTGTTTGAATATATTTTTGAGCCACGATAATGGTCCTTTGTTGTTATCCATTCTTCTTTTTAATCCCCCCTTCAATCAAAACTTCCACTGCTTCCTCTGTTACGTTCCATTTCTGTGAAAGAAATGCGGCGATTTTTTCTGTTTCTTCTGTTGATCCTTTGGTTGGAAGAGGTTTTTCTGTGTTTATTTCGATTTGCTTAATTGCTTCGACTGTCTTCACGCCATGTTCTGGCTGTTTTAGGTGAACCATAACCTTTTGGAGGTTTTCAGGGAATGTTTGGTCGCTTTTTTCATTTATGGCTAGATCAATTTTTTCAATCTCCAATCCGTATTGTTCCATCAACTCCTCCTTAACGCCTTTTTTTAGCTGGACAGCCAATTCTTCTAAAATATATGCATGTTGTGAGGCTTGTATTTCTTTTTTCTTTAAATCTATTAAATTTTTCATATTTTTTTCTCCCGGAGCCTGAAATGAAGGAATAGAACCAAGTGCTGATTCAAAGTCCTTGGAGATCAATTTAAAGATAGGGGCAAGAATAATCGCAATTAAGAGCAGACCTGTAACCATCTTGGAATATTTTTGCATGCTAGAATTTGGCAGCAGCATATCTATGACAGTAGCTAACAGGATAAAAAGAATAATATTCGTTACCCACTCTCTCAAAAACTCCATTCTAATTTCCCCCCTATCTCATCATCATCGTTAAATTTCCAGCCGCCACAATGACTGTAATACTTAAAAAGAACATCAGTGACACAATCCCCAGGGCAGCAAAGACGTAAATGACGCTTTTACTGATAATATCAAGACATTTAATCACCGGACCTCCGCCTAGAGGCTGAAGGAGGGCTGCGGCAAATTTATAAATAAAAGCAATCATTAATATTTTAATAGCTGGAAAGGCGACAATAATGAGCAGGATGGCAACACCTGCAATACCAACTGTATTTTTTAAAAGCACCGATGCACTTACGACTGTATCAGTGGCATCGGTAAACATTCTCCCAATGACAGGAATGAAGTTTCCGGTTACGAATTTTGCAGTTCTTATGGCTACACCATCTGTTACAGCTGCTGATGCCCCCTGTACAGAAATAACCCCAAGAAAAATCGTTAAGAAAAGCCCCATTAACCCGATGCTCCAGTTTCTTAAAAGAGCAGCTAATTGTGACACTTTATATTGTTCAGACATCGTGCTGACAATACTGAGCAAGGTGGCTAAAAAGAGGATCGGCAGGATCACATATTGCATAAACATTCCACTTATATTCATTAAAAATAAAATGACTGGATGAAAGAATGCCGCAGATACAAGCCCTCCAGAAGCGGCTATTAGTGCAAGCAGGAGAGGAACAAGTGCAAGGACAAAGGAAGTCATCGTCCCAATTGCTTCATTTGTATACCTGATCGAGATATGAAAACTATTAAGAGCTAGGATGACCAGAACCATATACACAATGGAATAGGCAACCTTACTAATAGCGCTCTTCTCGAAGGCGTTTTGCATGGATTGAAGAAACATGCTAAAAATTGTTAACATAACTAATGATCCAAGTAATTTTCCATTCGCAACAAACTCATGAAAGACAAACTTTAATGCTGCCAGCCCCCATTGTTTAAATGAGAATTTTTTATCGCCTTTTACGAAATCATACAAGCTGCCTTTTTGGCTTTCCGGAAGGAAACCACCATATTTATTGGTAATATCCTCCCAAAATTGTTTTAGTTCGGTTAAGTCCAAAGTTTTAAGCTGTTCATCTACCAATTCCTGTGGAGAAAGAGGATTAGAGGTGTCTTTATATTCTTCGGCAGCTTGTACATTTGGAATGAACACAAAATAGAAAAGAAGAATGATAATAGGAATAATCTGCAGCCTCTGCTTCAATTTTTACACCTCTTTAGAAAAGCGTAAGCGCCCGCTTAGCGACTTATGGACTGGAGCACTCCGTATGAGATAAAGGAAAATCGAAAAGTGGAAGCGCCTCGAACAAGGGCTTATGACCCCGAGCCCCTTGGCGCTGGAGCTAGACAATAAGAAAAGCGTAAGCGCCTTGAACAGGGGCGACAGGCATAAGACGAGCCGGCGAGAAGGCAGCTTTTTAGCCTTCTTGACGGATTGGCTTATGACCCCGAGCCCCTTGGCGCTGGAGCTAGACAATAATCTTAGCTCGGAATTAGTTTGATAATGGTCTCAATCAAAACAGTTAATATTGGTATCGCCATGGCGAGAATAATGATTTTTCCTGCTAATTCAATTTTAGAGGCAATTGCTCCCTGGCCTGCATCCTTGGTGATTTGGGTGGCAAATTCGGCAATATAGGCAATTCCAATGATTTTAAGGATCGTTTCAACATAAACCATATTTACCTTTGCGTTCACTGCCAGCTTTTCAAGCATATGAATAATTTCAAAAATCTTATCTACTAAAAAAAGAAAAATAGCACAGCCGACAAAAACGACTAAAAGGAAGGCAAAATTAGGTTTTTGCTCTTTAATGATTAAAGCAAGAAAGGTTGCGATGAGAGCGACTCCAACAATTTTTATGATTTCAATCGCAAAGCCCCCCTTTCTATTGAAACAAGAATACTGATTTTATTTTCTGGAAAAGATCATCCACTATCGAGGCGACCTGAAATAAAATATAGATAAACCCGAACAGGGTGACCCACTGTGCATATTCCTTTTTGCCAACCTGGTCAAGTACGGTATGCAAAAAGGCCACAACAATTCCGACACCGGCGATTTTAAAAATAATATCTACTTCTAAACCCATTGCTTTTCCCCCTAAAATAATAAAATAATCAGTAATAATCCTGATAAGAATCCTAGACTCTTTACCATTTTTTCATATTTTGCCTGCCGGTCGATGGCGTCCGCTTCTTCTCTTTCAAGATGGGAAAGAGTTAGCATAATATGTTTTTGCTGGGAAAAGCGATCATGGCGGCCAAGGGTTTCCCCAAATTGCTTCATAATTTCAAATTCTCCCTGTTTTAACGCCGTTGATTTCCATACCTCTTTTAAACTAGTCTCCCATGCTTCCTTTACCGTTGTTTCAGTGTCTGTTAGTTTTTTTGCAAAGGAATCAAAAAATGTAGAGAGCGGCTTGGAAAGCTGGCCTGCTAATCTTCTAGCTGCTTCATGCAATGGTGTATGGCTATACATGATTTCAGCCTCAAGTGATTGCAATGCCGATCTTAACGCCCTTAGCTGCTTAGGGCGTTCACTAAAATTCCGCGAAGCCTCAAATCCTGTCCAAGTGGTCGCAACTATAATGATGATGGCACCAATTAACTTAATCATTTATGTCACTCTCACTTTTTGATTCATTTCTTGCCCATTTGCATTAAAAATATGTGTTATGGTTCCCGGTCCGGATACCCTGCTAAGGATGACAAACCGTTCAAAAATTCTTTGGTCTAAAATATTTCTTAGAGATGGCCTGTTTCGTATTTCTTCCAAGCTTGTCCCGTGTGTGGTCATAACAAGTTTAATACCCGCATGTACAGCCTCTTGAATGGCCTCCGCATCTTCCTTGCGTCCTATTTCATCAACAATCAAGACATCGGGACTCATCGAGCGAATCAGCATCATCATTCCTTCTGCCTTTGGACAAGCATCTAAGACATCCAGGCGGTGACCAAACGTCAATTGCGGAACCCCATTAACACATCCCGCAATTTCACTCCGTTCATCAACAATCCCCACTTTACTAGCCTCATAACCTTTTTCCCTGTTCCCTGAAGAAATGATTCTGGCGATATCACGCAACAGCGTCGTTTTTCCCGTTTGCGGCGGTCCAATAATCATTGTATGCATCCAATTACCTTTAAAAATAAAAGGAATAATAGGTTCTGCTATTCCTACCTTTTCCCTGGCAATTCGTATGTTAAAAGAGGAGATATCCCTAATCGCCTTAACCTTTCCCTCCTCAAGAATGACTTTTCCAGCAAGCCCTATCCGATGTCCTCCAGAAACAGTTATATATCCGCGTTTAAGTTCTTCTTCAAGCGTATAAATAGAGAAATGGCTTATTTTATTCATAAGATGAAAAGCATCTTCAGGCTGAATGATATACGATAAAAACCGTGGTGCTCCCTTTAGTGTCATTTCAATAGGACGGTTAATACGAATACGGATTTCCTCTAATTCTTCTTTTTGGTTAGGAGGGATTTTACTGATTAGGTCGGCAATATTTTTTGGTAAAAAGCTAAGGATCGTTTCCACGTATGCTTCCTCCTTGTAGAATTCTTGTACTAATTAAAATGTATGCCTGCTGGGACACATTATGACTTTCTAATCTGTTAATTCATTTCTATTTTTTTGATAAGATTGATAGAACAACATGCTAAAGATAAAAGAATAGATATTAAAATAGGAACATTTCCTGAAGGGCATCAGTATTTTAAAGGAGAAAAACAAATGAAGGAGGAGAAATAAATTTGTATAATAACTTACCGCCCAATCGAAATGGATCACATCATAAAGGAAATTTAATAAAAGTAAGAGGCGAAGGTGAACTTGCAATTCAGCCTGATTCGGCCTCAGTAAACTTAGGGGTCATCACTGAAAAGAAGGAATTGTTAACTGCTCAGGAGCAGAACTCTGTTGATGTGACAAAAGTAATTAACGCTCTGCTCGGACTAGGAATTCCGCAAAATCAAATTCAAACATTCAACTATCGTATTGAATCAGATTATGATTACGAGCAAGGGAAACAAATATTTCGCGGCTATAAAGTAACTCATCTATTGCAAGTGAAAATAGAAGATTTATCATTGGTAGGGAAAGTAGTGGATACTGCCGTTCAAAACGGGGTTAACTATGTCTCCAATATTCAATTTACAGCTAAGAATAAAGAGATTTTTTATCAGCAAGCCTTGGTCATTGCTCTAAACAATGCAATTGAAAAAGCCAAAACAATAGCGAAAACGTTAAATGTAACATTAATACCCACTCCAAGTTTAGTTGTGGAAGGCGGAAATACGGTTCAGCCCTTTTACCATCCATCGGAAACATTTGTGAAAGGAGTCAGTTCAACGCAACTTGAACCGGGACAAATAAAAGTAACTGCCAATATTTCTGCAGAATTTCATTATCGAACAGTATATTAAAAAAAAGCGCGTACATTGGAGCTGGACAATTCTCCAAGTCCAATGTATTAATTGTGATAATATTAATAAAAGAGCAGGCACATGAAATTATTCACGTGCCTGCTCTGTTTAGATTAATGATTAGTTATCATATTTCTTTGCCCAATTATACAGCTGCATTTCAGTAACTGGACCGTTATAGTGCTCCCTTATTATTCCCTTCTTATCGATGACAAAGGTTTCAGGCTGGCCTGTTACGTTAAACCGTTTTGCAACTTTGGCATTGTAATCAAATAAATAAATCATTCCTTCTTTATTATTGTCGGTAATTTTTTTTACCCGATCAATTGTTTCTCCACGGTTGATCATTAGAAGGGGATATTTATTTCCATAATCCTTTTGAAATGCTGCTAATTCAGGAAACTCTTCTTTACAAGGTGCACACCAGCTGGCAAAATAATTTAATATTACCACTTTCCCTTTATAATCAGATAGCTTGGTGGTACTTCCTTCATAATTTGGCAGCTCGAAATTATAAGCTTGATCGCCAACATCCGTGTTTTTTCCCTTTGTAACCAAGCTATATCCAAAAAAACCAAACATACCAATAATTAGAATCAATACGAGTAATTTGATGACTCGCTTGTTCATCGTATTTCCTCCTGACACCTAGACTTACAGTCTATTTATCGAGCTGTTTTAAAAATTCAATTTCCTTTTTAAGCTTTTCATGTCTTTTACCGATAATAAACATATAAGCAAAAATAACAACCCAAGCAACGGAATAAGCACCTAACATATATTCATAATTCATGGTTAGATTCCTCCTATTTTTCTAATTCTTCTCTTAATTTTTCTTTATATCTTTCTACTTTGATTCTCATATTTTCAAAAGAAACTCCCTTTTGAAGAAGATAGGAATATAGAATGGTAAAAGCGGTAATCGTGATGAGCAATGCTACTAACATCGTATCCTCAATACCGCCACCTTTTTGGGAAGGTCCCTCACCAAAAACAATTGGATGGAACTTTGTTTGCCACCAACGAATGGCGAAAAATACTATTGGAACGTCGGCAAACCCGATGATGCCAAAGACAGCTGCAAGCCGAGCCTTTTTATCCCAAACTCCGTCCATTTGACGAATCATAATGTAGGCAATATAGATAAAAAATAGAATTAAAGTCGTGATTAGACGTGGTTCCCATACCCACCATGTATTCCAAGCCGATTTTGCCCAAATTGGACCGGTTGTTAACACAATGATGGTAAATACAACACCGATTTCAGCCGAAACATATGCATAAGTATCAAAAATTCTTTTCCGCTTGATTAAGAACAAAATACTAAAGACAAATGTAACAAAGAACGCCATAAAGGCAAGCCATGCAGAGCTCACATGAAAGTAAAAGATTTTTTGTGCTGCATGCATGGTTGTTTCTTCTTCAGCAAAGATAAAGATAAAATATAGGGACAATAACATGGAAATGACAGTAGCACTAAACAGCAATTTTGATAAATTTAGGCTCTTTGTATCAGTTATTTGAGATCCGGGAAGCACCGCTTTCTCTCGTTCGAGATTCATACTCATCACTTAAACCTCCAGCACATAATCAATTAATAAGAAGCAAACAACAAAGAAAATAACATCATACGCCGTGACCAATTGGATCCAGGCAATTGCGCTTGAAAGTTTTTCCACATTCGTTAAAATAATTTTCGTTGCCTGAACAACTCCGATTAAGATAGGTGTTGTAATCGGAAAAAGTAAAAGCGGCAGCAGCATTTCACTGCTTTTAGAATTAGCAGCAAGGGCAGCTAAGAATGTTCCAATAGCAATAAATCCAAAGCTTCCTAAGAAAATAACTAAAATAAAATATGGAAAACTACCAAGAAATTTAAAATCAAAAAGTAGGAATAAAAACGGGATAGAGACTATTTCCACTACAAGCATCATCGCGAAATTCGCGAGGAACTTTCCTAAATAAATGCTTGCAGCCTCCATAGGCGCTACCAATAAACCTTGCATCGTATCATTTCGCTGCTCCGAAATAAACGATCGATTAAGTCCTAAAATACCGGCAAACACGATAATGACCCAAATGACACCAGGAATAACTGCTTTTGTTGTGTTATTGGCAGGGTCAAACGCAAAACTGAAAACAACAATAACAAGACCGGCGAAAATGATTTGCGTTGTTAGAATTTGTTTTGTTTTTAGCTCTGAATATAAATCCTTTTTAGCTAAAAAGAGGGCCGTTCGGAAAAGGTTCATGATACACCCTCCACTTGAAGCTCGTATTTTTCAGACACAAACCCTAAGTTTCGATTTTCAATCTTAAAGTCATCAACAATCTTTCCATTCTTCACAATTATGACTCGGTCACAGATTTCTGCTGCTTGTTTGAAGTCATGGGTAACCATCAATGTTGTCGCACCTTTTTCTTTCATCGACACAATTACATTATTTAAAATTGAAATAGCTCCTTGATCTAATCCTGTGTGCGGTTCGTCTAAAAGGAGAACCTCGGGATCATGAACAATTGCCCGTGCGATGGCAATCCTCTGGATCATACCGCGTGAAAAATTCTTGACTGGTTCATTCAAAAAGAAGGACAAACCTACTTCTTTTACAAGCTTAATTGCTTTTTGTTCGACATCTTTAACCCCGTATATATTCCCAAAGAATACGAGATTTTCTAACGGAGAGTAATGATCGTAAAGCAAGCTGGAATGGGGTAAATAACCTAATAATTTTTTTATTTCAATTTGGTTCTTTTTCAAATCCAGACCATTAACCAACACATGCCCTGATGTGGGTTTAATTAAGGTTGCCAGCACTTTTAAAAGCGTACTTTTACCTGCACCATTTGGTCCGAGGATAGCTACCGTTTCTCCTTTTTTTATAGAGAGGTCTACACTACGCAAGATCAGCTTGTTATCAGCTTGCTTTGTCAGCTTTTTTATTTCTATCATCTGCCGTCCCTCCCCACAAGCTGTTACTCAACAAAATTACGTAAATTTAATTTAACCTGGACTAAATGCTGTTTATATGCAGCAAGTTTTGCCTGATATTCATCCTCCGAGAGCTTTCCATCCCCAAAGGTTTCTTCCAATTCAATAATCTTATCCATAATCGCTTTTTGCTTCGCCATTAAGAGCTTAAAGGCTTTCTCTTCCTTATCTGCTCCTAGTCTTTCCTCTTCTAAGCTTGCTTTCCTTCTAAAATAGGCATAATAGGAAATTCCCGCTATCAAAATAGCACCGATAATAATTAATAAGACGTGCGGGTTAAAGCGATGTAATGGTGATTGTGCCCACATTCTTAAGTGTCCTGGATTATGGAAAGCAGGTGAGTTATGGGTAACAGAACTATTTTTTCCACTTTCATTCTTTGTCGCAGCAGCATTTGTCTCATCCGCTGCAGGCTGTTTGTCTTTGTTATAAACAAGCGTAAATGGTTGATTTTCCTTAATATTTTCAATACTGTATCCGTAATAATTTTGGTCATCAAATTTGAAAAGCCCTTGGCTAGTCGCTTCAGCACCTTTCACTTCGATACTGCCCCTGCCTTCAGGAACGAGAATTTGAATCATTTGGGCTGGAAAATCAACCGTTAGATTAATATCTTTACCTTTAGGCATTCTATAACTATATGGCAGCACCAATGTTTGATTTGCCGGGATTGCAGTGGTAGTAATAAAGCCATTATCTACTTGTTTAAATGCAATTTTATTATCTAAAAAATTTAGGTCCTTTGCTCCCTCAGGAAGTGTTACGGTTAAAACTGCCTCACTTCTTCCATCACCATTAAAATCCTCAGCAGTGGTATTAGTATAGTTCACCATATTCATTAAATTTGTTGATCCATCTTCAGCAGGGCTGACAACGATGTAATACATATCAACCGTAATCTTTGATTCTGATGCTGCTAATCCATGGAATGGGATTAACAACATCAGTCCAAGGAAGAAGACTGTGATTTTCTTGATCACTTTCCTTCCCCCTTTTTATTCTTATAGATTTTCATTTGCGCTTCAATTTCTTTTTCCACTTCTGCCATTAAATCCTCATCAACACTTGCTTCCACCATTTGTTCTTCTTCCTTCATAATATTGGCCACTTCTGTTTCGTATTGTTTCTTTAAGTTTTTATAATCAGCATGTGAGATTTTATCCATTTTGTACTCAAACTCTATCTCGTTAAGAGTTGTCAAAAGTGCTTCTTTCGTTGTTGCCAAATCCTGCCCGTTTGTACTTACATGTAAATAAGAATCCCACTTAAATAACGGCGATATTATTAGAAATAGACAAACTAGCGCCAATGAAGCAGTGAAAATCATCGAAATGATTGAGATATCGTGCATTTTGTTCACATCCTAAAGATACTTTTTGCGTTCTTCATCGATCATGGAAGAGAGGATTTCATCTTCTACTTCATTCTCAGTGTTCTCGAATTCATTGACTATTTCTTCCGGTCCTTTTTTCTTCACCCATTTACGGATAATGATGAACACAGCTATTCCTGCTGCTCCTAGTACAACAAATGGGAGAACCCAAGCTGTTAGGCTAAAACCGCTTTTCTCAGGAGAAGTTAATATTTCTTCACCGTAAATATTGACGTAGTATTCACGGATTTTATCCTTATCCCAGCCTTTGTTCATCATTTCAACTAAATCTTTTTTAAACTCAGTTGTAAGATTGCACGTATTGGGATCACATTCATAATGATCCTGTCCGCAGCCGCAAGTACATGCAAATTGCTGGGCAACCGCTTTAAACTCTGCAGATTTATAGTCAATCTGTTTTGCCTCCACTCGGAAGAACGTGCCCTGAAAGATAAACGCAATGATGAGGAAACCTAGACAAATTTTATTTCTCATTTTTAGGACACCTCTTTGCGTATTCCAGTGTATCTCGGAGTGACATTACCATATTTTCCGTTCCAAACGGCGAACAAAGCACCTATTACAATCATGAAGGAACCAAACCATAACCAGTTCATCATTGGATTAATTTTCACAACAAACGTTGCCTTTCCATCGTCTTCCCAAGCACTTAAAACGATATATAAGTCCTCCTTCAGTGAAGAAATAATGGCTACTTCAGAAGAAGGCTGATCCCAGTTACCATAAAATACTTTTTCCGGTTGGTAGGTACCGAGTTTTTTACCATTTCTAAAAACGGTAATATCGGCATAGACAATATCGTTAATTCCCTCTCTTTTTTGGTCAAGCCGTTCATAATTGAGTCGGTAATCTTTAAGTTCAATCGATTGTCCTAAAGAAACTGTTTTCATCGTCTCTAAATCATAGTTTTGTGAGCCGATAATCCCCATTGTAATGAATGCGATGCCAAGGTGAACGATATATCCTCCATAGCGGCGGCGATTACGGATCATTAAGCGGTACAAGGCAACAAGTGGTGTTTCTTTTGTCATTTTTCTTCTTGCTTTTACCCCTCTATAGAACTCTAAGTAATGGGTGATTAATAATAGAATAATAACCCCATAGCCAATGACTGCCCATGCTTTTTGAATCCCTAGCACAACCATTAGTACCATGCCAATAACAGCAAGGATAGCTGGAATCATAAAGTTTTTCTTAAGATTTTTTACTGTTGACTTCTGCCAGGCCAAGAGTGGACAGACTGCCATGACAAACATCATCGATAATAGAATTGGTGCTTCAACCTTATTAAAGAATGGCAGCCCAACTGTTACTTTCGTACCGCGAACAGCTTCAGATACGAGCGGGAAAATAGTACCCCAGAAAACGGCAAATGCTGCTCCAACTAATAATAGATTGTTAACCAAGAAACTGCTTTCTTTGGAAACAAAGGAATTAAATTCTCCAGCACTGCGTTTAAGCAGATTGTAGCGGCTCATTAATACATATAATGATAGAATGACAGCAACGCCCATGAAGATTAAGAAGTATAAACCTAAATTTGAATTTGAGAATGCATGAACAGATGTCAGTACTCCACTTCGTACAAGGAACGTTCCGAAAAGCGTTAGTGCATATGAAACAATGATTAAGCTGATATTCCAAACTTTCAGCATATTTTTTCGCTCTTGGATCATGACGGAATGCAGGAAGGCAGTGGCTGTTAACCACGGCATAAAGGAAGCGTTTTCTACAGGATCCCATGCCCAGTAACCGCCCCATCCAAGTTCCACATATGCCCATTGACCACCAAAAATATTTCCCAAACTTAAAAATAACCAGGCAATAATCGTCCATCGTCTCGTCATTTTAATCCAGAAATCATCGACATTTTTCAAAATCAATGCTGCCATGGCAAAGGCAAATGGAACTGCAAGACCAACATAACCAAGGTAAAGTGTAACTGGATGTATGATCATTCCAGGATTCTGAAGCATTGGGTTTAACCCTTTTCCTTCAATTGGGACAGTATCTAATAACATGAATGGCTTTGCGACAAATCCAAGAATAAAGAAGAAGAAAACCGCGTTGGCCAAAAGGATGGCTGAAATGTATGGAACCATTGGATTTCCTTTCAACTTTCTTGAAAAAGCAATCATAATCATGTATAGCGTTAAGAAGAATGTCCACAGTAACAAGGAACCAGCATTACCAGCCCACAAGGCGGTAAGTTTATAAATGACTGGAAGTTCACTGCTCGTATAATCGTGAACGTATTCGTATTGAAATTGAGATGTTGCTAAAAGGTAGAACAAGGAAAGCATAGTAAGTGATGCACATACAAATAATGCAATCATTCCACCTTTTCCACTATTAACGAGCTTTTGATTTTTTGTACTGATCCCCAAAGTGATAATGAGGAGCGAATAGATAGCAATAGCTAATCCGATATAAATTGTTGCGTTGGCAAATAAAAACATTTCGTCACCTTCTTAACTGAACCTGTTATTTTTCATTCGGTGGTTGATTTAACTTTTCTTTATGTGTTTCAGGATCATAGTCTTTCATGTCTTTTCCTTCATATTTTGAAGGACATCTTGTTTTCACAGATTCGGCTTCAAATGTATCTTTTTTTGTAGGAGATCCTTGAAGAATTGTAATAACCCCTTCGGAAAAGTTGTCAGGTTTTGTTCCATTATTAATGACGTGCATAATATTGCCATCATTATCTTTTACATCAAATTTCAATTCAATTTTGTCAGGATTCCATTTAATCGACTCTTCAATTAATAAACCTTCTACCGTAACAAAGTCGTCTTTATGCTGTTCTTGTGTTGCCAATAATTCTTTCAACGTTAATTCAACACCGCTAGAACCCGGCGTTGCTGCCATAAGCAAGAAAACAATAGCACCAGCAATAATAAAACCACCAAGCATAACTAACGTATTTTTTTTCAATCTTCTCACCCCATTAGAGTAATTTTTTCATTTCTTCTTCATACATTTCCTGGTCAATTTTTCCTGTTAAAAGCTTTTTACGCAGTTCCTTCTTTTCTTCGGCATTAACAGACTTATTGTCTTTTTTGACCGTAGTTTGCTTTTGCTGCGTTTTATGTTTTTTTCCCTTAGCTGTCATGCGATCTGTTTGGAACTTACCTTTCAATCCTAGGTAAACAAAGAGTCCTGCGATAATGATTGCAATTCCTATTATCGATGCTCCACCCACTCCGATGATCGGACTTTTTGAGTTGCCTGAGCTCCCTTTATTAATTTGGTCTGTTGCGGTTACACCGTTATGGTTTTCGTCCTTTGGAGGCTGCTGCTTGTTGATAGCTTCCATTGTAGATTCTGTTCCGTCTTTCTTATAGGAGAAGGAATATTTTAAGTTATCTCCCGCTTTTACATTTTTATATTGGTAGTAATATAGCTCTTCTCCATATTCACTTTTTGTATTATTTTCTGCCTTTGGCTCAAGCTTGATTTCCTTTGCATCCATTGGTGCATAAAAGACAACATCTAATTTTTCGATTTCAGCATTATTAGTCAGTTCATATGTAAAATTTTTATTATCTTTAACATCGATTGATTTTGTATAGTACTCGATAACAAATTTATATGTTTCATTATTTTTGATTGCTTTAGACGGCTTCCAGGTTACAATCCCTTTTTCTTTGTCTATGTCATATGGCCGCTGAACTTCTGGCTTATTTTCTTCCGGAAATTCTGCTACTAAGTAGGCTTCAAATCCCTTTTCCATAGCAGGAACAGGAATTTCTATTTTCCCATCATAGTCTTGGCCACTCTTGTTCGTAATCGTTCCGTATTGGCCTATTAGTAATGACGGAACATCTCTCGATCCCCAATCCTCAGGGTAATCAAACTCTGGCATTACCTGTACTTGCATTTCCTTAAAAGGAAACTTATCTGCCGGAAATACTGTTTCAGCACTGGCTTTTGAACTGATAAAGCCAGTTAAGAATGAAGTAATGACGAATAATGCCAACCACTTTTTCTTAAGCATATTAATCCTCCTTGACCTTCAATAACTCATTAGTTGAAGGTCCCATTTTTCACTATAGCCCTCTTTGAAATAAATATAATCTTTATCTACATTAAGTTGTTGATTCACTCTTGAACATTTTGTTAAGTAATAAAAAAAGTTACGATTTTGTCAAAAAAACACCATAAAATTGTCACAATTGTAAGAAATGCGGAAGTTCAGGTTAGATTTGTAATCGGTATTTATTTAATAGATAGGCTCTGTTAAACTTGTCTGTTGACTACCGCTCCAATCAACAGAGTGGCAAAATCAACAATGAGCTTTAACATAGCCAATAGATAAAAAAAACCTGAACCTACTTATTAGGTTCAAGGTTCAAGATAATCATTAGGTGTTTCAGTTTTGGGCTTAAGCGTGCGGATATAGCTGACGATGTCTGTTATTTCCTCTTTACTCAACTGCCGAGCTCCATCAAGCCCTTTTAATGACGGCCCCATGCGTGTTTCTTCACGACCATAAGCAGTGGAAAGCCAAATCTGCTTATCGGTAGTATATTTTAAGTACTGAGGATTAGCGAGAACGGTCCCCATTTTTAGTTTACCAGCACCAGCTTCACCATGACAGTTAAGGCAATACAAATTATATTGCTTTTCCCCACGTTCAGGATTACCAGAAATCGTTTTTGGAACAGCATAATCTTTTTCCTCTGTTTGCCAATCCCTCATAAAGGCAACAAGATTATTTATATCTTTTTCTGATAATCTTGGCCCATAAGCAGGCATACCTGTACCTTCCCTGCCATATTTTACGTAATTGAACAGGTCTTTATCGGAGACAGTGTTTAAAAAGTTCTGACTATTAAGTGCTGTCCCTGCATTTAAGCCCTCACCTTTTCCTGTTTCTCCGTGACAAACTAAGCAATTTTTGTTATATACCTTTTCTCCTGCTGCAATAGCTTTGGAATTCTTATTATCAAAAATATCACTATTACTAATGCAAACAATAATTCCAATAATTATCAAAATGTAGAATCCGATTAATATTTTTTTCATGGGTTCCCCTACTTTGGTCAAGATGCCATAATATATGTTTCTTGAATTATTTCTGATGAATTTAATACATAATCAGGCAATGGCTGGTGTTTTTTATCAAGCTTCCAACTTTCATCATCAAGTTTGGAGCTGCAGCCCACTGCTGCTATTGCGATTAAAATGAAGAGGAAAAAGAAAGCAGTTATTCGCTTCATATTCTGATCCACCTCTTAACTTTCTATTATTTTTCAAGTTCATTTTAGCAAATAGTAGTAAGTAAACTTGCTTTTATTTCTTACTATTTGGTGAAGTTTTCAAGCTAGCAAAAGGAAAAATATTAAGACCACTAGAAACCCAGATGTAAAAAAAAGCCTTAGTCCGATTTTTTCGGACTAAGGCTTTTAAATGATAAACAAATTATGCACGTGATACATAAGAGGCTTCTGTTGTATTGATGATTAATTTATCACCTTGGTTGATAAAGAATGGAACTTGAACAATAAGGCCTGTTTCAAGGGTTGCAGGCTTTGTACCGCCAGAAGCTGTATCGCCTTTAATTCCTGGCTCTGTTTCCGTTACTTCTAATTCAACTGTGTTCGGTAATTCCACACCAAGAGTTTCATAATTAAACATCATGATGTGAACTTCCATATTTTCTTTTAAAAACTTTAATTCATATTCAATGTTGCTAGCTGGGAGTTCCACTTGTTCGTAGGATTCCATATCCATAAACACGTGAGAATCACCGCTTGCATAAAGATATTGCATTTTACGATTATCGATTTGAGCTTTTTCCACTTTCTCACCGGCACGGAACGTTTTTTCTTGAATCGCTCCATTACGAAGGTTACGCAGTTTTGAACGAACAAACGCTGCTCCTTTCCCTGGCTTTACATGTTGGAAATCCATAACACGCCATATGCCGCCATCCACTTCAATTGTTAATCCTGTTTTAAAATCGTTTACAGATATCATGATTAAATCCTCCTAAATTCATTACAGTATAATAAGTTCTTTTGTTGAATGAGTGAGAGCTTGGTTGTGATCCTTCGTAATCAATGTATCATCTTCTATCCGAACGCCGCCAAGGCCTGGGATATAGATACCAGGTTCACATGTTACAACCATTCCAGTTTCTAAAATGGTGTCAGATTTAATTGACAAGCTAGGACCTTCGTGAACCTCAAGCCCAATACCATGACCTGTTGAATGACCAAAGTATTCCCCATAACCCTTTTCTGTTATGTAGTTTCGCGTTAACGCATCTGCTTCCTTACCTGTTATACCTGGCTTTATACCGTCCATACCTCGTAATTGTGCTTCAAGAACAATATTGTAAATTTCTTTCAGTTTCACATCAGGCTCGCCGACAGCAACTGTCCTCGTAATATCAGAGACATACCCATTGTAGTAAGCACCAAAGTCCAATGTCACCAAATCTCCAGCCTCGATTTTTTTATCACTTGCAACTCCATGTGGCAGGGCAGAGCGGTAACCAGAAGCAACAATTGTATTAAAAGAGGAAGAAGTCGCACCGGCCCTTCTCATAAAGAACTCTAATTCATTCGATACCTCTAATTCCGTTTTTCCAGGACGAATGAAGTCTAAAATGTATTTAAATGCAGCATCAGCAATATCTGCTGCTACCTTTAATATATTAATCTCTGCATCAGTCTTAATCAAGCGTAACTTTTCAACGACACCGGAAATTGGCACAAGTTCAGCTTCAATTTCTTTCTCATATATTTTAAAGGAAGAGTATGTTAAATAATCTTCTTCAAATCCCAATTTTTGAATTCCCAATTCTTTAGCAAGACGTGCTACTTCTTCGGGAATGGAACTAGAAAATTTAACAATTTCGAATCCTTGACACTGGCTAGATGCTTGTTCTATATAACGGAAATCTGTTATAAACAGCGCCTTGTCATGACTAATTAAAACAACACCGGCAGTGCCAGTAAAATTAGATATGTAGCGGCGATTAAATGGGCTTGTTATCAGAATCCCATCAATTCCATGGTGTGAAAAATCCGATCTTAGTCTTTCTATTTTTTCCATTTGTCTCCACTCTCCTTTTCGAATTTACATTGGACAAAAATATTTTATCACAACCTATCAAATCCGACTAATAGCAACTTAAGTAGAGGCCTCTTTCTCTTGTACTTTATTAAGTTCAAACACATAATTAATGGAATAACCAATGAAGGTTCCATATACGATATATAAACAAATGGAAGTAATGATGGTATCCCTGCTTAAATCAGAAAACGATTTTATTCCGGGAAATAGTGGATTCAGAATAAAGAACACAAGTAAGAATATAACAAGCCCATAACCAAGCCCAAACCATATACCTTTGAATTTTCTTAGAAGGGCATAATAAATAAAAGCGGCAAAAATTGATAATACACCCATTAACATGATGGATACTACCGTTCCAATCCAGCCATTTTTCCAATCCCCAAGAGACCAGGGTCCTAATATGACATTTGGGCCAACTTCTGTAAAATTAAGAAAGGATGCGATATACCCAATTGTTCCCCAAAAAATTCCACCAAATAAACCTGTCCAAAAAACCATTGTCAAAAAGGACATAGGTTTTGGATAATTTTCTATTTTATGATCATTTGCCATTGAAACAACCCCTTTTTTCAGTGTAAAAAAAATTAGCTTNNATTATTATCGAATAGTAAATTTGATGATAAATTCCATCCATATTATGCCCTTAGAAATACAATCCTTTCATAAAAAAAATTTTTTGCTAAATTTAGTTGGAAATATTCTGTCTTCCTAGAGGTTTTTTCATTTTTTTAGTAGAATACATTTAAGTACAAACAGATTTATCATTTCTGCTATTGTGCAACTTTGTTATAGGTTGGTGTTAATGACCATGTCCAATTCTAAAAAACCCGTATATGGCGGCCAAGCGGTCGTTGAAGGAGTTATGTTTGGCGGAAAACATCATTATGTTACCGCAATTCGCAGAAAAGACCGTTCTGTTGAATACTTTCATTTGCCGCGGAAAGCGAATCCTACTTTAACTAGCTTAAAAAAAATCCCGTTTCTTCGCGGAATCATTGCCATTATTGAATCTAGTGCGAATGGTTCAAAACACTTAAACTTCTCTACTGAACGATTTGATGTGGATCCAAAAGACGATTCCACAATTAACGAAAAAGAAGTCTCAAAATTGACGATGTATCTTGGAGTAGCAGTTATCGGGGTCATTTCATTTTTATTTGGAAAATTTGCTTTTACGTTGATTCCTGTATTCTTAGCAGTACTAACGAAACCAATTTTTCCATCCGATTTTGCTCAAGTCTTGGTGGAAGGCTTCTTTAAGCTACTGCTGCTCCTTACTTATATATATTTTGTCTCACTTACCCCGCTAATCAAAAGAGTGTTTCAATATCATGGTGCTGAGCATAAAGTAATTAACACCTTTGAAGCAGGGGTAGAACTGACCGTTGAAAATGTTCAGGCCCATTCCCGCCTGCATTACCGCTGCGGCAGCAGTTTCATCTTATTTACCGTTATTGTCGGTGTATTTGTTTATATGTTAGTTCCGACATCACCGCTATGGTTACGAGTTGTCGACCGTCTTCTCTTAATACCGGTAGTATTAGGTATTTCCTTTGAAGTCTTACAAGTCACGAACAAGCTTCGTGATTTTCCAGTCTTAAGATATTTAGGTCTTCCGGGACTTTGGCTTCAATTGTTAACGACAAAGGAGCCCAGTAATGACCAGGTCGAAGTGGCGATTCTTTCCTTTAACGAATTGCTTAAAAAGGAAAAGGAAACGGCGTACGACATGGAAAGTGAAGAAATTGTCTAAATCTTTGTTTTGTAGTGTTTAAAAGACTAAAAAAATGCTTAAGATGCTCTTAGGGAGGTGGCATTCTTGAAAAATCGGACACCTGTAATTATTGTTGGAGTACTTATCGTTCTTGCTCTAGTGGGCCTTATTGGTTCATTTACAGCTAATCCAGCCGGTTTCATTCAGAGAATAGCTGTCATCGCATTGATCGGTTTGGTGATTTATTTCCTTGTTCGAAAGTTTTCAAATTCGAGTCCTCAGAAAAAAGAGCAGCAGGCATTTCTTAAAGCAGCAAAAAGGTCAAAAAAACGATTACAGCAAAAGAGTGGAGATACAAATGTAAAAACCTCTTCTCTTGGAACGTTAACAACATTAAAGAAAACCAGCAAGACAAAAAAGAAATCTCCTGCTCACCTGACCGTAATTGACGGCAAAAAAGGAAAAAAGAAAAATCGAGCGTCCTTTTAGACACTCGATTTTTCTTTTTAATAAGGTTCCACTTTTGATTAATACCCCCAACTGTTCAAAAACTTTTTCGCATGTTCTCTCCCTATATTAAATAATTTCCGCTTTTTTTCTTCGGATAAATGGAATTCAGTTAACGATACTCCTTCAGCAGTAATAAAAATAATATTTTCGACATGCTTTTTGGAAATATATCGTTGGTCATGCGCGTCCTTCATAGTCTCAAATAATGCCCCAAATAATTGAATGCCGTTTTTTATTTTATGTTTTTCATGTTCATATTCACTGGGGCTAAGTTTAATCCCAAGCACAGGTCTGACTTTTTTTACATTATCCTTATCAAAAAGCCACATTGGAAAATTACTGAGTACCCCGCCGTCCACCAAAATATTCACGCCATCCATTGAACGCAATTTAACAGGTTCAAAAAAGTAAGGGATACTGCAGCTCATTCTAATTGCTTTAGCAATAGAGAAAGAACCTGGTGAAATCCCGTACTTTTCTAAATCATCAGGCAAAACGACCATTTGTCCATTCGACAGGTCTGAAGCAATCACTCTAAGTGTATTAGGAGGCAAATCAGAAAAAGTTCTTAACCCTTTTGCTTCGAGCGTCTCTTTCATCCATTTTTCTAGTTCATTTCCTTTATAAAGTCCAAGCTTCCAATACACGAGCAGCCATTTAGCAATGGAAAATGGGATGATGGTTTTACGAGCATCAAGCATTTTAGGCAGATTGAACTCATCCACCAATTGATAAATTTCTTTACTCGTATAGCCTGCGGCAATTAAGGCGGCAACAATTGAGCCTGCACTCGTTCCTGCGACCCTTACAAACTGAAAGCCCCTGTTTTCAATTTCTTCATAGGCCCCAATGAGTGAAAATCCTTTAATTCCCCCTCCAGAAAAAACGCCGTCTATTTTCATGGCAGCCACTCCTAAAGATGAACTCATTGTTACATCTTTAATCCGCCCATCACAAAAATAGTACCAAGGACATGCGTAAAATTTCAAAAAAATGAATGGACATTCTTTGGACCTATTTTGTCTACAAAATGTTCACCGGTGCCCCTTCTTTCTTCATATCACCAACATATCTTTTTCATAAACTTTACCTATCATTTTATAATTCTCATTAATTGATAAAGGCAGGGAATTTTATGAGTATTAGAAACCAAAGGGTTAAGGTGTACGATATGACCTGTACATCTTGCGAAAAGCGGATTGAAAGAACTGTAAAAAAATTAGATGGTGTTATCGATGTAAAAGCAAATTTTAGCGGCCAATATGCAGATATTGAATTTAATGATGAGATATGCAGTATAAATGAGATAAAGGCTGCGATTAATCGTGTCGGCTACAATACAGAAAATGCAAGGGATTATAAGTTTATTGGAATCATCATTGTTGTTGCTGCTATTCTGTTGCTTGGAATAAATACAGGCAGCTTTAATATGGAAGATAAACTCAAAAATGCCTCCTATGCTCTGTTATTTTTTGTTGGATTGATTACTTCCATTCATTGTGTAGGAATGTGCGGTGGTATTATGCTTTCCCAAACCATCGGAAAGGAAAGTCAAAGTAAATTTGATGCAATGAAACCAGCTATTTTATATAACCTTGGAAGAGTTGTATCCTATACCATTATAGGCGGAATCGTTGGTGCCATTGGTTCCGTTTTTGCTCTTTCCCTAACGACAAAGGCTGCAATGCAAATTTTGGCCGGAGTATTCATGATTGTAATGGGCTTTAATATGGCTGGCTTTAAAGCTTTTAGAAAGCTTCAACTCAAACTACCAACCTCTGTTTTGAAATTGTTAGGTAAACCTAAACCTAAAACACCGTTTTTTGTAGGAATATTTAATGGATTAATGCCATGCGGTCCATTGCAAACAATGCAGCTATATGCTTTAGGAACAGGCAGTGCAATTAGCGGTGCTTTATCCATGTTCATGTTTGCCATAGGAACCGTTCCACTAATGCTGACATTCGGGGCATTATCAAGTCTTTTAAGTAAAGGTTATACAAAAAAAATCCTTAAATTTAGTGGAATTCTTATTGTCGTTCTTGGACTTGTTATGAGTAATAGGGGCTTGGCTCTTGCTGGAATGAATTTAAGCCCGGCCTCTATATTCGCTAACATTAGCGCCTTTGGTGACAATCCCGCTGCCCCTGCGAATGCGACAAAAGCAACAATTAAGGATGGTGTGCAGGTTCTAAATATGACTGCAAACGTATACGGCTATACTCCAAATACTCTTTATGTTCAAAAGGGAATGCCTGTTAAGTGGGTCATAGATGGTGAGCAGCTTACCGGCTGCAACAATACGATTGTAATGCCTGATATGAATTTAGAACAGAAACTTCAAAGTGGGAAAAACATCATTGAATTCACTCCAGGTAATGAAGATATTCCTTTTAGCTGTTGGATGGGAATGAAACGTGGAACGATTAAGGTGGTAGATAATCTTAAGACTATATCTGTATCCAGCAGTGATGCAACTGGTATTGATTCATCGACCAAATCTACTGCTTCAGCTTCCAATCAACAACAACCAAGTATCTATGGTACTGACATCAGCAAGGTGCCTACTAATAGACTAGTCAATAAAGCACAGTTAACAAATAATGAGCAAACATTAGCAATTAAAGGAATCGGTTATGAATTAGAACCATTGATCATGGTGATTAATAAAGGGATAAAGACGAAAATGTCAATTGATTTAACATCATTTGATACTCCAGATGGGTACTTCTTGATTTTGAAATCAAATACAAAAGAAATTGTTACTGATTTTACCGGTGTAAATGGTTCCGTTAATGTTGAATTTAACATCGAAAAAGCAGGTTCCTACGGAATTTATTTAAATGAAGAGGAATTAATCGGTGTTATAGATGTTGTCGATGATATTAATTCCGTTAACCTAGAGGAAATTAGAAGTAAATATCTTCAATAAAAAATTTAAAGGCTCTTTTCGCA